>NZ_JBITHO010000012.1:252805-334868 GCF_044458065.1 Streptomyces sp. NPDC050504 | reverse complement strand
ACGCCCGGTTACATTCCGAACCCGGAAGCTAAGCCTTTCAGCGCCGATGGTACTGCAGGGGGGACCCTGTGGGAGAGTAGGACGCCGCCGAACAAATTTTATGGAAAAGCCCCCGTGCCGTCAGGCACGGGGGCTTTTTTGCGTTGCCCCATTGCCTCGTGGGGCGCGTGGGTTCAGGGTGTGGCCATGGTGATGGACGGCATGGGCAGGCGACGGTTCGTGGTGGGTGCGGTCGCGGGGGCCGCGGTGGCGGTTTCCGGGAGCGGGGCGGTCGCCCGGGGGCGGGAGCGGCCGTTGTTCCTGGGGACGTACACCTCGGTGGACGGTGGCGGCGGCGGGATCGGGCTCGCCACGTACGACGAGGTCACCGGGCGGATCACCGGGCGCGGGACCATCGAGGGGGTCGGGGACCCCTCGTACCTGGCACTCCATCCCGACCGGCGCACGCTCTACGCGGTCAACGAGCGCACGGCGGGTGCCGTGACCGCCGTACGGCTCGGGCGCGGCGGCGCCGGCCACCGGGTGCTCGGGGAGCGGAGCAGCGGGGGCGCGGGGCCCTGCCACCTCTCCGTACACCCCGGTGGGCGTTGGCTGCTGAGCGCCAACTACCGGTCCGGCAGCGTCGCCGTGCACCCCATCGGGCCGTCGGGCGCCCTCGGGCCGCTCGCCGACCTCGTCGAGCACGGCAGCCCCGCACCGGGCCCGGGGCAGAGCGGGCCGCACGCCCACCAGATCGTCACCAGCCCCGACGGGGGCCACGTGCTCGCCGTCGACCTGGGGAACGACACCGTCTACACGTACCGGCTCGACCAGGAGAAGGGCAAGCTGGAGCTGGTCTCGTACGCGCGGACGCGGCCCGGCGCCGGGCCCAGGGCGCTGACCTTCCATCCGTCGGGGCGCCACGCGTACCTCGCCAACGAGGTCGACAACACCGTGGTCGTCTGCGGCTACGAGCCGTGCAGCGGGCGCCTCACGCCGGGCGCGCCGCAGTCGACGGGCACCGGGAGCGGGGTGAGCTATCCGGCTCAGCTGCTGGTCACCCGTGGGGGTGGCTTCGCCTGTCTGGCCAACCGCGGGCACAACAGCCTCAGCAGGTACGCCGTCGAGGGCGGCGGAGGGCGGCTGAGGCTCCTGGAGACCGTGCCCGTCGGCGGCGACTTCCCCCGGCACATCGCCTTCTCGCCCAGCGGGCGCCTGCTGTTCGCGGCCAACCAGCGGTCGGGAACCGTGTCGGTCTTCGCGGTCGGGCGCGCGGACGGCCGGCTGCGTTCGACGGGGCCCGCCTTCCCGGCTCCGGTGGCGGTCTGCGCGCTGCCGCTCTGACGGTGTGAAGGGAAGCTGAGGGCGGGCTTAAGCAGAGCTCGATGGATTTGTGACGGCTGGTGCGGCAGATTACTGGTGTTCCCGGCGGAGTGAGTGTTTCGCGGGTGTTCGGTGCTTTTCGCACTGTCTGCCCGTTGCTCTCCGCTGCCCCGGGGCGCTCCGGTGGGTGCCGTACGCCCCCACTGCCCCTCCACCCCCTCTCACCACCCAGGAGCCGCAGCTGTGAAGGCCCTCGTGAAGCAGAAGGCCGAGCCCGGACTGTGGCTCGTCGACGTGCCGGAGCCCGAGATCGGCGCGGGTGACGTGCTGATCAAGGTCCTCCGTACCGGGATCTGCGGTACCGACCTGCACATCCGCAACTGGGACGGCTGGGCGCAGGGCGCCGTCGAGACGCCGCTGGTGCTGGGGCACGAGTTCGTCGGCGAGGTCGCGGAGATCGGCGCCGACGTCGTCGACATCGCGGTCGGCGACCTGGTGAGCGGCGAGGGGCACCTCGTCTGCGGGAAGTGCCGCAACTGTCTGGCCGGGCGCCGCCACCTGTGCCGCTCGACCATCGGGCTCGGCGTGGGGCGGGACGGCGCGTTCGCCGAGTACGTCGCCCTGCCCGCGTCCAACGTGTGGGTGCACCGGGTCCCGGTCGACCTGGACGTCGCCGCGATCTTCGACCCGTTCGGCAACGCCGTGCACACCGCGCTCTCCTTCCCGCTGGTCGGCGAGGACGTGCTGATCACCGGCGCCGGCCCGATCGGCATCATGGCCGCGGCCGTCGCCAAGCACGCGGGCGCGCGGCACGTCGTGATCACGGACGTCAGCGAGGCCCGCCTCGACCTGGCCAGGAAGGTCGGCGTGAGCCTGGCGCTGAACGTCGGGGAGCGGACCATCGCGGACGGGCAGAAGACGCTCGGCCTGCGCGAGGGCTTCGACGTGGGCCTGGAGATGTCGGGCCGTCCCGAGGCGATGCGCGAGATGATCGCGAACATGACGCACGGCGGAAAGATCGCGATGCTCGGGCTGCCGGCCGAGGAGTTCGCCGTGGACTGGGCGCGGATCGTCACCTCGATGATCACCGTCAAGGGCATCTACGGGCGCGAGATGTTCGAGACCTGGTACGCCATGTCCGTCCTGCTCGAAGGCGGCCTCGACCTCGCGCCGGTCATCACCGGGCGCTACCCGTACCAGGACTTCCAGGCCGCGTTCGACGACGCGGCCAGCGGGCTCGGCGGCAAGGTCATCCTCGACTGGACCGCGTGAGCGCTCCCGTACCGCCGACGCCCTCTTTCCGAGTACCTGAGTTCCCTTCCGAGTACTTGAGTTCCTAGGAGACCTCCTCAGATGTTCGACTCCGTACGCGACGACATCCGCGCCACCCTCGACGAGATCCGCGCCGCCGGGCTGCACAAGCCCGAGCGGGTGATCGGCACCCCGCAGTCCGCGACCGTCGCGGTCACCGCGGGCGGGCAGCCCGGCGAGGTGCTGAACTTCTGTGCGAACAACTACCTCGGCCTGGCCGACCACCCCGAGGTCGTCGCCGCCGCGCACGAGGCGCTGGACCGCTGGGGCTACGGCATGGCGTCCGTGCGCTTCATCTGCGGCACGCAGGAGGTGCACAAGGAGCTGGAGGGGCGGCTGTCGTCCTTCCTCGGCCAGGAGGACACGATCCTCTACTCGTCGTGCTTCGACGCGAACGGCGGTGTCTTCGAGACGCTGCTGGGCGCGGAGGACGCGGTGATCTCCGACGCGCTGAACCACGCCTCGATCATCGACGGCATCCGGCTCTCCAAGGCCAGGCGCTTCCGGTACGCCAACCGGGACATGGCCGACCTGGAGGCGAAGCTCAAGGAGGCGGCCGAGGGCGGGGCGCGGCGGAAGCTGATCGTCACCGACGGCGTGTTCTCCATGGACGGGTACGTCGCGCCGCTCGCCGAGATCTGCGACCTCGCTGAGCGGTACGACGCGATGGTGATGGTCGACGACTCGCACGCCGTGGGCTTCGTCGGCCCCGGCGGCCGCGGCACGCCCGAGCTGCACGGGGTCATGGACCGGATCGACATCATCACCGGCACGCTCGGCAAGGCGCTGGGCGGGGCGTCCGGCGGTTACGTCGCGGCGCGCGCCGAGATCGTGGCACTGCTGCGGCAGCGCTCGCGCCCGTACCTCTTCTCGAACACGCTCGCGCCGGTGATCGCCGCGGCGTCGCTGAAGGTGCTCGACCTGCTGGAGTCGGCGGGCGACCTGCGGGACCGGCTGAACGCCAACACCGCGCTGTTCCGCTCGCGGATGACCGAGGCCGGGTTCGACGTCCTGGCCGGTGACCACGCGATCGCCCCCGTGATGATCGGGGACGCGGCGAAGGCCGGGCGCATGGCGGAGCTGCTGCTCGAACGCGGCGTGTACGTGATCGGCTTCTCGTACCCCGTGGTGCCGCAGGGGCAGGCGCGGATCCGGGTGCAGCTGTCGGCGGCGCACTCCGAGGCGGACGTGAACCGTGCGGTGGACGCGTTCATCGACGCGCGGGGCGTGCTGGAGCAGGAGCAGTAGGGACGGAAGGACGAGGTGGTCGTGCGCCCTGGGAGAATGGGCGCATGATCGATGCACGGCGGCTGCGCATTCTGCGGGCGGTGGCGGACCACCGCACGGTGACTGCGGCGGCCGCCGCGCTGTATCTGACGCCGTCCGCGGTGTCGCAGCAGCTCGCGGCGCTGGAGCAGGAGACCGGGCACCGGCTCGTGGAGCGGGGTGCGCGGGGTGCGCGGCTGACCGCGGCGGGGGAGATCCTGCTGACCCACGCCAACGAGGTGCTCGCGCAGCTGGAGCGGGCCGAGGCGGAGCTCGCGGCGTACGGCGACGGGGTCGCCGGGGTCGTGACCGTCGCCGGGTTCGCGACGGGGATCGGTCTGGTGATCGCGCCGGCGATCGCGGAGCTGGCGGCTTCGGACCCGGGGATCAGGGTGCGGGTGCAGGACGCGGAGGGCGACGCGAGCGTGCCGATGGTCCTCGACCGGCAGGTCGACGTGGCCGTCGCGGTCGAGTACCGGGGCGCGCCCCGGGAGGACGACCTCCGTCTGACGCGGGTGCCGCTGTACTCGGAGCCGTTCGACGCGGTGCTGCCCGTGGGGCACCGGCTCGCCTCCGGCGCGGAGGTGGAGGTCGGGGAGCTCGCGGAGGACGTGTGGATCGGGCCCTATCCCGGTAATCCGTGCCACGACGTGGTCGTCCTCGCGTGCGAGTACGCGGGGTTCGCACCGAGGCTCGAACACTCGTCCGACGATTTCCGCGCCGTCGTCGCGCTGGCGGGGGCGGGGGCGGGGGTGGCACTCGTACCCCGGTCCGCGTTGAGCGGGGTGGGGGGCGCGCCCGGCGGCGAGGGGGGTGCGGCGGGGGGCGTCGGGCCGGGCACGGGAGTCGTCGTGCGGCCCGTCAGGGGGAGCGCGCCCACCCGGCGGGTGTTCGCTGCGGTGCGGCGGGGGGCTGAGGGGCATCCGCTGATTCGGCCGGTGCTTCTGGCGTTGCGGGGGGCGGGGCGGGCGCTCGGGTAGCCGGGTGGCCGGACAGCCGGACAGGGGGGCGGGGCAGCGCTCCCCGCCTCAACACGCCCCGCCTCAGTGCGCCCCGCCTCAGCGGCCCCGTCCCCGGGGACCCAGCGTTCCCAGGGCCGCCGCCAGAAGCACCGCCCCCGCCAGTGCCGCGTACCGCTCCGGTTCGACGTACGGCACCGTCCCCAGCGACACCCCGAGCGCCGCCAGCGGCACCGCCGCCACCACCGTGCCCAGCACCAGGCCCACGCCCGCCACCAGCCCCGTCTCCAGCAACAGCATCCGCCGCAGCTGGCGGCGGCCCGCGCCGACCATCGTCAGCAGGCGGAACTCCGGGCGGCGGCCCACCGAGATCAGGGACAGCGTGCTGACCACCGCCAGCAGCGTGAAGCCGCCGATCACCCCGACGCCGATCACGATCAGCGCGTCCTGTTCCGCACGCGGCCCGCCCGCCCGTACGGCGTCCCCGTCCGGTGCGCGGACGGTCGCCCCCGCGTACGGCGCCACCGCCTCCCGCACCGCCTCCCCGGTGGAGCCCGCCACCAGGATCGTCGCGTCGCGCGGTGCCGTGACGTGCTTCGCCAGCGCTTCCCTCGGGAAGAGGAACTCGCCCAGGCCCACGCCCCGTCCGTAGACCGCCACCACGTCGAGCCGTACGTCCGCCCCGTCGCCGAAGCGCAGCTTCACGGTGTCGCCCACCGAAACGTCGAGGTCGTCCGCCCGCTCGCTGCCGATCGCGACCGTGCCGTCGCCGGTCAGGCGCTTCAGGTCGCCCGCGCTCACCGACGGGTCCAGGGTGCCGGTCAACTGGTCGGCCGATACGCCCAGCACGGGCAGGCGCGTCAGTTTCGGGTCGCCGGCCTCCTTGTGCGCGAGGACCACCGAGCTGTGCAGGACGCCCGTCGCCGCCGTCACGCCCGGGGCCCGGCGGACCGCGTCAGCCGCCTCCAGCGGGAGGCCCGCCGGCGGCGCCGTCACCACCAGGTCCGCGCGCACCGCCGCACCGGCCTGCCCGGTCGCGGTCCTCTCCATCGTCGCCCCGGCCGCCAGCTGTACGCAGATGAACGCCGTGACCAGCGCGATCGGGGTGATCGCGGCGCCCAGCCGCCTGCTGTGCGCCGAAAGGGACTTCGCCGCGAGGAAGCCCGCCGAGCCGCCGATGCGCCGCAGCGGCGTGCCCAGCAGCAGGATCGCGACGCGCGCGATCCACGGGCTCAGCAGCGCCACCGACGCCACCAGCGAGGCCACCGAGCCCGAGGCCGCGGCGGCCGCGGCCTGGCCGGTCTGGGACGCGGCGATCCCCGCCGAGCTGAGCCCGGAGACGGCCAGCAGCAGCCCGGCGACCGTACGGCCCCGCGCGGGCTTCGCGGACTCCGCCGAGACCGCGGCGCCCAGCGCGTCCGCCGGGCGGAGCTTGGTGATGCCCCGGGCCGAGAGCAGGGCGATCGGCCGGGACGCACCCGCCACCAGCAGCACCGCCGCCGCAGGCGCGGCGAGCAGCAGCCACCACGGCGTGGGGAAGGGCAGCGTGACCGAGTCCAGGAGCGAGCGGCAGTAGAAGCCCAACGGCACCGCGCACACCGCGCCCACGACCGACGCGGCGCCCACCACCCGTACCACTTCACGGCCCACCGCCGAGCGCAGCTGCCGCGGCGTCGCGCCGACCGCGCGCAGCAGGGCCGTCTCGGGGCCGCGCTGGTGGACGGCCTGGGCGATGGTCGTCCCGATGACCAGCAGGGCCACGATCACCACGCTGCCGGTGATCGCGGCGATCAGCTCCAGCGTCTCGGCGCGCAGGCCGCGCGCCCCCAGCCACTCGGCCAGGCCCCGGTCCCCGCCGGTCAGGACCTCGGGCGCGGCCGAAGCCCTGTCCGAAGCCCCGTCCGAAGTCTTGCCCGGTGCCTTGCCCGGTGTCTTGTCCGGTGTCTCGTCCGAGGGGAGTGCGGCGGCGAGGGACTCGGCCAGGCGGCCGGTGGACACGCCCTCCTCCGCGATGACGCCGATCGCGTCGACCGTGCCCGGATGCTTCGTGAACGTCGCCAGCTCGGCCTCCGTCACGAACGCCGTGGGCGCGCTGGAGTGCTCGCTGCGGGCCAGGCCCACGACCCGGTACGGGCGCGGCGCGCCGTCCGCCTGGACGCGGACCACCGTGCCCACGCGCGGCGCCCTTGGCAGCCCGGTGTCCGCCACGACCACCTCGTCCGCCGCGCGCGGCGCACGGCCCCGCGTCAGCTCGTACGCGGTCAGCTCGGCGGCGGGCCAGGAGCGTGCCGTCGCCGGGGCGCCCGCGTCGAGCGTGACGGGCGCCGTGTCGTCGGCGATGGCCCTGGCGACCCCGTCCGCCGCCGCGACCTTCGCGAGCAGCGAGCGGTCCAGGCGGGCGCGCTCGGGGAGGTCGGCGGTCGCGGTCCGCGGCTCGCTGCCCCAGGGCTTCGTGGTGTAGCTGACCTCCTGGTCGGCCGCGATCACGGCGTCCGCGGCCGCGTACCGCTCCACCGGCGGCTTCGACAGCAGCAGCGCGCCCACCAGCAGCGCGAACGCGCCCAGCAGCGCCACCGCGGCCGCCGCCGCGACGAACACCGCGCTCCAGGCGCGCCGGTGGGCCGTCAGCGAGCGCCGCGCGAGGAACGCGGAGGCCCGGCGCATGCCCGACCGCGCGGCCTTGGGGTCGTCCTCGGGGCGGGGCGCGAAACGGACGCGCGCCCTGGGTTCCGGCGGCTTCGCGCCGCGCGGTCCTGCACCGGCCGGCGGGCTCAGCGGACTCATCGCAGCCGACCGCCGTCCATCGTCAGCACGGCGTCGGCCCAGCGCGCGGCCTCCGGGTCGTGGGTCACCATGACGACCGTACGGCCGTCGACGTGCACCGCGTCCCGCAGCAGCCCCAGCACCAGCCGCGCCGAGTCCGGGTCGAGCGACGCGGTCGGCTCGTCCGCGAAGATCACGTCCGGTTCGGTCACCAGCGCCCGCGCCACCGCGACGCGCTGCTGCTCGCCGCCCGAGAGCTGCGAGGCGCGCGCCGACGCGCGGTTCTCCAGGCCGACCCGGGCGAGCAGCCGCCGCCCGTGCGCGAGCAGCTCGCGGGACGCCGGGTCGGCGCCCGCGAGGACCAGCGGCAGCACGACGTTCTCCACGACGTCCAGCGACGGCACGAGGTTCAGCGCGTGCGACTGGAAGACGAAGCCGACCCGGTCCCTGCGCAGCCGGGTCAGCTGCGCCTCGGAGAGCCTGCCGAGGTCGGTGTCGCCCATGCGCACCGTGCCCGACGTCGGGCGGTCGAGGCCCGCCGCGCACTGGAGGAACGTGCTCTTGCCCGAGCCCGACGGGCCGACCACGGCGGTGAAGCTGCCGACCGGGAAGACGCAGCTCACGTCCGCGAGCGTGGCCGTCCCCCGGCCCTTGTGGCGTCGGGTCACCGCCTCCAGGGACAGCGCCGCCGTCCGTACCGCTGTGACCATCTCCGCCGCTCTCCTTCTGACCGTCTGCCGCACGGCGTCCCGTGACGACGCCTGACCTGCGGAAAACGGTAGTCACCACAGATCATGCACAGCGAGGGCGCACGCTCCCCGAGCGGGGGTGGAGCCAGCTGCACCCCCGCCGGTGGGGTGCGCTGCCTGTCGGGCCGGGCGACCGGCCCCGTACCGTGGTCGATCATGCGCACCACACCCCTGTCCACCGCGCTCGGGCGCTCCTGGCACGCCTCCGGCTTCCTGCTGCTCGGCGTGCTCATCGGGTGGATCTGCTACGTGAGCATCGTCCTGGTCGGGGCGTCGCTGCTGTTCGCGCTCGTGGTGATCGGGCTGCCCACCTGGCCCGAGGCGGTCAAGGTGCTGCGCAGGGGAGCGGAGTTCGAACGGCGGCGGGCCGCCGAGTACCTCGGCGTGCCCTGCCCGCCGCAGCGGATGCTGCCCGCGAACGGCACCCTCGGCGAGCGGGTCCGCGACACCTTCCGCGACCCCGGGACCTGGCGGGCCTGCCGCTGGCTCGTGGTGCACACGCTGGTCACCCAGGCGTTCGGCTACCTGACGATGGTCCTGTGGCCGCTCGGACTGCTCGTCGACTCCGTCGCGCTGCCGGTCGTCTCCCGGTACGACCGGCGGCAGCACGACGAGTACGGCATGCCGGTCCCCGAGCGCGGCGGCCTCCTGCTGCGCTGGCACCCCTACCTCGCCAGGCTCTCCGCGACCTGGACCCTCCAGCTCCTCAAGCCCGCCAAGTCCGCCGTGCTCGACGAGCGGATCGCGGAACTGACCGAGAGCCGGGCGGGCGCGGTCGAGGCGCACGGCGCCGAGCTGCGCCGCATCGAGCGCGACCTGCACGACGGCGCGCAGGCCCGGATCGTCGCGCTCTCGCTCCGCATCGGCCTGGCCAAGCAGCTGCTCGACCACGACCCGGCCGCCGCGAAGCTCCGCCTGGACGAGGCCCAGGACGGCGCCGAACAGGCCCTGGCCGAGCTGCGCCACGTCGTGCGCGGCATCCATCCGCCGGTCCTGACCGACCGGGGCCTGACGGGCGCCGTGCGGGCGCTGGCCGCCGACGTGTCGGTGCCGGTGGACGTGGACCTCACGGGCCTCGACGAGGAGCGGCGCATGCCCGCCGCGATCGAGGCCGCCGCCTACTTCGTGCTCGCCGAGGCCCTGACCAACATCAGCAAGCACAGCGGGGCCAAGGCCGCGACAGTACTGCTCGCCAGGGCCGGGGGCACGCTGTACGTCACCATCGGGGACGATGGTCACGGCGGTGCCGACGATGGCGCCGGCAGCGGGCTGGTGGGGATCAGGCGGCGGGTCGCCGCGCTGGACGGCACCACCCGGATCAGCAGCCCGGTCGGGGGGCCGACCGAGATCGAAGTGGAGCTTCCGTGCGGATCGTGATCGCCGAGGACAACGCACTGCTGAGGGAGGGACTCGTACTGCTGCTCAGCAGTACGGGGCACGAGGTGGTGGCGGTCGCGGCGACGGGGCCGGAGATCCTGCCCGCGCTGCTCGAACACCGGCCGGACGCGGCCGTCCTCGACGTGCGGCTGCCGCCGACGTTCCGCGACGAGGGGCTGCGGGCGGCGCTCGCGGCGCGCAAGGAGATGCCCGAGCTGCCGATCCTGGTCCTGTCGCAGTACGTCGAGGAGACGTACGCGGCGGAGCTGCTGGGGCAGGGCGCGCAGGGCATCGGCTACCTGCTGAAGGACCGGGTCGGGCGGGTCGACCAGTTCCTCCAGGCGCTGGAGCGGGTCGCGGGCGGCGGCACCGCGCTGGACCCGGAGGTGGTGACGCAGCTCCTGACGCGGAAGGCGGCGGCGCGGCCGCTGCAGAGCCTGACGGCCCGGGAGCGCGAGGTGCTGGAGCTGATGGCGCAGGGGAAGGCGAACGGGACCATCGCGGGGGAGATGGTGGTGACCGAGCGGGCGGTGAGCAAGCACATCGGGTCGATCTTCATGAAGCTCGGGCTGCCGCCGGACGACGGGTCCGTGCACCGCAGGGTGCTGGCGGTGCTCGCGTACCTGGAGGGCGGGGCGTAGCGGAGGAACGGCGCAGGGGCGGGGCGCACGCGGCGCGCCCCGCCCGTGGCACCATGCCCGCATGGAGCTCGACGACCTCGTTCTGCGGGCCCGGGGGCTCGTGGGGCGTTCCGCGCGCACGGTCCTCGGGATCACCGGCCCCCCGGGCGCCGGGAAGAGCACGCTCGCCGACGCCCTGGTCGAAAGGCTCGACGGCCTCGCCGCCGTCGTGCCCATGGACGGCTTCCACCTGGCGCGGGCCGAGCTGGAGCGCCTGGGCCGCGCCCACCGCAAGGGCGCGCCCGACACGTTCGACGCGCCCGGATACGTGGCCCTGCTGCGCCGCCTCCGTGCTCCCGAGGAGGGGCGGACGGTGTACGCCCCCGCCTTCGACCGCGCCCTGGAGGAGCCGATCGCCGGGAGCCTGCCGGTCGGGGCCGACGTGCCGCTGGTGGTGACCGAGGGGAACTACCTGCTGCTCGACGACGGCCCGTGGGCCCCCGTGCGCGGCCTCCTGGACGAGGTGTGGTTCCTGGATCCGGACCCGGCCCTGCGGGTGCGCCGACTGGTCGAGCGGCACGTGCGCTTCGGCAAGGAGCGCTCCCGTGCCGAACGCTGGGTCGAGACCTCCGACGAGGCGAACGCCCGGCTCGTGGCGCGGGGCCGCCACCGCGCGGACCTGGTGATCGACCCGGGGCCTGTCGGCTGACGCCGATCTCGGTACGCTCAAAGCTGCGGGGCCCGTGTCCGGCCGTGACGGCGTACCGAAACGAGAGGCCACTGAAGTGCGGATATTCCGGCGAGGACCGAAGCGTGACGCCAAAGACGCGCCCAGGGATGCCGAGTTCAGCTTCTTCTCGGCCGACGAGGGCACACGGTTCAGAGGAGAGGTGCGGGCGGCCTTCGCCGAGCAGGGCCTGGAGGTCGACGTCTACGCGGACGTGGTCACCGACAGCGGCGGCCGCCAGTTCGGCCTCGGCAACCTCGCCGCCGTCTGCCACAACGACGAGCGCGGCCCGCGCGGCTGGCCCGCGCTGATCCGCCGTCACGTCGGGATGGTGCTGCGCACCATGGACGCCCCCTCCGCGCTCGACACGATGGCGCCCGAACAGATCAGGGCCCAGCTCTACCCGCGCGTCGTCGGCGCCGAAGGGCTCGACCCGCAGAGCTTCGGGTACGCGCGGTCCGTCGCCCCCGGCCTCTACGAGATCCTGGCGCTCGACCTGCCGGAGAGCGTCATGATGCTCACCGACGAGGCGCTGGAGCCGCTGGGGGAGTTCCAGGCGCTGCGCGAACAGGCGCTGTACAACCTGCGCGGGCTGCCCGTCGAGATGCACGAGACCGTCGAGGACGACGACGGCTCGCGCTTCGAGGTGCTGGCCGGCGAGTCCTTCTACACCGCGAGCCGGGTCCTCGCGCTCGACCTGGTCGTGCCGCAGGTGACCGGCGCGGTGCTGCCGGCCGACGGGGCGCTGGTGGCGATGCCGTTCCGGCACCAGCTGGTCTTCCACGCCATCCACGACACCGGCATGCTCTCCGCGCTGAACGCCATGGCGGGCTTCGCGGCGGCCGGTTTCGCGGACACGCCCGGCGCCATCAGCCCGTACGTCTACTGGTGGCGCGGCGGGACGATGACGCAGCTCAGCGACCGGGACGACGAGGGGGACGGGCTGCGGATCGTGATCGGCGAGGAGTTCCAGGAGCTGCTGGAACGGCTGGTGGCGGAGCAGGGGGGGAAGGGGTAGCGGGAGAAAGGGGCGGCCGGGCCTTTCGCGATGGCGAGGGGCGGAGCGCGCGGGCAGGATGGTCGCGGCGACTAGGAGGCCCTGACATGTCCAGCAGCACGCAGCCGTTCGCACCCGAGCCGTTCACCGTCGACGACTACCGGGCCCGGATGGCCCGCGCCGTCGAGTCCGCGACCGGGGCGGGGCTCGCCGGGGTGCTCGTCGCTCCCGGACCCGACCTGGTGTACCTCACCGGGTACCAGCCCACCGCGATCACCGAGCGGCTGACCGTGCTGGTGCTCGCCGCAGGGCAGGACCCCGTGCTCGTCGTGCCGACCCTGGAGGCGCCGGACGCCGAGCGGGCGGTCGGCGCGGGCGCGCTGACGCTGCGCGACTGGAAGGACGGGGTCGATCCGTACGGGGTGGCCGCGCCGCTGCTCGACGGCGGCGGGCGGTTCGGGGTCAGCGACAACGCCTGGGCGATGCACCTGCTGGGGCTCCAGCAGGCCCTGCCCGACACCTCGTACGTCTCCCTCACCGAGGCGCTGCCGATGCTGCGCGCGGTCAAGGACGAGCACGAACTGGCGCGGCTCGCGGCGGCGGGGGCGGCGGCCGACGCCACGTACGAGGAGATCCTGAAGGTCCGCTTCGCCGGGCGGCGCGAGCTGGAGGTGGCCGCCGACCTGGCCGACCTGCTGCGGCACTTCGGGCACTCGCAGGTCGACTTCACCGTCGTCGGGTCCGGGCCCAACGGGGCGAATCCGCACCACGAGGCGGGCGAGCGAGTCATCGAGCACGGCGACATGGTCGTCCTCGACTTCGGCGGGCTGCTCGCGGGGTACGGCTCCGACACGTCGCGGACCGTGCACGTCGGCGAGCCCACGGCGGAGGAGCGGCGCGTCCACGACGTGGTGCGCGAGGCGCAGGCCGCGGGGGTCGCCGCGGTGCGGCCGGGGGCGGCCTGCCAGGACGTCGACCGGGCGGCGCGGGCCGTGATCACGGAGTTCGGTTACGGGGAGCGGTTCATCCACCGGACCGGGCACGGGATCGGCGTCACGACGCACGAGCCGCCGTACATGATCGAGGGGGAGGAGCGGGAGCTGGTGCCCGGGATGTGCTTCTCGGTGGAGCCCGGGGTGTACCTGCCGGGGCGGTTCGGAGTGCGGATCGAGGACATCGTGGCGGTTACGGAGGAGGGCGGGCGGCGGCTGAACGGGACCGACCGGGGGCTGGCGGTCGTGGAGTAGGCGGGGCGGCTTCCGGGGGCGGCGGGGCGGGCCCCGTTGCCCGGGGGCGCCAGAAGACCGCGCGGTTCCCCGCGCCCCTTCTCAGGGGCGCGGGGAACCGCGGTCTCTGAACGCCCCGTCTCAGGACTCCTCGCGGACCCGGTTCCGGAAGCGGTGCAGGATGTCGTACGGGTACGGCCTCGGCCGGTCGCTCGCCGCGTCCAGGCGGGACACCTGCTCGGGCGAGAGCGTCCACCCCACCGCCCCCAGGTTCTCCGCCAGCTGCTCCACCGTCCGCACCCCCACGATCGGCGCCGTCACCGCCTCCCGGCCCAGCAGCCACCGCAGCGCGACCTGGGAGGGCGTGCGCCCGGTCTCCTCCGCGACCTCCAGCAGCGCGTCCACCACGCGCCACGTCTCCTCGTTGTCCCGCTCCCGCCACGCCTCGCGCCCCAGCTCCCGCTGGTAGCGCTCCTCGCGCGAACCCGCGGGGGCGGCCGACATGCCGCGCCGGTACTTGCCCGTGAGCCAGCCGCCCTGCAGCGGGCTCCACGGGATGATGCCGACGCCCTCCGCCGCGCAGATCGGCCCGAGCTCCCACTCCACCTCGCGGTAGAGGAGGTTGTAGAGCGGCTGGAGGCTGACGTACGGCTCCCAGCCCTGCCCGCGCGCCACGTCGAGCGCCCGCTGGAGCTGTCCGGGCGCGATGTTGCTCGCGCCGACGTAGCGCACCTTCCCCGCCCGCACCAGCGTGTCGAGGGTGGCCAGGGTCTCCTCGATCGGGGTCGTCGCGTCCCAGACGTGGGTCTGGTACAGGTCGACGTAGTCCGTGCCGAGCCGTCGCAGGCTCGCCTCCACGGCCGAGACGACGTGCTTGCGGCTCAGTCCGCCGTCGTTGGGCCCGTCGCCCGTCGTCGCGAACACTTTGGTGGCGATGACGAACCGGTCGCGGTCGCGGCCCTTCAGCCAGCGCCCCAGGATCTCCTCCGAGACGCCGTTGCCGTACATGTCGGCCGTGTCGATGAACGTTCCGCCCGCTTCGGCGAAGGCGTCGAGGACGGCGTGGCCCTGCTCGTCGTCGCCGAAGACCATGGTGCCCAGGCAGAGTTCGCTGACGCGCAGACCGGTCCGGCCGAGGTTTCGTTGCTCCATGGCGGCGAACCTACGTGCTGGAGCGCACTCCAGGGCAAGGGACTTTCCGGGCGGGGGCGATCGGACGCGTTCAGACGTCCGACAGGATCGCGCACGACTCCGGCGGCAGGCACAGCGTCCCGTCCTCGTCCGGTGCCGCCACCCGCTGCCACGACGCGACCACCCTCCCCGCGCCCAGCGCGATCCGCGCGGGCTCCGCGGCGAGGTTCACCGCGATCCTCAAGTCCCCCCTGCGGTACGCGATCCAGCGCGCCTCCTCGTCGTACGCGACCCGCAGCGCCGCGAGGTCGGGATCGGACAGGTCCGGCTGGGCGCGGCGCAGGGCGATCAGCTCGCGGTGCCAGGCGAGCAGGCCGGCGTGCGGGGCGCGGGCTGGCTCGGTCCAGTCGAGGCACGAGCGGTCCCGCGTCGCCGGGTCCTGCGGGTCGGGGACGTCGGCGGCGGCCCAGCCGTGGGAGGTGAACTCGCGCCTCCTGCCCTCCCGTACGGCCGCCGCGAGCTCCGGGTCCTGGTGGTCGGTGAAGAACTGCCAGGGCGTCCGGGCCCCCCACTCCTCGCCCATGAACAGCATGGGCGTGAAGGGCGAGGTGAGGACCAGGGCGGCGGCGCAGGCCAGCAGGCCGGGGGAGAGCGACTGCGAGAGGCGGTCGCCGGTGGCCCTGTTGCCGATCTGGTCGTGGGTCTGGGCGTAGCCGACGAAGCGGTGCGCGGGGGTGCGGGTGCGGTCCACCGGGCGGCCGTGGACGCGGCCCCGGAAGGAGGAGTACGTGCCGTCGTGGAAGAACGCCCTGGTGAGGGTCTTGGCGAGGGCGGCGAGGGGCGCCTTCGCGAAGTCCGCGTAGTAGCCCTGGGACTCGCCGGTGAGCGCGGTGTGCAGGGCGTGGTGGAAGTCGTCGTTCCACTGCGCGCGCAGCCCGAGCCCGCCCTCGGCGCGCGGCGCGGTGGTGCGCGGGTCGCACAGGTCGGACTCGGCGATCAGGAACAGCGGGCGGGAGAGCAGCGCGGCGAGGTCGTCCACCGCCGCCGACAGCTCTTCGAGGAACGGCAGCGCCCTGGAGTCGGCCAGCGCGTGCACCGCGTCGAGCCGCAGCCCGTCGATCCGGTAGTCCCGCAGCCAGGACAGCGCGCTCTCCAGCAGGTACGCGCGGACCTCGTCGGAGCCGGGCGCGTCGAGGTTGACCGCCGAGCCCCACGGAGTGCGGTGGGTGTCGGTGAAGTACGGGCCGAACGGCGGAAGGTGGTTCCCGGAGGGGCCCAGGTGGTTGTGGACCACGTCCAGGACGACGCCCAGGCCGTGCCCGTGCGCTGCGTCCACGAACCGCTTGAGTCCTTCGGGGCCGCCGTACGGCTCGTGCACGGCCCACGGGGACACCCCCTCGTACCCCCAGCCGTGCGTTCCGGGGAACGGGCAGAGCGGCATCAACTCAACGTGTGTGACGCCAAGTTCGACGAGGTGGCCGAGGTGTTCGGCGGCCGCGTCGAAGGTGCCGGCCCCGGTGTACGTGCCGATGTGCAGCTCGTAGAGGACCGCGCCGCGCAGGTCGCGGCCCGCCCAGCCGTGGCGCCAGTGGTGCGCGCGGTGGTCCACCAGCGCGCTCGGCCCGTCGGGCCCGTCCGGCTGGCGCCGCGAGCGCGGATCGGGCAGCACGGGCCCGCCGTCGAGCGCGTAGCCGTACCGCGCGCCGCCCGACGCCCGCGCCTCCACGGACCACCAGCCCGCGCCGCGCCCCGGATCCCGCTCCAACTCCACGTCCGCGCCCTCCAGTCGGAGGGTGACGCGGTCCGCCGCGTGCGGCGCCCACACCTCGAAACGCACCTGTGGCCCCCTGGGTTCGTCGTGCCCACCATCCTGGCAAGATCGGGGTCTTCAGACCTGGACGTTGGCCGATTAAGGTCTCCGCCATGACCGAGCCGCTGTCCTCGCCGCCGCCGTCCCCGACCGAGCCGCTGCCCGTCTTCCCGCCGGGCTTCCTGTGGGGCGTGTCCGCGTCCGCGTTCCAGACCGAGGGCGCCGTCGACGCCGACGGCAAGGGCCCGTCGGGCTGGGACGCCTTCGCCGCCGAGCCGGGGCGGATCAAGAACGGCTCGGACCCGACGGTCGGCACCGGCTTCTACGAGCGCTACCGCGAGGACGTCGCCCTGGCCGCGGGGCTCGGCGCCGGGGCCTTCCGGTTCTCCGTGAGCTGGCCGAGAGTCGTCCCGGGCGGCAGCGGCACCGTCAACGCCCCGGGGCTCGACTTCTACGACCGGCTCGTCGACGAGCTGTGCGCGCGGGGCGTGGCGCCCGTGCCGACGCTCTACCACTGGGACACCCCGCTGGCCCTGGAGGAGGCGGGCGGCTGGCTGAACCGCGACACCGCCTACCGCTTCGCGGAGTACGCGGGCATCGTCGCCGAACGCGTCGGCGACCGCGTGCGCAAGTGGATCACCATCAACGAACCGGCCGAAGTCACCCTGCTGGGCTATGCGTTGGGGGAGCACGCGCCGGGCAGGAAGCTGCTCTTCGACGCGCTGCCCGCGGCCCACCACCAACTGCTCGGGCACGGCCTCGCGGTACGGGCGCTGCGCGCCGTGGGCGTCGAGGAGGTCGGCATCGCGCTCTCCTGCACGCCGGTGCGGGCCGCGGGCGGGAGCGCGGCGGACCTGGCGGCGGCCGAGCTGTACGACACGCTCACCAACTGGACGTTCGTGGACCCGGTCCTGACGGGCCGCTACCCCGACGGCATCGCGGAGGCCATGCCGGGACCGGTCGCCGACGACCTCGCGACGATCGCGGCCCCGCTCGACTTCTGCGGGGTCAACTACTACAACCCGTCCCTCGTCGGCGCCCCCGAGCCCGGTGCCGTCGACGCGTACTCCGGCATCGACCTCCCGTCCGGCATCCCCTTCGCCTTCTACGAGACGCAGGGCGCCGAGCGCACCGACTTCGGGTGGCCCGTGGTCCCCGAAGGGCTGCGCGACCTGCTCGTCGGGCTCGGCGAGCGGTACGGCGACCGGCTGCCGCCGCTGGTGATCACCGAGAACGGCTGCTCGTACGAGGGGCTGCGCGACGCCCGCAGGATCGACTACCTCGACGGGCACCTGCGCGCCGTGCACGCGGCCCTCGCCGAAGGGGTCGACGTGCGCGGGTACTTCGTCTGGTCGCTGACCGACAACTTCGAGTGGGCCGAGGGCACCAGGCAGCGGTTCGGCCTGGTGCACATCGACTACGAGACCCTGGAGCGGACCCCCAAGGACTCGTACCACTGGTACCGCGAGGCGATCGCGGCCACCCGGCGGCCGTAGCGCCTCACACCAGGTGGACGCGCTCCTGGCTCACCGGGTGCATGGCCCGCTCGAAGGCCTTCGCCATCGGGATGTTGCCCTGGTCGGTGGCGCCCGCGATGAACTGCGCGCCCTCCTCCGCGAGGAAGTGGGTGCACTCGACCAGCAGGTCGTACGCGTAGCCGTGGCCGCGCTGTTCGGGCACCACCCCGACGAAGGCGATGCAGGGGCCGGTGGAGTTGATCGCCGGGACGTGCAGTCCGACCAGTTCGCCCTGCGGGGTGTACGCCAGGCGCCACCACTCGCGGGGCGAGGGACACCAGTGGAAGAAGTCCAGCTCCTCCTGGGCCGCCGCGTTGATCCCGCTCTCCGCGATGGCCCGCTGGGCGTGCGCGTCCAGGGTCACGGAGTGCACCCTGCGCAGCACGTCGAGGACCGCCTCGTCGGACGGTTCGGGTCTGAACTCCAGCCGTCCGGAGCGCGGCGGCAGCCCGCACTCCGGGGTCCAGCGGTAGCTGTACCGCTCGACCAGCGGCCGCATGCCGGAGGCCCGTACGGACCTGATGCGCGCCTCGGCCGCCTCCCGCACGTCGGGCAGGTCGCGCCAGCCCGGCGGCAGTATCAGTTCGTACTCGGCGTGCAGCGGGGCGCGGCGCAGCAGTTCGGCGCCCGCCTCCTCCTCGCCGTCGGCGATGTCGAACCAGTTGAGCAGAATCGGTTCGTCGTCGGCGGGCCCCGCCCACCAGGCGGCACGTGCCACCACGACGCCGTCGCGCAGGGCGACCCAGCTCCACTCGGGTCGGTAGTCACCGCCTTCGTGGACCGTGGCGAACTCGGTGCCGAGGACCGCGCGGCCGACGAGACCGGGGTCCTTGAGGGAGCGGAAGAGGGCTGTCTCGCCCCGGGCGAGGGCGCGAACGACCAGTTCGGTCATGGGGGGTGTCCCGTCTGTGGTCGGTGCTGCGAGGGGGGGTGGGGTGGTACGCCGCCGCGACGAGACGGCGACGATCGCGGCAACGTACCACCGGGTACGGCTGGTTGCGTGAGGTGCTTCCCGGCCTGAAATGCCGTCAGGGAACGTGGTGGGGAACGGTGCCGGGACGGGTGGGAACGGTGCGGGACGGTGTCCGGGGCTACGGGAGGGCGTCCCAGGTCATGTCGATCGCCCGCTCGAAGTTCACGTACCCGGCGCGCGCGAACGCACGCGCCATCGGGACGTTCGCCAGGTCCGTCGCGGCGCGGACGCGCGGCACGTCCTCGGCCGCCAGGATCCGGGTGCCCTCGGCGAGCACGTCGTCGATGTAGCCGTGGCCGCGGTGGGCGGGCAGCACGCCGATGTACGCGATCGTGGCGTTGTAGCCGTTGTGCGCGGGCACCACGAAGCCGACGGGCTCGCCGCTGTCGGGCAGTTCGGCGACGCGCCACCACTCCCGGGGCGAGGAGTAGCCGGCGAACTCCTCGTCGTAGTGCTGCTCGGCGGCCTCGCGCGGGCTCAGCCCCGAGGCGAGGTCGGCCAGGCCGTGGGCGTCGAGCGTGCCCGCCATGACCAGCGCCATCAGCGCGACCAGGTCCTCGCGGTCGACGACGGGCCGGAAGCGCAGCCGCCCGGACGCGGCCGGGACCGCGGCGACGGCCGGGTTCCACTCCAGGCGCAGGCGCTCCACGAGCAGCCGGGCGCCGGTCCGCTCGGCCGCGGTCATCCGGGCCGTGACGGCGGCGCGGGCCGCCGGGTCGTCGCGCCAGTCGGCGGGCACGAAACGGCCGTACTCCGGACGGGGGCCGCCCTTGAGCACGGCGGCCGACGCGGTCTCCAGGAGCCGTACGCCGACCTCGACGCGCTCGGCCTCGGGGAGCGCGTCGTCCAGGTCGAAGAAGTCCAGGAACATCGGCTCGGCCCTGCCCGGCTTGGTCCACCAGGCCAGCCGGGCGAGCAGCCGGTCGCCGCTCAGCGCGACCCAGGTCCATTCGGGGCGGCGGCGCCCGGCGGCGAAGTCGTCCTCCAGCTCGTGGTCGAGCACGTAGGAGAGGCGGTTGAAGAGCGGGAGCTCGGCGACGCCCGTGAGGGGCCTGACGAGCGTTTCGGGCGGCGTGCTGGACAAGATGTGGTTCCCCCGTTGCGTGATTGAGCGCAGACGCTAGCAGCGATGCCCCGGGTGCGGGCTGCGGTTTTCACCACACGGCGGCGGCCCCGCAGGGGGCTTCCGGATCGCCCGCGGGCGAGGTAATGGGCCTCATCTGGACACTTCGGGGGCTCCCGACCGACAATCGCGTCTGTGACGTCCTCCTCCTTCGAGCCCCACATCTCGTCCGCGCGGCTCTCCGACGCCGAGCGCGACCGTGTCCTCGGGCTGCTCAGGGAAGGCGCGGCGCAGGGCAAGCTCTCGCACGACACCTTCATGCGGCGCATGGAACTGGCCCTCGCCGCGCGCAGGTCGGACGAGCTCGCGGTGCTCACGGCCGACCTGGAGACGGGGAGCCGCTGGACCAAGCGGGTGTTCGGGGCGGTGGGCGGAATGTCCGCGTTCACGATGCGGCTGCGCAAGGCGTGGCAGTTCGAGCGGCTGCCCAAGCTGCTGCTGCCCGAGGCGGGCCCCGGCGCGCTGCGCATCGGCCGCGACCCGGGCAACGGCCTGCGGCTCAACCACGAGACGGTGTCGCGGATGCACGCCGAGCTGAGCAGGTACGGCGCGGTGTGGATCCTGCGGGACCTCGGCTCGACCAACGGCACGTGCGTGAACGGCCAGCGGGTCACCGGCACGGTGGTCGTCCACGAGGGGGACCAGGTCAGCTTCGGCCGGATGGCCTTCCGGCTCACGGCACCGGCACCGCAGCCGCCGGGCGCCTACCCGCAGAGCGGCCGCCCGGAGGGTGCGCCGCAGCCGTACGTTCCACAGCCGTACGCCCCCCAGCTCGCCGCGCCCCAGCCGCACGTACCGCAGCTGCCCGCGCCGCAGCCGCCCGTGCCGCATCAGTACGCACCGCATCAGTACGCGCCGCAGCCCCCGGCGCAGCAGGACCCTTCGCAGCAGGGCCCCTCCCCTGACCCCGCTCAGCCGGATCCCTCGCAGCAGGCTCCCGTGCCCCAGCAGGCCCCCGTGCCCCAGCAGGCCCCCGTGCCCCGGCCCCCGGCGCCGCAGCCGCCCGCTTCCGCGCCCCCGGCCGCCCCGCCGGCCGCGCCCCCGCCGCCCGCCTGAGGACCCGCGCCCGGCGACCGGGGTCCCGGGGCCGATCGGGTGGCACGGGTTGAGCGGCCCGTTCCGTGCGCCGATGCATGCAGTAGCGCAGGTGTTCGCCCGCGCTGCGGCAGGCACGCGCACGCGCGTGCCCGAGGAACGGTGGAACGCGATGGCCCGGTCGGCTCGTACGGTACGGAACGGACTGCTCGCGCTCGGCGTGGCCGGTGCGCTGCTGCTCGCGGGCGGCGGCGCGGCGGGCGCGGACGCGCCGGACACGGACGCGCCGGGAACGGCCCGCGCGGAGGGCGGTGACTGGATCCACGTTTCGATGGTCTGGGGCGAGGAGCCGACCGGGAACGTCAACAGCGCCTTCATCAGGTGCCCCGACGGCGGCGGCCACCCGAGGAACTCCGAGGCGTGCGCCGCGCTCGACGAGGTCGACGGCGACATCTGGCAGATCCGCCGGACGGGCACCGCGTGCCCGTTCATCTACGAGCCGGTGACGGCGGTCGCGTACGGGAAGTGGAAGGGGCGCCGCGTGGCCTACGCGAAGGCGTTCCCGAACGAGTGCGTGCTGCACGCCTCCACCGGACCGGTGTTCGAGCTGGGCTGACGTGGGCGCCCCGGGGCGGTGCGGTGGGGGCCGCACCGCCCGGAGCGCCCGTGGCGCGTCAGCAGCTGACGAGGCGCGTGACGCGGTTCCAGTTGAAGCCGATGTAGCTGGTCTTGGTCTCACCGGGCTGCAGCGTGTAGCAGGTCGGGTCGATCCTGTCCCCGTACTGGACGGTGGCACGCTGCGTGGTCGAACAGTTGTTGGTGATGTTCGCCCAGACGTTCCCCATCGCGATCTCCTGGTACGTCACACAGCTCGGCACCTCCGTGGCGCCCGAGGCCGAGGTGGTCGAGGCACCCGCGACGCCCTGAGTGGCGGCGACCAGGGCCATGCCGCCGAGGACCACAGCGGTTCCGTTCAGCAGTCTGCGCATTCTCATCACTCTCCCAAGCGATCGGCAACGATGCGTGGACCGGCCCAACCAGGGCCGCACGCATGGAGAGTTCAACATCGAAGGCGTCCGTTTGCGGATGCGCGACGGCAACGCGTCCGGTTCCTGCAGCGCGTCCGGTCCCTCACTGCTGGTGCAGTCCGCGACCTGCCAAGGTGAGGAACGCCTCGCCCACCGCCTCCGAGAGCGTCGGGTGGGCGTGCACGTGCCGCGCCACGTCGGACGGCTCCGCGTCCCAGCCCACGATCAGCTGGCTCTCCGCGATCATCTCCGAGACGTGCGGGCCGACGAGGTGCACGCCGAGCACGCGCCCCGCACGTCCCGCGCCGTCCGCCGCCTCGGCGACCACCTTCACCACACCGCCCCGGCCGTGCACCATGCCCTTGGCGACCGCCGTCAGCGGCATCGTGTTCACGGTCACCCCGTGGCCCCGGTTGCGGGCCTCCGCCTCCGACAGGCCCACCGAAGCGGTCTGCGGCGAGGAGTACGTCACCCGGGGCACCGCCGTGTAGTCGACCGGCGGGGAAGCCAGCCCGGCCAGCGTCTCGGCGACCAGCAGCCCCTCGGCGAACGACGCGTGCGCCAGGCCGAGCGACGGCGGCGGCAGCAGATCGCCCACCACGTGGATGCCGGGGACCGCCGTCTCCAGCCTGTCCCAGTCGGCGGGCGCCACGAACCCCCGCTCGTCGGCGGTCAGTCCGGCCGCCGCCAGGCCGAGCCCTTCGGTCACCGGCACCCGGCCCACCGCCACCAGCAGCCGCTCCGCCCCGACCGCACGCAGTTCGCCGCGCGCGGTGCGGACCGTGGCCCGTACGCCGTCCTCCAGCACCGTCGCCTCCTGGAGCAGCGCGCCCGTCCGCACGTCGATCCCGCGCTTCTTCAGGCCGCGCGTCAGATGGCGGCTCACGTCCGCGTCCTCCAGCGGCACCAGCCGGTCGGCGGCCTCGACCAGGGTGACGTCGGCACCCATCGAGCGGTGGAAGGAGGCGTACTCCACCCCGATCGCACCGCCGCCGAGCACCAGCACGGACTTCGGCAGGCCGGGCGCGAACAGCGCGTCGTCGCTGGTCACGACGCGCCGCCCGTCCGCGGCCAGGCCGGGCAGCGGCCGGGGCCGCGAACCGGTCGCCAGCACGATGCCGCGCCGCGCGGTGAACTCCCCGTGCCCCTCGACGCGCACGGTGCGCGTCCCCGTCAACCGGGCGCTGCCGCGCACCACGTGGACGCCCGCGTGCGCGAGGTGGCCCTCCACGCCCTTGTGGTTGCGCGAGACGATGTCGTCCCGCGACGCCACCAGCGCCGCCCAGTCGACCGAGTCGACGCTCGCCCTCACGCCCCAGCGCTCGCGGGCCTCCGCGATGCCGTCGACCAGCTCGGCGGCGTGCAGCATCGCCTTGCTGGGGATGCAGCCGCGGTGCAGACAGGTGCCGCCGACCTTGTCGCGTTCGGCCAGCAGCACGGTGAGGCCGAGGGACGCGGCGCGCAGGGCGGTGGAGTAGCCGCCGGTGCCGCCACCGACGACGATCACGTCGACGGTACCGGGGGCGCTGTCGTGAGCTGCGGAAATCGGGGTCTCAGTCATGATCGGAGCCTCTCTCCGGCCCTTGCCACGAGTCCAAGGCAATGTTTGTGTGACTCCGATGCACAACGCTCATGGAAGGGGCGGCGGTGAGCCTGCGGCAGATGGAGTACTTCGTCACGGTCGTCGAGGAGGCGTCCTTCACGCGCGCCGCCGAACTGCTGCACGTCACCCAGCCCGCGCTCTCGCACCAGGTGAAGGCGCTGGAGAAGTCCGTCGGCGGCGAGCTGCTCGAACGGCTGCCGCGCGGGGTGCGGCTCACCGCGATGGGCCGCGCGTTCCTGCCCCACGCCGAACTCGCCGTCCGCAGCGCGGCCCAGGCCGAGCGGGCGGCGCGCGCGGCGGCCGGGGCGCGGGGCGGGGAGCTGCACGTCGCGACGTTGCACGCGGTCGCGGTCGGCGTGCTCCCCGACGTCTTCGCCCGCTGGCAGCGCGAGCACCCGGGGGTCACGCTGCACCTCCACGAGTACGCCACGTCCGACGCGCTGGAGGACCAGGTCGAGCGGGGCGTCGCCGACCTGGCGGTGGGTCCGCCGCCGCCGCACTGGCCGGGGCCGGTCGTCCCGGTGGGCGAGGAGGAGATCGTGCTGGTGGCCCCCTTCGACGACCGGCTCGCGGGCCGTACGTCGGTGCGCCTCGAAGAGCTGGCCGACCACACGTGGATCCGCTGCGCGATGGAGCCCGTCGTGGAGGGGCAGCGGTTCCTGGACTGGGCGTGCGGGCACGCGGGCTTCGTGCCGCGCACGGCGGTCCGCACCGAGCACACCTCGACCGCCGTGCGGATGGCGGCGGCGGGGGTGGGCGTCTGCACGGCGCCCGCGCACGTGGCGCGGGGCGCGGTGGGGGAGGACTGCGTGCTCCTGACGGTGGACCCGCCGTGGCGCCGGGCCCTGACGGTGTTCTCCCGGGTGGAACTGACGGGCGCGGCACGGGCGTTCACGGAGCTGCTGAAGGGCGCGGGACCGCTTGCGCGGGGCGTGCGGGGCGTGGGGGACGGGCCCGTGTGCCACGGGGCCCCGTAGGGGCGCGGACAGCGGCGCGCCCCGCGTCGAAGCCCCCGCCCCCGGGTACGTACGTTCGCATGACTCCCACCGCCACGTACCGGCTCCAGCTCCAGCCGGACTTCCCGTTCGCGGCCGCGGCCGAGGCGGTGCCCCGGCTCGCCGCCCTCGGCGTCTCGCACCTGCACCTCTCGCCCGTCCTGGAGGCCGTCCCCGGCTCGACGCACGGGTACGACGTCGTCGACCCGACCCGCGTGCGCGCGGAACTCGGCGGCGAGGAGGGCTTACGGGCCCTCGCCGCGACCGCCCGCGCCCACGGCCTCGGCCTCGTCGTGGACGTCGTGCCCAACCACATGGCCGCGTCGCCCCGCCACAACCCCGCGCTGCGGGACGTGCTCGCGAAGGGGCGGGACTCGCCGTACGCGCGCTGGTTCGACATCGACTGGGCGGCGGGCGACGGACGGATCCTGCTGCCCGTGCTCGGCGGCCGGCTCGGCGAGGTCATGGACGAACTCCACGTCGAGGGCGGCGCGTTGCACTACTACGAGCAGGACTTCCCGCTCCGGGACGGCACCGGAGGCCTCCCGCTGCCCGAGCTGCTCGCCGCGCAGCACTACCGGCTCGCCTGGTGGCGCACGGCCCGCACCGAGCTGAACTACCGCCGCTTCTTCAGTATTTCGGAGCTGATCGGGGTCCGGGTCGAGGATCCCGAGGTGTTCGCCGCCACGCACGGCAAGCTCCTGGAGCTGGTGCGGGACGGGGTCGTCGAGGGGCTGCGGATCGACCACCCCGACGGGCTCGCCGACCCCGAGGCGTACCTGCGCCGCCTCGACGGGGCGACGGGCGGCGCCTGCTGGACCGTGGTCGAGAAGATCCTCACCGGCGAGGAGCGGCTGCCCGCGGGCTGGGCGGTGGCGGGGACGACGGGGTACGACGCGCTGTACCGCGTCGACGGCGTCCTCGTGGACGGTCCGGGAGCCACCGAACTCCACCACGTCTACCAGGACTTCACCAACGCGCCCGGCGACCGAGGGGGGTACTGGGAGGCGACGGCGAGGCGCGCCGCGTACAAGGTGGTGACCCACGAGCTGGCCGCCGAGACCGAGCGCCTCACGCGCCTCGCGGTCCGGCTCGCGCCCGCCGACCACGCGCCGTGGGCGCTGCGCACCGCGATCCGGGAGCTGCTGGTGCGGGTGCCGGTGTACCGCCCGTACCGGCACGGCGGCGACACCGCGCTCCCGGCGGACGCGGCGCGCCAGGCCAGGCGGGTCTTCGCGGTGCCGCAGGAGGCGGACGCGGTCGACGTGGTCCGCGAACTGGCCCTGACCCACGAGGAGTTCCAGGCGCGCTTCGCGCAGGTGTCGTCGGCGCTGCGGGCGAAGGCGGTGGAGGACACGGCCTTCTACCGGTACGTCCCGCTGGTCTCCGCGACGGAGGTCGGCGGCGATCCCGGGGCTCCCGCGGTGCCCCCCACCGCGTTCCACGCGCACTGCGAGCGGATCGCCAGGGACTGGCCCGCCACCGGGACCGTGCTGTCCACGCACGACACCAAGCGCAGCGCGGACGTCCGGGCGCGGATCTCCGTGCTGTCGCAGTGCCCGGGGCGGTGGGCGAAGGCGCTGCGGGAGCTGGCCGACGTGCCGTCGCCCGATCCCCATCTGGCGTGGTTCGGCTGGCAGACCGCGTTCGGCTTCGGCCTTCCCGATGCCGGGCGGCTGGGGGGCGCGCTGCTGAAGGCCGTGCGGGAGGCGGGGCTGCACACCGGCTGGACCGAGCGGGATCCGGTGTACGAGAGGGCCGTGTCGGACTTCGTCGCGGCGGGGCCCGCGGGGGCGGCGGCGGGTCGATTGGCCGCGCTGG
Source organism: Streptomyces sp. NPDC050504 (assembly GCF_044458065.1). Classification (NCBI taxonomy): domain Bacteria; kingdom Bacillati; phylum Actinomycetota; class Actinomycetes; order Kitasatosporales; family Streptomycetaceae; genus Streptomyces; species Streptomyces sp. NPDC050504. The sequence continues at coordinate 308,535 of NZ_JBITHO010000012.1, read as the reverse complement.
CAAGGGAGTTGGCGCCGCACGTGCGGGCGAACGTCCTGGGGGCGGCGCTGCTGCACCTGACGATGCCGGGGGTGCCTGACCTGTACCAGGGGACAGAGGACGAGTACGCGGCGCTGGTCGACCCGGACAACCGCCGGCCGTTCAGGCCGGGCGACGGCTCCGGCGAGAAGCACCGGCTCACGGTGGCGGCGCTGCGGCTGCGGCGCGAGCGCCCGGGGGCCTTCGGGCCGTCGGGGACGTACGCGCCCCTGTACGCGGAGGGCCCCGCGGCGGGGCACCTGCTCGCGTTCTGCCGCTCGGGGGAGGTGGTGACGGCGGTGACCCGGCTGTCGTTGCGGCTGGCGGAGGCGGGGGGCTGGCGCGGGACGGAGCTGGGGCTGCCGCCGGGGGTGTGGCGCGACGTGCTGGACCCCGGGCGGGAGCTGGCGGGGGGTGCGCGGGTGGGGGCGGAAGAGCTGTTCGGGGGGCGTCCGGTGGCGCTGCTCGGGAGGGTCGCGGAGAGCTAGGGGGGGCGGGCGCAGGCGGGGCGGCGGGGAGCCAGAGGGGCGCGGCGGGGCGGCGGGAGCCAGGGGGCTGGCGCGGCGGGGTGCCGGGGAGCCCCGGGCGCGGCGGGGCGGCGGGGGCCTCGGGCGCGGCGGGGCGGCGGGAGCCCCGGGCGGTGCCGGGTGGCCCGGGGGCCGTGGTTCAGCGGGCGCCGCGGTTCAAGCGGGCGCGGCCCCCGGGCGCACCACCAGCCCCCCGCGCCCCAGCAGCCGCAGCCCCGGCATCGCCTCCAGCAGTGCCCGCAGCCCATGCGCCGCCTCCAGCCTCGCCAGGAGCGCCGCCGGGCAGTCCGCGGGTCCCGCCGGGTGGAAGCGGTACGGGTCCAGGTGGCACGCCACGAAGGCCCCGGCGGGCAGCGTCGCCCCCGCCAGCCGTATCTCCGCCGTGGTGCGCCGCAGCACGTGCCGCACCGGCGGGTCCCTGCGCAGCACGTCGGTCCAGGCCCGGTCCACCAGCGCGGGGTCGGCCCGCAGCGCGCCCCACCGGTGGGGCGCCGCCAGCACCGCGCGGAGGAACGCGGCGAGCGCGCGCTCCCTGGGCGCGGTGCGGGCCGCGCAAGGACCCGCCGCGTCCAGCCTCGCCTGCGCCAGCTCCGCGTAGCCGAGCCCGCAGGCACTGGCCACGGCCCCCGCGGGCAGCCAGCGGCAGAACTCCTCGACGAGGTCGGCGCGCGGGCGGGCCGCGATGCGGCGGGCCAGTACGTACGCCGTCCGCTCGACGGCGGGCGCGAGGCGCTCGGCGGCGGCGCCCGCCGGGTCCGCGCGGTGTCCCTCGCCCCGGCAGAAGCCCCAGGTCGCGGCGGGCCCGCCGGAGAAGCGCGGGTCGGTGAGGGCGAGGGCCACGTCGGCGGGGCGGCTCAGCGTCCAGGCGCCCAGGCGGTGGTCGAAGCGGGGCGGCGCGGGCGGGGCATGGGCCAGGGGCGGCGGTTGCGGGGGCATGCTCCCAGCGGACCACCGGCCGCGGGGCGCCGCAGGAGGCGTACGCCCGAACGGGTGATACGGGTCGGTGGCGGCCCGCTCGCGCGGCGGACGGCCCACGGCGTCACGTCGGGCGTTGCAGCACCGTCAAGGAGCGCGGCACCAGCCGCAGCTCGGTGCCCGCCGCGGCCTTGTGCGGAGTGCCGTCGGGGACGCCCGCCTCCGCGGCCGTGTCCACCACCACCTCCCACTCCCGCCCGTGGTTCATCGGCACCGTGAACCCGATCTCCTCCCCGCTCGCGTTGAACATCAGCAGGAACGAGTCGTCCGTGATCCGCTCCCCCCGCGTCCCCGGCTCCGAGATCGCCCTGCCGTTCAGGAACACCGTCAGGGCCTTCGCGTGGGCGGCCTCCCAGTCCTCCTCCGCCATCTCCTCGCCCTCGGGCGTGAACCACGCGATGTCGGACAGCTCGTCGCGGGTGCCCGCGACCGGGCGGCCGTGGAAGAAGCGGCGGCGCCGGAAGACCGGGTGCTCGGCCCGCAGCCGCACCATCGCGCGCGTGAACTCCAGCAGCTGCCGCGCCCCTTCGTCGTCCTCGTCCGGCCAGTGGACCCAGGAGACCTCGTTGTCCTGGCAGTACGCGTTGTTGTTGCCGCCCTGGGTGCGCCCGAACTCGTCGCCGTGGCCGAGCATCGGCACGCCCTGCGACAGCAGCAGCGTCGCGATGAAGTTGCGCGTCTGGCGGGCCCGCAGGGCCAGTACCCCGGGGTCGTCGCTCTCGCCCTCGGCCCCGCAGTTCCACGACCGGTTGTGGCTCTCGCCGTCCCGGTTGTCCTCGCCGTTGGCCGCGTTGTGCTTCTCGTCGTACGAGACGAGGTCGCGCAGCGTGAAGCCGTCGTGGCACGTCACGAAGTTGATGGAGGCGAGCGGGCGCCGCCCGTCGTCCTGGTAGAGGTCGGAGGAGCCGGTGAGCCGCGAGGCGAACTCCGCGAGCGTGGCGGGCTCGCCGCGCCACAGGTCCCGTACGGTGTCGCGGTACTTGCCGTTCCACTCCGTCCACAGCGGCGGGAAGTTGCCCACCTGGTAGCCGCCCTCGCCGACGTCCCAGGGCTCGGCGATCAGCTTCACCTGGCTCACCACCGGATCCTGCTGCACCAGGTCGAAGAACGACGACAGCCGGTCCACCTCGTGGAACTGCCGGGCCAGCGTGGCCGCCAGGTCGAAGCGGAAGCCGTCGACCCGCATCTCCGTCACCCAGTACCGCAGCGAGTCCATGATCAGCTGGAGGACGTGCGGGGAGCGCATCAGCAGGCTGTTGCCGGTGCCTGTGGTGTCCATGTAGTAGCGCTGGTCGTCCGGCACCAGCCGGTAGTACGAGGCGTTGTCGAGCCCCCGGAAGGAGAGCGTGGGGCCCAGGTGGCTGCCCTCGGCCGTGTGGTTGTAGACCACGTCGAGGATCACCTCGATGCCCGCCTCGTGCAGCGCCCGCACCGCCTGCTTGAACTCCAGCACCTGCTCGCCCCGGTCGCCCCAGGAGGCGTACGCGTTGTGCGGGGCGAAGAAGCCGATGGTGTTGTAGCCCCAGTAGTTGGCGAGCCCGGCGTCGGCCAGCCGGTGGTCGTCGACGAACTGGTGGACGGGCATCAGCTCCAGCGCCGTCACGCCCAGCTCCACCAGGTGCTCGATCACCGCCGGGTGCGCGAGGCCCGCGTACGTGCCGCGCAGTTCGTCGGGCAGACCGGGGTGCAGCATGGTCAGGCCCTTCACGTGGGCCTCGTAGAGCACCGTGTGGTGGTACGGGGTGCGCGGCGGCCGGTCGTCGCCCCAGTCGAAGTACGGGTTGACCACCACCGACGTCATCGTGTGCGGCGCCGAGTCGAAGTCGTTGCGCGCGTCGGGGCGGCCGAAGCGGTACCCGTAGACCGCCTCGCCCCAGTCGACGGTCCCGCTGACGGCGCGCGCGTACGGATCCAGCAGCAGCTTCGACGAGTTGCAGCGGTGGCCGTTCGCCGGGTCGTACTCCCGGTGCGCCCTGAAGCCGTACCGCTGCCCCGGCATGGTCCCGGGCAGATAGGCGTGCCGGACGAACGCGTCGGACTCCCGCAGCTCCACGTTCGTCTCGGAGCCGTCGTCGTGCAGGAGGCAGAGCTCGATTCTGTCGGCGGCCTCGGAGAAGACCGCGAAGTTGGTGCCCGCACCGTCGTAGGTGGCACCGAGGGGGTACGCCTGACCCGGCCAGACCTGCATAGGGAGGACTCTTCCACTTCGCATCCGGGGGAAGGGGGACGTGTGGGGGAAAACGGCGGGTTGGGGACCGGTTGGGGGCTGAGACGGATCGGTATTGATCGACTGGTTTACGGGGAGGGTCCTTGTAGGAGATCCTCCCCGAAAGTGGGGCAACCTCATAGGACTTCGACCCGTCCTACCGAGTGACCACACAGGAGGGGGTTGAACGTGCGCGAACTGATGCGCCGGCACCTGGGGAAGCTGGTGGCGGGCGCGGCCGTCGCGGTGACGGGGACCGCGGCCATGGTGGCGATCACCCTGCCGGGCACGGCAGGAGCCGACGACAACGCCGACGGCCGCCGCGCGGCGGCCGGTTCGGCGCGGGAGGCGGGCCGCGACGCGGGCTCGGACCCCGCGGGGCAGGGCGGGCGGGACGGGAGCGGCGCTCCGCCGCCGCCCGGCACCTTCGCCGCCGCACCCGCCGACGGCGAGGTCGGGACGGGCAGCGATCCGCTCACCGACGGCGAACTGCGCAGGGCCGACCAGATCGCCTTCACGCCCGACGCGCGCACCGCCGCACGCGACGTGGAGGGACAGCGGGGGCCGCAGCGGCTCGGCGTGAACCTCGCCGATCCCGTCGAGGGCGAAGCGGCCACCGTGCGCCGCGCGGACGTCTCGTACTACGACTACGGGACCGACCGGCTCATCACCAAGACGGTCAACCTGACGACCGGCAAGGTCGAGCGGACCGGAAGCCAGAGCGGCGTCCAGCCGTCGGCGCACCGCGACGAGCTGCGCGAGGCCGTCGAACTGATCCTGGCGAGCCCGCTGGGCAAGGGGCTGAAGCAGGACTACCAGGACGCCACCGACAAGCCGCTGACCACACCCGACCAGCTGTGGTTCAACGGCGACATCTACCGCACCTACCGGGAGAAGAACGTGCCGGACCAGCTCGCCAAGTGCGGCGAGCACCGCTGCGTACGGCTGGTCACGAAGGTCAAGAACGGCCCCTGGATCAACGCCAGGAGCCTGATCGTCGACCTCAGTGCCAGGACCGTCGTCCACGTCGGCTGATCCGTTCCCGTTCCCGTTCCTTCCTCGCACAAGGGAGCCTTCCTCTCATGCACGTGAAAAGGGTTTCGCGCGCCCGCAGACGCGGCGCGTTCCTCACGGCGGCGGTCCTGCTGGCCACGGCGGCGGCCGCGTCGGGCGCCACGGCCACGCCCCCGTCCGCCCCCACGCCCCCGACCGCCCCCGCCGCCACGCCCGTCCCGCGGCCCGTGGGCGACGCCGACGCGGCGGAGCGGGCCGCGGCCGCCCGGCAGGCCGCCCTCCCGCCGCCGTGCAGCGCCGCGTACCGCATCCAGCAGACCCTCGACGGCGGCACCACCTGGCGCATGTGCTGGCGCTACGACACCGACTCCGGGCTCGTCCTCGACAACATCACGTACCAGCCCAAGGGCGAGGCCGTCCCGATCCGCGTCCTGAAGAACGCCAGGCTCGGCCAGATCCACGTCCCGTACGACGACGGCAACGCCGAGTACGACGACCTCACCGGCGCAGGGTTCGGCTGGGGCCTGGAGAACCTCGCGCCCGCCGAGTGCCCCGGCGGCACCATCAGGACCGTCAAGGTCCCGGAGCTGGGCAGCGTCAAGGGGCTGTGCGCGACGACCAGGGCGCGCGGCCACGCCTACCGGCTGGCGAGCGACGAGGGCACCAAGGTCTGGCAGTCGCAGGGCAAGGACCTGCTGCTCTACACCGTCAACAAGGTCGCCTGGTACGAGTACATCACCGAGTGGCGGTTCTCCTCCGACGGCACCGTGTCGGCCAACGTCGGCGCCACCGGCAGCCTCGCGCCCGGCGACTACAACGCGGGGGACGGCCGCGGCTGGCCCATCGGCAACGACGGCGCCCGCTCGACGGCCACCAGCCACAGCCACAACGTCTTCTGGCGGCTGAACTTCGCGCTGGACGGCACCCCGAGGGACCGGATCGAGCAGTACGACTCGGTGGTCAGCCCGCCGACCGGCCGGGGCGGGCCCACGACCAGGACGACCCGCACGCCGATCACCAAGGAGGCCGTGGGCGACGCCAAGACCATGCGGTGGTGGCGCGTGGTGAGCGCGACCGGCAAGAACAAGGACGGCCACCGGCGCTCGTACGAACTGGTGCCGGGCGCCTCCAACAAGCACGCGGGCCGCGGCTTCAGCAAGCACGACGTGTTCTTCACCCGCAACCGCGCCTGCGAGAAGTTCGCCTCGAACAACATCGTGGACTGCGGCAGGGGCGCACCGGACAGTGTCGACAAATGGGTCAACGGCGAGGCGCTCGTCGACCCGGTCGTCTGGGTCAACATCGGCTTCCACCACATCGCGCGGGACGAGGACCAGCAGCCCATGCCGGTCCACTGGCAGGGCTTCCAGCTGGCCCCCAGGGACGTCACGCATATGAGCCCGCTCACTCCGCGGGACCTCGCCGGAGAGAACGGGGCGCCGCGCGACCGGAGTTGACCGAGGGAGCCTGTCCAACCTGCTGCACCGCCTCCCGCTCGCGGAGTACCCTTCCTTGATCGTTGATCGGACAGGGTGTCCGAGGGCTTCAAGGGTGTTCCAGACGACGGAGGCGGTGCGCGGGTGAGCTCGGGAGGGCTTGAACTGCCCCCAGGTGACCCGGGTCACGAGGGGGAGTCCGGCGACATCCCGCCCGGAGCGGTCTCCCTCGCGCGACCCATGGAGATCGGGGCGGAGCTGGACTGGAGTGCGGACGCCTGGAGCGAGGTGCGTACGCGCGCCCAACGGGCCGGGCGGGCCTACATCTGGCTGAACCTGGTCGAACAGCGGCTGCGCGCCGTCGTCGCGGCCGTGCTGCGGCCCGTGTACGAGCCGGTGCACGGCGACGACTGGGTGGTCGCGGCCGCGGGCCCCGCGGGGCAGGAGTGGGTGCAGCGCGCGGTGGCCGTGCGCGAGGTGTCCCGCCGCAAGGGCTACCTGCTCGACCCGGCCGACGACAACGTGCTGTCGTTCCTGACGCTGCCGCAGCTGCGCGAGCTGATGGTGCAGCACTGGCCGTGCTTCGAGCCGTACTTCGACGACCGGCGCGAGGTCGAGCTGGCCCTGGACGAGCTGGAGGTCGCGCGGAACGTCGTGTCCCGCAACCGCGCCCTGTCGCAGGCCGTGCTCGACCAGGCCGAGCGGGCGTCGGCCAGGCTCCTGGAGATACTCGGCGGCGGCTCGGGGCCGCCGTCGGGCCACCGGCTGCCCGTCGACGCGGTCGAGGACCTGGTGGGCGACCGGTACGCCGACGTGGTCTCCGTCCACTCCGACCGGGTCAGGCTCCAGCGGCAGCTGCCCGCGGAGGACCTGTTCGGCGGGGCGCGGCGGCTCGACGCGATCGGCATAGGCCTGAACCTGCTGGTGCAGAACTTCTCCGGGCGCAGGCTGGTGCGGCTCGCCGAGTCCGGATGCCGGGTGCGGCTGCTGTTCCTCAACCCGGCGAGCAGCGCCGTGAAGCGGCGGGAGCGGGAGCTGGGCCTGAAGAAGGGCGAGCTGAGCCGCTCGGTGGAGATGAACATCCTGCACACGCGCCGGGTCCGCACGGCGCTGCGCGACCCGGGCGCCTTCGAGATCCACGTCTTCGACGAGACGCCGCGCTTCACCGCGTACCTGGTGGACGGCGACGGCTCGGACGCGGTCGGTGTCGTCCAGTCCTACCTGCGCAGGGCCCGGGGGATGGAGGCCCCCGTACTGGTGCTGCGGGGGGCCAGGCGCGGCGCGCTCCGGCCCGACCAGGGCAGCGAGGTGGGGCTCTTCGAGACGTACCGCGAGGAGTTCGAGTCGGTCTGGACGGACTCGCGGCCGGTGTCGTGAGCCCGGGGCCCGGGGGAGCGGCGGGCCGTGCTGTCAGTGGGGCGTGGGAGGGTGGTCACCACTGGGGGAGAGCACAGAGAAAAGGGGGCCCGGGATGGGCTGGCACGAGGAACCGCTGGTCGGCTTCGACCTGGAGACGACGGGCACGGAGCCGTTGGAGGCGCGCATCGTCACCGCCGCCGTCATCGGCGTCGAGGGCGGTGAGCCCGTGCGGCACCGCGCGTGGCTGGCGGACCCCGGCATAAGGATCCCGGCCCAGGCGTCCGCGATCCACGGCATCAGCAGCGAGCGGGCGGCGGCGGAGGGCCGCCCGGTGCGCGAGGTGGCCGACGAGATCGCCGACGCCCTGGTCGGGTACTGGCGGCAGGGCGTCCCGGTCGTGGCCTACAACGCGGCCTTCGACCTGACGCTGCTCTCCGCCGAGCTGCGCCGGCACGGCCTGCCCTCGCTCGCCGAGCGCCTGGGCGGCGCGGGGACGGGCCCGGTGATCGACCCGTACACCATCGACCGCGCCGTCGACCGGTACCGCAAGGGCAAGCGGACCCTGGAGGCGGTCTGCGGGGAGTACGGCGTGGTGCTCGACGGGGCCCACGAGGCGGGCGCGGACGCCCTGGCCGCGGTCCGCGTCGCCCGCGCGATAGCCGCCCGGCACCCGGAGGTCGCCGCCCTCGCCCCGGGCGAACTGCATGACCGGCAGATCGACTGGTACGCCCAGTGGGCCGAGAACTTCCAGAGCTTCCTGCGGAAGAAGGGCGACCCGGAAGCCGTGGTCGACCCGAGGTGGCCGCTGCGCGCCCTCGCCCCCCGGGTCCCCAGCGCGAGCTGAGTGCCCGTGTCCCGGCCCCGGGAGGGACGTCAGGGGGCCTAGGCCTACTCCGCTCCCACGCCCGCCATGAAGTCCAGCAGCAGGGCGTTCACGCGCTCCGGCTGGTCCAGCGGGAGCCAGTGGCCGGCGTCCGCCACGCGCTCGTAGCGCCACGCGCCCTCGACGTGCTTGCCCGTGCCCGACATGGACTGCTCCGTCAGGAAGCGGTCGTCGGTGCCCCACAGGCCGAGCACCGGGCCCGGCAGCGGCGGCAGGGGCGGGACGTCGCCGAACAGGGCCTCCGCCGGGACGCCCGCGCGGTAGACCGACAGGGCCGAGGTCAGGGCCCCCGGCTCGCGCAGCCGCTCCGTGATCTCGGCCGCGTCCGGGTGCTCGGCCAGCATCTCGCGCAGGTGCGCGAAGTCGTTGCGCGACAGCCAGTCCTCGGCGAGGCCCACGTGCTGGAAGAGGAGCATGTACCAGGACAGCTTGCGCTGCTCCCAGCCCGCCTCCTCCAGCGCCGCCATGTGTCCCACCGACAGGATGCTCAGGGACAGCACCCGCTCGCGCGCCGCGCCCGCGAGCCCCTGGGCGATGCCCGAGCCCCAGTCGTGGCCGACCAGGTGGAACCGGTCGACCCCGAGGTGGCCGAGGAGCTGGAACAGGTCGCCCACGTGCTTGCCCGGGTGGTGCTCCGCGATGCCTTCGGGCTTGTCGGACGCGCCGAAGCCCCGCAGGTCGGGGGCGATCGTGCGGTACCCGGCGGCGTTCAGCGCGGCCACCTGGTGGCGCCACAGCGTGTGGGAGTCGGGGAAGCCGTGCAGCAGCAGTACGGTCGGCCCCTCGCCGCTGACCTGTACCTCCAGCGCCACCTCGGCCAGTTGAACGCGCATTTCAACACCCCATTCGTGACAGGAACGTTCGGGAACGATCTGGCGGGATCGTGAACGTTCAGGACCGTACACGGAGGTCAGAAGGGGTACCAGCGCACCGTGGCGTCACCGTCCCGCAGCGAGGCCACCCTGCGCCGGAACTCCGCCAGGGCCTTGGGGTTCGCGGGCGCGTGCTGGGCCACCCAGGCGCAGCTCGCCGTCTCGCGCGCCCCGCGCAGCACGGCGCACCCCTCCCACTCGCGGACGTCCCAGCCGTACGCGCGGACGAAGGAGTCGTACGCCCTGGGGTCGAGGCCGTAGCGGTCCCGGGAGAGCGCCAGCACCACCAGGTCGTGCTCGCGGAAGTCGGCGGAGAAGGTCTCCAGGTCGACCAGGACCGGGCCGTCGGGGCCGACGTGGACGTTGCGCGGCAGCGCGTCGCCGTGGATCGGGCCGGGCGCCAGGTGCGGGGCGAGCGCGGCGGCGGCCGCCTCGAAGCCGTCCCTGCGCGCCCGCAGGTACTCCGCGTCGGCCGGGTCGATCGCGTCGCCCGCCAGCCGCAGCCAGCGCTCGACCCCGCCGAGCAGTTCCCTGCGCGGCAGTCCGAACGCCGGGGCGGGCAGCGCGTGCACCCGCTTCAACGGCTCCGCCAGATCGCTCGGTTCGGCCGGGCGCACCGCGTCCGGCAGCCGGTGCCAGAGCGTCACCGGGTGCCCGTCGACCAGCCGGGGCGCGGGCTCGGCCGCCCGTACGGCGGGGACGCCGTGCTCCGCGAGCCAGCCCGCGACGGCCAGTTCGCGCTCGGCGCGCGCCAGCAGCTCCCGGCTCCGGCCGACCTTCACGACCAGACCCGAGGCACCGGGGACGCCGGCGGATCCGGTCAGTTTGAACACGGCGTTCTCGCCGAAGGAGAGAAGCGGAGCGTCGGCCGGGAGCCCGGCCGCGGCCAGCACCGCGCGCGCCCGCGCCTCGTCGAAGGGAGCTGGGGCATTCACGTCGTTCATGGGCACAAATTCTTGCATCCGTGCAGGTTGGCTTGACGAACCGGCGGGCCCTCAGCACGATGACGGAGGCCATCGGGGCGGCCAGACCCGCACAGACAGGTCGAACTAAATAAAGGGGTCGTATCCGTGACATTGGAGACTGCGGCGACGCGGTCCGGCGAGCGGGACGGACGGCACGCCGGACGGCGGCCGGGGCGGCGGGGCCGGGCGGACCACGGAGCCTGGTTCCTGGTGCTGCCCGCGCTGATCCCGATCCTGGTGCTCAGCGTCGGCCCGCTGCTGTACGGCATCGCACTGTCCTTCACCGACTCCCAGGCGGGCCGCACCGAGCCCACCGAATGGATCGGCACCCTCAACTTCCAGGACCTGGCCCACGACTCCCTCTTCTGGGAGTCGTTCAGGATCGGCCTGCTCTGGGCGGTCGGCGTGACCGCGCCGCAGTTCCTGCTGGCGCTGGGCCTCGCGCTCCTGCTGAACCAGAACCTCCGCTTCCGCTGGCTGGCCAGGGCGCTCGCGATCGTCCCCTGGGCCATGCCCGAGGTGGTCGTCGGCATCATGTGGCGGCTCGTCTACCACCCCGACGCGGGCGTCCTCAACGAGACCATCAGGGACTTCGGCCTCGGCGAAGGACGCGACTGGCTCACCGGACCGGCCACCGCGCTGTCCGCCGTCATCGTCGTCGGCATCTGGGCCGGAATGCCGCAGACCACCGTCACCCTGCTCGCCGGGCTCCAGAACACCCCGCACGAACTCCACGAGGCCGCGGCCCTCGACGGCGCGGGCGCCTGGCGCCGCTTCCGCACCGTCACCTGGCCCGCGATCAGGCCCGTCGCGCTGGCCGTCACCGCGCTCAACTTCATCTGGAACTTCAACTCCTTCGCCCTGGTGTACGTGCTCACCAACGGCGGACCGGGCGGCCGCACCCGGCTGCCCATGCTCTTCGCGTACGAGGAGGCCTTCCGCTACGGCCAGTTCGGCTACGCCGCCGCGATGGGCTGCGTCATGGTCGCGGTGGTCTCCGTCTTCTTCGCCTTCTTCCTCGTCGGACGCATCAAGGGAGGCGACGGACGATGAGCGCGCTGCGCACCAGCCGGGCCGGACGCGCGGGCCAGTACCTCGCGCTCCTGGGCTACCTGGTCTTCCTGGCCTTCCCCTTCGTCTGGCTGGTCTCCACGGCCTTCAAACCCGCCCGCGAACTGGGCTCGCTGCACCCCACCTGGATCCCGAAGGACCCGACGCTCGACAACTTCCGCCAGGCCTTCGACGAGCAGCCGCTCCTCGAAGCCGCGGGCAACTCCCTGCTCGTGGCGGCCTCCGCGGCCCTGATCGCCGTCGCCGTCGCGACCCCGATGGCGTACGTCATGGCGCGGCACCGCAGCAGGCTCTCGACGGCGGCGACGGGCTGGGTGGTGGTCAGCCAGGCGTTCCCGTTCGTGCTGGTGATCATCCCGCTGTTCCTGGTCCTGAAGAACCTCCACCTCATCAACACGCTGTTCGGCCTGGTCCTGGTGTACGTCGTGTGGTCGCTGCCGTTCGCGCTGTGGATGCTCGTGGGGTACGTGAAGGCCGTGCCGGCCGAACTGGAGGAGGCCGCTGCCGTGGACGGCGCGAGCCAGCTCCGTACGCTCGTCTCCGTCACGGCCCCGCTGCTGGCCCCCGGCATCGTCGCCACCGCGCTCTTCGCCTTCATCACCGCGTGGAACGAGTTCTTCTTCGCGCTCGTCCTGCTCAAGACCCCGGAGAAGCAGACCTTGCCCGTCGTCCTCACCCACTTCATCGGGGCGGAGGGCGTCGCCGACCTCGGACCGCTCGCCGCGGCCGCGTTCCTGGCGACCCTCCCCTCCCTGGTGATCTTCGCGGTCATCCAGAAGCGGATCACCGGCGGGATGCTGGCGGGGGCGGTGAAGAACTGATGCGCAAACAATTCCTCGCGCTGCTCGCGGCGGGCGCGCTGCTGCTCACCGGCTGCTCGGGCGACGACGGCGGGGACGGCGGAGGGAAGGTCGTGCTGCGCTTCCAGTCGCTCGCCTGGCAGAAGGAGTCCGTCGAGGTCAACAAACGGCTGGTGGCGGAGTGGAACGCGGCCAACCCCGACGTCCGGGTCGAGTACGTCCAGGGCAGCTGGGACAGCGTCCACGACCAGCTCCTCACCTCCTTCGAGGGCGGCGAGGCGCCCGACGTCATCCACGACGCGTCCGACGACCTCGCCGACTTCGCGTACGGCGGCTACCTCGCCGACCTGCGCGAACTGCTGCCCGCCCGGCTCAAGAACGACATCCCGGCGCGCAGTTGGGAGACCGCGACCTTCAAGGAGGGCGTGTACGGCGTGCCGTTCCTCCAGGAACCGCGCGTGATCATGGCGAACCGCAAGGTGCTCGGGGAGTCGGGCGTACGGGTCCCCACGGCCGCGGAGCCGTGGAGCTGGGAGGAGTTCCGGCAGGTCGCCAAGGACCTCACGGGCAGGATGGGCAAGGGGAAGCACGCGGTGGCCTGGCCGCTCAAGGAGCCGGTCTCGGTCACCCTCAACCTCGGGCTCTCGGCGGGCGGCAAGCTCTTCCACCGGGGCGGGGACGGCAAGGTGAGGGTGGAGTTCACCGACGCGGACGCGGTCGTGCCCGGCACGGTCCACGACCTGGTGAACACGGACGGCTCGGCGTCCCGCTCCACGCTCGGCATGGGCGGCTCCGACACGCTGCCCGGCTTCTTCGGCGGCAAGTACGCGATGGTGCCGCTCGGCTTCTCGTACCGCCAGCAGATCGTCGAGCAGGCCCCGAAGGGCTTCGACTGGACGGTCCTGCCCGCCCCCGCGGGGAGCGAGGGCCTCGCGCAGGGCGTCAGTCCGCAGACCCTCTCGGTCGCCGAGGACAGCCCGCACAAGGCGGAGGCGGTGCGGTTCATCGACTTCCTGCTCCGGCCCGCGAACATGGTGCGCCTGGCGAAGGGCGACTGGATGCTGCCGACCGGGCGGGCGGCGCTGGAGGACCCGGCGCTGCACACCGAGGAGCTCGGCTGGTCGACGGGCGTGGCGCTGGCCGGTGACCTGCGCCCGGCGCCCGCGCAGTCGGTGCGGGGCTATCCGGAGTGGAAGGACAAGGTGGCGACGCCCGCGCTCCAGGAGTACTACAGCGGGGCGATCGGCCGGGACGAGCTGGAGAAACGGCTGGTGAAGGACGGGAACCGGGTGCTGGCGCGCTACCAGCGCTGAGCGGACGGGCAGGGGACGGTGCCGCGGCCCCCGGAAGGGCCGCGGCACCGTCATCCGCCGTTCAGGGCGGTGGTGTTCACGCCTTCAGGTCGTCGACCTTCGCGGCGACCGTGCCGAACAGGTCGGAGACCGTGGTCAGACCGGCGGTGTGCAGCGCGCTCGCCGGGACGACGGTGCCGTCCGGGCCCTCCAGCGAGCGGGTCGCGGACGCCTCGGCGACGACCGTGGGGCGGTAGCCGAGGTTGAAGGCGCCCTGCGCGGTGAAGAGCACGCACATGTGCGTCATGAAACCGGCGATGATCACGTCGCCGCCGTCGGCGCCGAGGCCCTTGAGGGTCTCTTCGAGGTCCGTGCCGTGGAAGGCGTTCGGGACCTGCTTGACGACGACCTTCTCGCCCTCGATCGGGGCGACCTCGTCGCTGATCGCGCCGATCTCGGCACGGATGTCGTACGGGGTGTCGACGCCGCCGTCGTTCACGACGTGCACGACCGGGGTGCCGGCGGCACGGGCGGCGGCGAGCAGCCGGGCGCCCGCGGCCAGGGCCTCCTCGGCGCCTTCGAGCCGCATGACGCCGGTGCGGTAGGTGTTCTGGTAGTCGACCAGGACGAGCGCCGACTCGCTGAGGCGCGGCAGCTCGTTGGAGAGGCCGATCACGTTGCGCAGGGTGGTGGATGCTGCCATGGGTGGAACCTTCTCAATCGTGGTGGGGCGGGCCCCGGTTGGTGGTGGAACGCCGTGTACGGGCCTGGTGGCCGTTACGACAGGGGCTTGGTGCTGCCGTCGGGGGCCAGGTCGACGAGCTTGTCGGCGACGCCCTGCTCCTCGAACGCCTTGACCAGGGACTTCAGGTCCTCGGAGTAGATGTTCCAGCTGTCGGTGTGGACCGCGACCACCTTGCGGGGGTTGAGGTCCTTGACCACCAGCGCGGCGTTCTTGGAGGTGAGGGTCAGCGGGGCGTTCTTGAGGATCGCCGGGGTGCGGGCGGCGCCGGCGAAGACCACGGCGGTGTCGATGGGCCCGATCTCCTTCTTGACCCGGTCGCCCACCTCCTTGGCGACCTTCACCGACGCGTTGTCGCCGGAGACGTACGTGGTGGGGACGCCCTTGCCGCTGAGCACGAAGCCGGTGACCTCGCCGTCCGCGCCGCGGGACACGCCGTCGGGGCCGTGCAGGGCGGGCACGGCGGTGACCGTGATGGAGCCGGTGGCGGTCTTCAGCTCCCGGGTCTCCCAGTTCTTCATGCCCGTGATGTGGTCGCCGAGCTTCTTCTGGGCGCCGGGCGTGGAGTAGACGGCGGGGATGTCCTTGAGGAGCGCGCGGCCCGAGTCGTCGAGGTTGTCGTCGTGCTGGTGGTGCGAGAGGAGTACGGCGTCGATCTTGCCGATCTTGTCCACGCCGAACGCGGGCGCCTGGATCTTCTCCAGACCGCTCTTGTACTTCTTGGGCTGGTCGAAGGTCGGGTCGAGCAGGATGCGGGCGCCGCCGATCTCCAGGATCGTGGTCGGCCCGCCGACGTGCGTGGCGGTGAACGCGGCGTCCGCGGCCCCGGCCGCCTTCGGGGCGTCCGACGCGGGGGTCTTCTCCGCCCCGGCGGGTGCGGCCTTGTCACCGTCGTCGGAGTCCCCGCCGCAGGCGGCGAGGAGGGCCACGCTCGCGGTGACTGCGACGGCGGCGGAAGCGGCGCGGCGGAACGTCGAACGGTTCATGAGGGTCATACCAGCTCTCTCGCTTGCGGACAACGGTCGGGCAGCTGGGAGGTGGCCTGCCCCCGAGCTGTTTGCAACGCTAACACAATTCGTAAGCGTTGATAACGGCGCTCTGTGATTGCGCGGCCCAGCTCCGGAAAGATCCAGTTCTGATCTGTTAGCGCTGATATCGTGGAAGGCATGTCAACGGCACGAGAGCGCATCCTGGAAGCCACGGCCGAGATGCTCGCCACCAAGGACGCGCTGGCGATCTCGACCCGGGCCATCTGCGACCGGGCCAAGGTCGGCATGCCCGAGATCTACCGCCAGTTCGGCGACAAGGCGGGGCTGCTGACGGCCGTCGCCGACATCGGCTTCGAGCGGTTCCTCGCCAACAAGCGGCGCAACCCCGCCACCGACGACCCGGTCGCCGACCTCCGTACGGCCTGGGACAGCCACGTCGCGTTCGCGCTGCGCAACCCCCACCTCTACCGGCTGATGTTCACGCCGACAGGGGAGTCCAAGCCGCAGGCCATCAAGGAGGCGCAGGCGCTGCTCCACGCGGCCGTCGAGCGCTGCCGCGAGGTCGGCAGGCTGCGGACGACCCCGGAGCTGGCCGGCCAGTCGATCCTCTCCGCGAACGTCGGGGTGTGCCTGATGGCGCTCTCCTTCCCCGAGCTCTTCGGCGGGCTCGACATCTCCCAGTCGGTACGGGACGCGGTGATCGGCAAGGTCACCGGCGACGTGGGGGAGGACGCCAGGATCGGCACCGCCGCCGTCCTCGCCCAGGCGCTGGTCGCCACCCTCGCGGGCACGGGGTCCGTCGACCCGGCCGCCGTCGACCGGCTGGCCCGCGCGCTGCGGCCCGCGGCGGAGGTCCCGGCGGAGGTCCTGGAGGGCGGCCCGGAGTCGTAGCGGCGTTTCCTCCGCGGTGGCGGCGGGCGACGGAATCCCGTCGCCCGCTTCTTTTCGCCCCACTCATTGCACGAGACGTCTCGTCTCGTCTAAGGTGTGATCATGACCGCAACGCCGCGCCCCGCCCACATAGCCATGTTCTCCATCGCCGCCCACGGCCATGTGAACCCCAGCCTCGACCTGATCAGGGAGCTCGTCGCCCGCGGCCACCGCGTCAGCTACGCGATCCCCGCCTCCTTCGCCGAGAAGGTCGCGGCGACCGGCGCGACGCCGGTCGTCTACACCTCCACGCTCCCCACCGACGACGACCCGGACGCCTGGGGCACCGAGCTCATCGACAACATCGAGCCCTTCCTGAAGGACGCGATCCAGGTCCTGCCCCAGCTCGCCGCCGCCTTCGCCGACGACGTCCCCGACCTCGTCCTGCACGACATCACCGCCTACCCCGCGCCCGTCCTCGCGCACCGCTGGGGCGTCCCCGCCCTCTCGCTCTGGCCCAACCTCGTGCCCTGGGAGGGGTACGAGGAGGAGGTCGCCGACCCGATGTACGCCGACCTCAAGGCGTCCGAGCGCGGCAAGGCGTACTACGCGCGCTTCACCGCGTGGCTCACCGGGAACGGCATCGACACCCACCCCGACCCGTTCGTCGGCCGGCCCCGCAAGGCCGTCGTCCTCATCCCCAGGGCGCTCCAGCCCCACGCCGACCGGGTGGACGAGTCCGTGTACCGGTTCGTCGGCGCCTGCCAGGGCGACCGCGCCGAGCAGGGCGAATGGCAGCGGCCCGCCGAGGCCGAGGGCAAGAAGGTGCTGCTGGTCTCCTTCGGCTCCGCCGTCACCAAGCAGCCCGACTTCTACCGGACGTGCATCAAGGCGTTCGGGGGCCTGCCCGACTGGCACGTCGTGCTGAACATCGGCAAGTTCGTCGACCCGGCCGAACTGGGGGAGGTGCCGGGCAACTTCGAGCTGCACGGCTGGCTGCCCCAGGTGTCCGTGCTGAAGCAGGCCGACGCCTTCGTCACGCACGCGGGGGCGGGCGGCAGCCAGGAGGGCCTGGCCACGGCGACGCCCATGGTGGCCGTGCCCGTCATGACCGACGGGTTCGGCAACGCGGACGCGCTCGTCGGGCACGGCGTCGCGCGCCGCGTGGAGCTGACCGGGGTCACCGCCGAGGAACTGCGCACCGCCGTCGTCGAGTTGTCCGCCGACCCCGAGGTGGCGCGCAGGCTCGCGGAGATCCGGGACGCGATGGCGGGGGAGGGCGGCACGCGGCGGGCCGCCGACCTCGTCGAGGCCGAACTGCCCGCCCGTACCGGCTGATCCACCGGCGGTACGCCCTCGGTCACGTACCGCCGCCGTCCGTCCGTACGGCTTCGTACGGACGGACGGCAGCGGTGGGGAGGAGGGTTCCCGCGGGACGGGCTCAGACGCCGATCCGCTGCGGCTCGCCCGTGGCGGGCGGCGCGGGCGGCGCGGTGCGCGGCGCGGGCGACGACTCGTCGTGCGTCATGTCGGGCAGCCACCGCAGCCACTTCGGCAGGTACCAGTTGCGCTCGCCGAGCAGGGCCATCACGGCGGGCAGCAGCACGCCCCTGATGATCGTGGCGTCGATCAGCACGGCCGCCGCCAGGCCCACGCCCATCTGCTTCATGGACTGCATCGACAGCGTGCCGAAGATCGCGAAGACCGCCACCATGATGACCGCGGCGCTGGTCACCACGCCCGCGGTGGTGACGACGCCGTGCGCGACGGCGTCCTTGGTCGTACGGCCCTGGAGCTTGGCCTCGCGGATCCGGGACACCACGAACACGTGGTAGTCCATGCTCAGCCCGAAGAGGATCACGAAGAGGAAGAGCGGCAGCCAGGCGACGATCGCCCCGACGCCCTCGGCCCCGACGAGCGAGGCGCCCCAGCCGTGCTGGAAGACGGCCGTCAGGATGCCGTAGGCGGCGCCCACGGACAGCAGGTTGAGCACGATCGACGTCACCGCGATCGTCAGGGAGCGGAACGAGAGCAGCATCAGCACGAAGGCGAAGACGACCACGAACGCGGCCACCGGCAGCACGGACCTGCTGATCTGGTCGTTGAAGTCCTTGGAGCCCGCGACCTGTCCGCCGATCGGCGCCTCGACCCCCGACACCTTGCCGAGCGTCGCGGGCCGCACCTCGTCGCGCAGCAGTGCCAGGCTCTTCTCCGCCCGCTTCTGGTCGGAGCCGCCGACCAGCGGCACGTCGATGGTCGCGATGTTCTGCGCGGCGTGGACGTGCACGTCGACCGGGCCGCGCGAGGCGCCCGAACCGATCGCCCGCGCCTTGAAGTCGGCGATCGCCCCGGTGACCTCGGGGGACCTGATGTCGTCCGCCTTGACGACCACCTCGGCCGGGTCGGCGCCGCCGGGGAAGGCCTCGTTGAGCCGCTCGTAGGTGCGCACGATCGGCAGCGAGTCCCCGAACTCCTGGTCCAGGGTGAGCTCCTGGGTGTTCATCCCCGCGGCGGGCAGCGCGATCGCGACGAGCGCGCCCGCGGCCACCGCGAGGTACGCCTTCGGCCTGCGCAGCACGCTGCGGAGCACGGCGCCCCAGAGGCGGCTCTCGCCGTTCCCGGAGCCGTTCCCGGAGCTGTTCCCGGAGCCGTTGCGGGCCTTCTTCAGGCGGTTGAGGAACGGCACCCGGCCCTTCTCCACGCGCTCCCCGAGCAGCGAGAGCAGCGCGGGCAGCACGGTCACCGAGCCGACCATGGCCACCGCGACCACCACCAGCGAGGCCAGGCCCATCGCCTCGAACTCCGCGATCCCGGTGAAGAGCATCCCGGCCATCGCCACGCACACCGTCACGCCCGACACGATGATCGCCCGGCCGCTGGTGGCCGCCGCGATCCGCAGCGCGGTCCCCGCGTCGTGCCCCGCGGCCCGCTCCTCGCGCTCGCGCCGCAGGTAGAAGAGGCAGTAGTCGACGCCGACCGCGAGGCCCACCAGCAGCATCACGGAGTTGGCGGTGTCGCTCATCGGCTGGAAGTGGCTGACGACGGCCATCAGACCCATCGTCGCCATGATCGCCGTGAGGGCGAGCGCGACCGGCAGCAGCGCGGCGACCAGCGCGCCGAAGGCGATGAGCAGGATGCCGAACGCGACGGGCACGGCGGAGAACTCGGCCTGCTGGAAGTCGTCGCCGAACGCCTCGTCGAAGGTTTTGTTCATGCTGGCGCTGCCGATCTCCTCGATCCGCAGCCCTGGGTGGCCCTGCTGGACCTTCTCCACGGCCTTCAGGACCGGCTCGATGCGGTCGCCCGCCGTGTCGGGGTCACCGCGCACGTTGAACTGCACCAGCGCGCTCAGCCCGTCCTTGGAGACGGACTTGCTGTCGTAGGGCGACACCACGTCGGAGACCTCGCCGGTCGCCCGCACGGCCGTCATCACGTCGTCGACCGCGTCGCGGAAGTCCGCGGAGTCGGCGCCGGTGCGCGCCCCCTTCCCCTGGATCAGCACCGTCTCGGACGCGGGGTCCGCGAGACCGGCGTCCTCGATGAGCTTCATGGAACGGCTGACCTCGCCGCCCATCTGCTCGCTGTCCTTGACGTCCTGGCGCCCCGCCACCTGGCCGAGGGCCATCGTCACGACGACGAACAGCACCCAGATGCCGACCGCCGCCCAGCGGTGGCGCGCGCTCCAGCCCCCCGCCCTGGCCGCTATGCCCCGGACCTTCCCGTCCGGTGCACCCGACTTGCCCCGATTCCCCATGGCGACCCTGCCCCCTCCGGCGGGACCGCGGCACCGCGCCGCCGTCTCCGTATCGAAGTCTGGGGGCGCGTTCGAGCCATCTCGTCGTGCTCGCCGGTGAACCGGCGGGGTGCCGTCTCCTCCCTGCGTACCGGTGCGGCATCCGGGCGATCACCGGGAAGGAGGAGCGAAGCCCCTTACACGTAAAGCGAGTTGATCACGGTGTCCGAGATGTGAGGCGCTGGCCGATTTCTTATTACGCAGCATTGTTGCGTAAGTCACAGCTGCATGGATCCCTTGATCTGGGCGCGTCAATCGGTCAGGGTTTCGAACCAGTCCCACCGGAGGTTTTCCGCCGGTCGGGCATTCCCCCCACAAAAACAATGACGAGGAGACCCCTCTTCATGGCAACTCACAAGCGTCGCAACCGGATCAAGCTGACCGCCGCGATCACCGCGGTGGCCGCCGCCGCCGGAGTGACCGTCCTCAACACCTCGTTCGCCGGTGCGGCCCCCACGCCGCAGGGCAAGATCTACGGGGCGAACGCCGAAGGCGCCGTCGCTGGCAGCTACATCGTCATGCTCGACGAGAAGGCCGACAAGGCCGAACTGGCGAAGGAGTACGGCGGCAAGCTCCAGCGCACCTACACCTCGGCCATCAACGGCTTCTCCGCCAGCGGCCTCACCGCCGACGAGGCGAAGAAGCTCTCCACCGACCCGGCCGTCGCCAAGGTGGTGCAGAACAAGAAGTTCACCATCGACGCGACCCAGGACGACCCGCCCTCGTGGGGCCTGGACCGCATCGACCAGGCCGACACCGCGGGCGACAAGAAGTACACCTACCCGGACGGCGGCGGCGAGGGCGTCACCGCCTACGTCATCGACACCGGCGTCCGCGTCTCGCACGAGGACTTCGAGGGCCGCGCGGTCTCCGGCTTCGACGCCATCGACAACGACGACGACGCGAACGACGGCAACGGCCACGGCACGCACGTCGCCGGGACCATCGCGGGCGCCGCCCACGGCGTCGCCAAGAAGGCGAAGATCGTCGCGGTGCGCGTGCTGGACGACGGCGGCTCGGGCACCACCGAGCAGGTCGTCGCGGGCATCGACTGGGTCACCAAGAACCACCAGGGCCCCTCCGTCGCCAACATGAGCCTCGGCGGCGGCGTCGACGAGGCCCTGGACGAGGCCGTCCGCAAGGCCATCGCCTCGGGCGTCACCTTCGGCATCGCGGCGGGCAACGAGTCGTCCGACGCCTCCCAGAGCTCGCCCGCGCGCGTCGAGGAGGCCATCACGGTCGCCGCGTCCACCGACGCGGACGCCCAGGCCGACTTCTCCAACTACGGCCCGCTCGTGGACATCTACGCCCCGGGCCAGGACATCACCTCGTCCTGGAACGACAGCGACGGCGGCACCAAGACCATCTCCGGTACGTCGATGGCGACCCCGCACGTCGTCGGCGCCGCGGCGGTCTACCTCGCGGGACACCAGGACGCCACCCCGGACCAGGTCGCCCAGGCCCTGACCGACGGTGCCACGCCCGACAAGATAGGCAACCCGAGCGAGGGCACCCCCAACAAGCTCCTCAAGGTCGTCGAGTAGCACCCGGCCCGCCGGAGCGGCCCGCCAGGGCCTCCTCAGGAACGGCGGCCGCCGCGCCCTCCCCCACGGGGCGCGGCGGCCGCGCCCGTGTTCGACCCGCCCTCTAAGGTGACGGCCATGACGACCACGTACGCGCTGCTGCTGCGCGGCATCAACGTCGGCGGCCACCGCAAGGTGCCCATGGCCGAGCTGCGTTCACTGCTCACCGGGCTCGGGTACGGCGACGTCCGCACCCACCTCCAGAGCGGCAACGCCGCCTTCACCACGGGCCGCGCGGACGAGGCCGGTCTGGAGGCCGCGATCGGCCGGGCGGTCGAGGAGCACTTCGGCTTCGCCGTCGACTGCCTCGTCAGGGACGGGGCGTACCTGCGGGCCGTCGTCGACGCCTGCCCGTTCCCGGCCGCCGACCTGGAGCCCAAGCAGCTCCACGTCACCTACTTCTCCCGGCCCGTCACCGCCGACAGGTTCGCCGCCGTGGACCGCGGGGCCTTCCTGCCCGAGGACTTCGCCCTCGGCGACCGGGCGCTCTACCTCTACGCCCCCGAAGGGCTCGGCCGCTCCAAGCTCGCCGAAGTCCTCGCCCGCCCCGCCCTCAACAAGGGCGTCGTCGCCACCACGCGCAACTGGAACACCGTCACCAAGCTCGTCGAACTGACGGCCGTCAGCCCCGCGTGACCCCGTCGGCCGCGTCCAGCGCCTCGACCTCCTCGGCGGAGAGCCGCAGGCCGGCGGCCGACAGGTTCTCCGCCAGGTGCGCGAGCGAGCCCGTGCCCGGGGTCGGGCAGAGCACGGGGGAGCGGTGCAGCAGCCAGGCCAGGGCCCGGCGCGGATCGTCCAACGCGCCGTTGGCCAGCGGAAACCACGGCAGGAACGCCAGGCCCCTGGCCTCGCACAGCTCCAGCACCGGCTCCGAAGCGCGGTCGACGAGGTTGAACCGGTTCTGCACCGAGGCGACGTCGGTCAGGGCCAGCGCCCGCGTCAACTGGTCCGCGTCGACCGTGTCGAGACCGACGTGCCGGATCTTGCCCTCGCGCCGCAGCTCGTCCAGCGCGCCCAACTGCTCGGCCATCGGCACCCCGGGGTCCAGCCGGTGCAGCTGGTACAGGTCGATCCGGTCCGTGCGCAGCCTGCGCAGGCTGGCCTCGCACATCGCCCGCAGCTGCTCGGGGCGGCCCGCGACGTGCCAGGCGTCGGCGCCGGTCCGCACGACCCCGCCCTTCGTCGCGATCACCAGGTCGGCCGGGTACGGGTGCAGCGCTTCGGCGACCAGCTCCTCCGCGATGCCGGGGCCGTAGTTGTCCGCCGTGTCGATCAGGTTCACGCCCCGCTCCACCGCGCGCCGCAGCACCGCGACCGCGTCCGCGCGCTCCCCGCGCGGACCCCAGTAGCCGGGCCCGGTGAGCTGGGCCGTGCCGAAACCGAGGCGGCGCACGGGCAGGTCGCCGCCGAGCAGAAAGGTCTCCGAGATCATGGAGGGACCGTACAGCTGTTCGTGACGGGGGTCCGCTGTCGCGTTTCTTCAAGCCGGTCCCGCACCTCCGTACCTACGCTGATCAGCATGGAAACCACGCACAAGCACATGGTCGAATGCGCCGCCGAAGCCGCCAGGGTCGCCCGGGGCGTCACGGCGGAGCACCTCGCGGGCACGGCCACGCCCTGCGCCGACTGGGACGTGCGGACCCTGGTGAACCACTGGGTCCTCTACACCTCGTACGGCCTGGAGCGCCGCGCCGCCCGTGTCCAGCTCCCCGACGAGCTGACCGCGCGGGACTTCACCGCGGAGCCCGACTGGGCCGGGGCGTACGCGGCGCAGCTGGACCGTGCCGTCGCCGCCTGGGCCGACCCGGCGGTGTGGGAGGGCGACGTCGACTTCGGCGGCGGGAGCGCGCCGGCCGCGGACGTGGCGGCGATGGTCACCAAGGAGATGGCGGTGCACGGCTGGGACGTCGCGCGGGCGACGGGCCAGGACTTCCACGTGTCGCAGGACGCGGGCGCGTTCGTGCTCGGCGTCGTCCGCGAGCACGGCGACCTCTACCGGCAGTACGGCGGCTTCGCCGCGGAGCGGCCGGCGGGCGAGGGCGCCACGGACTTCGAGCGGGCGCTGGCGGAGTCGGGGCGCGACCTGGGGTGGCGGGCGGCCTGAACGCCACCTGATTGGCCCAGCCGTACACGCGCCCAATGGCCCGTACCCACCGGCCATTGGGGCACTAGCCTCACGGCCATGAGCAACGAAACACCGGCCCCCGCCCCTGCCTCCGCCCCCGCCCCGGCCCCCGCCTCCGTCGACTTCTACTTCGACCCCGCCTGCCCCTTCGCCTGGATCACCTCCCGCTGGATCCTGGAGGTCGAACGGCAGACCGGCCTCGACCTGCGCTTCCGGGTGATGAGCCTGTACCTGCACAACGAGGGCAACGAACTCCCCGACTGGTACCGCGAACTCGTCGACAAGTCGATCGGTCCGGTGCGCGTCGCCGTCGCGGCCGCCCAGCAGCACGGCGACGCGGTCCTGCGCGACCTCTACACCGCGTTCGGCACCCGCATCCACGAACGGGCGGCGACCGACTTCGACCAGGTCGTCGTCGAGGCCCTGGCCGAGCTCGGCCTGCCCGCCGAACTCGCGGGGGCCGCGCACTCCGACGCGTACGACGGACTCCTGCGCCGCAGCCACGAGTCGGGCCAGGACCCGGAGGCGGGCGGCTACGTGGGCACACCGACGATCCACGTGGACGGCACCGTCTGGTTCGGGCCGGTGCTCAATTCCATTCCGCGTGGCGCGGAGGCGGTCCGGCTCTTCGAGAGCTTCCGGGTGCTGGCGAACCACGGCGACTTCTTCGAGCTGAAGCGGACCAGGACGGGGAAGCTCGACTTCGCCTGATCGACTCAGGCGACGGTGACCGTCGACAGCCGCGCCGCCGCGCGCTCCTCGGTCGCCTCGGCGTAGCGCGTCAGGACCAGGCGGGCCAGCTCGGGGGCCGGGCCGATGACGTCCGCGAGGACATCGGCCCCGCCCTCCGCCGCGCCGCGCGCGATGCGGTCCGGCAGGAAACCGGGCGCGATGACGTACGGGGCGACCGCGACGCGCTCCGCGCCCTCGGCGCGCAGCGCCCGTACCGCCTCGTCCGTCCTGGGCAGAGCCGCGGAGGCGAACGCAGGCCGCACGGCGCACCAACCGGTGTGCCGCAGCTCCCGCGCGATTTCAGCGATCACTGCGATCGCCTCCGGGTCGGTGGAGCCCGCCGAGGCCAGGACGAGCCCGGTCCCGCGGCGGTCGGCGGGGGTGAGCCCCGCTCCCGCTTCGGCGAGCCGCCGCTGGAGCGCGGCGAGCAGCAGCGGCGAAGGGCCCAGCACCCCGGCCGTGCCGATGCGCAGCCGGGGCAGGCGCGCCGCCGCCTCGTGGAGCACGGCCGGGATGTCGGCCTTGGCGTGGAAGGCGCGGGTCAGCAGCAGGGGGAGGGCGATGACGTCCTGCTCTCCCTCCGCCGCCAAGCGCTCCAACACCCTCGGTACGGAGGGGGCGTTGAAGTCCAGGAACCCCGTCTCCACGCGCAGTCCGGGGCGCAGCGCCCGCACGCGCCGCACGAGGGCGTGCACGGTCGCGGCGTGCCGCGGGTCGCGGCTGCCGTGGGCGATGACGAGAAGTACGGGGCCTTGGTTCATCGTGGCGCGCTCAGCTCTTCACCAGGAGACCGCGGCTGCGCAGGATCCACCGCTCCAGCGGACTGAAGATCAGCAGATCGATGGCGATGCCGACGATCAGGATGAGGAAGATGGCGAGGAAGACGCCCGCCATGTCGAAGTTGTTCCGGCCGTTCTCCAGCAACTGCCCGAGTCCCAGGCCCAGATCGGGTGAGGACGCGATGATCTCGGCGGCCATCAGCGAGCGCCAGGAGAACGCCCAGCCCTGCTTGAGCCCCGCCACGTAGCCGGGCAGCGCGGCCGGCATCACGATGTGCCAGGTGCCCCGCAGCCCGGTCGCGCCGAGCGTGCGGCCCGCCCGCAGGAAGAGCGGTGGCACCTGGTCGACGCCGGACACCAGGCCGTTGGCGATCGAGGGGACCGCGCCCAGCAGGATGACCGCGTACATCATCGAGTTGTTGAGGCCGAGCCAGATCACCGCGGGCGGCACCCAGGCCACCGAGGGCAGCGACTGGAGCCCGGAGAGGATCGGTCCGATCGCCGCCCGGACGAACGGCACCCGGGCCACCAGCAGCCCCAGCGGCGTGCCGATCGCGAGCGCCAGCAGGAAGCCGAGCAGACCGCGCGAGACGCTGGTCCAGACGACTTCGATCAGGGTGCCCTGCATCCACATCTCGGACAGGCTGTCCCACACCGCGGACGGTGAGGGCAGCTTGCTCGGGTCGGTGACCTCCGCCCAGACCAGCACCTGCCAGACGGCGAGCACCAGTGCGACGGCGGTCAGCGGCGGCAGGACCTTCTTGAGCAGCACCTCGCGGACCGGGGTGCGGTGCGACTGCACCGCGTCCAGCGCGTCGAGCCCGGCTTCGAGCCCCGCGAGGTCCTCGGCACCACCGGTCTTGCGTACTTCGGTGGTCTCAGTGCTGGCCATGTCGGCGGATCTCCCCACGCAGTTGTTCGGTGATCTCGACGGAGAGTTCCGCCACGGCGGAGTCCTCGATCCGGCGCGGCTGCGGGATGTCCACCCGCCACTCGTGCGCCACCCGGCCGGGCCGCGAGGAGAGCAGCACGACCCGCTCGGCGAGCCGCACCGCCTCGCGGACGTTGTGGGTGACGAACAGGACGGAGACGTTCGTCTCGGCCCAGATCCGGGTCAGCTCGCCGTGCAGCACGTCCCGGGTGATGGCGTCCAGCGCCGCGAACGGCTCGTCCATCAGCAGCAGTTGGCTGTCCTGGGCGAGCGCGCGGGCCAGCGCCACGCGCTGGCGCATGCCGCCCGACAGCTCGTGCACCCGCTTGCCGTACGAGCCGCCGAGCCGCACCAGTTCGAGCAGCCGCTCCGCCTCGCCGCGCCGCTCGGCCTTCGCCACGCCGCGCAGCCGCAGCGCCAGCTCGATGTTCTTGCCCGCGGTGAGCCACGGGAACAGCGCGTGCTCCTGGAACATCAGGGCGGGCCGCCCGCCGGGGGTCTCGATGGACCCCGCGGACGGGCGGTCGAGCCCGGCGACCAGGTTGAGCAGCGTGGACTTTCCGCAGCCCGATGCGCCCAGGAGGGTGACGAACTCACCGGGCGCGACATCGAGCGAGATGTCGTCCAGGACGAGCTGCGACCCGGCGGGGCCGGGGAAGGACTTGGAGACGTGCGCGATGCGGGCGGCGTGGCCGGTCCCGGACGCCGCGCTCCCCTCGATCTGGTCCTCGGTCAGGGTGGAAGCCATGATCGTCACCTCCTGGGATCCGGGACGGTTACTTGACGCCGAGACCGGCGTCGGCGACCGCGGGCTTGTTCTCGGCCTTCAGCACCTTGTTGAGCGGCTTCAGGTCGTAGATGCCGTTCAGGTCGGGCTCCTTGAGCAGCCCGGCCTTGACCGCGTGGTCGGCCTGCGCCTGGAGCGTGGCCGCCAGCGGGTCGTCGGTGAACTGGATGGACTTCCACGCCGGGTCGATGATCTCCGGCTTCAGCTCCTTGCCGGTCAGCGCCTTCAGCTTGGCGTTGGCCGAGGCCTTCGCCCTGTCGGGGTTGGCGTTGATCCACGCGTTGGTCTTCACCGAGCCGCGCAGCACCGCCTCGACGACGTCCGGGTGCTCCTTGAGGAACTTCTGCGACACGATGATGTTGGTGATCACGAACTTCTTGTCGGGCCACAGGTCCGACTCGTTCAGCAGCACCTTGGCGCCCTCGCTGACCAGCTTGGACGCGGTCGGCTCCGGCACCCACGCGCCGTCCAGGGAACCGGACTTGTAGGCGTCGGGCGTCACCTTGTTGTCCGAGCGGACCACCGAGACGTCGCCCTTGCCGGACTGGGAGTCGACCTTCCAGCCCTTCTCCGCGATCCAGTTGAGGAACGCGACGTCCTGGGTGTTGCCGAGCTGCGGGGTGGCGATCTTCTTGCCCTTGAGGTCGTCCAGGGTCTTGATCTTGTCCGGGTTGACCACGAGCCGCACGCCGCCCGACGCCGAACCGGCCAGGATGCGCAGGCTCTTGCCCTGGGACTTGGTGTAGCCGTTGATCGAGGGGGAGGGGCCGATGAAGCCGATGTCGATCGACCCGGCGTTCAGCGCCTCGATCTCGGAGGGGCCCGCGTTGAAGGTGGTGGACTTCAGCTGGGTGCCGCCCAGCTCCTTCTGGATGAGGCCCTCCTGGTCGCCGACGAGCGCGGTGGCGTGCGTCAGGTTGGGGAAGTAGCCGAGCCTGACGGTGTCGGCGGAGAGCTTCTTGCCCTCGGCGGCCACCTTGCCCTTCTCGTCGTCCTTCTTCTCCGAGCCGTAGCCGCAGGCGGCGAGGGCACCGACGAGCAGGGGCAGTGCGGCGGCCGCGGCGACGGAGCGGCGCAGGGTGGCGCGGGGCGTGGCAGGCACGGGAGGTGTTCCTCTCGGTGGCCCGGCTCTCACGCCGTCAGGGCGTGGCCGGGGGAGCGTCGGGTCTTCGGCGGTACGGGGTGCGGGGGGTGTGGGCGCGCGAGCGGTGCGCGTACGTCAGCGCGCACATCGCGCCACCCCTCCGTTGCCCGCGCCGAGGAAGCCGCTGCCGATGCGGCCGCCCTCCTTGGCGAAGGTCGCGTAGACGTCGAAGGCCATCAGAAGTCCCAGCCTTCCTCGTCCTCGACGGTCGTGGTCTTCGTGGTGGCGAAGGACTCGCCCGCCATGCCGGCCGCCAGCGTGGTGCCGTCCGCCGGGTCGATCAGCAGGAAGGAGCCGGTGCGCCGCGAGTCGGCGTACGCGTCGAGCGCCAGCGGCTCGGCGGTGCGGACCTTCACCCGGCCGATGTCGTTGGCCACCAGCCGCCCCGGCTCGGGGTGCTGCGAGAGGTCGTCCAGCGTGAGCCGGGACGGGATCTCCTTCACGATCGCCTTGACCGTGCGGGTGGTGTGCTTCAGCAGCACCCGCTGGCCGACGGTGAGCGGCGTGTCGGCCACGTGGCAGACCGTCGCCTCGACGTCCTGGCTGGTCGCGGGCGCGTCGCCGCTCGGCACGAGCAGGTCGCCGCGCGAGACGTCGACGTCGTCCTCCAGCAGGAGCGTCACCGACTGCGGGGTCCAGGCGACGTCCACGGACTCGCCCAGCGCGTCGATCCCGGCGATCTTCGAGGTACGGCCCGACGGCAGCACCGTCACGGACTCGCCGACCCGGAACGTGCCCGCCGCGATCTGCCCCGCGTAGCCCCGGTAGTCGGGGTGCTCGGCGCTCTGCGGGCGGATCACGTACTGGACGGGGAAGCGCGCGTGGCAGGTCGCCAGGTCGTGGCTGACCGGCACGGTCTCCAGGTGTTCGAGCACGGTGGGGCCGCCGTACCAGTCCATGTTGGCGGACGGGTCGACCACGTTGTCCCCGGCGAGCGCCGAGATCGGGATCGCGGTGATCTCCGGCACGCCCAACTCGGAAGCGTACGTGGTGAATTCCTCGGCGATCTCCGCGAAGACCGACTCGCGGTAGTCCACCAGGTCCATCTTGTTGACCGCGAGCACCACGTGCGGCACGCGCAGCAGCGCGGCCACCGCGGCGTGCCTGCGGGTCTGCTCGACCACGCCGTTGCGCGCGTCGACCAGGACCACGGCCAGCTCGGCGGTGGAGGCGCCGGTCACCATGTTGCGGGTGTACTGCACGTGGCCCGGCGTGTCGGCCAGGATGAAGCGGCGCCGCGCGGTGGCGAAGTAGCGGTACGCCACGTCGATGGTGATGCCCTGCTCGCGCTCGGCGCGCAGCCCGTCGGTCAGCAGCGCGAGGTCCGGGGCCTCCTGGCCGCGCCGCGCGGACGCCGCCTCGACGGCCTCCAGCTGGTCGGTGAGCACGGACTTGGAGTCGTGCAGCAGCCGGCCCACCAGCGTGGACTTGCCGTCGTCGACGGACCCGGCGGTGGCGAAGCGCAGCAGGGTGGTGGCGCTCGACTGCTCGGTGGTGCTGGTCATTTAGAAGTACCCCTCGCGCTTGCGGTCTTCCATCGCGGCCTCGGACATCTTGTCGTCCGCCCGGGTCGCGCCCCGCTCGGTGAGCCGGGACGCGGCGATCTCCGCGATCACCGCGTCGAGCGTGGTGGCGTCGGAGTCGACGGCGCCGGTGCAGGACATGTCGCCGACCGTGCGGTAGCGGATCAGCCGGGTCTCGGTCGGCTCGGACTCCTTGGGGCCGCCCCACTCGCCGGCCGTCAGCCACATGCCGTCGCGCTTGAACACCTCGCGCTCGTGCGCGAAGTAGATGCCGGGGAGCTCGATCCCCTCGCGCTCGATGTACTGCCAGACGTCGAGCTCGGTCCAGTTGGAGAGCGGGAAGACCCGTACGTGCTCACCGGGCGCGTGCCGGCCGTTGTACAGCTGCCACAGCTCGGGGCGCTGGCGGCGCGGGTCCCACTGGGAGAACTCGTCGCGCAGCGAGAACACCCGCTCCTTGGCGCGGGCCTTCTCCTCGTCGCGGCGCCCGCCGCCGAACACCGCGTCGAACTTCTCGGCCTGGATCTTCTCGGTGAGCGGCACCGTCTGGAGCGGGTTGCGGGTCCCGTCGGGCCGCTCGCGCAGCGTGCCCGCGTCGATGTACTCCTGCACGGACGCGACGTGCAGCCGCAGCCCGTGCCGCTCGACCGTGCGGTCGCGGTACTCGATGACCTCGGGGAAGTTGTGCCCGGTGTCGACGTGCAACAGCGAGAACGGCACCGGCGCGGGCGCGAACGCCTTGAGCGCCAGGTGCAGCATGACGATGGAGTCCTTGCCGCCGGAGAAGAGGATCACCGGCCGCTCGAACTCGCCCGCCACCTCGCGGAAGATGTGCACGGCCTCCGATTCGAGGGCGTCCAGGTGGCTGAGCGCGTAGGGGCTGTCGGTGCCCTCGTGCACGGTGGTGGCCGTGGTGGTCACAGCGAACCCCTCTCGGTCAGGAGCGCGTACAGCGCGTCCGCGGACTCGGCGACGGTCTGCCGGTGCGACTCGATCCGCAGGTCCGGGGCCTTCGGGGCCTCGTACGGGTCGTCGACGCCGGTCAGTCCGCTGATCTCGCCCGCCGCCTGCTTGGCGTACAGACCCTTCACGTCGCGCTCGGAGCACACCTCGACCGGGGTCGCGACGTGCACCTCCAGATAGGCGGTGCCCTGCTTGGCGTGGCGCTCGCGCACCGCGTCGCGGCTGTCGGCGTACGGGGCGATGACCGGCACCAGCACGAGCACGCCGTTGGACGCCAGCAGTTCGGCGACGAAGCCGATGCGCTGCACGTTGGTGTGGCGGTCCGCGCGGTCGAAGCCGAGGCCCGCCGAGAGGAACTCGCGGATCTCGTCGCCGTCGAGCACCTCGACCCGGTGGCCCTCGTCCTTCAGCCGCCCGGCCAGCTCGTACGCGATGGTGGTCTTCCCCGCGCTCGGCAGCCCGGTGAGCCAGATGGTGGCCCCAGTCACGTTCTTCACTCCCAGATCCGTCATCAGCCGTGCAGCCCGCACTCGGTCTTGTTGCGGCCCGCCCAGCGGCCCGCGCGGGCGTCCTCGCCCTCCTCGACGCGGCGCGTGCAGGGGGCGCAGCCGATCGACGGATAGCCGTCCATCAGCAGCATGTTGGTGATCACCCCGTGCTCCGCGACGTACGCGTCCACGTCGCCCTGCGTCCAGCGGGCGATCGGCGACACCTTGACCTTGCGCCGCCTGGCGTCCCAGCCCACGACCGGGGTGTTCGCCCGGGTCGGGGACTCGTCGCGGCGCAGGCCCGTGGCCCAAGCCGCGTAGTCCTTGAGGCCGTCCTCCAGGGGCTTGACCTTGCGCAGCGCGCAGCAGAGGTCGGGGTCCCTGTCGTGCAGCTCCGGGCCGTACTCGGCGTCCTGCTCCGCGACGGTCTGCCACGGCAGCAGCGTGACGACGTTGACGTCCATCACGGCGGCGACCGCGTCGCGGGTCCCGATGGTCTCGGGGAAGTGGTAGCCCGTGTCCAGGAAGACCACGTCCACGCCGGGCCTGGCGCGGGACGCGAGGTGCGCCACGACCGCGTCCTCCATGGAGGAGGTGACGCAGAAGCGCGCGCCGAAGGTGTCGGTGGCCCACCGCAGGATCTCCAGCGCGGGTGCGTCCTCCAGCTCCCGCCCGGCGCGCTCGGCCAGCTCCTTCAGTTCTTCGTCCTGAGCAACCGTCATATCTCTTCGCCTCCGCCTGGGTCGCGCTGAACTCCCCGGGCGAGCAGCCCGAGGAACTTCAGCTGGAATGCGCGGTTGCAGGCCGCGCATTCCCAGGCGCCGTGACCGGTCTCGTTGGGGCGCAGGTCCTCGTCGCCGCAGTACGGGCAGTGGAAGGGGGCGGCGCGCTCGCTCACGACAGGGCCTCCTCGCTCGCGCGGGCCGCCCAGGTCGCGAAGCGCTCGCCGTCCTCGCGCTCGGCGCGGAAGCGCTTCAGCACGCGCTCCACGTAGTCGGGGAGTTCGTCGGCGGTGACCTTCAGGCCGCGCACCTTGCGGCCGAACCCGGCCTGGAGGCCGAGCGCGCCGCCGAGGTGCACCTGGTAGCCCTCGACCTGGTTGCCCTCGTCGTCCAGGACCAACTGCCCCTTGAGGCCGATGTCCGCGACCTGGATGCGGGCGCAGGCGTTCGGGCAGCCGTTGATGTTGATGGTGAGCGGTTCGTCGAAGTCCGGTACGCGGCGCTCCAGTTCGTCGATGAGCGAGGCGCCGCGCGCCTTGGTCTCGACGATGGCGAGCTTGCAGTACTCGATGCCGGTGCACGCCATCGTGCCGCGCCTGAACGGCGACGCGTTCACCTTGAGGTCGAGCGCTTCGAGGCCGGAGACCAGCGATTCCAGCCGGTCCTCGGCGACGTCCAGCACGATCATCTTCTGCTCGGTCGTGGTGCGCAGCCGGCCCGAGCCGTGCGCCGCCGCCAGGTCCGCGATCTTGGTGAGCGTGGCGCCGTCGACCCGGCCGACGCGCGGCGCGAACCCGACGTAGAAGAGCCCGTCCTTCTGCCGGTGCACCCCGAGGTGGTCGCGCCAGACCTCGGCGGGCTGCTCGGGCGCGGGCCCGTCGACCAGCGTGTACTTCAGGTACTCGGTCTCCAGGACCTCGCGGAACCTCTCCGGGCCCCAGTCGGCGACCAGGAACTTCAGCCGGGCGCGGTTGCGCAGCCGCCGGTAGCCGTAGTCCCGGAAGATCCCGATGACGCCGCCGAAGACGTCGGGCACCTCCTCCACCGGCACCCAGGCGCCGAGCCGCACGCCCAGCTTGGGGTTGGTGGACAGGCCGCCGCCGACCCAGAGGTCGAAGCCGGGGCCGTGCTCGGGGTGGACGACGCCGACGAAGGCGATGTCGTTGATCTCGTGCGCCACGTCGAGCTGCGGCGAGCCGGAGATCGCGGTCTTGAACTTGCGCGGCAGGTTGGAGTAGTCCGGGTTGCCGATGAAGCGGCGCTGGATCTCGTCGATGGCGGGCGTGCCGTCGACGATCTCGTTC
This sequence comes from Streptomyces sp. NPDC050504, assembly GCF_044458065.1. NCBI lineage: Bacteria > Bacillati > Actinomycetota > Actinomycetes > Kitasatosporales > Streptomycetaceae > Streptomyces > Streptomyces sp. NPDC050504. Next base: position 275,642 of record NZ_JBITHO010000012.1, on the reverse strand, counting down.
TCGGCGATGCCCGCGACCGGCGAGCCGAGGACGGTACGGGGCGTGTCGCCGCAGGCCTCGGTGGTGGAGAGGCCGACCGCTTCGAGCCGCCGCCAGATCTCCGGCACGTCCTCGATGCGGATCCAGTGGTACTGCACGTTCTGCCGGTCGGTGAGGTCGGCGGTGCCCCGGGCGAACTCCTCGGAGATCTCGCCGATCACCCGCAGCTGCTCGGTGGTGAGCCGGCCGCCGTCGATCCGCACCCGCAGCATGAAGTACTCGTCGTCCAGCTCCTCCGGCGCCAGGATCGCGGTCTTGCCGCCGTCGATCCCGGGCTTGCGCTGGGTGTAGAGCCCCCACCAGCGCATCCGGCCGCGCAGGTCGTTGGGGTCGATCGAGTCGAATCCGCGCTTCGAGTAGATCGTCTCAATGCGTGTCCGCACGTTGAGACCGTCGTCGTCCTTCTTGAACTGCTCGTTGCCGTTCAGCGGGGTGAAGTGCCCCGCGGCCCACTGTCCTTCGCCACGGTGGCGTCCGGCCTTGCGGCGGGGCGTGGTTGCGGCAGGCTGTTCCGGGGTGGCGGCCATGGAGGTACGTCCTTCGGGACTGCAGGAGGGCGGCTCTGACCTGCACACTCGCGGAAAAGGGCGTGGCGGTGCGCAGGGAGGGAGGAAGGTGGGGACGGTACGGGACCGATCGGCGGTGCTGTGCTGTCAGCTCGCCGGACAGATGGCGCTGGACATGCGGCCGAGGTCGACGTGCCGTCGACTCACCAAGGCATTTCCAGTTCGATCCATGGCGGAAGCGTGGCACGTGGAGTTCTGGCCAGTCCACCACTATCCAAAATGTGGACCACACCGTCCCGAAGGGTGAAACGGTGTGGTCCGGATCACGTTCGGACGGTCAGGCTCCGGGCCACGGTCCGGGCGTCGCCAGCTCCGGCTCCTCCTCGCTCTTCGTGTCGAAGAGCCGGAAACCGCGCCGCTCGTAGTTGGCCATGGCGTGCTCCCCGTCCTTGGAGCAGGTGTGCACCCAGACGCGTCGCGTCGACTCGCGCCCCGGCCAGCGCTCCGCGAGGTCCCAGGCGCGGGCGGTGCCGTACGAGAGGAGGTGCCCGCCGATCCGGCGCCCCCGGAAGGCCGGAATCAGCCCGAAGTACATGATCTCCACGGTCCCGTCGTCCTGCGGGTCCAGCTCCACGTACCCGGCGGGGGTGCCCCGCCAGTACGCCACCCAGGTCTCCACACCGGGCCGCTCCAGCACCTTCCGCCACTCGTCGTGCGTCAGCGAGAGCCGGTCGTGCCACTGGATGTCGCCGCCCACGGAGGCGTACAGGAACCGGCTGAACTCGGGGGAGGGGACCTCGGCCCGGACGATCCGCAGCTCGTCGCCCTCGGGCGCGGGGGAGGGGCGCAGGTCGCCGGGGGAGGTCTGCTCCAGCGACCAGGTGGTCACGGTGATGGTGCGGTTGGTGCGGTTGCTCATGTGCGACAGGGAATCATGGAGCGGCGGGGGGCCGCGCGAGGGGGATGAGGGGGAGGGCGTCGCGGACGGCCCGCACGGGGTCGACGGTGGGGATGCCGAGCCGGGTGAGCCAGGAGTGGACGCGGCGGACGGGCTCGTGCATGGTGTGGGCGCGGTCCAGGAGGTCGCTGAAGGTGACGTGGTCGGAGGCCGTCAGCAGCAGTGTGCGCCGACCCGACAGCAGCGTCAGCGCGTTCGGGTAGGAGAGCCCTTCCGGCAGCCGGGAGCACGACAGCTCGATGCCCCAGTCGGTCAGCCTGGCCGCGATCTCCTCCGGATCGGCGAACAGGTTCCGCGCGGCGGCCAGGACGTGCGCGAACGGGAACGGGTCTGCCGTCGTCACTCCGTGCCAGTCGAGCGGACCCCCTTCCTGGAACAGCGTGGCGTCGAGCGGGTGCTCCACCGTCGGCCCGCGCAGCGGAACGTCGATGCCGTAGGCGCCCAGCCGCGCCGTGACGTCGCGCAGGGGCATGCCCAGGCGCGCGGCCGCCGCCAGCGGGTGCGCGTACGGCACGGGGTGCCCGGGGCGCAGCGGCGGGTCGAGGGACACGAAGGGGTCCGGGCGACCGGCCAGCAGCTCCGAGTCGTACGGCTCGGGGGCATCGGGAAACGGCTCGGGCGGCACGAACCCCAGCTCCGCGAAGCGCGCCATGGCCTCGGCCGGAGTGACGCGCCACTGCTCGGCGGCGGCCAGGACGTGGCCCGGCGGCACGGGGGCCGACCGGGAGAGCCACTGCCCGGGGGCGCCGGGTTTTTCGTGGAGCGGTCCGGAGAACTCCGGACGGGGACGCTCGGGCAGCCCGTTGCCGCTCGCCACCAGGCCGCAGCGCTCCAACCGTGCGACCAGTTCGGGCACGGGGATTCCCGCCTCGGCGGAGAGGGAAGCGAGCTGACCCGGATGGACGGTCGCCCCGGGGGCGAACCACGGGCAGGGCGACCCCGTCAGGTAGTCGAGGAGGAAGCGGTCCCGCTCGACGGCGGCAGCGGTCGCGCAGACGTCCTCCCGCACTTCCCCGCCCGCCTCGCGCAGCCGGGCGACGACGTCGGCGACCGCCGTGCCGGTCCACGCGGCGTCCCGCACGATGGCGGAGACGTCGGGCACGCCGAGCGCCATCCGTACGTCACTGAGGGCGAGATGGCCGTTCGCCGGGGGGACGGAGGCGTCGGGGAACGCTTCGGGAGGCAGTGCGGGAAGCCCCAGCAGCGCCGCACGCGAGGCGACCTCACGGGGCGTCCGGCCCAGGTCGAGAGCGCAGTCGAGCACATCCAGTCCGGATCCGTCGTCCCCGCGGTCCCAGCGCGTGCCCGACAGCGAGGTGAGGAGGGTCTGGTCCGAGGGGAGCGCGGGAAGAACCGGACCCACCGCGTCCAACTCCGGGCACAATTCGGCCAGTTCCGACAGCGCGGGATGCGGCCGGTGCGCCAGTTGCCGCCAGAGCAGGATGTGGTCGGGAACGGAGAAGTCGTGGAGGGGCGGTCCCGACCGATGTCGCGTCGGGCGGTACGTGGGGTGGAGTTTCGGCCGGGCGAGCAGCAGGTCCGCGGGCAGGACCCCCGTGCGCGCGATGCGGAACAGCTCGGCATCGTGGCGCAGCGTGCGGTCCTTCGTGATGCACTCGATCGCGATCAGGTCCGCCAGCGGCGCGTTGTCTTCGGCGATCTCGCACAGCCAACCGAAGTCGAGCAGCCCCCCGCCGTGCGCGACCAAGTGCCCCACGGCCCCCGCCAGCAGGCCGTGCAGCGTCCCGCGCAGGTCGTCCAGGACCTCCGTCCGGTCCGCGGACAGCCGCTCCGGCGCGAAAGCGCCCGACAGGTTCACGACCGCGCCGGCCAGCCCCGACCCCGCGGGCGTCAGCACTCCGCCGCGCGTCGACGGGCGGACGACCAGGCCGTCCACGAGCAGTCCGCCGCCGCCCTCGCACCAGACGACCTGCGTTCCTTCGGGCGCGTCCGGCCAGGGCAGCAGCTGGCGGTGCGCGTTCAGCCCGAACCACTCGCCGGGCGGCCGTTCCCTCGGGCGCAGCGTGCCCGGCTCCCACGTCGCGCACCTCCCGCCGTGCCGCGCCTCCGTGGGGAACTCCGCGATGCCGAGCAGCCGTGCCAGCACGTCGGGAGAGGACCAGCCCTCCTCCACTTCGCGCAAGTACAGCCGCACCACCGTCCCCGGCGCCTCTCCGCGCTCCGCCTTCCGCGCGATCCGGAACAGGTGTCCCGGCCCGAAGACCGCCGCCTCCAGCACCGGACCCGGCATCCCGTCCCGCCCCATCCGGCACGTCGTCACGCGGATCTCGTCCGCCAGCATGAAGTAGCTCAACACGCCTATGCCGAAACGGCTGTTGGGGTGGAGCGTGACGGGCGGGTCGAGGCGCTCCCACTCCGCCCGCTCCTCCCGGAAGTCCTGCTGCTCCGCGAACCGCGCCCCCGCGTTCGAGAACACCCCCCGCAGCTCCGCCTCGCCCATCCCGATGCCGTCGTCACGGCACTCCAGGTACTCGCGGCCGTCCTCGTCCGTCTCCTGGACGAACGAGACGCGGCCCTCGTACGCGTACGACGCGCCCGGCGACGTACGGTCCAGGTACTCCGTCCTCGCCCTGCGGTACCGGCACGCGTCCAGCGCGTTCTGGTACAGCTCGCGCACCGCCAGGTCCCGGTCCTTGTAGAGCTGCACGCCCATCAGCAGCTCCCGCACCCGCCGCTCGTCCAGCCGGAAGCCCGCCCAGCCGGTGAACGTGCCCTCCGCCGGGCCGACCCCGTCCGCGGAGAGCCGGTCGGGCAGCGGCGGCATCGGGTGGTTGACGCGCGAGCGGGCCGTCCGGCTCACCGCGTGCAGCAGCTCGTCCGCGCGCACCACGTACGCCCGCAGCCCCTCGACCACCGCCTCGTGCGCGCACCGTGCCCGCAGGACGGGCAGTTCGGACGTGCCGCCCCAGCTCGACTCCGCCAGCGTCCGGCGCAGGCCGTCCAGGTCCACCGGGTTCGGGATGCCCAGGTGGTCCGCCACGACGTCCGGCAGCGCGGTCGCCTCGACGGACGCCGCGTACGCCAGCGCGGCCAGCAGCACCAGGCGTTGCTCGCGCACGCGCTGGTGGCCGGGACCGCGCAGCCGCTCGTCCGCCGCGAGCCCCTCCAGGAACTCCGCGTTGCACACGTCGGGGCCCCGTCGCAGCCCGTTCAGCAGCCTGCTCACCCGGGAGGGCGCCAGCACCTCGCCCAGCGCGGCGGCCGGATCGCCGACCGCGCCGAGCAGTTCGGTGACCGCGGGGACGTCCGCGTAGCCCCCGTGCCGGGCCAGCCAGCGGTGGAACAGCCACCAGCCGATCGCCGCCCCGCCCTCGGGGCGCAGCAGCGCGCGCTGGACGAGCAGCCTGTGCTCGTCGGCGTACGCCTCGAAGGAGACCCGCTCCCGGCCCGCGCCCGGCACGGGGCCCAGGCGCCACGGTTCGACGGCCGCGTGCGCCACGGCGCACCGCAGCGTCTGGACGCGGTACAGGAAGGGCAGGAGCGCGAGGAGGGCGGCCTCGGCCGGGTAGAGGTCCGGCGCGCGGTCCCGGTCGGGCTCGCCCAGCACCCACTCGACGCGCTCCGCGAAGCGCGCCGCGAACTGCGGTTCCTGCCAGGGGTCTTCGGCGAGCCGCCCCTCGGCCTCGTCACGGAGAGCGGCGAGCCGCGCGGCCGCCCGCGCCGCGCGCTGCCGCCAGGGGGCCGTGTCCCGGCCCGCCGGAACGTGCTGCCACACGCCCGAGTCCCGCACCGACTCGATCCAGACGTCGGCGGGTTCGTGCCCCTCGGGCGCGCACCCCACGTTCAGCTGGTGGACGGGACCGGAGATCTGGACGAGCGAGTGCACCGTACTGTCGCTGACGGCATTGCTGTTGGACTGCTCCACGGCGCCTCGCTCCCGGTCAAAGACGTCCCCGCGCCGCCCCTGTGCGCGGAGCAAAAGGATAGGGAACGCCCCCCGGCCCGGGGTCCGGCTTCGTCAGACTCCGAAGTCCCCGACCACCTCGACCTCGACCCCCTCCAGGAAGCGGTAGGGGCGGTGCGTCAGGACGCCCGTGAAGTTCCGCCGCAGCCGCGACATCTCGGCCCGCACGGTCACCGTCCGCGTCGGATCGCCGAACAGCTGCTGCGCCAGCTGCGCCGCCGTGCGCCCGCCGGGGTGCGACGCCAGGACGTACAGCAGCTCGGCGTGGCGCGGCGTGAGGTCCTGGGTCCAGCTGCCCGTGCGGCCCGTCACCGTCACCGTCGCCCCGGGGGAACGGCGCAGGTCCAGCGTGACGCGCTGCGGCGCCCGCTCGGGAGGGGCGGACTCAGCGGGGCGCAGCAGCCAGCCGCCCGGCAGCGGCTCCACCTCGCAGCTGCCCAGCGTCGGCAGCCACACCCGGCCGGCCCCCAGCGTCTTGGGCAGTGCGAGCCGACCGCCCGGCGGCATGCCGATCACCGCGGCGGGCCAGCCCCTGGTGTCCACCGCGAGCGCCCGCCCCGACAGCCGGGCCAGCACCGGCGCGGCCACGGTCCGCAGCCGTTCCAGCTCCACGAAGTGCTCGTTGCGCAGCTCCGCCTCGGCCAGCCGGGTCACCGAGCGGACCAGGGCGAGCGTCGCCGGGTGCATCGTCGTCGGCGGGCCGCTCACGTCCACGACCCCGAGCACCCGCCCGTCGCGCGGATCGGTCACCGGCGCGCCCGCGCACGTCCACGCGTGGTGCGTGGCGACGAAGTGCTCGGCGGAGTGCACCTGCACGGGGCGGCCCGCCACCAGCGGCGTGCCGATGCCGTTCGTGCCGACGACGCTCTCGCTCCAGTCGGCGCCCGGCGCGAAGCCGTGCGCGTCGGCCTTCCGCAGCACCGCGGAATGGCCCTCGCGCCACAGCACGCGCCCGTCGGTGTCCGCGACGACCATGATGTGCTGCACGGCGTCCGCGATCTCCACCAGGCCCTCGCGCAGCAGGGGCAGCACGTCCCGCAGCGGCGAGAGCCTGCGCCGCTCCTCCAGCTCGGCGAGCGAGAGCATGCCCGCCCTGCGGTCGCGGTCCGGGTCGATGCCGCGCCGCAGCATGCGCTCCCAGGACTCGCCGATGTCGGCGCGCGGCTCGACGCGGGGGCGCTCGCCCGCCAGCGTGGCGTCGCGCATCCCCCGCAGCAGCCGGGCGGCCTCGGCCGTGTCCATCGACCCGAGACGCGCCATGTCGAGCGGTGTGTTCCGCATGGGGGCCTCCCTTCGACCCGAACAGCTGACCCGGTCTTGCAACCCTCTGCAACCCTCGCGGACAGTCGTGCGGCTGTACGAGGGTGGCAACACGCCGGTTCGCCGGCATGCGTAGGGGGTGGTGCCGTGTCGGCGCAGCACCACCCCCGACTTGCGCCCGGGGACCCGGACCCGTCAGAGGGCGACCCGCGCCCGCTCCACCACCGCCCCCAGATCGAGCGTGGCAGGAAGCGTACCGAAGGCCCCGCCCCAGTCCCCGCCGAGCCGTGACGCGCAGAACGCGTCCGCCACCTGTGACGGCGCGAAGCGCACCAGCAGCGAGCCCTGGAGCACCAGCGCCATGCGCTCGACCAGCCGCCGCGCCCGCGCCTCGATCCCCGACAGGTCGGCCAGCTCCGTCAGCAGGTCCTTCACCGCGCCGTCGAGACGGTGGTCGGCGCCCCGCGCCAGGCCGACCTCCCGCAGGAACGCGTCCAGCGCGCCCGGCTCCCGCTGGAGCGCCCGCAGCACGTCCAGCGCCTGGACGTTGCCCGAGCCCTCCCAGATGGAGTTGAGCGGCGCCTCGCGCAGCAGCCTGGGCATCCCCGACTCCTCCACGTAGCCGTTGCCCCCCAGACACTCCAGCGCCTCGCCCGCCAGCGGCGTGCACCGCTTGGTCACCCAGTACTTCGCGGCGGGCACCGCGAGCCGCAGCAGCGCCCGCTCCCCTTCGGTGCCCGCGTCGCAGGCCGCCGCCAGCCGCACCGCCAGGACCGTCGCGGCCTCCGACTCCAGCGCCAGATCGGCCAGCACGTTGCGCATCAGCGGCTTCTCGATGAGCACCCCGCCGAACGCGCTGCGGTGCGCGGCGTGGTGCACCGCCTGCGCCACCGCCTGGCGCATCAGCGCCGCCGAGCCCAGCACGCAGTCCAGCCGGGTCGCCGCCACCATCTCGATGATGGTGCGCACCCCGCGCCCCTCGTCGCCGACCCGGCGCGCCCACGTCCCGTCGAACTCCACCTCGCTGGAGGCGTTCGACCTGTTGCCGAGCTTGTCCTTGAGGCGCTGGATCGCGAAGGCGTTGCGCGAACCGTCGGGAAGCACCCGGGGCACCAGGAAGCAGGTCAGACCGCCCGGAGCCTGGGCGAGCACCAGGAAACCGTCGGACATCGGTGCGGAACAGAACCACTTGTGCCCGGTCAGCACGTACTCGCCGGCCGCCCCGAGCGGCACGGCCGCCGTGGTGTTCGCCCGTACGTCGCTGCCGCCCTGCTTCTCCGTCATGCCCATTCCGAAGAGCACCCCGGGCTTCTCGGCGGCGGGCCGCAGCCCCGGCTCGTACACCTGGGACGTGAGCCTGGGCTCCCACTCGGCGGCGAGCGCCGGGTCGGCGCGCAGCGCGGGCACCGCCGCGTGCGTCATCGACAGCGGGCAGCCGTGCCCGCCCTCGACCTGCGTCCACACCAGGAAGCCCGCCGCCCTGCGGACGTGCCCGCCGGGCCTGCCCCAGGCGTTCGTGAGGCCCGCCGCCACGGCCTTGCCGAGCAGGCGGTGCCAGGAGGGATGGAAGTCGACCTCGTCGATCCGGTTCCCGTAGCGGTCGTGCGTGCGGAGTTCCGGCGGGTTCCCGTTGGCCAGGAACCCCCACTCCTGGGCCTGGGCGGAACCGGCGGACGCGCCGAGCAGGGAGAGCTCGTCCCGCGCCCCCGCGAGGAGTTCGGGGGCCAGGTGCCGCTCGACCGCCTCGCTCAGCACGCGGTCCGCGGCGAAGACGTCGTATCCCACCAGGGGAGGTACCTGGTTGGTCACTGTGTGGGTGGTGGCTGCCATGCCGATACGGTAAAGAGGTGCAGGCAGCAAATGAAACACCCGAGCGGCCTCCGGGCCGACTCCACCGGGCCCGAGTCCTCTACCGCAACGTCTCCAAGCGGAAGATGGCCTGGCTGCTGCTGAAGGACACGGTCAATTCGTGCATCGAGTACCGCATCCTGGGCCTCGCGGCCGAGGCGGCGTTCTTCACGCTGCTCTCGCTGCCGCCGCTGCTCCTCAGCCTGATCGGCCTCCTCGGCCACGTCGACGCGTGGACCAGCGCGGGCACCGTCGCCTCCATCGAGGAGAACATCCTCAGGGCGGCGGAAACGGTCCTCTCCGACCGGGGCGTCAACGACTTCGCCAGACCCCTGCTCGACGACGTCACGCACGGCGCGAGTCCCGACATCATCTCCATCGGCTTCGTGATCGCCCTGTGGTCCGGGTCCCGGGCGGTGAACGTCTTCATCGACACCATCACCGTGATGTACGGCCTCGACGGCCACCGGGGCATCGTCAAGACCCGGCTGCTGGCGTTCCTGCTCTATCTGATCGCGCTGGTGATCGGGGCCGTGGTGCTGCCGCTGCTCGTCATCGGGCCCGACCAGCTGGTGGCCTGGGTGCCCTGGGGCACGGACGTCGTCGCGGTCCTCTACTGGCCCGTCGTCATCCTGCTCTCGGTCGCCTTCCTCACCACGCTCTACCACGTGTCGGTGCCGGTGCGCTCGCCGTGGATCGAGGACGTGCCGGGCTCGCTGGTGGCGCTCGGGATGTGGGCGCTGGGCAGCGTCCTGCTGCGGGTCTACCTCACGAGCACGGTCGAGGGCCCGACGATCTACGGATCGCTCGCCGCGCCCATCGCCGTGCTGCTGTGGATCGGCATCTCCGCCTTCGCGGTCCTGGTGGGCGCCGCGGTGAACGCGGCGATCGACCGGGTCTGGCCCTCGGTCGCCACGGCCGCGGCCCGCGCCGCGAACGACCTCGTGCGCACCGCGCACGCCGCCGAGATAGTGGCCCGCGCGGAGGCGGCGAAGGCGGCGGAGGTGCCGGGCGATGCCTACGACCCGGACGACGCGGACATGCCGTCGGAGTTCCCCGAGCGCTGGTCCAAGTTCCTGCCGCCGGACGACGTCACGGCGCGGCTGCGGCACACCCGCAAGGCGGGGCAGCACGGGGAGCGGGAGTAGCGGGGACCGGACCCGTCCCCGCTGGACGGCGCCGCCGGGCGCGGGCCGCCTACCCTGGACGCGTGTACCAGGAGCGGGCGTCCGGGCTCGGCGGCGCCGTCATGTGGACCAAGGCGGGCGCGGGCGGCACGCCCGTGCTGCCCGACGGCTGCATGGACGTCATCTGGGCCGAAGGGCGGCTCTTCGTCGCCGGGCCCGACACCCGCGCGCACGCCGCGCCGCGGAGCGCGGAGCGGTTCGTCGGCATCCGGTTCGCGCCCGGCACGGCCCCCGCGCTGCTCGGCGTCCCCGCCCACGAACTGCGTGACCTGCGGGTGGACCTGGACGAGCTGTGGCCCGCCGCACAGGCGCACGCGCTGGCGGGCCGCGTCGGCACGGCCGCCGACCCCGTGGCGGCCCTGGAGGCGCTGATGCTGCGCCGGGCGGCCGACGCGCCGCGCCCCGACCCCGTGCTGCGCGCCGTCGCCGCCGCGCTCGCCGGGGGCGGGGCCGTGGGCGAGGTCGCGGACGCGGTGGGCCTGGGCGCCCGGCAGCTGCACCGCCGCTCGCTCGTCGCGTTCGGCTACGGCCCCAAGACGCTGGCGCGGATCCTGCGCCTCCAGCGCGCGCTCGAACTCGTACGGGCGGGAGTGCCGTACGCCGGTGCCGCGGTCGCCGCCGGCTGCACCGACCAGCCGCACCTGGCCCGCGAGATGCGCGCGCTCACGGGCCTGACGCTCACCGCCTACGCGTCCGGCGCGTCGTCCGGTGCGTCGGGCGCTGTGTCGGCAGGCGCGTCGGCCGGGGGGTTGGCCGCGAACAGCGAGACCCCGATCCCGTCCGGGTCGAGCACCACCGCGTAACGCTGCCCCCACACCGCGTCCCACGGCTTCAGGTGGCTGCGGTGGCCCGCGGCGACCAGCTCGTCGTGGACCGCGTCCACTTCGGCGGGCGACGCGCAGGCGAAGGCCAGGCCCGTCCGCTCGCCGCCCGTCGGCGGCGTCCAGCCGGGGTCGAACGAGCGCATCACCTCCTCGGTGTCCCACAGCACCCGCAGCCCGCCGGGCAGCGCGGCCTCCACGTGCGGGCCCGCGTCCCCTGCGGCGGGGACGTCGAGGCCGAGGAGCCGGTAGAAGTCGAGGGAGGCCGCCATGTCGGCGGTGACGATTCCGATGGAGTCGAAGCGTGGTTTCATGCGGGCACCGTAGGCGGGCCACGGGGCCGGGGTCTTGTACGGATCGGACACGGCGGGCAGGGGTGGGCCCGGCCCCCCCGGCCCCGGTCCCCCCCCCGGCCCCGGGTGTGCCGAAGGGCCCGGCCGGGTGCGACCGGCCGGGCCCTTCGTGGTGCGGCCGGAGCCGCGGGCCCGTCAGGCCCCGCGTCCCCTGCGGTACGCGACCCAGCCGAGGGCGAGCAGTCCCGCGGACGCGCCGGCCAGCGGCAGCGCCGTGGAGGCGCCCGTGGCGGCGAGGCTGCCACCGCTGCCGTACGCGTCCCGCGCACCGCTCCCGCCCACGGAACCCCCGCCCACGGACCCCCCATCCGTGGTGCCCCCGACGGAGCCCCCCGATGCGCCGGAGGTCCCGCTGGTCCCGGTGGCGCCCGTGGAGCCGTCCGTGGAGCCCGAGGTCCCGGACGTGTCCGAGCCGCCCGACGTGCCCGGCGAACCGGTGGAGCCGGGGCTGCCCGTCGAGCCGCCGGACTGCTGCCCGCCGTCGCTCCCCGAGCCCGTGTCCCCGTCACCGGCCGCCGCGACCTTGAGGGTCGCCGCCGCGCTGTGCGCCGTGCCCGCCTCGTTGGCGAACTCCGCGCGGAAGCGGTGCCCGTCCCGGTCGGCCTTCGCCGTGAAGGTGTACGCGGCGGCCGACTCGCCCGCCGCGTACGCCCAGGTGCGCCCGCCGTCCTTGCTCGACTGCCAGCGCACGGTCGGCGCGGGCGTGCCCGTCGCCGCCGCGGTGAACGTCACGGACTCGCCGTCCTTCACCGACCGGTCCTCGGGCTGCCCCGTGACCTTCGGGGCGGTGCGCCGCTCCAGCCGGGTCACCCTGCCCTGCGCCGGGTTGGTGACGTAGACGGCGTCGCCGCCCGGCTGGACCGCGACGCTCGCCGCGCCCAACTGCCCGTGGTTGCCGGGCAGCGGGACCGGCGCGACGGCCTGGGCGAAGTCCCCCGTGCCGTACACCGTCAGCGCGCCCGTGTTGTCGTCGCCCCCGGTGCCCGAGCCGCCGTCCTGCCAGACGACGTAGGCGCGGTGCGAGGCGCGGTCGAAGGCGGCGTCCTTCGCGTAGTCCCCGCCCTGGATGGTCTTCTTCAGGCCCAGCGCCGCGTCGAAGACGTACACCGCCTTCTGCACGCCCACCCAGACCGCGCCGGTCTCCGGGTCCGCCTCGACGAAGCCCGAGCCGTTCTCGGACGGCGCGAGCTCCACGGACGCGGTGACGGTGAACGACGCGGTGTCCACCTTGGAGAGCCGACGGCCCGTGAAGTCCGCGAACCACACGGTGTTGCGGGCCGCGTCGACCGCGAACCGCCCGCCGCCCGGCAGCGTCAGGCCGCGCACCGGGGCTCCGGTGGCCGCGTCGACCTCCGTGAGCTTGGCCCCCTGCGCCACCAGCACCGTGCCCGGCGTGACTCCGGGGCCGATGTCGGTGATCGAACTCCCGGTCAGCCAGACCCCCTTGACGGCGGCGTCGCCGTCCTTGGCGGTGCCGACGCCGCGCAGCGGGTAGTGCAGCAGGACGCCGTCGCCCGGCAGCGGGCCCGCGATGCGGGCGACGGCGGAGGGCCGCAGCGCGCCCGTGGAGCCCGGCGCCTGGGCGACCAGGCCGCGGACCCTGCCCGTGGCGGGGTCCAGGACGTGCAGCCCGCGCTCGTCCGCCTCGGTGTCGGGGTTGTCGTCCGAACCGACGTACAGCTTCCCCGACTCGGGGTGGAGCAGCACGTCGCGCGGCTTGCCCGCCGCGCCGAACTCCGCGGCCACGCCGTACGATTCGGCGCCCCGCTCCGGCCCCCCGTCGGCCAGGGCGGGGGCGCCGGACGCGGCGAGCGCGAAGGTGGCCGCCGCGAGGGCGGCCACCCGCCCGGCTCTTGCCGAGTCACTCATGAACGAGTCGCCTCTTACTGGAAGTTGACGGGAACGTGGACGTCGTACTTGCGGTTGCCCGCGTTCATGTGGTCGGCGCGCGTGACGATCGCGCACTCCACGGTGTCGCCGCAGATCTTGCCGCCGCCGAGGTCGGCCTTGACGTGGATCCGCACGCTGAAGGAGCCGCCGGGGCCGTACTTGGAGGTGTTGGGAAGGGTGCCGCCGCCCAGGTTGGAGACCCAGTGCGAGGCGCTGGTGGTGCCCGACTGGTCCTGGCCGCCGAGGCAGGGGGTGGGCTTGTTGGCACCGGGCGCGCCGTTGACCACGCAGAGGCCGACGTAGATGCCCTGGCCGGGGTTGAAGCCGCTGCCGGTGACGGTGATGTTCTGCCCGGCGGCCGTCACCGAGTCGGGGGCGGTGACCGAGAGGTTGTAGGTGGCGCCGCCGTCGGTGACCGTGCGGGTCGCGGTCGCCGCGGAGGCGGAGGAGGCGAGGGAGAGGGTGAGGCCGGCGGCCGCGAGGGCGGCGACCGTGGCGCGGGTGGCGGTGCGGGTGGTGAGGAACGTACGCATGAGAAGCACCCCTTCGTTATTAGGTAAGGCTTACCTAACTTTAATGAAGAGGTGCTTGTCAACGGCAACCAGCGCATTTCCGAAGGGAGTTGATCAGGGCCGGGCCGGGCCGTTTCCGGGCATGCCTGTGGGCCGGTGGACACCGTAGATCCACCGGCCGCACGGCGCCGCCCCGCTCAAGGCGGCCGTCTCGGGTTGTCGGCGCGCGAAGGGGTCAGTTCCCGCCGAGCGCCCGCTCGGTCGTCGTCACCACGGCGCACTTGCCCGCGGCCCAGCGCAGCGCCATCGCGTGGTCGTCCGCCGAGAAGTCGGCGACCGCGTCGGCCACCAGGAACGCCTGGACGTCCTGCATCCACGCGTCGCACGCCGTCATCATGACCCCGATGTGCGCGTACACGCCGGTGATGACCAGCTGGTCGCGGCCCTGCTCGCGCAGCTGCTCCAGCAGGTCGGTGCGGACGAAGCCGCTGTACTTCCACTTGGTCAGCACGGTGTCCGAAGGGCCGGGCGCCACCTCGTCGGCGATCGCCTCGGCGACCGGGTCGGCGGGCAGCCCCGGGCCCCAGAAGTCCTGCTGGAGGCCGCGCTCCGCGGGGCTCTGGCCGCCGGGCTGCGCGGTGTACACCACCGGGATGCCCAGCTCCTCGGCCCGCTTCTTCAACAGGGCGACGTTGGCGAGGAGTTCGGTGACCGGGGACGCCGAGCGGTCGAACGCCGAGAGGAAGTAGTTCTGGAGGTCGTGCACGAGCAGCACGGCGCGGGACGGGTCGACGGTCCAGTCGACGCGGTTCGCCGGAAGCTCCGCGGCGAGCGGCATGGGATAGGGCGCGATGGCGGGCAGGGCCATGGTGGAGTGCTGCTCCGTTTCAGTTCTCGGTGGTGGCGGGCTGGTCGCCGCGGGCCGCGGCGGCCCTGAGGTCCTTCTTGGAGATCTTGCCGACGCCGGTCTGCGGGAAGGCCGTCACGAACTCCACGCGGTCGGGCACCTTGAAGGCGGCGAGGCCCCGGCCGCGCACGAACTTCTTCACGTCGACCGCCCGCAGCGGCTCGGCGCCCTCCCGCAGGATGACGTAGGCGCAGGTGCGCTCGCCCAGGTACTCGTCCGGCTCGGCGACCACGTTCGCGTCGTGCACCGAGGGGTGGGCGAGCAGGTGGTTCTCGACCTCCTCGGCCGCGATCTTCTCGCCGCCCCGGTTGATCTGGTCCTTGGCCCGGCCCTCGACGACCAGGTGGCCGCTCCCGGTGAGCCGCACGATGTCGCCGGTCCGGTAGAAGCCGTCGGCGGTGAACGAACGCGCGTTGTGCTCCGGCGCGTTCCAGTAGCCGCGGATGGTGTACGGGCCCCGGGTCAGCAGGTGGCCCGTCGCGCCGGCCGGCAGGTCGTTGTCCTCGTCGTCGACGACCCTGATCTCGTCGTCCGGGGAGATCGGCCGCCCCTGCGTGGTGACGATCGTCTCCTCGGGGTCGTCCAGGCGCGTGTAGTTGACCAGGCCCTCGGCCATCCCGAAGACCTGCTGGAGGGTGCAGCCGAGCGCGGGCCGCACCCGGCGCGCCGCCTCCTCGCTGAACTTCGCGCCGCCGACCAGCAGCACGTCGAGGCTGCTCAGGTCGTACGGGGTCGAGGCCGCGGCCTCCGTCCACACCAGCGCCAGCGGCGGCACCAGGCCCGTGATGGTCACGCCCTCGTGCTCGATCAGCGGGAACGCGCTGTCCGGGCTGGGCGCGGGGGCGAGCACGACGCGTCCGCCCGCGTACAGCGTGCCCAGCGAACCGGGCGAGGACAGCGGGAAGTTGTGCGCGGCGGGCAGCGCCACGAGGTACACGCTGTCCGCGTCGACCCCGCAGATCTCGTTGGAGCCCCACAGCGAGTAGATGTAGTCGTCGTGGGTGCGCGGGATCAGCTTCGGCACGCCCGTGCTGCCGCCGGACAGCTGGAGGAACGCCAGGTCGCCGGGGGCGGGACCGGTCAGCTCCACCGGCTCGGCGGGCACGTCGGCCAGCGCCTCCTGGCCCTCGCGGGGCTCGCCGCCGGTCACGAACACGTGCCGCAGGGAGGGCACCTGCTCACTGACCCGGGACGCCAGCTCCCGGTAGTCGAACCCGCCGTGCCGCGCCGCGATCACGTACGCGGCGGCGCCGGTGAACTCGCAGAAGTAGCGGATCTCCGTCTCGCGGTGCGCGGGCAGCGCGAAGACCGGCAGCGCGCCGATCCGGAACAGCGCGAAGACCACCTCGAAGAACTCGGCCACGTTGGGCAGCTGTACGACGACCTTGTCGCCCGCGCCGATGCCCCGGGCGGCGAACCCGGCCGCCATCCGGTCGGCGCGCGCGTCCAGTTCGCCGTACGTCCAGCGCCGCGACTCGCCGTCGGGGCCGCCCGTCGGGTCCACGACCGCGGTGCGGTCCGGGTGGGCCGCGGCGCGCTCGCGGAGCATCCCGCCGAAGGTCTCGCCGCGCCACCAGCCCGCCGCGCGGTAGCGCTCGGCGAACTCGGCGGGGTAGCCGGGGGTCTCGGTGCTCACAGGCTGGCTCCCACGGCGCTCAGGAAGGTGCGGAACTTCGCGGCGGTCTCCGCGGTCTCGGCCTCGGGCTGCGAGGCCGAGACGATGCCCGCCCCCGCGTACAGCCGCAGGGACCGCTCCTCGGCCTCGGCGCAGCGGATCGTCACGACCCACTCGCCGTCGCCGTCGGCGTCGCCCCAGCCGACCATGCCGGTGAAGAAGCCCCGGTCGAACGGCTCGGTCTCGGCGATGACGCGGCGCGCCAGGTCGGTGGGGGTGCCGCAGACGGCGGGCGTCGGGTGCAGCGCGCAGGCCAGCTCCAGCGCGGAGGTCGCGGGGGAGGCGAGGGTGCCGGTGACGGTGGTCGACAGGTGCCACATGGTGGCGGTGCGGATCAGGGTCGGCTTCGCGGGCACGGTCAGCTCGGAGCAGTGCGGGGCGAGCGCCTGGTGCACGGCGTCCACCACCACGGCGTGCTCGTGCAGGTCCTTCGCCGACTCCAGGAGCGCGGCGGCGCGGCGGACGTCCTCGGCGAGGTCGGCGGAGCGCGGTGTGGAGCCGGCCAGCGGGTTGGCCACGACGCGGCCGCCCCGGCGCGAGACCAGCAGCTCGGGGCTGGCGCCCAGCAGGGTGCGGTCCTCGGAGGTGGGCAGCGCGAAGGTGTAGCCCGCGGGGTCGCGGCGCGCCAGGCGCTCCAGCATCCCCTGGACGTCCAGCGGCTCGGGCGAGCTGACCTCCAGGGTCCTGGCCAGCACGACCTTGCTGAACTCCCCGGCCCACATCCGGTCGACCGCGGCGGCCACCCCGGCCTCGTACCCGGCGGGCTCGGGCACCTGGCGGACGGTCAGGTCCGCGGCGTCCGGTGCCGCGGCGGGCAGCGCGACCAGCGGGTCGGCGGTGAGCGGCGGCGCGGTGCGGACCGTCTCGGGTATCGCGAGCGCGGCGGGCGCGGTGTGGTCGAAGGGGACGGCCCCGACGACCACGGGTGCGGGCTGCCCCGCGGCGCGGGCCGCTTCGAGGGCCGCCGCGACGCGCTCGTGCAGCGGCCGCTCGTCGTGCGGGACCTCGGCCCTGACGCCGTGCGCGAGCAGCGTGCGCGTCGGGGTCGCGAGGAACCTGGCGCCCGGGGTGTAGGCGTCCAGCAGCGAGGTGGCCGCGCCGATCGCCGGGTGGGCCGGGTCGGCCGCGGTGACGTGCGTGGCGACCTGGGATGCCGTCGTCACGATGGCTCCGTTTCTCATGGGTGCGTGAGTGAAGGGGTGTTCGGGACGGGGTGTGCTCGGGTGCTCGGGACGGGACGGGACGGGCCCGGGAGGCGTGGGGCGTGCGGGCGGGGCCGGGGGCGCCGGGTCAGCGGAGCGTGGCGCCGCCGTCGACGTACAGCTCCTGCATCGTGATGTGGCGCGCGCGGTCGGACGCGAGGAAGACCACGGAGTCGGCGATGTCCTGCGGATCGGCGATCCTGCCGAGCGGGATGCCGGTGCGGTACGTGGCGAGGTCGCCGTCGATGACGCGCTGCGGGGCCTGCTCGTCGGTCCACAGGGAGCGCTGCATCGCGGTGTCGGTCGAGCCGGGCGCGACGACGTTGCAGCGGATGCCGTACGGGGCGAGCTCCAGGCCCAGGCACTTGGTGAACGCGGCGGCGGCGGCCTTGGACGCGGCGTAGGCGGCCATGTTGGCGCGCGGGACGCCCGCCGCGTTGGAGCCGACGGTGACGATGCAGCCGGACGCCCGCTCGGTCATGCCCGCGCCCACCGCGCGCGAGGTGTGGAAGACGCCGGTGCTGTTCACGGCGAAGGTGAAGGCCCAGTCCTCGTCGGAGAGTTCCACGGTGGGGCCGGGGCGGAGGACTCCCGCGACGTTCACCAGGACGTCGATCGGGCCGAGGTCGGCCTCTGCCTTGGCGACGGTGTCGTCGACGGACCGCCGGTCGGTGACGTCCATCGCGTAGGCGGTGATGCCGGGGTGCTCGGCGGCCAGGCCCTCGATGCCGTCGGTGCGCAGGTCGGTGGCGGCGACGCGGGCGCCGAGCGCGGCGAAGGAGGTGGCGACCGAGGCGCCGATGCCCTGTCCGGCGCCGGTCACCAGCACCGTACGGCCGGAGAACTCGGCGGAGCCGTCCCGCGGCGCGCGGTCCGACGGGCGTCCCGGTGTCCGTTCCGATGGCTGTCCCGGTATGTGCTCCGGCATGAGCGACCTCCCCTGTCGTTAGGTGAGCCTAACCTAACTCGAAGCGGGCGCCCAGCGTCGCCCGCCCGTTGATCGTCCGCTTGCTTAGGGTAGCCTCACCTCACGCAAACGTCGCCCCCCTCATTTCGTACTTTCATGCCCGAATCCGATCTTCGTATCGTCTGTCCGCGTGACGGGGGGTCAAGAGCGGTGATCCCGCGCCCCGGGCGAGGAACCCTCCCGGCATGACCCGTTACAGACGTACGAGTGCGGTGGCGCTGGGCGCGGTGGTGCTGGGCGCCGCCGGCTTCGCTCCACAGATCTCGTCAGCAGCCGCATCGGCCCCGCAGCACCTGAGACCGGCCCAGGACTCGCGCACCGTCCAGCTCCTCGCCCCCGACGCCGAGGACGCGGGCAGCGCGGCCCCGGGCGACGCGGGCGACGCGGCGGAGGAGTTCGGCGCGGAGTACGTCCGCTCCCACACCGCCCGCATCCGCTCCGACGCGCTCGACGTCCTGTGCAAGCCCAACGCCGGGCGCGAGATCTCCTTCACGCTCTTCGACGACGTCGTCGTCCAGGCCGTCGAAGAGGGCCGGTCGGTCACCGACGGGCGCCTCGTGTGGCAGGGCACCGTCGCTGGAGCCGTCGGCCAGGACGTCCTCATCGCCCTGGAGGGCGGCTGCGACGGCACGGCCGCCAACGAGTACCTGAGCGCCCAGTTCCTGCTCGGCGGCGACGCGTACGCCATCGAGCCGATCAGCCCGGGACGGGTGAGGATCAGTCAGCTCACCCCGCTGACCGACGAGGACGAGTCCGGCCTCACCCCGCCGCCCGCGGGAATCGTGCCTCCCCCCGCGGGCGCCCCGCGCACCAAGGCCGCCGCAGGGGCCAAGCCGCCCTGCAAGAACGGCAAGAACACCGCCCTCATCGACGTCCTCGTCGGCTACACCCCCGGCGCCCTGAAGGAGGCGGGCGGCGAGAAGCAGATCCGCAGCCGCGTCGCCCAGGCCGTCGCGCTCACCAACAACGCCTTCGCCAACAGCGGCACCAAGGCCCGCGTCCGCCTCGTGCGCACCGTGCCCGTCAAGGTCGCCGCCGCGCAGGACGCCGTCACCAACACCCTGCTCAAGTCCATCGCCGACCCGCGCGACGGGGCCATGGACGAGCTGCACACCCTGCGCGACTCCACCGGCGCCGACCTCGTCTCGGTGATCGCCGCCGGCCGCGCCGCGGGCGGCCTCGGCTACGCCCCCAGGTCACCGGGCCCCTCCACCGCCAACTACGGCTTCTCGGTCACCGGCCAGAGCGCGATCGACCGCTTCTCCTTCGGCCACGAGCTCGGCCACAACCTCGGCGCCTCGCACGACCGCACCACCCAGCCCGACCAGCCGCCGCCCTACGGCGCCAACGGCTACTTCCCCAAGTCCGGCGACTGGTCGTCCCTCATGGCGTACGAGTCCGGCTGCCGCAAGTCCACCAACGGCCGCTGCAACCGCATCAACTACTTCTCCAACGCCCACATGAAGTACCGCGGCGAACCCCTCGGCGTCCCGCTCGGCAGCTCCAACGAGTCCGACACCTCCGACGTCCTGAGCGGCACCGCCAAGGCCATCGCCGCCTACCGCCCCTCGAAGATCAGCGACGCGCTCTGCTCGGTCTCCTACGGCGCCAAGCCCAAGGGCTCCGGCACCGTCAAGCCGGGACAGCCCGGCCCCTACCCGGCCGACGCCACGTCCGTCTTCACCGCCGAGGCCGTCAAGGGCTACGTCTTCGACCACTGGCTCCTGAACGGCAAGCGCGCCAAGGGCACCGCGTCCGGCATCACGCCGCCCGCGGGCAGCGACCACACCCTGATCGCGGTCTTCCGCAAGGGCACCACGCCCACCTCGACGGTGACCACGAACAAGACCGGCAGCGGCACCGTCAAGAAGGCCCCGGCCACGCGCGGCACCGAACTCGAAGGCGCCGACCTGCTCTACGAGGCCGTCCCCGCGCCCGGCTGGGACTTCTCCGGCTGGCGCCTGGACGGCAGCTACGCGGGCGACGACGACACGGTCGCGCTCGACGTCGGCACCAACGACATGGTCCTGACCGCGGAGTTCGAGAAGCGCAGGTTCACGCTGGAACTGTGCGCCGAGGGCGGCCAGGGCACCATCAAGACCTCGGAGCCCGGACCGTACTCGCAGGGCGACGTCGTCGAGGTCACCGCCACGCCCAAGCCCGGCTACGCCTTCGCCGACTGGCTGCTGGACGGCAAGCCCTACGGCGGCGACGAAGAGCGCGCCAAGGGCGAGACGGCCGTCTCCTTCGAGGACGGCAGCCACACCCTCACGGCGGTGTTCCGACCGGTCGGCTGACCGGAACCCACCGCAGGACCGGCAGGTAAACCCGACCGGGGGGTGCACTCAAGTACACCCCCCGGTCGGGTGCTTACGGCCATCGGCACGGCCGCCGACGATCCGTAGCGTCGTTCCCGTCAGCAGGACACGGCACACCACGTGCACACCGGCCCGGGAGTGGATCAGGATGTTCGGTCGCGACAGCAACAGGCGCAGCAGGAAGCACCCGCGCGGCCGCAGCGCCGGCGAGGCCCTGCGGCTCGTGTCGGTCAGCAAGGTCCACGGCGAGGGGGAGAGCGCCGTCACCGCGCTGGACGACGTCACCCTCAGCCTCCCCTCGGGGAGCTTCACCGCCGTCATGGGCCCCTCGGGCTCCGGCAAGTCGACCCTCCTCCAGTGCGCGGCGGGCCTCGACCGCCCCGACCGGGGCCAGGTCCTGGTCGACGGCGAGGAGATGACCGGCGGCAGCGAGGCCGCGCTCACCAAGTTCCGCAGGGAACGCATCGGCTTCGTCTTCCAGCAGTACAACCTCCTGCCCACCCTCACCGTCGCGCAGAACACCACCCTCCCGCTGCGCCTCGCCGGCCGCCGCGTCGACCGCGCCCGCACCGAGCGCATCCTCGCCGAGGTCGGCCTCGGCGACCGCCTCGGCCACCGGCCCGACCAGCTCTCCGGCGGCCAGCGCCAGCGCGTCGCCATCGCCCGCGCCCTGGTCACCGAGCCCGGCGTGGTCTTCGCCGACGAGCCGACCGGCGCGCTCGACACCCGCAGCGCCCGCGACGTGCTGCGCCTGCTCCAGGACTCGGTACGGGTCCACGGCACGACCGTCGTCATGGTCACCCACGACCCCGTCGCCGCCTCCTACGCCGACGCCGTGCTCTTCCTCGCCGACGGCCGCCTCGCCGGACAGCTCCTCGCCCCCAGCGCCGAGGCCGTCGCCGAGCGCATGACGCACCTCGGCGACACGGCCGCCACCCGCGACGACGCGCTGCTGGGGGTGTGAGCGGTGTTCACCCTCGCCCTGCGCTCCCTCGCCAAGCGCCCGGGACGCGCGCTCGCCACGCTGCTCTCCGCCTCCCTGGGCGCCGCGATCATCATGACGTTCAACTCGCTGTTCGACACGGCCGGCGCCCCAGGCGTGGACGACACCAGCGCCGAGACCCTGACGACCACCGCGTCCGTGGTCGGCGGCTACGGCACCCTGCTGGTCTTCTTCGCCGTCGCCTCCACCCTCACCGTCAACGTCCGCCAGCGCGCGGCGGAGATCGACCTGCTGCGGTGCAGCGGGGCGACGCCCGCACAGGTCAAGCGGATGGTCGTCGGCGAGGCCGCCGTCATCGGCCTGCTCGGCGCGCTGCTGGCGGCCGGACCCGCGATGCTGGGCGGCGCCGTGCTCCTCGACCTGTTCCAGGACAGCGGCCAGGTCGCGGGGAACGTCGACCACGCCTTCGGGCCCGTCGCCCTGTTCAGCGGCGTCGGCGTCACGCTCCTCGCCTCGGTCGGCGCCGCCTTCCTCGCGGTCCGCCGCGCCACCAGGGCCGCCGCGGGACAGGGGGCCGGGAAGCCGCGCGGCAAGGGCCGCACGTACGCCGGGTGCGCGGCGCTCGTCGCGGGCGCGGGCAGCATCCTCACCACGTTCGCCGTCGACCCCTCCCAGGAGATGCTGATGGCCTACCCCGCGTACGGCTCGATCCTGCTCTCCGTGGGCTTCGCGGTCCTCGCGCCGAGCGCGCTGGGCGGCGCGCTGGCCCGCCTCCAGGGGCCGCTCACCGCCCTGACCGGGGCGAGCGTCTACCTGACCGTGCGCAACGTCCGGCGGCGCACCGCCGAACTGGCCGCCGTCCTCATGCCGCTGATCATCTTCACCGGCGTCGCCACCGCGACCCTCTCCATGCAGGCCGTGGAGTCCGACGCGGTCAAGGCGTCCGGCCTCGCCAAGTCGATCGACGCCAAGAACCTCGAAACGCTCAACCTCGTGGTCGTCGGCATCGTCGCCGCGTTCTGCTGCATCATGCTCGTCAACAGCCTGTACGCGGCGACCTCCTACCGGGGCCGCGAGTTCGGCCAGCAGCGCCTCGCCGGGGCCACCCCCGGCCAGGTCCTGCGGACCGTCGGCTGCGAGTCCCTGCTCGTGATCGTGACCGGCGTCGCGCTGGGCACGGTCGCCGGACTCGCCGGGGCGATCCCCTTCACCGTGGTCCGCACCGACCACGTCATGCCCGGACAGGGCCCCGGCATCTGGCTCGGGACCGCGGCGGTGGCAGCGGCGGCGGTGCTGCTCACGACGCTCGGCACGGCGCGGCGGACGCTGCGCACGCCCGCGGTGGAGGCGGTGGCGGTCGCGGCCTGAGGGACCGTACGAAGACCCGCGTACGAGGGAGGGGGGGGGCGGGGCGCCCGCCCCCCCCCCCCCCCCGGCGGGGGGGCGCCCCCCCCCCCCGCCCCCGGGCCGGGGGCGGGCGGCCCCCCCCCCCCCCCCGCCCGGGCGGGCCCCCCCCCCCCCCCCCG
>NZ_JBITHO010000012.1:0-252795 GCF_044458065.1 Streptomyces sp. NPDC050504 | reverse complement strand
CCGCGCGGGGGGGGGGGGGGGGGGGGCCGCGCCCCCCGCGGGGGGGGGGGGGGGGGGGGGGGGCGCGCGGGGGCCCCCCCCCCCCCCCGGGGGCGGGGGGGGGGGGGCCCCGCCCCCCCCCCCCCCCCCTCCCTCATGCGTGGCGTCAGCCCGCGAGCAGCTCCGCCGGCAGGTCCTCGGGCAACAGGCCGCGCTCCAGCGCGAGTTCGGCCACCCCGCGCCCCGTGCGCAGGGCCTCCTGGGCGATCTCGGTGGCCGCCGCGCACCCGATGTGCGGATTGAGCGCCGTCACCAGTCCGATGGAGTTCTCCACCGTCGCGCGCAGCCGCTCGGTGTTGGCGGTGATGCCCGTGACGCAGCGCTCCGCGAGCGTCAGACAGGCGGCCCGGCGGGGTGTCCGGCGCTCACGCGGGGACCCCCACGCGCGCGGGGGCCGCCGCGCCGGAGGCGGTTCCCAGGACGAGCCGCCGCAGCAGCTCCGCCCGCTCCTCGTGCGGTACGTCGGCCAGCAGCGCCGCCAGCACGGCGATCCGCGCCTGGCCCGCGCGCAGCGTGCCCGTGAGCACGGCGCCCGCCGCCACCAGGTCCACCGCCCCGCCGCCCGTGTAGATCGGCGAGACGGGCCCCGCGGGCACCCGCGTGGTCACCGCGACCAGCACGCCCGCGCGCACCGCCGCCGCGATCGCGTCCACCATCAGGGGCGTGGCGTTGCCCGCCCCGGTCGCGACCAGCACGAGCCCCCGGGCGCCCGCCGCCACGGCCGTCTCCACGAACAGCGGGTCCGCGTCGCAGTGGTGCATCACGACGTCCACCCGGGGCAGCGGCCCCCGCACGGCGGGCAGCGGCAGCGGCGCCGACCGCTCGGGGCGCGCCCGCAGGTCGACCCGCCCGAAACCGAGGCGCCCCAACGCCCCGTCGCCCGACGGGTCGGTGAACGGGTGCGACGCGACGGTCTGCGTCTTCACGGTGCCGCGCGCCGCGTGCACGAGCCCGTCGAAGACCACGAGCACCCCGAGGTCCCGCACGGTCGCGGCGACCTGGAGCGCGTCGTACACGTTGCCGGGACCGTCCCCGTCGACGGCGCCGAGCGGCCGCTGCGCGCCGGTGAACACCACGGGGCGCGGGTCGTCGTGGTGCAGGTCGAGGAGGAACGCCGACTCCTCCAGGGTGTCGGTCCCGTGCGTCACCACGACGCCGTCGACCCGGGGGTCGGCGAGCGCGGCGCCGACCGCGCGCAGCAGTTCGAGCTGCTGCGCGGACGTCAGCCGCGAGCTGTTCACGTTGAACAGGTCCACGACGTCGACCACGACGCCGTCCGGGACCGCGGCGCCCGCCAGCACGTCGCCGCCGGAGGCGTCGGCCGCGTAGCCGGTGCCCTGCCAGCGGCTGGCTATGGTGCCGCCCGTACTGATGAGGGTGATATGTCTCTCCACCGGCGCAACGATAGGCGGGAAGGCGCGCAATCCGATTGCGAATCGAGCCCCGGTACGGCTGGCACTGTGGTGCAAAATTGCGTCATGGACCGAATTGACCGCCACATCTTGCGCGAGCTCCAGCTGGACGGCCGCCTCAGCAACCAGGAACTCGCCCAGCGCGTGGGCCTCAGCCCGTCCCCCTGCCTGCGCCGCGTCCGCCAGCTCGAACAGGACGGCGTCATCAAGGGCTACCGCGCGGTCATCGACCCGGAGGCCGTCGGCCGCGGCTTCGAGGTGCTGGTCTCCGTCGAGGTCAGGCGCGACCGGGCGACGGTCGAGGCGTTCGAGGAGGCGCTGCGCGACATCCCGGACGTCATCGAGGCGTACCGGCTGTTCGGCAGCCCCGGCTGCCTGCTGCGCATCGCGGTCGCCGACCTCGCCGCGTACGAACGCCTGTGGATCGAGCGGCTGACGGCACTGGACGGGGTGACGGGGGTGAACTCGCAGATCGTGATGAAGCGCGTGAAGGAGGGCACGGGCCTGCCGGTCGAGCGGTGACGGTCCGGCGGCGGGCCGGGCCCCGCGGAAAACTCCTGGCGCGCCTCCCGGCACCGGATGTATGGTCGCTCCGCCGACCCGGCACACCGGGCCGCACGAACCACAGCACGTAGAGCGGAAGCAGGAGGTGAGGACATTGATGACTGTCACGGCGACGGGCGCTGCCCGCACTCAGGAGTTCATCGACGTTCCCACCCCTGTGGTCTCCGGCTGACACGTTCGTTCCGGGGCCACCCTTCGAAGGGTCCCCCTTGTTCCACACCACGCTCAACACCGGTTCTTCTTCTTCCACCACCTCCGGTGACTCCGCCCTCGCCGCCCACGGCTGGGACGCGCACTGGGAGGCCGAGTTCGCTCCGTACGCCGCCCAGGGCCTGCTCCCCGGGCGCGTCGTGCGCGTCGACCGCGGACAGTGCGACCTCGTCACCCCCGAGGGCCCCGTCCGCGCCGACACCGCGTTCGTCACCCCGCACGACCCGCTCGCGGTGATCTGCACCGGCGACTGGGCCGCCGTCGACCCCGTCGGCAGCGACCCCCGCTACGTACGGGCGTACCTCCCGCGCCGCACGGCCATGGTGCGCTCCACCTCCTCCACCCGTTCCGAGGGGCAGATCCTCGCGGCCAACGTGGACCACGCGATCGTCGCGGTCTCGCTCGCCGTCGAGCTGGACCTCGGACGCATCGAGCGGTTCCTCGCCCTGGCCTGGGAGTCCGGCGCGCAGCCGCTCGTCGTGCTCACCAAGAGCGACCTCGTGCCCGACGCCACCGGCCTCTCGTACCTCGTCGAGGACGTCGAGACCACCGCGCCCGGCGTCCAGGTGCTGCCCGTCTCCTCGCACACCGGCGACGGCATGGACGTCCTCTCCGCCGTCGTCTCCGGCGGTACGAGCGTGCTCCTGGGCACC
Organism: Streptomyces sp. NPDC050504; assembly: GCF_044458065.1. NCBI lineage: Bacteria > Bacillati > Actinomycetota > Actinomycetes > Kitasatosporales > Streptomycetaceae > Streptomyces > Streptomyces sp. NPDC050504. The sequence goes on along the minus strand of NZ_JBITHO010000012.1, from coordinate 249,917 downwards.
TCGGGCGCGGGCAAGTCCACCCTCGCCAACGCCCTGCTCGGCGAGGACGTCATGGAGGTCCGAGCCACCCGTGACGTGGACGGCAAGGGCCGCCACACCACCACCACCCGCAACCTCCTCGTCATGCCGGGCGGGGGAGTGCTGATCGACACCCCGGGGCTGCGCGGCGTCGGCATGTACGACGCCGAGGCCGGGGTCGGCCAGGTCTTCTCGGAGATCGAGGAACTGGCCGCCGACTGCCGCTTCCACGACTGCGCCCACGAGTCGGAGCCCGGCTGCGCCGTCCTCGCCGCCATCGAGGACGGCTCGCTGCCCGAGCGCCGGCTGGAGAGCTACCGCAAGCTCCTGCGCGAGAACCGGCGCATCGTCGCCAAGACCGACGCCCGCATCCGCAAGGAGATGCTCAAGGACTGGAAGCGGATGGGCGCCGAGGGCAGGGCGGCCATGGAGCTGAAGCGCGGACGGCAGCGGTAGCCGCCCGCGAGCGCGACGTCCGAATCCCGCGAGCCGGTGTGCGCCACCAGGCGCACACTGGACCGTGTGATGGACGAAGAGACCAGGTACGAGGCGGTGAGCAGCCGCGACGCGCGCTTCGACGGAGAGTTCTTCTTCGCCGTCGCGACCACCGGCATCTACTGCCGGCCGAGCTGCCCCGCCGTCACCCCGAAGCGGAAGAACGTCCGCTTCTTCCCGACGGCGGCCGCCGCGCAGGGCAACGGCTTCCGGGCGTGCCGGCGCTGCCGCCCCGACGCCGTGCCGGGCTCCGCCGCCTGGAACGTCCGCGCGGACGTCGTCGGCCGTGCCATGCGCATGATCGACGACGGCGTGGTGGACCGGGAGGGCGTCCCCGGCCTCGCCCAGCGCCTCGGCTACTCGCCCCGCCAGGTCCAGCGCCAGCTCAACGCCGAGGTCGGCGCCGGGCCCATCGCGCTCGCCAGGGCCCAGCGGGCGCACACCGCGCGCGTCCTGCTCCAGACGACGGCACTGCCCGTCACCGAGATCGCGTTCGCCGCGGGCTTCGCGAGCGTGCGCCAGTTCAACGACACCGTGCGCCAGATCTACGCCCGCACCCCCAGCGAACTGCGCACGGAGGCCGGGACCGGCACGGGCGCCGCGGCGGGCACCGGGGGCGCGGCCTCGGGCGTCCCGCTGCGGCTCGCCTACCGGGGCCCGTACGCCGCCCGGGAGGTCTTCGACCTGCTCGCGGCCGAGGCCCTGCCGGGGATCGAGGAGGTCGCCGGCGGGCCGGGCGCGCGCACCTACCGCCGCACGCTGCGCCTCCCGTACGGGTCGGGGCTCGCGGCCGTCGACGAGCGGGCGACCGGCGGGTCGTGGCTGGACGCCCGCGTCCACCTCACCGACCTGCGCGACCTCACCACGGCCGTCCGGCGGCTGCGGCGCCTCTTCGACCTGGACGCCGACCCGTACGCGGTCGCGGAGCGCCTGGGCGCCGACCCCGAGCTGGCACCGCTGGTCGCCGCCAGGCCGGGGCTGCGCTCGCCCGGAGCGGCCGACCCCCAGGAGTTCGCGGTACGGGCGGTGGCGGGCGCGGGCGAGTCGGCGCGGCTCGTGGCGGCGTACGGCAAGCCCCTGGACACGCCCTGCGGCACCCTCACCCACCTCTTCCCCGCGCCGGACGCCCTGGCAGAGGTGCCCGCCCTCGCCCCCCTGACCGCAGTGCGCCTGGACCCGGGCGCGGACCGCGAGGCGGCGGAGCGCGAACTGATCGCGGCGGGCGTGGCACCGGGGACGGCGGCGCTGATCAGGATGCGGGCGCTGGGGGACCCGGACGTGGGGCCGGGGCCCGAGGGGTGGCGTCCGTGGCGCTCGTACGCCGCCGGACACCTGGCGCTCGTCGCGGGGCGCGGGGCGCTCTGACAGGCGGGACCGGTCCCCGTCCCGCACCCTTGTCAGATGAGTGACTGGCAGCTCGCCCTGGTCGGAGTCGTGATGCTCCTCGGGCTGCTCGGCGTCCTGGTCCCCGGGGTGCCGGGGCAGGCCATCGTCTGGGCGGCGGTGCTGTGGTGGGCGCTGGAGTCGCGGTCGGACGCGTCGTCCCTCTCCTGGTGGATCCTGATCGGCGCGACGGGGACGCTGCTGCTGAACCTGGCGGTGCAGCGGCTGCTGCCGCGCGGCAGACCCAGGGAGGCGGGGGCGCCGCGGCGCTCGGCGCTGATCGGCGGGGTCGCCGGGATCGCGGGGTTCTTCGTGCTGCCCGTGGTGGGCGGGGTGCTGGGGTACGTGGGCGGCACGTACGCGGCGGAACGCGTCCGCCTGGGCGGGCACGGCGCGGGCTGGGCGTCCACGAGGAGCTGGCTGCGGACCGGCGGCAGGTCGGTCCTGGTGGAACTGATGGCATGCCTGCTGGTGGTGGGCGCGTGGGCGGGGGCGGTGAGGTGGGGGTGAGCGGGAGCGGGGCACACGCCGCACGTACCCACCGCCCCCGCACGGCCCCCGGGGTACGGGGCCCGCCCCCCGTACCCCGGGCGGAGCCCTACCGCGTGACCCACCCGCGCTCGTACGCGTGCCACCCCAGCTGAAGCCGCGTCGCCACCCCCGCCCGCTCCATCAACCCCTTCACCCGCCGCTGCACCGTCCGCAACCCCAGGTCCAACTGCTTCGCGACGCTCGTGTCCGTCATCCCCGCCAGCAGCAGCGACAGGATCTCCAGATCCGTCGCGTCGGGCCCCGTCCCGTCCTCCGCCGGGCACGGCAGCCCCCCGCCGCCCAGCCGCACCGGCACGGCCTCCCGCCACACCGCCTCGAACAGGCCGGTCAGCGACTCCAGCAGCCCGCTCGCGTGCACCACGAGCGCCACGTGCTCCGCGCCCCGCCCCTTGAGCGGCACCATCGCGAGCGAGCGGTCCGCGACGACCAGCTTCGTCGGCACCCGGTCCACCACCCGCACCCGCTCGTCGCGCCCCAGCGCGGCCGTCACCTCCACGATCCCCGACGGGAGTTCGAGCACCTCGCGCTCGATCACCACCCGGTACTCCACCCCGCGCGCCGTCACCAGCGCCTCGGTGTCGTTCTCCGTACCCGAGACCACCTGCGGCCGGCCCGTGACCAGCGCGCACACCTCCTCCACCGCCCCCAGCTGGAGCTGGACGAAGCGGTGCGCCACCGCGCTCGCGCCCGTGACGACCTCGACCAGGTCGTGCACGGCCGTCTCCGGCGCCTCCGCCCGGTACTCCTCCGACAAGAGCGCCGCCGCCAGCTCCGCCTGCTCCAACTCGTGCCGCTGCTGCGTCAGCAGCGCGCCCAGCGCCACCCCGGGCGGCGCCGCCACCCACCGGCCGGTCCGCGCCGACGACTGCGCGGCGAGACCGCGCCGCTCCAGCCGCCGCAGCGCGTGCTCCGTGTCCCGCTCCGGGAGCTCCAGCCGGTGCGCCAGATCGGACACCTCGGCAGCCCCCACCGCGACGAGCGCGCGGTAGGCGGACTCCTGTCGTTCGTCGAGCCCTATCGCTCCGAGCACCCCTGGATCCCCACCCTCCACTTTCACCGTGGTCCGCCGTGGCGGAAACAGGCCACGGCACAAACCCGCCGCCGACATCATCCCCGCACCCCCCGTACCTCTGCCAAGGTGGCGCCACCGCAGCACCACCCCGCACCACGCACCACCAGCGGAAAGAACCACCAACCTGCACATCTTGAGCCTTCTTTGGGGAGAGCGATGCGTCCTATATCGCGCACGGCCCTGGGCGTGGCCACCGCCGCCGTCCTGGCCGTCACCGCGGTCGCCCCGGCCACGGCCGGCGAGCCGTCGGAGCCGGACAAGAGACCGATCGCCGGCAGCGGGGCGAGCCGGAAGGCGGACCCGCGGCCCGTCACCGTCACCCTCGTCACGGGCGACACCGTCCTGGTCACCGGGGACGGTACGGGCGCGGCCACCGCGACCCCGCTGCCCCGCGAGGACGGCACCCTGCCCCGCGTACAGACCCGGCAGAACGGACGGAACCTGTACGTCTACCCCGAAGGCGCGGTCTCCGCCCTCGCGGCCGGGCGGGTCGACCACGAACTCTTCAACGTCACCGGCCTGATCCGGCAGGGCTACGACGACGCGCACACCAAGACCCTCCCGCTGATCGCCGTCTACGGCGCGCCCGCCGCCCGCCTCGCCCCGGCCGCCCCGCGCGGCGCCACCCGGGGCCTCGCCCTGCCCGCCGTCGGCGGCGTCGCCCTCAAGGCCGACAAGAAGAAGGCCGCCGACTTCTGGGCCGACGTCACGGGCGCCGGGGCCGCCCGCGCGAGCGCCGCTCCGCGGCCCGTCAAGCTCTGGCTCGACCGCAAGGTCAAGGCCACCCTCGACCAGTCGACGAAGCAGGTCGGCGCGCCGGCCGCCTGGGCCGCCGGATACGACGGCAAGGGCACCAAGGTCGCCGTCCTCGACACCGGGGCCGACGCCGAACACCCCGACCTCAAGGGCCGCGTCACCGCCCAGAAGAACTTCACCGACTCCGACTCCACCGACGACCTCCAGGGCCACGGCACCCACACCATCTCCACCGTGGGCGGCTCGGGTGCGGCCAGCGGCGGCAGGAAGAAGGGCGTCGCCCCCGGCGCCGACCTCCTCAACGGCAAGGTCCTCAACGACTCCGGATACGGCGAGACCTCCTGGATCATCGCCGGCATGCAGTGGGCCGTCGACAGCGGCGCCGACGTGGTCTCGATGAGCCTCGGCTCGCCCGAACCCACCGACTGCACCGACCCGATGAGCGTCGCCGCCGAGGAACTCGCCCGGTCCAAGGGCACGTTGTTCGTCGTCGCCGCGGGGAACGCGGGCCCCTCCCTCAACACCGTCTCCTCGCCGGGCTGCGCGCCGAGCGTGCTGACCGTAGGCGCCGTCGACCGCGACGACACCACCGCGCCGTTCTCCAGCGCGGGCCCCGCCATCGACGCGGGCCGCACGCTGAAGCCCGAGATCGCCGCGCCCGGCGTCGCCATCTCGGCGGCGGCAGCGGGCGGCCGGGGCAAGGACGCCTACCAGTCCATGTCCGGTACGTCGATGGCCACCCCGCACGTCGCGGGCGCCGCCGCGATCCTGAAGCAGCGTCACCCCGACTGGACCGCACAGCAGTTGAAGGCGGCCCTGGTCTCGTCCGCCGCCCGCACCCCGGGCGACGTCCGCCGGACGGGCGCGGGCCGCCTCGACGTGAAGGCCGCGATCGACACGACCGTCACCGGCGCCCCCGCACTCCAGGGCGGCACCTTCAACTGGCCGCAGGACACCAGCGACCGCACCACGGTCCGCGTCCCGTACACCAACTCGGGCGCCAGGCCCGTCACGCTGGGCCTCGCCGTCGAGGACGTCACAGGCAACGACGGCAGCCGCGTCCGCTCCACCGTCGCCCGCCTCGCCGAGCGCACCGTCACCGTCCCCGCGGGCGCCACCGTCGAGGTCCCGCTCGCCCTGGACCCGGCCGCCCGCCTCACGTCCGCCCAGTACGGCGACGTGACGGGACGCGTCGTCGCCACCGCGCGCGGCGTCCGCGTCACCACGCCCTTCTCGCTCTATGTCGAGCCCAGGACCGTCACGCTCCGCGTGAAGCTGATCGACCGCACGGGCAGGCCCGCCGACGGCCCCTCCTCGCTCGACGTCATCGGCACCGACACCGCGAGCGGCGAGCGCCGCTTCAACGAGGGCGCCACCGACCAGGTCTACCGGCTGCGCCCCGGCGCGTACTTCGTCTCCAGCTTCGTCGAGTCGCCCGACCTGACGCTCGGCTACCTCGCCAGGCCCCAGTTCGACCTCACGAAGGACACCACCCTCGTCCTGGACGCCCGCAAGGCGCACCGGCTGGCCGTCCGCACCGACGACCGGCCCACCGAGACCCGCACCGCCACCCTCGCCTTCGGCCGCACCTGGGACGACACCTGGCTGCACGCCGGATCCATCTCGGGCAACCGCCTCGCCACGTACTACGCCGACGTCCAAGGGCGCGCGAAGGACGGCTCGTTCGAGTTCGCCAGCTACTGGCGCGCCTACGCGCCGCAGATCGAGAGCCTGCGCGTCGCGGGCGGCCCCGAACTGCACCCCGTCGTCGTGAGCGGCGGCTCGGAGAACCTCGACGGCACCGGCGCGGCCCGCCTCGTCGACGCGGGCGACGGAACCCCCGAGGAACTGGCCGCGGCCGGGGCCAAGGGCCGCATCGCCCTGGTCCGCGCCCCCGCAGAGGGCGGCATCACCGCGCAGGCCGAGGCCGCGAAGGCGGCGGGCGCCACCGCGCTGCTCCTGCACCGCGCCGCCCCCGGCCGCTGGCTGGCCACCGCGGGCTTCACCGGCGGACCGCTGCCGATCCTCACCCTGGAGGCCGCCGAGGCGAAGCGGCTCGCCGACGCGCTCGCCACGGGGGAGGTGACGCTGCGCTGGAAGGCCACGGCCAGCAGCCCGTACGTCTACAACCTCGCGTTCCCCGAGGGCGGCCCCGTCACCTCCGCGCGCACCTACCGCGTCCGCGACGCGCGCCTGGCACGCAACGCCTCGACGTACCGCGCGATGGGCGTCGCCACCGACTACGTCGACCTGCTGCTCACCCCGGGCCCCGGCGGCTCCACCGTCTCAGCATCCGGACTCGACGTGGTCAAGGCCCCCTCCAGCCGCACGGAGTTCTACACGCCCGGTGGCGCGGGCTGGGACCACCTGGTCTCCTCCAGCTTCCCCTACGGCGAACTGCTGACCGACCAGCGCCGCGTCTACCGCGCGGGCCAGAAGCGGAACGAGACCTGGTACGGCGGGGTGGTCGCCCCGGGCGCCCCGCGCGACGCCGAAGGCAAGGCCGGTCTCGCGGGCGAGCGGCAGGGGAACGTGCTGGGCTTCGCCCCGGCCTTCTGGTCGGACTCCGAACGCGCGGGCGACGCGGGCTCGTTCGGCGACATCGGCAGCACGGTCCTCAAGCGGAACGGCGAGGAGATCGGCCGGAGCTCCTACCCGTACGGCGTGTTCGAGGTCCCGGCCGAGGACGGGGCGTACGAACTGACCCTGAACACGATGAAGTTCGGCATCCCCAGCCGGGTCTGGAAGCGCTCCACACAGACCGGGACGAGCTGGCGGTTCCGCTCCGCGCTCGATGAAAACACCGCATCGCAGGGTCTCCCGCTGCTGTTCCCGGGCTACTCTTTCGACGAGGACGGTCTCAAGACCCTCCCGGCCGCGGACGGCCAGCACATCCGGCTGACCGCCACGGGGCACGCGGGCTACCAGCCCGGCACCCTGACCGCGGCGAAGCTCTCGTACTCCTACGACGGCGGCGAGACCTGGACCGGGGCGAAGACCGCCCGGCTGTCCGGAGTCTGGACGGCGACCGTGAACCACGCGGGCGCGGACGGCAGACAGGTCACGCTGCGCACCGAGTTGACCGATTCCCGCGGCAACTCCGTGATCCAGACCGTGACCAGCGCATACGCCGTGCGCTGAGCGCACCCGACCGGTCCGCCGGGCGTCCTTCCCGTGGGGGGTGGGGTCGCCCGGCGGACCTCTTTTTCGGCTTGCCCCGTTTTCGTACGGCCCGTGCGGTGGACAATAAGGGCATGAGTCAGCAGGGGGAGAGGCGCACCGCCAACGAGGACGACTGGTGGAGTCGGCTGTACGAGGACGACTCCGCCCCCGAGTACGGCGACACCATCGACGACCGCTTCGACTCGGCGACGCAGGCGCTGAGTCCGGCGGAGCCGGAGCCACAGGACGCGGCGCCCCCCGAGGCGCCGCCCACCGTCCCCGGGCAGCGCCCGGCATTCGAGCGCGAGGCCCGACTGGTGGACAGAGCGCCGTGGGAGCCGCCCACGACGGAGGTGCGGCCCCGCACGTTCCCGACCGGGCCGCAGCCGCCCGAAGCGCCCCGGCGCTCCGCGCCACCGCGCCCGCAGGCCGAGTCGCCCCGCCCGCCGGGCCCCGGAACGTCCGGGGACAAGCCCCCGCGCGGGGAGGCGCCGGAATCGCCTCAGCGCCGGGAAGCCCCGGGCGCGGCCCCGCACCGGGAAGCCCCGGACGCGCCTTCGCGCCGGGAGGCGCCCGCCCCGCCCGTGGCGCCGCCCCGCGCGGCGGAACCCCGGCGCGAGGCGCCCCCGGCCCCGTCCACGGCCCCCGCCCCGCCCCCGAAGGCCCCGGCGCCCTCCACGGCCCCGGCGCCCCGGGCCGCCCAGGCGCCCCCGACGGTCCAGGTCCCGCCGACGGCCCCCACCGCGCCACCCACCGCCCCCGCCGCCCCGATCCCGTCCAGCGCCTCGGCCCCGCCCGCCGCTCCGATCCCGCCCGGTGCCCAGGCGCCTCCCGCGCCCCGCACGCCCCCCGGACCCTCCGCACCCCCCGGACCCTCCGCGCCCCCCGGGCCGTCCGCGCGCCCCGGACCGTCCGCGCCCTCAGGACCACCAGCGCCCCCCACGGCGGCGCACGCGCCCGTGACCGCACCGCCCCCCGCGCCCCCGCCCCCGAGCCAGGAAGCCTCAGCCCCGGCCCCGACCGCTCCGACCGCCCCGGCCCCGAGCGCCCCGGCCCCTGCGCCCCCGCCCGCCCCCGCCCCCGCTCCGGCGCCCACCCTTGTCGACTACGTGGGCGACGGGCCGCCCACCTACGACGCCGAGCCGACCGCGCTGCCCTCCGTCGGGCCCGACCAACTGGGCTCGCTCGTCGCCGACACCGTCCTCGACGGCGCCAAGTACGGCACGTACACCCTGCGCGCCGCGTCCGTGCGCGGCGACTCTGCGCGCTACCGGGGCGAACCCCGCCGCGACGCCCTGCTCACCGCCCGCTTCGGCACGGGCGACGCCGCGCTCGTGCTGGTCGCCGTGGCCAGCGGCGCCCGCGCCGCCGACACCGCGCACCTCGCCGCCGCCGACATCTGCCGCCACCTCGGCGGCGCCGTGGGCCGCAGCCACGTCCGGCTGGCCGACGACATAAGGGCGGGCCGCAGGGGCGACCTCAAGTCGGGGCTGCACCGCCTCACCGACCGCAGCTACGGCAAGCTCAGGGCGCGCGCCGCGGAGCTGGGCGCCGAGCCGGGCGAGTACACCGCGAGCCTGCGCTGCCTGCTGCTCTCCGCCGACCCCGCGTGCCGCACCCGGGTGTTCTTCGGCGTCGGCGGCGGGGGGCTGTTCCGGCTGCGCGACGGCACCTTCCAGGACCTGGAACCGCTGGTCCCGGAGCCCGCCGCGCTCAGCGGCGAGCCGGTCGTGGGCTTCGGCGGCGCGCCCAGCGAGACCGCCGCCGGCGACCGGCTGACGATGGACCTGGGCATCACCTCGCCCGGCGCGCCGTACATCGAGGGCCCGCTGCCGCCGCCCGCCGAGCCGTTCCGCTTCCGGGCGTCCGTCGCCCGGCCGGGCGACACGCTGCTGCTGTGCAGCTCGGGCCTGGCCGAGCCGCTGCGCGGCGAGTCCGCGCTCGCCAAGGAGCTGGTGGACCGCTGGAGCCCGGGGGAGCCGCCGGGGCTCGCGGGGTTCCTCGCGGACGTGACGCTGCGGGTGAAGGGGTACGCCGACGACCGTACGGGGGCCGCGGTCTGGGAGGCGTAACCGTACGGGCTGTGGGTTGATGGACCCATGGCCAAGCAGAACGTAGCGGAGCAGTTCGTCGACATCCTGACCCGCGCGGGAGTGGAGCGGCTGTACGGAGTCGTCGGCGACAGCCTCAACCCCGTCGTCGACGCCATCCGCCGCAACTCCGCCATCGAGTGGATCCAGGTGCGCCACGAGGAGGTCGCCGCGTTCGCGGCGGGCGCCGAGGCGCAGGTCACGGGGAAGCTCGCGGCGTGCGCGGGCTCCTGCGGCCCGGGGAACCTGCACCTCATCAACGGCCTGTACGACGCGCACCGCTCCATGGCCCCGGTCCTCGCCCTGGCCTCGCACATCCCGTCGTCCGAGATCGGCACGGGCTACTTCCAGGAGACCCACCCCGACCAGCTGTTCCGCGAGTGCAGTCACTACAGCGAACTGATCTCCAGCCCGAAGCAGATGCCCCGCGTCCTGCGGACGGCGATCCAGCACGCCGTCGGCCGGGGCGGGGTGAGCGTCGTCTCGCTCCCCGGCGACGTGGCGGCCGAGGAGGCGCCGCAGAAGGCGGCGGACGCGGCGGAGCACGACCTGGTGACGACGCTGCCCTCGGTGCGGCCGGGCGACGCCGAGATCGAGAAGCTGGTCCGGCTGGTCGACGGGGCGAAGCGCGTCACGCTGTTCTGCGGCAGCGGCACGGCGGGCGCGCACGCCGAGGTGATGGAGTTCGCCGAACGCGTCAAGGCACCCGTCGGCCACGCACTGCGCGGCAAGGAGTGGATCCAGTACGACAATCCCTACGACGTCGGGATGAGCGGGCTGCTCGGCTACGGCGCGGCGTACGAGGCCACCCACGAGTGCGACCTGCTGATCCTGCTGGGCACCGACTTCCCGTACAACGCCTTCCTGCCCGACGACGTGAAGACCGTCCAGGTGGACATCAGGCCCGAACGCCTGGGCAGGCGCGCCGCGTTGGAGCTCGCCGTGTGGGGCGACGTGCGCGAGACGCTGCGCTGCCTCACGCCCCGGGTCGCGGCCAAGTCCGACCGCCGCTTCCTCGACAAGATGCTGAAGAAGCACGCCGACGCGCTGGAGGGCGTCGTCAAGGCGTACACCAGGAAGGTGGAGAAGCACGTCCCGATCCACCCGGAGTACGTCGCGTCGGTGGTCGACGAACTCGCCGACGCGGACACGGTCTTCACGGTCGACACGGGCATGTGCAACGTCTGGGCGGCCCGCTACCTCACGCCCAACGGCAGGCGGCGCGTCATCGGCTCGTTCACGCACGGCTCGATGGCCAACGCCATGCCGATGGCGATCGGCGCGCAGTTCACCGACCGGAACCGCCAGGTCGTCGCGCTCTGCGGCGACGGCGGATTCACCATGCTGATGGGGGACTTCCTCACCCTCGTCCAGTACGACCTGCCCGTGAAGATCGTGCTCTTCAACAACTCGTCGCTGGGCATGGTCGAGCTGGAGATGCTGGTCGCGGGCCTGCCGTCGTACGGCACCACCAACCACAACCCGGACTTCGCCGCGATCGCCCGCGCGGCGGGCGCCTACGGCGTGCGGGTCGAGAAGCCCAAGCAGCTCGCGGGCGCCCTCAAGGAGGCGTTCCGGCACAAGGGGCCCGCGCTGGTGGACGTGGTCACCGATCCGAACGCGCTCTCCATCCCGCCGAAGATCAAGGCGGACATGGTCGCGGGATTCGCGCTCTCGGCGGGGAAGATCGTGCTGGACGGCGGGGTCGGCCGCATGGTCCAGATGGCCCGCTCCAACCTGAGGAACGTACGCGGTCTGTAGTAGCCCGACTCCGTTGCGTACGGCGATGTCCGCAGGCGCGCGTCGGCGGTCGGAACCGCACCGCGCGGTCATCGCGTCCCGCGCGCGGTGCCGGTGGGGGCGCAGCGGCCGCTGACCGGCTCCTCCCGTGACGTCGCGTGCATCCGTGGTCACCGACCGGTGAAACGGCATGAGTGGCGGCGGGCCCTCGGGGCATGCATTCCGTGAGCACGTTCGAGGCAACAGGGCAGAGACCGTCGTGCGGGTGGGGGCTATGACAGAGCGTCAAGGAGGGGTCGGGTCCGTGATGAGCGGAGCATCCCGGGAACCGGAGGAGGTGCGCGCGGGGCGGCGGACGATGCTGCGCCGCAGGCTGGGACACGCAGACCTGTCGGCGGTGCCCGAAGTGCGGGGAGCGCTGAGGGAGTTGCTTGACCACTGGGGCGGGGACGGGCCGGTGGACGTGGCGGAGCTGCTGACGAGCGAGCTGGTGACCAACGCGCTGGTGCACACCGACCGCGGGGCGGTGGTGACGGCGACGGTGGTGGACGAGCGGCTGCGCGTGGAGGTGCGGGACTTCATCGGCGTACTGCCGAAGGTGCACGAGGCCGCGGCGGGAGCGGGGGACGGCACCCACGGAAGAGGTCTCGTCCTGGTGCAGAGCCTCGCGGACGCCTGGGGGGTCAGGTCGCACGGCATCGGCAAGGTCGTCTGGTTCGAGCTGAACTGCGAGGGCCCGGCCCAGGCGTGACCCGGGCCGGGCCCGTCGGCTCGGCAGGCTGACGGGGCGTCAGCCGAACTGCTGCTCAAGGTCCTTGAGCTTCTGCTCCAGGGAGTCGAGCCGCGGCAGTGCTTGGGTGTCGTCCTCAGCCGTGAGGTCGACCGTCCGGGTCCTTTCCTTCGAGTGAGTACCGTTCACGGCTTGGAGCGATGGCCTGGCGCGGAGGGGCAGTTGTCCCTGTTCCGCTATGGCAGGCTCCGCGACTGTCTGCGCGGAGCTCGCTGTCGGGGCAATGCCCTGTACGTCCACCTGGCGTCCGCCCCTGCCGAGCCCCCAGGCCCGGTGCTGACGGTTGAGGGCCTTGATCTGGGCCCGGTCCAACTTCTCCTGCTCCCGCCTGCGGTGGCGGTTCTGCTCCTTCTCGCGCCGGTCCTCGCGGACCTCGTCGACCGCTTCGTCCAGGGTGCGGACGCCTTCGAGGAGCATCAGCGACCAGGCGCCGAAGGTCTCCCGGGGTGCCCTCAGCCACCGTACGATCCGGATCTGCGGCAGCGGGCGGGGCACCAGGCCCTGCTCGCGCAGCGCGGCCCTGCGGGTCTGCTTCAGCGCGCGGTCGAAGAGCACGGCCGCGCTCAGCGACATCCCCGCGAAGAACTGCGGAGCGCCCGCGTGTCCCAACCCCCTCGGTGCGTGAACCCAGTTGAACCAGGCGGCGGCCCCGGCGAACGTCCACACCAGCAGCCGCGAACCGAGTGCCGCGTCACCGTGGCTGGCCTCGCGGACCGCGAGCACCGAGGAGAACATCGCGGCGCCGTCGAGTCCGAACGGCACGAGGTACTCCCAGCCCCCGGAGAGGTTGAGGTTCTGCCGGCCGAATCCCACGAGTCCGTGGAAGGAGAGGGCCGCGGCGACGGCGGCGCAGCAGAAGAGGAGGAGGTACGAGGCGATGCCGTAGATGGCCTCCTTGCGTCGTCTGCGCTCCTCGCTGCGTTCCCACGAGGAGTCGTCGGCCGCGGTCTTGTCGGCGTGGCGCTTGCCGCGGGCGACCACCGCCACCGCCGCCATGACCCCCGCGAGCAGTACGGCGCCCGGGAGCAGCCAATCCAGCGATATGTCGGTCAGTCTCATGTGCGGTGTCCCTTGCATGTGCTTCGCGGTAGGGCCTTGTCGGGCGGTTTGGCCGCCATAGTGGCCCAGCGGGGCAGCGATGCAGGGGGTTTCGGGGCAAGAGAACGCCAAAGGGGCAGCCGGACATTCGGATAGGTGCGAATGCGTCGAACTGGCGGGCGGGAAACGGGGGTTGCGTACGAATGCGAAGGCCGGTCCCGGGGGTCGCGCGCCTCCCGCGCGCGCCCGCGGACCCGAGGTGAACCGTTACGCCGCGGTGAGCTTGCGGACCCGCTCCGCGTCACAGGTGCGCGGGCACGTCACGCACGTGTCGTCCGGGCGCAGCGTGTAGTACAGGCAGCAGCTCGCGCGGTCCCGGGTCGGCAGGCTCTCGCCGGCGGGTCCCGTCAGCTCGCGGAAGCCCGCCGAGCCCACGTACGGCTTCGTCGTGCCGGGCAGCAGCGTCTCCAGCTCGGCCATCGCCCTGCGCTCCTCGCCCAGCAGGTGCGCGACGTACCAGAGCCCCTCGACGACCTCGTCGGTCGCCATGCCCCACAGGGCGCGCTTGCCGCGCCGCATGCGGGGGCCGAAGCCGTCCAGGACCGGGCCGATGTGCTCGGCGACCGCCGCCAGCACCTCGGCGCGCAGCGCCGCCTCGTCCGGCACGACGCGGGCGCCGGGCAGCGCCGCGGCCGGGTCGCCCGGCAGGCAGGAGAATTCCGTGACGCGTACGGCCATCCGGCCGAGCGTCCGCTGGAACGCGACGTTCTCGACCGGCACCCGCGGCACCCTGCGGTGCAGGAACCACGGCACGGTCACCAGCAGGCAGGCGGGCCAGGCGTAGCGGTGCAGCCCGAAGCTGGCGACGACGTCGGGCCTGGCCCGCTGTCCGTAGTCCCGCAGCACCTGTGCCTCGTCCCAGGCGAGGAAGGCGTCGAGGCCCGCGCCCCCGGCGGCCAGCTCGTCCGCGCCGACCCAGCCGGCCCCGCCGGGCGCCCGCACGCCGGAGCCCAGCACCTCTATGCGCAGCCCGGGGAAGACTTCGGCCAGGCGCGCGTACGCGTCCGCGAGGGGGGACGCCGACAGGGTGTGGACGGTCATGCAGGGACCACCGAATCACGATCGTTTGCAGGTAAGCCTTACCTTACCCGACGCGCTCGATGTTTGAACTCCAGCCGCGGCCGCCTATGGTGCATATGGGATACAGCATGCCGGGAGGGTTCGGGGTGGAGCAGATCAGGGCACGGGTGCCCGAGCAGGCGCGCGGGGAGCACACCCACAGCGAGCCCGCCGCGCCCCGCGCCGTCGTCCAGCGCCACTCCGTGCGCACCCAGATACTCGACGCGCTGCGCGCCGCCCTGGTCTCGGGCGAGCTGGCGCCCGGCGAGGTCTACTCGGGCCCCGCGCTCGGCGCCCGCTTCGGCGTCTCGGCGACCCCCGTCCGCGAGGCCATGCAGCAGCTCGCCCGCGAGGGCGCCGTCGAGGTCGTGCCCAACCGGGGCTTCCGGGTGACCGTGCGCAGCGCCGTGGAGCTCGCCGAGCTGGCGGAGATACGCGCCCTCATAGAGGTGCCCGTGATGCTCAAGCTGGCCCGCACCGTCCCCGCCGAGAGCTGGGCCGCGCTGCGCCCCCTCGCCGAGGCGACGGCCGCGGCGGCGGCCGTGGGCGACCGCGCCGACTACGCCGAGAGCGACCGCGCCTTCCACCGGGCCGTCCTCGCGCTCGCGGGCAACGAACAGCTCGTGCTCGTCGCCGACGACCTGCACCGCCGCTCGCAGTGGCCGCTCGCCGCGGCCCCCGCGCCGCGCCGCGCCGACCTGGTGGCCGACGCGGCCGAGCACTCCGCGCTGCTGGACGCGCTGGTCGCCCGGGACCTGCCGGTGGTGCAGTCCCTCGTACGGGAACACTTCACGTCGGGTCACTAGTGCGGACGGGTGGTCCCAGCGCGCACGGTCCCGGGCCCCGCGGTCCCCGGCCCCGCCGTCCGGGGGGTCACGTCGCCGAGAAGCCGCCGTCCACGAAGAGCGTCTGCCCCGTCACGTAACGGGCCGAATCGCTCGCAAGGAAGACCGAAACCCCTACGAAGTCCGCCAGCTCGCCGTTGCGCCCCGCCATCGTGCGCGCCGCCAGCGCCGCCACGCGCGCCGGGTCGTCGAAGACCGGCTTCGTCAGCGGCGTGCGGACGAAGCCGGGCGCGATGGCGTTGACGCAGACCCCGTGCCGCGACCACGCCTCCGCCTGGGAGCGGGCCAGCGCCGAGATCCCGGCCTTGGACACGCCGTACGCCCCGCTGTTGCCGAAGGCGCGGATCGACTGCTGCGACGCCAGGTGCACGATCCGGCCCCAGCCGCGCCGCGCCATCGCCGCGCCGAACCGCTGCCCGAGCAGGAAGGGCCCGTCCAGGTTGACCGCGAGCGTGGTGTCCCAGTCGTCGTCGGAGAGCTCGTCGAGCGGCGGGCGGAGGTTGACGCCCGCCGCCGTGACCAGGACGTCAGGCTCGCCGAACGGCTCGGCCGCCGCGTCGGCCGCCTCGCGCAGCGCGGCGCGGTCGCCCAGGTCGGCGCTGACGTACGCGGCCTCGTGGCCCGCCGCGCGCAGGGCGTCGACCGTCTCGCGCAGCGGCTCCTCGCGGCGCGCGACGACCACGACGCGGGCGCCCGCGGCGGCCAGTGCCTCCGCGACGGCGCGGCCGATGCCCGAACTGCCGCCGGTGACCAGCGCGGTGCGGCCGGTGAGCCCGAACTGCGCGTCGAAGAAGGCGTGTCGAGCGGTGGTGATCGGTGGTGTCGAGGTCATGCGATGGTCCCCAGGGTGGTTCGGGCAAGGGCGGTGAAGGCCCGTGCCGCCGGACTCTGCGTCCCCGCCGACCTCCACGCCAGGGCGAGACGTCCGCGCACGGCGGGGTGAGTGAACAGTACATGCAGGTCCGCGGGGTGGTCATGGGCGTACGGCTCCGGCAGGATCGCCACGCCCAGGCCGAGCGCCGCGAGCCGGGCCAGGGTGTGCGGGTCCCCGGCTTCGAAGGCGACGCGGGGCCGGAAGCCGGCGGCCGCGCACGCCGTGTCGACGGCCTCCCTGGTGCCCGTCGAGCGGGTGAAGGTGATCAGCGGACGGTCGGCCAGCTCGGTCAGCGGCACGCTCTCGCGCCCGGCGGCGGCCAGCGGGTCGCGGACGGCCACGGCCGCCACCAGCTGCTCGTCCGCGATGACTTGGAGGCCGAGGCCCGGCGGGGGAGCGGCGGCCGGGGCGATGACCGCGACGTCCAGGCGCCCGGCCGCCAGCGCCGCGGTGATCTCGTCCGAGCTGGACTCGGAGAGGCTGATCTCCACGGCGGGGTGGGCGCGGTGGAACGCCGCGAACAGGCCGGGCAGGTCGACGGCGGACGACGAGGAGGTGACCGTGCCGACGGCGACCCGGCCGCGCAGCAGCCCGGCGTGCTCGTCCACCGCGGCCCGCGCGCCCGCCACCGCGGCGAGCGCGGTCCGCGCGTACCGCGCGACCGTCGCGCCGACCTCGGTGAGCCGCACGGTGCGGCCGGAGCGGTCCAGGAGGGGGTGGCCCAGCTCGCGCTCCAACTGCCGTATCTGGGAGCTGACTCCCGGCTGGGTGACGTGCAGCCGCGCGGCGGCCCTGGTGAAGCTGGCCTCTTCGGCCACGGCCAGCAGGTATTCGAGCTGTCGCAACTCCATAACCGCGGAGAATACTTGGCAGTAGGAGCGGTGCTTGGACTTCTGGCCGCGCCCGGCCGGAGAGTGCCCCCATGGGAACGGACCGAGAGATCGCCGTCGTGGGCGCCGGGATCGGCGGCCTGACCGCCGCGCTCGCCCTGCACGCGCGTGGTGTGCGGACGACCGTCGTCGAGCGGGCCGGGGAGGTGGCCCCGCCGGGGGCGGGCATCACCCTCCAGCCGTACGCCGTGGGGGAGTTGACCGCGCTCGGCCTCGGCGAAGCGCTCGCGTCGGCCGGGGCGGTGGCCGTCGAGCACGTGTACACCGACCACCGGGGGCGGCGCCTGCGCACCGAACCGCGCGGCGCCGCCGCCGGGTGCGCGTGGCCGCAGTACGGCCTTCACCGGGGCGAGCTGCGACTCCTGCTGCTGGCGGCGGTACGGGACCGGCTCGGCGCGGGCGCGGTGCGGACGGGCACGAGGCTGGAGACCTTCGACGAGTACGGGGGCGACGAGCGCGGGGGCGGGGTGCGGTACACGGTCACCGACCGGGCCACCGGGCTGCGTTCCACGGCGGACGCCGCCGCGCTGATCGGCGCGGACGGGGTCCGTTCGGTGGTGCGGGCGCGGCTGCATCCGGGGGAGGGGGCGATGCGGTGGTCGGGCGTCCGGCTGTGGCGGGGCGTCGCCGAGGCGGAGCGGTTCCTGACCGGGCGGTCGGTGGTCATCGCGTACGACGGGGGGAACGTGCGGTTCGTCGCCTACCCGGTCTCGGCGCGGCGCCCGCTGGTCAACTGGGTCTGCACGGTGCGGGAGGCGGGGGCCGGACCGCTGATCGAGGGTGCGGGGTGGAACCGGGAGGCGCACGCCGACGACGTGCTGCCGCAGCTGGCGGGCTGGTCGCTGGCCGGGCTCGGCGTGGACGTCGCCGGGCTGGTGGCGGGGAGCGGGCGGATCCTCGAACACCCGATGGCCGATCGGGACCCGTTGGACCGGTGGGGCCGGGGGAGGGTGACGCTGCTCGGCGACGCGGCGCATCCGGTCTGCCCGACCGGTGCGAACGGGGGGTCGTTGGCGGTCGCCGACGCGGGGGCCCTGGCGGGGGCGGTGGGCGGCGGGGGCGACGGGGTGGGGGAGGCGCTGGCGCGGTACGAGGCGGCGCGGATCGGCCCTGCGGCGGAAGCGGTCCACACGAACAGGAAGGCGTTGCCCGGGGGCGGGTGAGAGGGGGAGGGGGGCGAGCCCGCTCGGGGTCCGTGGGCGTGCTCGGCGTGTGCCCCACTCTCGCGCAGTTCCCCGCGCCCCTTCGGGGGCGCGGGGAACTGCGCGGTCTTCTGGCGCCCCCGGCAGGGTTTCGGGAAGGGGCGGGGAGGGGGCCCGCCCGCGCAGCGGAACCCGCACCCCGCGCAGCGGAACCCGCACCCCGGGCAACGGGACCCGACGGCCGCCCCCTTGGCGGCGCCGCCCCCGCGCGCCTCACGTCGCCGGTGCGAGCCTCGCCGAGAGCCAGGTCGGGACCCCGCCCAGCAGGCGGAACAACCGCGACGCCTCCGCCCGCAGCCTCCGCGCCTCCGCCTCCTCCGGCTCCGCCTCCGCGAGGGCGATCAGCGCGGGCGCGGTGCCGACCAGGAACCCCATCTCCTCCCGTATCCGCAGCGACTCCGCGAAGCCGTGCCGCGCCTCCGCCATCTCGCCCGCGCGCAGCGACAGGGACGCGAGGTGGCGCCAGGTGAAGGAGAGGAGCAGGGTGTCGCCCTGGGCCGTCGCCCCGGCGTGCGCCCGGCGGTACGCCGCCCGCGCCGAGTCCGCCGCCCCCGCGAGGTTCTCCGCGATCAGGCCCCGGCGGAAGTCCAGGAGCGGGCGTCCCGGTGTGTTGGGGGCGAGCAGCGCCGCCGCCCTGCCGAGCGCGGCCCGCGCCTCGTCGGTCCGGTCGCGCACCTTCAACAGCGTGGAGGTGTAGGCGAGTTGGCCGCGCTCACAGGCCGCGGCGCCGCGCTCCTCGTCGGACTGGGCCACCGCCTCGGCGGTGCGCAGCGCGTCCTCCGCCTCCGTCCAGCCGCGCTCGGTGTAGAGGCAGCGCTCGGTGAGGAGGGAGGAGCGCTGGAGGGCGAGGGCGGGGTCGCTCGCCGCGTACGGTTCCAACAGGGCCGCCGCGTCCGTCCAGCACGCCCGCGACCTCAGCCGCCACACCGCGGTCTGGAGCGGGGGATCGCCGTCCGCGCTCGCGGTGGGAGTCGCATCGGCAGCGGATCCGGGGCCGGGTCCGGAACCGGGCCCTGGCCCGTCGTCGGACCCGGCATCTGACCCAGAACCAGACATGGCGGAATGCGCCACATTGCCCTCCCCGAGCGCGCCATTGTGCTGTTGAGTGCGGTGAGTCAGGCGAATCTCAGCACGGATTGGGGCGCCCGGCCAAGGGGACGGGTGAAAAAATTCACAAACCCTGGGGGAGTGCTGCCGGTTGACCGGGCGTCGGATCCATGGCCTTCGGCATCCGCCGCGGGAAGCCGGGGAGTTCGACGGCGGGCCGCGTCGGCCGGGCGCGCGGGCGGGTGCGGGTGCGCTTGACCCGGGCGGACGGCCCCGCGGCGCCCTCCGAGGGGGCCGCGGGCGCCGGCCCGTAACGCCGTCTCCGACCGACGGACGGGCGGCGTCCCTCCGGCCCGGCGTGGCGCGAAAGCCTCGCCGGGCGGCCGGATATCGCCCCGGGTGAAGCGCCGAACGCCCCGCTGACGAAGACCGTTTCGACCGGGTCCGTTCCGGGTGCGCCCAACCGCCTCCCGGGGGCGTCAACTCATGCGCAGCGCCAGGAAGAAGTCCAGCTTGTCCTCCAGGCGCGACAGGTCACGGCCCGTCAACTGCTCGATGCGGCCCACCCGGTAGCGCAGGGTGTTCACGTGCAGGTGGAGCCGCGTCGCGCAGCGGGTCCACGAGCCGTCGCAGTCGAGGAACGCCTCCAGGGTCGGGATGAGTTCCGCGCGGTGGCGGCGGTCGTAGTCGCGCAGCGGGTCGAGCAGGCGCGCGGTGAAGGCGCGGCGCACGTCGTCCGGGACGAAGGGCAGCAGCAGGACGTGCGAGGCCAGCTCGTGGTGGCCCGCCGCGCAGACCCGGCCCGGCCGCGCCGCCGCCACCCGGCGGGCGTGCCTGGCCTCTTCCAGCGCCCCGCGCAGCCCCTCGGCGGAGTGCACGGCCGCGCTCACGCCGAGCGTGAGGCGCCCGTCGTCGGCGAGCCCCGCCGACAGCGGCTCGCGCACCGCGGCGAGCAGCGCGTCCGCGTGCAGCCCCCCGCCCGGTCCGCCGGCCCCGTGGTCCTGGCCGGCCGGGTCGAGGGGGGCGGGGGCCGTCGCGGGCAGCGGTACGAGCGCGATCGCCTCGTCCCCCGAGTGGGCGACGGCGATCCGGTCGGAGGAGTCGGAGCCCGTCACGGCCGGGTCGACCAGCACCTCTTCGAGCAGCGCCTGGGCGACGGGCCCGCCGGGCACCTCCGTGACGCCGTCGGCGGCGGCCCAGTCCACCCGGGCCACGACGACCTGCCAGTGCGGCGCCGTGCCGAGGCCGGGCAGCAGCACGGGGGCCGCGACCCGCAGGCGCGCCGCGATCTCGGCGGGCGCCGCGCCCGTCTGGACCAGCTCCAGGACCTCCTGGGCGAGCCTGCGGCGCACGGTGCGGGCCGCGTCGCGCCGGTCCCGCTCGACCGCGATCAGCTGGGTCACGCCCTGGAGCAGGTCGAGCCGGGCCGCGGGCCAGTCGGAGGCGTCGGCCTCCACCGCGAGCAGCCAGTCGGAGAGGACCGTCTCGCGGATGTCGCGGGACGCGTGCGTCGCGCCCCTGCCGTTGTTGCGGATCGGGAAGAGGGAGTACGTGGTGCCGCCCGCCGTCGCCCGGTGCGGCCCCCTGCGCCCGGTGCGGCTCGCCGCCAGGTGCTCGCCCGCCAGGGCGGCGGCCACGGGCCCCGGCAGGGCCGTCTGGCCCGCGCCCGCGATCTGCCGTCCGGTCGGCGAGAGCACCCAGGCGCGCAGGTCCAGGTCGCTGCCGAGGAGGTCCAGGACCACGTCGGGGCCGCCGCCCGCCGGGCCCGACGTCATCAGCCTGCGGTGCCGGTCGACGACGGCGGCCAGGTCGCCCGCCCGCTCGCCCGAGACCTGGCGCACCACGTGCTCGGTGATCGTCGCGAACGCGACGTCCTCGTTGACCGCGAACAGCGGCAGCCGGTGCCGCAGGCACGCCCTGACGAGGTCGTCAGGGATGTCGCCCAGCTCGGCCTCGCCCGCCGCGAGCCCCGCGACCTGCGCCTGGGCCAGGATGCGGACGAACGGCTCGGAGTCCTCGCCCGTGCGCCGCCAGGCCAGACCCGTCAGGACCAGCTCGCCGCCGGAGAGGTAGCGGCTGGGGTCCCGCAGGTCGGTGGTCATCACACCGCGTACGGTGCGGTCGAGCTCGTCCTCGCCGCCGAGCAGCCGAAGGCCCAGCGCATCGGACTCCAGCAGGGCGCGCAGCCGCATCTTCGTCGCCGATCTGTCTCGTTGTTGCCGGTGGAATGCCGGCGGGGGGCCGGTGGAAGCGGAGAGGTTCCTGATCCTCTTCTTTCATATGAATCTACAAGACCGGGTGGGCGACCAGCCAACTCCTTCATGGTTTCGGTGACTGCACCAGGTGGAGCACGCCTTGTGTACTTGGGCCACATCCCGAGAACAGCACTGAAGAGCACAGCACGGGAAAGATCCAGTCGAGGGCCGGCCGTCCCGGGCCCCAGCGACGAACGTCCCACGATTGAGAAGAAGAGAGCCTCTTATGGACTTCCTTCGCCCCGCCAGCTGGGAGGAGGCGCTCGCCGCCAAGGCCGAGCACCCCACCGCCGTGCCCATCGCGGGCGGCACCGACGTGATGGTCGAGATCAACTTCGACCACCGCAGGCCCGAGCACCTCCTGGACCTCAACCGCATCGGCGAGCTGGAGGAGTGGGAGGTGGGCGAGGAGAGCGTACGGCTCGGCGCCTCCGTCCCGTACACCAGGATCATGGAGAACCTGCGGGCCGAGCTGCCCGGCCTGGCGCTCGCCTCGCACACCGTCGCCTCCCCGCAGATCCGCAACCGCGGCGGCGTCGGCGGCAACCTCGGCACCGCGTCCCCCGCGGGCGACGCCCACCCGGCGCTGCTCGCCGCGGGCGCCGAGGTCGAGGCCGAGTCGGTGCGCGGCTCGCGCCGCATCCCGATCGACGCCTTCTACACCGGCGTGAAGCGCAACGCGCTCGCCCCCGACGAGCTGATCCGCGCCGTGCACGTCAAGAAGGCGGACGGACCGCAGCAGTACTCCAAGGTCGGCACCCGCAACGCCATGGTCATCGCCGTCTGCGCGTTCGGCCTCGCGCTGCACCCCGGGACCCGCACGGTCCGCACCGGCATCGGCTCGGCCGCCCCGACCCCCATCCGGGCGAAGGCCGCCGAGGAGTTCCTGAACGCCGCGCTCGACGAGGGCGGCTTCTGGGAGAGCCGGAAGATCATCACCCCGTCGATCGCCAAGCAGTTCGCGGCGCTGGCGTCCGGCGCGGCCAACCCCATCGACGACGTGCGCGGTACCGCGAGCTACCGCCGCCACGCCGTCGGGGTCATGGCCCGCCGCACGCTCGGCTGGACGTGGGAGTCGTACCGCGGCAACGGCCGCAGCATCGAGGGAGTCGCATAATGCGCGTGAACTTCACGGTCAACGGCCGTCAGCAGGAAGCCGACGACGTCTGGGAGGGCGAGTCCCTGCTGTACGTGCTCCGCGAGCGCATGGGCCTGCCCGGCTCGAAGAACGCCTGTGAACAGGGCGAATGCGGTTCCTGTACGGTCCGCCTCGACGGCGTCCCGGTCTGCTCCTGCCTGGTGGCCGCCGGACAGGTCGAGGGCCGCGAGGTCGTCACCGTCGAGGGCCTGGCGGACTACGCCGCCCATCGCGAGGACGCCCACCCCGGCGGCGGCTGCGCATCGGGCGCCTGCGGCGTCTCGCTGGACGCCGCCCAGCGCTGGCGGTCCAAGCCCGGCGACGGCCTGACGGGCGAGCAGACGGCCCTGTCCCCCGTCCAGCAGGCGTTCATCGACGCGGGCGCCGTCCAGTGCGGCTTCTGCACCCCCGGCCTGCTCGTCGCCGCCGACGAGCTGCTGGAGCGCAACGCCGAGCCGTCCGACGCGGACATCCGCGAGGCGCTGTCGGGCAACCTCTGCCGCTGCACCGGCTACGAGAAGATCCTGGACGCCGTGCGCCTCGCGGCGGCCCGCCAGGACCGGCACGGACTCCAGGAAGGCGCGGTCTGATGGGCACCACCGGCATCCCCACCGGCATCAAGCAGGGCTCGGGGACCAAGGGCGGCATCGGCGAGTCGACGCTCCGCCCCGACGGCACCCTCAAGGTCACCGGCGAGTTCGCGTACTCCTCCGACATGTGGCACGAGGACATGCTCTGGGGCCAGCTGCTGCGCTCCACCGTCGCGCACGCCGAGATCGTCTCCATCGACACCAGCGAGGCGCTGGCGATGGACGGCGTCTACGCGGTCCTCACCTACGACGACCTGCCCACGGAGGTGAAGACGTACGGCCTGGAGTTCAAGGACACCCCCGTCTTCGCCCACGGCCGCGTCCGCCACCACGGCGAGCCGGTCGCCGCGATCGCCGCCGACCACCCGGAGACCGCGCGCCGCGCCGCCGCCAAGATCAAGGTGGAGTACCGCGAGCTGCCCGTCGTCACCGACGAGGCCTCGGCGCTCGCCCCCGACGCGCCGGTCATCCACCCCGGCCGCGACGACCACCACGCCGGCCACGTCAGCCACCCCAACATCGTGCACCGCCAGCCGATCGTGCGGGGCGACGCCGACGGGGCCGCCGCGAGGGCCGACTTCGTGGTCTCGGGGGAGTACACCTTCGGCATGCAGGACCAGGCCTTCCTCGGCCCCGAGTCCGGCCTCGCCGTCCCGGCCGAGGACGGCGGCGTCGACCTCTACGTCGCCACCCAGTGGCTGCACTCCGACCTCTGGCAGATCGCCCCGGTCCTCGGCCTGCCGGTCGACAAGGTCCGGATGACGCTCTCCGGCGTCGGCGGCGCCTTCGGCGGCCGCGAGGACCTCTCCATGCAGATCCCCGCCTGCCTGCTCGCGCTGCGCACCGGCAAGCCGGTCAAGATGGTCTACAACCGCTTCGAGTCCTTCTTCGGCCACGTCCACCGGCACCCCGCCAAGCTCTGGTACGAGCACGGCGCCACCAAGGACGGCAAGCTCACCCACATGCGGTGCCGGATCGTCCTGGACGGCGGCGCCTACGCGTCGGCCACCCCGGCCGTCGTCGGCAACGCCGCCTCGCTCGCCGCGGGCCCCTACGTCATCGACGACGTCGAGATCGAGGCCGTCGGCCTCTACACCAACAACCCGCCCTGCGGCGCGATGCGCGGCTTCGGCGCGGTCCAGGCGTGCTTCGCCTACGAGGCGCAGATGGACAAGCTGGCCAAGGCGGTCGGCCTGGACCCGGTGGAGTTCCGGCGGCTCAACGCCATGGAACAGGGCACGATCATGCCGACGGGCCAGCCCGTCGACTCGCCCGCCCCCGTCGCCGAACTGCTGCGCCGCGTCAAGGCGATGCCGCTGCCGCCCGAGCGGCAGTGGGTCACCACCGAGGGCGCGGACGTCCGGGCCCTGCCCGGCGGCCTGTCCAACACCACGCACGGCGAGGGCGTCGTGCGGGGCGTCGGCTACGCGGTCGGCATCAAGAACGTCGGCTTCTCCGAGGGCTTCGACGACTACTCCACCGCGCGGGTGCGCATGGAGGTCGTCGGCGGCGAGCCCGTCGCCACCGTGCACACCGCGATGGCGGAGGTCGGGCAGGGCGGCGTCACCGTCCACGCCCAGATCGCCCGCACCGAGCTGGGCGTCGCGCAGGTGACGATCCACCCGGCCGACACCCGGGTGGGCAGCGCGGGCTCGACCTCCGCCTCCCGCCAGACCTACGTCACGGGCGGCGCGGTCAAGAACTCCTGCGAGGCCGTCCGCGAGAAGGTGCTCGAACTCGGCCGCGCCAAGTTCGGCAGCCACCACCCCGCGTGGGCCACCGCCGAACTGCTCCTGGAGGGCGGCAAGGTGGTGACCGACGGCGGCGAGGTGCTGGCCGACCTGGCGGACGTGCTGGAGGACGAGGCCGTCGACGTCGAGCTGGAGTGGCGCCACCGGCCCACCGAGGCGTTCGACCTGCGTACGGGACAGGGCAACGGCCACGTCCAGTACTCCTTCGCCGCGCACCGCGCGGTCGTCGAGGTCGACACCGAGCTGGGGCTGGTCAAGGTCATCGAACTGGCCTGCGCCCAGGACGTCGGCAAGGCGCTCAACCCGCTCTCCGTCGTCGGCCAGATCCAGGGCGGCACGACCCAGGGCCTCGGCGTCGCGGTGATGGAGGAGATCATCGTCGACCCGAAGACCGCGAAGGTGCGCAACCCCTCCTTCACGGACTACCTCATCCCCACCATCCTCGACACGCCGACCATCCCCGTCGACGTGCTGGAACTCGCCGACGAGCACGCGCCGTACGGGCTGCGCGGCATCGGCGAGGCCCCGACCCTCTCCTCCACCCCGGCCGTCCTCGCGGCGGTCCGGGCGGCGACGGGTCTGGAGCTGAACCGGACGCCGGTCCGCCCCGAGCACCTGACGGGCACCTGACCGGCCCCTCGATCCCTCCGGGCGGTGCGGCCGTGCCTCCAAGGAACGTCACACTTCCGCCGTGACGCACCGCCCGGAGTTCCCCCCACCCATGCGTTACCCCCGTTCGTCTCGGGCCGTCCCCCGGGTCGTGCAGCCACGCACCATCCCAAATTCCGCACGCGTCAGTGCGGATGCCCCTGTGAACCTTGGGAGACAGGCACCATGACCCAGCAGTCAGTGGAGCCGAAGACCACTGCCGAAGACGCGGGAGACGGCTCCCGCATCCCCGCCGGCAGGTCTTGGCTCGATCGGTACTTCCACATATCCGAGCGCGGATCGACGGTCGCGCGCGAGGTCCGCGGCGGCGTCACGACCTTCATGGCCATGGCGTACATCCTGCTGCTCAATCCGCTCATCCTGGGCGGCAAGGACGTCGAAGGGAACGTCCTCAGCCAGCCGGGGCTGATCACCGCGACGGCGCTCGCCGCGGCCGCCACGACGCTCCTCATGGGCTTCGTCGGCAAGGTCCCGCTCGCGCTCGCGGCCGGACTCAGCGTCTCGGGCGTGCTCGCCTCGCAGGTCGCCCCCGAGATGACCTGGGGCCAGGCCATGGCGATGTGCGTCATGTACGGCGTGGTGATCTGCCTCCTGGTGGTGACCGGCCTCCGCGAGATGATCATGAACGCGATCCCGCTCGCGCTCAAGCACGGCATCACGATGGGCATCGGCCTCTTCATCGCCCTGATCGGCCTGGTGAAGTCCGGCTTCGTGCACGAGAACCCGGCGCCGGGCGGCGGTCCCGTCACCCTGGGCCCCGCGGGCGAACTCGCGGGCTGGCCCGTGCTGATCTTCTCGGTCACCCTCCTGGTGATCTTCATGCTCCAGGCACGGAACGTCCCCGGCGCGATCCTGATCGGCATCGTCGCGGGCACCGCCGTCGCCTTCGTGATCAACAAGGTCGGCGACATCGACCCCAAGTCCTGGAGCAGCGGCCCGCCGGAGCTGACCGGCAGCGCGGTCTCGTCCCCGGACTTCTCGCTCTTCGGCGACGTCGAGTTCGGCGGCTGGGGCGAGGTCGGCGCGATGACCGTCGGCATGATCGTCTTCACCCTGGTGCTGGCCGGCTTCTTCGACGCGATGGCCACCATCATCGGCGTCGGCACGGAGGCGAAGCTCGCCGATGACAAGGGCCGCATGCCGGGCCTGTCCAAGGCGCTGTTCATCGACGGCGCGGGCGGTGCGATCGGCGGCGTCGCGGGCGGCTCGGGCCAGACGGTGTTCGTCGAGTCCGCGACCGGCGTCGGCGAGGGCGCCCGTACGGGCCTCGCCTCGGTCGTCACCGGCCTCTTCTTCGCCGCCTGCCTCTTCTTCACCCCCGTCACGGCGATCGTCCCCGCCGAGGTGGCGTCCGCCGCGCTCGTGGTGATCGGCGCCATGATGATGCAGAACGCCCGGCACGTGGACTGGGCCGACCGGTCCGTGGCCGTCCCGGTCTTCCTGACCGTGGTGCTGATGCCCTTCACGTACACCATCACCACCGGTGTCGCCGCGGGCGTCATCTCCTACGTGGCGATCAAGACCGCCCAGGGCAGGGCCCGCGAGATCGGGGCGTTCATGTGGGGCCTCGCGGTGATCTTCATCGTGTACTTCGCGCTCAGCCCCATCGAGAGCTGGCTGGGCGTCCGCTAGGGGGTTCACTGGAGGTGCGTACGCCTCTCCCGCCTCCGCACACCGAAGGAGACCGACATGCTGGACATCGCCGACGAGCTGAGCCGGTGGGTCGAGCAGGGCCGTGCGTTCGCCGTCGCCACGGTCGTGGCGGTCGGCGGCAGCGCGCCCCGGCAGCCGGGCGCGGCGCTCGCCGTCGACAGCGAAGGCACGGCGATCGGCTCGGTCTCCGGAGGGTGTGTGGAGGGCGCGGTGTACGAGCTGTGCCGGGCGGCGATCGAGAGCGGCGAGTCCGTGGTCGAGCGCTTCGGGTACAGCGACGACGACGCGTTCGCGGTGGGGCTGACCTGCGGCGGGGTGATCGACATCCTGATCACTCCGGTACGGCAGGACTCGCCGCACCGCGAGGTGGTCGCGGCGGCCGTCGCCGCCGTCGCCGCCGGGGACGGGGCCGCCGCCCTCGCCCTCGCCCGGATCACCGAGGGGCCCGACGAACTGGTCGGGCGCGCCCTGCTGGTCCGTCCCGGCGGCTCGTACACCGGGACCCTCGGGGGACACCCCGCGCTGGACCGGGTGGCGGCGGCCGAGGCGGGCGCGCTGCTGGACGCGGGGCGCACCGCGACGGTGACCTTCGGGGAGGACGGGACGCTCTGCGGGCGGCCGCTCACGCTGCTGGTCGAGTCGAGCGTCCCGGCGCCCCGGATGATCGTCTTCGGGGCCATAGACTTCGCGTCCGCGCTGGTCAGGGTGGGGAAGTTCCTCGGGTACCGGGTGACCGTGTGCGACGCCAGGCCCGTCTTCGCGACGGCCGCGCGCTTCCCCGACGCGGACGAGGTCGTCGTGGACTGGCCGCACCGCTACCTGGCGGGGACGGAGACGGACGGGCGGACCGTGCTGTGCGTGCTGACGCACGACGCCAAGTTCGACGTGCCGCTGCTGGAGGCGGCGCTGCGGCTGCCGGTCGCCTACGTCGGCGCGATGGGGTCGCGGCGGACCCACGAGGACCGCAACCGGCGGTTGCGGGAGGCGGGGGTCGGCGAGCTCGAACTCGCGCGGCTGCGGTCGCCCATCGGCCTCGACCTCGGGGCGCGGACGCCGGAGGAGGTCGCGCTGTCGATCGGCGCGGAGATCGTGGCGAACCGGCGGGGCGGGAGCGGGGTGTCGCTCACCGGGGCGCACACGCCCATCCACCACGACGGCACGGAGGCCGCGGGGCGGATCGGGTCGGTGGCGTAGGGCCCGTACGCGCCCGCCCGGCCTCCCCGCCCGCTACTCCGGCCCCGAGTGCGAGGGGTGGTACGCCAGTTGCACCTGGCGGTTCCCGTGCGCCCGCGTCACCAGCGTCCCCCGCCCCGGCGGCTGCCGGCTCGGGCGCGCCGTCCCCAGCAGCGCGCCCTCCGACGGGTCGCCCGACAGCAGGACGCCCTGCGGGCCCATCTGGCGCAGCGACTGGAGGAACGGGTCGTACAGCGCCCGCGACGCCCCCACCGAACTGTGCGTCACCACGATCCGCAGGCCCAGGTCCCGGCCGAAGACCAGGAACTCCCGCAGCGGGTCGAGCGGCAGGCGGCCCGCGGCGAGCAGGTCGTAGTCGTCGATGAGCAGGAACGTGTCGGGCCCGTCGTACCAGCTGCGCTCCCGCAGCTCCCGCGGAGTGATGTCGCTGCCCGGCATCCGCTCGTGGCACTGCCGGACCAGGGCCGCCGCCTGCTCCTGGAACTTCTGCGCGGTCATGCAGTACTCGTCGAGGTGGGACCGCGGCAGGTCGCCGAAGAGCGAGTGCCGGTAGTCGACCACCACGAGCCGGGCCTGCTCCGGCGCGTACTGCTGGCTGATCTGCTGGGCGACGAGCCGCAGCAGCGAGGACTTGCCCGACTCGCTCTCGCCGAGCACCAGCAGGTACGGATCGGTCTCGAAGTTCACCCCGACCGGCGCGAGCGTGGTCTCGTCCATGCCGAGCGGGACGAACCCGCGCGGGGGCCTGGGCGCCGTCAGGGACAGCTCCGAACTGGGCAGCAGCGTCGGCAGCATCCGCACCGGGGGCGCCTCCGCGCCCGGCCAGTTCTCCCGCACCGTGCGCGCCAGCGCGACCGTCGCCGCGACCGCGGGCGGGCCCGGCGCGTCGAGCGTGGGCAGCGCGACGAGGAGCTCGTGCTTCGACTGCGAAAGCCCCCTGCCGGGCGCGGCGGCCGGGACGAGCGCCGCCTTCCCGCGGTCGATCTCCGACTCCGCCGGGTCGCCGAGCCTCAGCTCCACCCGGTTGACGAGCAGCTCGCGCAGCGCCGCGCGCAGCTCGCCGTAGCGCACGGCGCTCAGCACGAGGTGGATGCCGTACCCCCGGCCGCGGTCCGCGATGTCGATGACGACCTGCTCCAGCGCCAGCTGCTCGAAGTCGTTCTTGAAGGTGCCCCAGCCGTCGATCACCAGGAAGACGTCGCCCCAGCTCTCGCCGGACAGCTCGCCGGCCGCCCGCATCCGCCGGTACTCCGCCATGGAGTGGATGGAGCGGCTCCCGAACAGCTCCTCGCGGGCCTCCAGGAGCCCGGAGATCTCGGCGACCGTGCGCCGCACCAGCTCCGTGTCGAGCCGGGACGCCACGCCGCCGACGTGCGGCAGCTCCTGGACGGAGTGCAGTCCGCTGCCGCCGAAGTCGAGGCAGTAGAACTGCACTTCGGACGGCGTGTGGGTGAGCGCGAACGACGAGACGAGCGTCCGCAGCAGCGTCGACTTGCCGGAGTGCGCCGCGCCCACGACCAGCCCGTGCGCCGCCTCGCCGGAGAAGTCCAGGTACAGCGGTTCGTTCCGCTGGTGGAACGGGTCGTCCAGGACGCCCACCGGCACCTGGAGGGTGCCCCGCAACCGGGCGTCGGCCGCGTGCACGCCGCGCTCGGCCGACACCCGCAGCGGCCCCAGCAGTTCGCCGACCGGCTTCGACTCGCCCAGGGGGCGCAGCCAGATCGGGTGGGCACTGGTGCCCTTGCCGGCCAGCCGCTCCACCGCGGTGTCCAGCAGGCTGCGCGGACGGGGCCCTTCGGCGGGGCCGTGGAGCCCGGAGACGTACGCCGCCTTGAAGCGCACCGGGTCCTGCGAGCGGTGCCTGAGGTAGCCGACGCCGGGCTCCTTCGGCAGGTGGTACGCGTCGGGCAGGCCCAGCACGGCCCGCGAGTCGGACGCGGAGACCGTCCGCAGGGCGATGCGGTACGAGAGGTGGGTGTCGAGCCCGCGCAGCTGGCCCTCCTCCAGGCGCTGCGAGGCGAGCAGCATGTGCACCCCGACCGAGCGTCCGACCTGGCCCGTCGTGACGAGCAGGTCGATGAAGTCGGGCCTGAGCGCGAGCAGTTCGGAGAACTCGTCGATGACCAGGAGCAGCGCGGGGAGCGGCTCCAGCGGTTCCCCCGCGGCGCGCGCCTCCTCGTAGTCGGCGCGGTCGGCGTAGTTGCCCGTGGCGAGCAGCAGGTCCTGGCGGCGCGTCAACTCGCCTTCGAGGGCCAGGGCGAGCCGGTCCACCAGCGCGGGCTCGGCCGCGAGGTCGGTGATCACGGCCGACACGTGCGGCAGTTCGTCCAGGCCGAGGAAGGTCGCGCCGCCCTTGACGTCCAGCAGCAGCAGGTTGAGCTGCTCGGGGGAGTGCTTCACGGCGAGCCCGAGCACCAGCGTGCGCAGCAGCTCCGACTTGCCCGACCCGGTGGCCCCCACGCACAGTCCGTGCGGCCCCATGCCGTCCCGGGCGCTCTCGCCCAGGTCCAGCACGACCGCGGTGCCGTCCTCGCCGACGCCGAGCGGCACCCGCAGCCGCTCCCCGGGCGGCAGGGGCCGCCAGACGCGGTCCGCGTCCAGCTCGGCCACCTCGCCGATGTCCAGCAGGTCGGCGAACGACAGGGGCCCCGCGGGCTGCTCCCGCGCGTCCCCGTCCTCCTCCTGCCCCTCCTGGACCTGCCACTTCTCCCGCATCCTGGCCAGCGTCCCGGCCATCGACCTGCGGGCGTCCGACGGGTTCGCCGCCTCCTCCATGCGGGGCACGGCGACCCGGAAGCGGCGGCGCCTGGACAGCGCCCAGCCGACCCCGACGCTCGCCGCGAGCGCCGGGTCGACCTGGGACTCGGCCGGGTCGTCCAGCGCCAGCTCGACACGCGTGCCGAGCAGGCCGAGCAGGTCGGCGTCGAAGTCGCTCCAGCGGCGGGCCGAGGCGAAGAGGTGCACCCCGTAGTTGAGCCCGGTGTTGGCCAGCCGGTGGATCTGCGCGGCGAACCCGCGGTCCTCCCAGTGGAAGTCCATCCAGCCGTCGACCACGAGGAAGATGTCGCTGCCCGCGCCGCTGGGCAGGGCGCCGGTGGCGCGCAGGTCGCGGAACTCCTCGACGGAGTCGATGCCCCGGTCGCGGAAGAGCGTCCTGCGCGCGACGATCGCTTCCTGCACGGCCGTCAGGATGCCCCGGACCGCCTGCCCTTCGTGCGGCGCGGCGACCAGCTTGACGTGCGGCATCGAGCGCAGCACCGCGAGCCGGTTGACCGCGCCCTCCAGCAGGTAGAACTCCGCTTCGTGCGGGGTGTGGGTCAGCGCGAGCGACAGCACGATGCTCCGCAGCAGCGTCGTCTTGCCGCTGCCCAGCTTGCCGACCACCGCCGCGTTGCCGTCCCGGCTGGAGAAGTCCAGGCACATCGGCTCGGGCGTGCCGCGGCCCGCCTCCGTGCGGCCGATCGGCACCAGCAGCCGCGCGGAGCCCTCCCAGGCGTCGCAGGTGAAGCCCCGGTCCAGGGTGTCGACGGGCGGCGGGAGCAGGGCGCCGAGCAGCAGTTCGTCGGCGCGCGCCGCCGCGGCGTGCGGGCCCGCGCCCGGGTCGATGCGCGGCGCGTACGCCAGCGGCACGTCGCCCTCGCACTGGCCGGACTTGGTGGGGGTCTGTTCGGGGCCCGCCTGGTTGACGACGGTCTGGTGCACGTAGGTGTAGAGCTCGTCCGGGGTGATGACGCCGTCCCGGTTCATGTCGGCGAGGCCGGTGCTCAGCCCCTCGATCACCGCGGCGGTGAAGCGGGACGCGGGGCGGGCGTTCTCGATCGTGAGCTGGTCGCCCTCGTACGCGTACTCCAGGGCGGTCGAGGCGGTGATCACGAACGTGCCGCGCCCCGCCAGGGCCTTCTCCACGTCGACCGAGCCCGCCGACATCGGGCTGCTGCCGCGGTGGAAGAGCCCGCTGTAGCAGCAGTCGAGCAGCACGATCTTGGTCCTGGCCTCGCACTCGTCCAGCAGGTTGTGCAGGGAGGCGGCGCTGATCGCCGTGGTGTGCGGGCGGGAGAGCTTGGTGCCGAGCGTCGCGAAGAAGAGCCGGTCCGCGTCGTTCCTGATGCCGTGGCAGGAGAAGTAGAGCAGGACCAGGTCCTCGGGGGAGCGGTCGCTCAGCACCTCCTCGATCTCGGTCTCGATCTCGTCCTTGGGGCGGTTCGGCAGTTCGCGCACGTAGTCGAAGCGGCCGATCGTCCTGTCGCCGAGCAGGGCCGCCAGCTCGGACGCGCCGCGGGCCGGCGCGCGGAGCTGGTTGAGCCCCGGGTCCTGGTAGCCGTCAGTCGCTACCAGCAGTGCGATGCGGCGCCCCGCCATGTCCGTCCCCCGGCTCCGCGCTGTCGTCCGACGTGGTCGCCACCGCGCTGCCGTCGCCCGCCGCGATGCGGGCCGCGGCGGCCTGGACCAGCAGGTGCTGGTCCTTGGCCGAGAGCGCGGTGTACGTCCCCGACTCCTCGCCGATCCTCCACTCGACGCCGCGCGCCTTCGAACGCTGGACGTACGCGACGAGCACGTTGCCGAGCGCCTTGATCGCGGCCGCGGAGAACGCCCCGCTGAGCACCAGCACCCCCAGCTCCTGGCCCGCGCCCGCCATGGACCCGTCCGGGGCGTCGGCGGTCTTGCGGGCGACGCGCAGGACGCCGAGCCTGCGCAGGTCCTGGTAGAGGCTGTTGACCTGGCGAGCCAACTGGTCGGGTGCGGCGCCGGGACCGGGGTCCACGCGCAGTTCCAGCTCGTGCAAGGCACTCTCCTCCGCCCGGCGTGTGGTCGGACGATCGTATAGCGCGCCACCGGCACCGGATACAACTTCCGCGCAGGGAAGCCCGGTTGGAGCATTCGGTGGCCGCCTGCCACGCTGGAACCCGACATAACGGTACAAATGCCTCTATGGCACTTCCTCTCGCCCTGGCCGCGTCCCTGTTCCTCGCGCTCGCCCCGCCCGCCCCCGCACCGCTCGGCGCCCCGCTGTCCGGCGCCCCGTCCGCCCCGGCCCCGGTCGGCGCCCCCGCCCCGCCCGAACGGCTGCACACCCCCGCGGCCAACCCCGCCGCGTACGCCCAGGCCCGCGACCTCGCGGCCCGCGGGGAGGTCGTGCTCGCCCAGGGCGTCCTCTCCATGGCCCGTACGCCGCAGGCCGAATGGCTCACCGGGCAGTCGCCCGCGCGGGCCGAGCGCGACGCCCGGCGCGTCGTCCTGGACGCCGCGCGGCGACGCGCCGTGCCCGTCCTCGTCCTCTACAACGTCCCCGGCCGCGACTGCGCCAGCTACTCCGGCGGCGGTGCCGCCACCAGCGCCCAGTACCGCGACTGGATCGACGCCGTCGCGCGCGGCATCGGCCGCGAGCGCGCCCTGGTCGTCCTGGAGCCCGACGGCCTCGCGCTGCTCCCCGACGAGTGCGGGGTCCCCGACCCCGGCGGCGCGCGCACCGCGGCCAGGTACGCCGAGCTGAACCACGCCGTCGACCGGCTCGAACCGCTCCCCGGCACCCGGGTCTACCTCGACGCGGGCCACGCCGCCTGGCACGAGGTCAGGAACATCGCGCCGCGCCTGCGCAAGGCCGGGATCGCCCGCGCCAGGGGCTTCGCGCTCAACGTCTCCAACTACCAGACCGACGCGGCCAACTCCCGCTACGGCGAGCTGATCTCCTCCTGCCTGGCGCACATCGGGCGCGGCGGCACCCCGGGCACCTGCCCCCTCGACAAGGCGCCCCGGGGCACCGTGCCCTTCGTCACCGATTCGAGCCGCAACGGCCGCGGCCCCTGGGCCCCGCCCGCCGGCCGCTACAAGGACCCGCAGGACTGGTGCAACCCGCCGGGCCGCGGCCTCGGCGCCCGCCCCACGCTCGGCACCGGCGAGCCGCTGCACGACGCGCGCCTGTGGATCAAGACGCCCGGCGAGTCGGACGGTCCCTGCCTGCGCGGCGCGCCGGGCCCGGGGGACCCGGCGCGCGGCACGGTCGACCCGCCCGCGGGGACCTGGTTCCCGCAGCAGGCGCTCGAACTGGTGAGACGGGCGCGCCCGGCCATTGCGTAGCCTGCCCGCACGGCAGGCAGCGACCTCACTCACCGCACCGTCGACGGCGAACGCGTCCCCGGCGTCCGGCGGCACGCCTTCATCCGCAACGGCGGCTACCACCTCACGGACCTCGTGGTCTACGAGGACGGCGTGATCACGGGCCGGAGCCGGGGTCCAAGTGCCTTTCCGCGCAGGCGGCTTCAATTGGTCTGGACCAGGGTATTGCTCCTGCTCGGGCGGGCCGCGAAGCTCGAACCATGGACCTGGAGCTGCGGCACCTCAAGACGCTCAGGGCGATAGCCGACGCGGGCAGCCTCACGAAGGCCGCGACCGCGCTCGGCCTCGCCCAGCCCGCGCTCAGCGCCCAGCTGAAGCGCATCGAACACACCCTGGGCGGACGCCTCTTCGAGCGCGGAAGACACGGGGTGCGGGCCACCGCACTCGGGGACCTCGTCCTGGACCGGGCCCGCATCGTCCTGCCCGCCGTCAGCGAACTCCAGCGCGAGGCCGTGCAGTTCGCCCGCGCGGACGGGCGGGGCCCCGGCCTCGCGGGCGGACTGCGCATCGGCGCCACCCACGGGCCGCTCCTCGGCGGGCTCGTCGACCGGCTCGCCGGTGCGCACCCGCGCGCCGTGGCGGCCACCCACACCGCGTGGTCCGAGCGGGCGATCGCCGCGTCGGTCGTCGAGGGGCGGCTGGACTTCGCGCTGATCGGGGCCTGCGGGGCGAGTCCGCCGCCGGAGTGCGACCGGCTGGTGTGGCGGGAGGTCGCCGTCGACCAGGTCCACGTCATGCTCGCCGAGGGCCATCCGTTCGCCGGGCACCGCGAGGTCCCGCTGGCCTGCCTCGCGGACGAGGAGTGGAGCGCGGTGCCGGGCGACGGCTGCTTCGGCGACTGCTTCTACGCGGCCTGCGCCCGCTCCGGCTTCACGCCCGCGCGGCTGTACGAGACGGACATCGCGTCCTGCGTCCACCTCGTCCAGGTGGGCCGGGCCGTCGGACTGTGCAGGTCCTCCTTCCCCGCGACCGCGGGAATGGTGAAGAGACCCCTGGCGGGCGCCCCGCTCAGCTGGCGCCATCTGCTGGGCTGGCGCGCGGGAGGCCGCACGGCCCAGGCCGCGCCCGCCGTGCTGACCCAGGCGCGGGCGGCGCACGCCGAGGCGCTGCGGCACAGCGGCGACTTCCGGAAACGCGACTTCCATAACGCGGGGCAAGGGGCGGACTGACATCTTCTGAGGCCACACCAGCCGCGCCTACGGTTTCGGTGCGACAACCCCCGTCGATTTACCGACACGCCGCCGATCCACCGGCGACCGGCGTCGGTTCACCGACAGCGCCCCCCACGGGAGGCCGGGGTCCCCGAACGGGACGCCGGCCTCTTGGCACACCATCCCCGAACCGTAGGAGACCTCCCCATGCTCCGCAGACACGCCACGGCCGCGTGTACCGCGCTGGCAGCCGTCGGCGCGCTCGCGCTGACCGTGCTGCCGCAGAACGCGACCGCAGCCCAGCCCGCGCCCCCGCCCGTCCGCTCCGCCGCCCAGGCCATGGGCGCCGACAAGGCGTCTCCCGAACTGCTCCGCGCCATGCAGCGCGACCTCGGTCTCACCGCTGCCCAGGCCAAGGCGCGCCTGGTCAACGAGGCCGAGGCGGGCGCCGCCGCCGGCACGCTCCGCGCGGACCTCGGGCGGGACTTCGCCGGTGCCTGGGTCAGCGGCGCCGACTCCGCCCGGCTGACCGTCGCCACCACGGACGCCGCCGACGCCGCCGCCATCGAGGCGCAGGGCGCCGAGGCCGTCGTCGTGCGCCACTCGCTGGCCCAGCTGGACGCGGTCAAGGCGAAGCTGGACCGGGCCGCCAAGAAGGTCAACACCCTCGACGCGCCCGTCTGGTACGTCGACGTGGCCACCAACTCGGTGGTCGTCGAGGCCGTGAAGCCCGCCGCCGCGCGCGCCCTCGTCGAGGCGGCCAAGGTCACGGACGGCACCGTGCGCACCCGCGCCACCGCCGAGCGGCCCGTCCCGCTGTACGACCTGAAGGGCGGCGAGGCGTACTACATGAACGGCCAGGGTCGCTGCTCGATCGGCTTCCCCGTCACCAAGGGCACCCAGCAGGGCTTCGCCACGGCGGGCCACTGCGGACGGGTGGGCACCACCACGACCGGCTACAACCAGGTCGCCCAGGGCAGCTTCCAGGGCTCCACCTTCCCGGGCCGCGACATCGCCTGGGTCTCGGTGAACAGCAACTGGACGGCGACCCCGTACGTGAAGGGCTCCGGCGGCCAGAACGTCCAGGTCACCGGCTCCACGCAGGGCGCCGTCGGCGCCTCCATCTGCCGCTCGGGCTCGACCACGGGCTGGCACTGCGGCACGATCCAGCAGCACAACACCAGCGTCACCTACCCCGAGGGCACCATCAGCGGCGTCACCCGCACCTCGGTCTGCGCCGAACCGGGCGACTCCGGCGGCTCGTTCATATCCGGCAGCCAGGCCCAGGGCGTCACCTCGGGCGGCTCGGGCAACTGCAGGCAGGGCGGCACGACGTACCACCAGCCGATCGTCCCGCTGCTCCAGGCGTACGGCCTGACGCTGAAGACCACCAACGACCCGGGCCCCGGCCCCGGTCCCGGCCCCGGTGAGGGCACCTGGGCGGCGGGCACCGTCTACGCGGCGGGCGCCACCGTCACGTACAACGGCACGACCTACCGCTGCCTCCAGGGTCACCAGGCGCAGCCCGGCTGGGAGCCGCCGAACGTCCCGGCGCTCTGGCAGAGCGCCTGACGGGGCGGAGTCCCGCAGGGAGCAGGCCCGGACCGGACGGTCCGGGCCTGCTCGTATGTGCGTGCGAAATGTGTTCGGACCGTTCGTACGGAAGGTCCGGTCCAAGGGTCGGACCTCCGTCACGGGGCCGCGGCGCGTGCCGCGTGACCATGCCGGGTGAATTTCCGAAACTCGTCTGCGCGGCACCCGGTCACATCCGTCACACGAGAAACATCCCGTACCGTCCCGTCCCGCCCGTAGCGGCCCGGAAGCGCGGCCTAAATGGCGGGAAGGGGGCTGACGTCACCCCCGGTAACAGCTCGATGACGGAGCAAACGCACGGTCGCCGCCCCTTTTTGCATCGATGCCCCCGGCAGAAATCGGTGCCGTCGGCCGAATTCCGTGCCCCCGGGGAGAATTGGGCCCCCGCCGGGTGGGCTCGCCGTTTTTCGGACAGACTCCCCGAACGGGGTAGTGCGTCGAATTCAACGACGTACGGTGGTTCCTGCGACGCGCTGCCGCTGATCGACTCCGGGGCGTGTGCGGCGCATCCGGTTGGTGGGGACCAGCCGGCAGTCGGGAGGGGGCGGAACGTTCGTGATGTGCGTGAGGGGCGGCCGTAAGAGCACCGCTGCCGTCCGGTGCGTCGGGGGGGCGCGCCGGGCCGCCGAAGGGGCTTCTGGACGCGGGAGGGGCGTGCCGCGGGCGCCGCTGAGCAGGGTGCGACCAGCGGAGACGGGCCGTCGAGCACCCGGCTGAGCAGCAGTGACCGACCCAGGGGAAACCACCCCGGCCGTCGCCGCACCGGCGCCCGGGAACGGACGCCCCGCACCGCCCGGCCCCGACCCTGCCGGGCGCGGCGCGCCGCGCTGATCCCGCGCGGCTCCGATTCGCCCCGCGCGGGCCGGCACTCCGGCCGACGGCCGTCGCCACGGCCCGTCGGTCCACCGGCGCGCCTCTTCACCGCGCGTCCGACGAACCGCTGAATTCCGCGTGAACAAAAAGCGTGAACAACAGGCGTGAGCCAGCGCGAACCAGTGGGTGCGCACGACAAGAGTGACGAGAGCGGAAAGAAACTCCGGAATACAGAGAGCGCATCGAATATTCCAGAACGCGCAGAACACCCAGGACTCCTGAGGTTCCGGGGAATCCCGGAACTCCCGGGACCCCGCACGCCCTGAGGGTCCCGAGAACTCCACTGCATACGACGGTGCCGCCGCTGAGATCCGGCGCGCCCCGCCCCGTATCGGCATGACGTCCCACTGGACGCACCCGTGCCGAAGTCCGCCGCGCCGTCCGTGATTTCCACATGCCTCGACAGCCCGGTGCTTCGTCATGCCCGCACGCATTCAAAGGAGACTCCCTTGACCGAAGCCACCGGCAACGGACTGCTGCTCGAAGCGTTCGACGCCCAGCTGTTCAGGGACAGCGCCGAAACGGCCGTCTCGAAGCTGGAGAAACACCTGGCCGACCAGTCGATCAGGGGCCTGGAACTGATCCACCCGCAGGAGCTGGCCCGCGCGGCCCGTGCCCTGATGTCCGAGGACTCCGACTCCATCGGCGCCTTCGACGAGGAGAAGCTGGCCGCGATCATCGACCTGTACGTCAGGACGGGCATCCAGGTCCACTCGCCCGGCTACATGGGGCGGCAGTTCTCCGGGGTCGTCCCGCTCGGCGGCGTCGTCGACTTCGTCAGCTCGGTGGTCAACCAGCCCTCGTCGTTCTACGAGGCGGGCCAGCTGCCCAACGTGGCCGAGCGCATCATGGCCGACGAGCTCAACAGGTTCATCGGCTGGGAACCCGACAGCTTCGCCATGGTGACCACGTCCGGCGGCTCGCTGGCCAACCTGACCGCGATGCTCGCCGCCCGCAACCGCGACTTCCCGCAGTACTGGACGGAAGGCGGCGCGGCCTTCGGGGACCGGCCGCGCCCGGCCATCGCGGTCGGCGCCGACGTCCACTACAGCGTCGCCAGGGCCGCCGGGGTGATGGGCATCGGCGAGGCGCAGCTGGTGCGGCTGCCGCTCAACGACGCACAGCAGATCGACGTCGCCGGGGTGCGCCCCGCGCTGGCCGAGGCCGAGCGGCGCGGCCTCCACGTCTTCTGCCTCGTCGCCTCGGCCGGCACCACCCCGGTCGGCGCCTTCGACCCGATCGACGAACTCGCCGACATCACCCGCGAGAAGGGCATCTGGCTGCACATCGACGGCGCGCACGGGGCGAGCCTGCTGGTGTCGGACACCCACCGGGACAAGCTCCGCGGCATCGAGAAGGTCGACTCCCTCACCTGGGACGCCCACAAGATGATGTTCACGCCCGCGCCGTGCACGCTCCTCTTCTACCGGGAGAAGGCGCACAGCCTCGGCGCGTTCCGGCAGACCGCCAGCTACGTCTTCGACGAGGAACCCGACCCGTTCACCGAACTCGACAGCGGCGACAAGAACTTCGAGTGCACCAAGCGCCCGATGATCATGCCGCTGTGGACCATGTGGGCCGTCTACGGCAGGGCGCTCTTCGCCAAGAAGATCGACTACCTCTGCGCGCTGACCCAGGAGGCCCACCGCATCCTCGACGGCGAGCCGGACTTCCGCACCCTGCACAGCCCCGAGGCGAACATCCTCTGCTTCCGCCACCACCCCGAGGGCGCCGACCTCGACGAGGAGGAGCTGCACCGCCTCCAGATCGACATCAGGGACCGGGTCAAACACCGGGGGAGCTTCTTCATATCCAAGGTCGACATCGGATCGGTCGCCGCACTGCGCGTCGTGATGATGAACCACCAGATCACCGCCGAGCACTTCCGGATGGTGCTCGGCGAAATCCGCAGGGCAGGACAGGAAATCCTCAGCAGCAAGGGACGACGATGACGACGAAGAACGGCAGGCGCACCGCCACCGACACGGCCCCCAAGGACCCCGCGGAGCTGGCGGCCCGGCTCATACCCGAGTGGGAACTCAAACCGGAGTCGCCCGAGGCCGTCACCGAACTCCCCTCCTTCGCGAGCAAGATGCACGAGTGCGCGCGGCTGAGCGGAGCGCCGTACAGCGAACTGCCCCACGAGGTGCAGGACGCGCTCGTGCTGCGCAGGCTCCAGCAGCTCGTCAACACCGTCACGCTCAACCCGCTGTGGCGCGCCAGGCTGGAGGAGGCGGGCGTCGCGGGACCGCCCGCCACCTACCGCGAATGGGAGCGCATACCGCTCGCCGACAAGGAGACCCAGGCCGACCTCTACATGGGCGGGCGGCCCGGCCTGGTCGTGCCGCTCAAGCGCGGCGGCTTCGAGATCGTCGCCAGCGGCGGCACCAGCGGCGGCCGCCCGCTGGAGACCGTCTACCCGCTGCGCGAACTGCGCGACACCTACGAGATCGCCGGGCACTTCATGGGGAAGTACCAGCTCGGCGCCTACCTCGTCGGCAACGACCCCAAGTGGCTCTACACCACGCTCGCCGACTACCAGATGTGGAGCAGCGGCACCATGGTCGGCGGCGTGCTCCAGAACGTCCCCGGCATCAACTACATCGGCGCGGGCCCCGTCACCGCCGGAGTCCTGGAGCACATGTTCTCCTACCCGGGGCCCAAGGCGCTGATGGGCATCACCGCGGGCATAGCGATCCTCAGCGACCTCGGCGCCAGTATGAACAAGGAGGCCCGCGAGAGCTTCCGCGTCGCCCTCTACGGCAGCGGCGTCCTCTCCCAGAAGAAGCGCACCGAGCTGAAGGCCGTCTACCCGAACCTGGAGATCCTCAGCTACTTCGCCGCCACCCAGGCCGAGACCATCGGACTCCAGCTCCGCTCCACCTCCCCGTGGCTCGCGGCCGTGCCGGGCCTGCACCTCGTGGAGATCGTCGACGAGCGCGGCCGGGCCGTCGCCGAGGGCGAGGAGGGCGAACTGGTCGTCACCCGGCTGCACTCCCACGAGGCCCCGCTGCTGCGCCTCAAGCTCGGCGACCGCATGGTCCGCAGGCCCCGCACCGAAGGCCCGGGGCTCAAGACCCAGCAGTTCGAGTTCGCCGGCCGCACCGGCGACGTACTGCACCTCGCCGACAGCCAGTACTCCGCCGCGCGCGCCCTCGAAGCGCTCCGCGACGACCTCAGGGCGGCCACCGGCGTCGACCTCGACGACGCCGCCCACGAGGTGCAGTTCGTCAACCACCGCGAGGCGCGCACCATCACGCTGCTCGCCACCGCGGACGACGCACCGGGCCTCAACTACGCCGTGGAGACGGCACTCGGCCCGTACGGCGCGCAGCGGCTCTTCCTCGGAGCCGTACCGCGCGCCCTCTCGCTGTTCAACCAGGGCGAGGCGAACCCCGTGGCCATCGAGAAGGCCGGGTACCGCTTCGAGCTCAAGTTCGTCCACCGGGCATCGGTGGAGATCGAGCGCACCGATGTCGGAAAGGTTCCCCTGGTCAGGGACCGGGGTTAGGGAGAAGGAGTGGGAATGGGGCAACACCAGATCAACATCGCCTGCGTCGTCGACGTCATCGGCGCGCTGTCGATCAACTCGCTCGAAGCGGGCAACCTCTGTCTGATCGACGACGGTCCGTTCCAGAGCACCGGGCAGGGAACTCCCGGGCTGTGCACGGTCGTCCGGCCCGGACAGGTCATCAACTGGTATCCGCTGGCAGTGGACCTCCAGACGCCGGTCGAGATCAAGAAGATCAGCTTCCTCGGCCCCGGAGACCACGCGGCACCCGTCGACGGCCACACCACCGAGAGCGAGAAGCTCGACCTGGACGTCTGGACCGGCATCGTGCCGGACTACCTCCAGCCCGGCGTGCCGTACAAGTACCGCATCGAGTTCCAGATGTACGAGGGCGGCAACAGCGTCCTGTACGTGGACTCGCCCGCGCTGATGCGCCTGTAGCCGGCGCCCGAGAAGACGACCGTCCCGATCAGGAGGGAGGGCCCATGGCCCAACAGTTAGCAGTCATCGTGCTGGTGGACGTCGGCAACGCGCTGGAGTCCAAGACCCTCGAAGGCAACACGTACCTCTTCGACAACCAGAAGCTGCACGGCTCCGAGGGGCAGGGCACCGGTGAGCTGATCACCGCCATCCACGGCGCCCACTGGAGCGACAACTCCCAGGCCACCGAGCAGGTCTTCAACTGGCTGCCGTACAGCCTCGGTTCCATCCCGC
Source organism: Streptomyces sp. NPDC050504 (assembly GCF_044458065.1). Taxonomy (NCBI): domain Bacteria; kingdom Bacillati; phylum Actinomycetota; class Actinomycetes; order Kitasatosporales; family Streptomycetaceae; genus Streptomyces; species Streptomyces sp. NPDC050504. The sequence continues at coordinate 207,638 of NZ_JBITHO010000012.1, read as the reverse complement.
CCACCGTGCCCAAGGGCTATCTGGAGGACCGCGCCCGCCAGACGGACCGGGAGGCCCTGGCCGAACTGGAGGCGATCACCGCCAAGCCGGCCGTGGCCGGCGTCGACACCGCGGCCGACCTGACCCAGCTCCAGCGCCTCGCGGGCTCCCGCGTCAAGACCACCCGGCGCACCCGCGGCCTGTCCGGGCAGAAGGTCATCGACGTCACGGGCCAGCTGGTCACCGACGACGCGGCCGCCGCGCACAACTACCCGGCCCCCGTGATCACCGACATCTACGGCGAGGCCGTGGACGAGAAGATCATGTACCCGGCCGAGTACGGCTCCCCCGACATCGTCACCGACGGCTGGTACTGGTCGGCCACCGTCGCGACCGGCCGCACCGGCACGTTCACCTACACGATGGAGATCCAGCTGCACCGCCTGGTGCCGCAGGGCAGCGCCTGGCTGTGGGAGCCGGTCAACATGACCATCGACGCCAAGCTGCGCATCACCAACGAGCCCAAGCGGAACGCCTTCACCAAGGCGGGGCTCGGCCTCCTGCCGATCCCGCCGCAGGCGTCCTGACCCGCCCCCAGAGCCCGAAGGAGGAGACGACCCATGGCCACCAAGCCCAGGCAGCGGCCGGTGATCCAGTCTCAGCAGCGCCCCATCTCCATCACCGCTGTGCTCGACGTCGTCGGCGTACTGGCGTCCAACAACGTCCACGGCCACCTCTACATGTACGACACCAACAAGGCCGGGGGCTCCACCGGCTTCGGCACCGAGGAACTGCGCACCCGCGTCAGGCGCGGTGACCAGATCCTGTGGAACGTCCTGGCGCTGGAGTGCGAGGCCTACGTCGCCATCGACGACATCGTCGTCGACCGCGAGGTCATCGAGCCCGAGCGGAAGGTGTACCCGGGCACGGACGTCGCCTACTGGGTCGGCACCGTCAAGAAGGACGACGTCGACTCCCTGCCGTACCAGCTCAAGTTCCGGGTGGGCACGCGGGACGAGCCCATCACCGCCACCGTCGCGTCGACCCTGGTCGGCTGAGACCGGGCTGAGGAGGAACGTTGCCGAACAGCACGAGCAGCAGCGTCATCGAGAAGCAGAATCCCGGCCAGCTGAACTCCGTCCAGCTGAACGTGGTGACGCTCGTCGACATGGAGAAGGCGGTCCACACCGGGACGCTGACCAACGCGATCTACATGATGGACAACAGCGTCGGCGGCGAGGGCCAGGGCACGCACAGCCTGGAAACCGTCTGCAAGCAGGGCCAGGTCATCAACTGGATCATCCGGCCCATCGACATGGAGCGGCGCCCCGACGGCACCTGGCCGCCCATGCCGAAGATCAACAGCATCGTCGTCCTCGACACGGAGGTCGGTGACGAGGAGGACGTCGCGGAGCGCAAGATCTTCACCGAGCTGAAGATCTACGGCGCCCCCGACCGGATGCGCGACCCGCTGACCCCCGTCTACTACTACTGGGCCGGCACCCTCCTGCCCACCGCCAAGCCGGGCACCTACCGCTACCGGCTGATCGTGGAGCTGGAGCAGGACGGCAAGAAGGAGAAGGTGTACCTCAACACCGAGGACCACCCCTCCCTGCGGGTCCTGCCCGTGGGCTGAGTCCCGCCCCGCCGCGGCCCGCGCCCCGGTCGCCGGGTGCGGGGACGGCCGTCAACGTCCTGACCAGTAGAGTTGGCTGCCGTCCCCGCGCCCCGCACCCCGAGGTATCCGGCCGTGAGCCCCACTGAACGCACCAGCCCGCCGCCCGTGAGCGTCGTCGGGATCGGCGCCGACGGGTGGGACGGCCTCCCCGAGGCCTCGCGCACCGCACTCGCCGACGCCGACGCGCTCATCGGCGGACCGCGCCAACTGGCGCTGCTCCCCGACGCCTGCCGGGGCCTGCGGGTCGCCTGGCCGTCCCCGCTGCGGCCCGCCGTGCCCGGCCTGATCGCCGAGCACGAGCGGGCCGGGCACCGCATCGCCGTCCTGGCCAGCGGCGACCCGATGTTCTACGGCATCGGGCGCACCCTCACCGAGATACTCGGCGCGGACCGGCTGCGCGTCCTGCCGCACCCGTCCGCGCTCGCCCACGCCTGCGCCCGCCTCGGCTGGCCCGTCGAGGCCGTCGAGACCGTCACCCTCGTCGGGCGCCCCGCCGCCCGGCTCGCCGCCGCGCTCCACGAAGGGCGCCGCGTCCTCGTCCTGAGCGCCGGCGCCGGAACCCCGCGCGAGGTCGCCGCGCTCCTCGCCGACCGGGGCTACGGCCCCAGCCGCATGCGCGTCCTGGAACAGCTGGGCGCCCCGGCCGAACGCCTGCTGGACGGCACCGCCGGGGCCTGGGAGCACCCGCCGGGCGACCCCCTCAACGTCATCGCCGTCGACTGCCGCCGCGCCCCGGACGCCCTGCGGCTCGGCGCCGTACCGGGCCTGCCCGACGCCGCGTACGAGACCGACGGCCAGCTCACCAAGCGCCACGTCCGCGCCGCCACGCTCGGCGCGCTCGCACCCGCCCCCGGCGAACTGCTCTGGGACGTCGGCGGCGGCTCGGGCTCGATCGCCGTGGAATGGCTGCGCACCCACCCCTCCTGCCGCGCCGTCAGCGTCGAACGCGACCCCGTGCGCGCCAAGCGGATCGAGGGCAACGCGGACCGGCTCGGCGTCCCGGGACTGCGCGTCGTCACCGGCCGCGCGCCGGACGCCCTGGCCAAACTGCCCGAGCCCGACGCGGTGTTCATCGGCGGCGGGCTCACCGCGCCGGGACTGCTCGACGCCTGCTGGGCCGCGCTGCCGGTCGGCGGGCGGCTGGTCGCCAACACCGTGACCCTGGAGTCCGAGGCGCTGCTCGCCGACTGGTACCGGAGGTGGGGCGGCGAGCTGGTGCGCCTCGCGGTGGCGCACGCGGTGCCCGTCGGCGGTTTCACCGGGTGGCGCCAGGCCATGCCGGTCACCCAGTGGTCCGTCACGAAGACTTCCGTCACGAAGGCTGGAGAACGAGCATGACCGTGTACTTCATCGGGGCGGGCCCCGGCGCCGCCGACCTGATCACCCTGCGCGGCGCGCGGACGCTCGCGAAGTGCGGGGTGTGCCTGTACGCGGGCTCGCTCGTGCCGCGCGAGCTGCTGGCTCAGTGCCCCGACGGCGCCCGCCTGGTGGACACCGCGCACCTCACCCTCGACGAGATCGTCGCGGAGGTGGCGGCGGCGCACGAGGCGGGCAGGGACGTGGCGCGCCTGCACTCGGGGGACCCGTCGGTGTTCAGCGCGGTCGCCGAGCAGATGCGGCGGCTGGACGCGCTGGACATCCCGTACGAGGTGGTGCCGGGCGTGCCCGCGTTCGCCGCGGCGGCCGCGGCGCTGAAGCGGGAACTGACGGTGCCCACGGTCGGCCAGACCGTCGTCCTGACGCGCATCGCCCAGCAGGCCACGCCCATGCCCGAGGGCGAGGACCTGGCGACGCTCGGCGCGTCGGGAGCGCTGCTGGTGCTGCACCTGGGGGCGCGGTACGTCGACCGCATCGTCGACGAACTCCTCCCGCACTACGGCGCCCACTGCCCGGCGGCGGTCGTCGCGATGGCCTCCCGGCCGGACGAGCTGGTGCTGCGCGGGACGCTGGGCGAGATCGCGGGGCAGGTGAAGGAGGCCGGGATCACGAAGACGGCGGTGATCCTGGTGGGCCGGACGCTGGGGGCTTCGCAGTTCAGGGACAGCCACCTGTACTCGGCGGAGCGCGACCGCCACGTGTGCTGAGGGGGGTGGGCGCCGTCCCCTGAGGGGCGGGGTGGCGAGCCCGCTCGGGGGTGGGTGCGGACCTGAGGGTCGGTGGAGGCTCGCTCGCGCAGTTCCCCGCGCCCCTACGGGGCTCGCGCCCCGTTAGGGGCGCGGCAGGCGAACCCGCACCCGGGCAACGGCGCCCCCACGCACCGCTCCCTAAAGCGCACCGCCCCCCGCCACCGTGCTCCGCCCCACCACCGCACCCGCGCGGTCGATGCACACCACGTCCACCGCCACCCGCGCCCCCCGCAGCACGGCGAGCGCCTCGTCCCGCGCCCGTACCGCCACCAGGTCGCCCAGCGGAACCCCCGCCGCCGCGCACAGCTGCAACGCGCCGAGCCCCGTGTTCGCCGCCGCCACGGCCTCCGCCAGCTCCGGCGACGCGCCCCCCGCGCGCGCCAGCTCCGCCAGGAAGCCCTTGTCCACCTGGGACCGCGCGGAGTGCAGGTCCAGATGGCCCGCCGCCAGCTTGGACAGCTTCGCGAACCCCCCGCAGACCGTCAGCCGCTCCACGGGGTGCCGCCGCACGTACTTCAGTACCGCCCCCGCGAAGTCCCCCATGTCCAGGAGCGCGTCCTCGGGGAGCCCGTACAGGGACACGACGGTCCTCTCCGAGGTGGAGCCCGTGCACCCCGCGAGGTGCGTGCGCCCGGCCGCCCGCGCGACGTCGACCCCGCGCCTGATCGAGTCGATCCACGCCGAGCAGGAGTAGGGGACGACGATCCCGGTCGTGCCGAGGATGGAGAGGCCGCCGAGGATCCCCAGCCGGGGGTTCCAGGTGGAGCGGGCGATCTCCTCGCCGTGGTCGACGGAGACGGTGATCTCCACGTCCCCCGTGCCCCCGTGCGCCGCCGCGACCCGCGCCACGTGCTCGCGCATCATCTGGCGCGGCACGGGGTTCACCGCGGGCTCGCCGACGTCCAGCGGCAGCCCGGGGCGGGTGACGGTGCCGACCCCGGGACCGGCCCGGAAGACCACCCCCGAACCCGGCGGCAGCACCCGCACGGTGGCCCGCACCAGCGCCCCGTGCGTCACGTCGGGATCGTCGCCCGCGTCCTTCACGACGCCCGCCGTCGCGTACGACCCGGGCACCAGCTCCTCCACGGCGAGCGCGAAGGCGGGCGTCTGCCCCTTGGGCAGCGTGATCGTCACCGGGTCGGGGAACTCCCCGCTCAGCAGCGCGGTGTACGCGGCCGTGGTCGCCGCCGTCGCACAGGACCCGGTCGTCCAGCCGGGCCGTAGACCGGTGTGCTTGAGTTGGGCACCGCGCCCGCCTTTCGCCTCGCTGGCCTGACTCACGTTTGACTCACGATGGGACCTCGAAACTTCCGTGCACGTACTGATCCTGGGGGGAACGACCGAAGGCCGCCGCCTCGCCGAACTCCTGCACGCCACACCGGGCACGCGCGTCACCAGCTCGCTCGCCGGGCGCGTCGCCGCCCCGCGCCTCCCGCCGGGGGAGGTGCGCGTGGGCGGCTTCGGCGGCCCCGACGGGCTGGCCGCCTGGCTGCGCGAGCACCGGGTGGACGCGCTCGTCGACGCGACGCACCCGTTCGCACGGGAGATGTCGTTCAACGCGGCGGCGGCCGCCGCCACGGCCCATGTTCCCCTGCTGGCCCTGCGCCGCCCCGGGTGGGTCCCCGTCGAGGGCGACGACTGGCACCCGGTCGGCTCACTGGAGGAGGCGGCGCGGGTCCTGCCGGGGCTCGGGCGCCGCGTCTTCCTCACGACGGGCCGCATGGGCCTCGCGGCCTTCGCCGACCTGGACGACCTGTGGTTCCTGATGCGTTCGGTCGACGCGCCCGACGGCCCGTGCCCGGCGCGGATGGAGGTCCTGCTGGACCGGGGGCCGTTCGCGCCGGAAGGCGAGCGCGAGCTGCTGGCGCGGCACCGGATCGACGTGCTGGTCACCAAGGACAGCGGGGGAGCGGCGACGGCCCCCAAGCTGGGCGCGGCGCGGGAGGCGGGCATCCCGGTGGTGGTGGTGACGCGCCCGCCGGTCCCCGACGGGGTCCCGACGGCGGCGACCCCGGAGGAGGCCGCGGCCCGGCTGAGGCCCTAGACCCATGGGCGCGGCCCGTCACAGGACCGGGGCCGTGCCCGGGGCCGTACTCGGTGCCGTGCTCTGACGTGCCGCCCGGACCCGGGTGTCAGTGGCCGTCGGTACGCTCGGGCCATGAGCGTCTCCCTCTACTACTGCGCGAGCCGGACGGTGCCGCCCACGGCGGCCGAGGCGGCCGCCCTCGAACGGGTCGTCGCCGCCCGCGCGGCGTCCTTCCCGTACCCGGACGAGGAAAGCCTCTTCCTGTACGAGGACGGCGGCAGCGAGCCGGACGAGATCGTGGCCGGCTCCACCAAGGTGCCGTTCGACCCCGACCGGGTGCTGCCGGTGGTCGCCCACGTGCTGGACTCGGTGACCGAGCTGCGCCGCGCCCTGCCCGGAGCGCGGTGGCGCGTCCACCTCGACGACCTCGACGTGCCGTGGGACGAGGACGAGGGCTACGCCCTGCCCGGCATGCGTGACGCGGAGCCCTTCGCCTAGCCCGCGCTCCCCCGCCCCGCGCCCCTGAGGGGCGCGGGGCGGGGGAGGCCCTACGCCTCCGGGTACCGCCGCGGCGTCCACGCCACTTCGCCGCCCGCGCGTCGCACGGCGACCGTCTGGGACGAACCCACGATCAGCAGCGTCCGCATGTCGACCTCGGCCGGGTCCAGGTCCGCGAGGCGCACCACCCGTACCGACTCCTGCGCGCCGCCCACGTCCCGCGCCACCACCACCGGAGTGTCCGGCGCGCGCAGCCCCAGCAGCAGTTCCCGCGCCTTGCCCACCTGCCAGGTGCGGCTGCGCGAGCCCGGGTTGTAGAGCGCGAGCACCAGGTCCGCCGCCGCGGCCGCCCGCAGCCGCTCCGCGATGACCTCCCACGGCTTGAGCCGGTCCGAGAGCGAGACCGTCGCGTAGTCGTGCCCCAGCGGCGCCCCCGCCTTCGCGGCGGCCGCGTTCGCCGCGGTCACGCCCGGCAGCACGCGCACCGGGACGTCCGCGTACTCCTCCTGCGAGGCGACTTCGAGCACCGCCGTCGCCATGGCGAACACCCCGGGGTCGCCGCCCGACACCACCGCGACCCGCCGCCCGCGCCGCGCCAGGTCCAGCGCGAACTCGGCGCGCTCGGACTCCACGCGGTTGTCCGAGCCGTGCCGCGACTGCCCAGGGCGGACCGGCACCCGGTCCAGGTACGTCGTGTAGCCGACCAGGTCGTCGGCCGCGGCCAGCGCGCCCCGCGTCTCGGGCGTCAGCCACAGCGGCCCGGCCGGGCCCGTGCCGACGACCACGACCTCCCCCGCCTCCCGCACGACCGGCTCCGCGTCGATCCGGCTCGGCAGCACCGCCACCGAGAAGTACGGCACGGAATCCGGGTCGACGTCCGCCAGGCGCCCGGTGCGCTCGCCCGGCATCGTCGCGCGCTCCACGTACCGCGCCTCGTCGAGCCGCCCCGCGCCCTCCAGCGCCGCACGCACCTTGGAGAACGTCCGGCCCAGCTTCATCACCACGGCCGAGTCCGTCGCCGCGAGCCGCGCCGCCAGCTCCTCCTCGGGCAGCGTGCCCGGCAGGATCGTCAGCACCTCCTCGGCCTCCACCAGCGGCTCCCCGAGCCGGGCCGCCGCCGCGCTGACCGAGGTGACACCGGGGACGACCTCGGTCTCGTAGCGGTGCGCGAGGCGCTTGTGCATGTGCTGGTACGAGCCGTAGAAGAGCGGGTCGCCCTCGGCGAGCACCGCCACCGTCCGCCCCGCGTCGAGGTGCGCGGCGAGCCGGGCCGCCGCCTCCTCGTAGAAGTCGTCGATCGCGCCCCGGTAGCCGCCGGGGTGGTCGGTCGACTCGGTCGTGACCGGGTAGACCAGCTGCTCCTCGACGTGGTCGGCGCGGATGTGCGCGGCGGCGATCGAGCGCGCGATGGAACGGCCGTGGCGCGCCGAGTGGTACGCCACCACGTCGGCGGCGGCGATAGCCGCGACGGCCCGCAGGGTCATCAGCGACGGGTCGCCGGGGCCGAGCCCGACCCCGTACAGCTTGCCCGCGCTCTGTTCCGTGTCCGTGCTCATTCGATTTCGCTCGCAATCGCGTTGATCGCGGCCGCGGCCATCGCGCTGCCGCCCCGCCGTCCCCGTACGACCAGGTGCTCCACGCCCGAGACGTGCTCGGCCAGCGCGTCCTTCGACTCGGCGGCGCCGACGAAGCCGACCGGGATGCCGAGCACGGCCGCCGGGCGGCCCGCGCCCTCCTCCAGCATCTCCAGGAGGCGGAAGAGCGCGGTCGGCGCGTTGCCGATCGCGACGACCGAGCCTTCGAGCCGGTCGCGCCACAGCTCCAGCGCGGCGGCGGAGCGGGTGGTGCCCAGCTCCTTCGCCAGGTCCGGCACGGACGGGTCGGCGAGGGTGCAGACCACCTCGTTGTCGGCGGGCAGCCGCTTGCGGGTCACCCCGCTCGCCACCATGTTGGCGTCGCACAGGATCGGCGCCCCGGCGCGCAGCGCGGCGCGGGCGTCGGCCACCACGCGGGGGCTGAAGGCGAGGTCGCGCACCAGGTCGACCATGCCGCAGGCGTGGATCATCCGGACAGCGACCTGGCTGACGTCGGCGGGCAGCGCCCCGAGGTCCGCCTCCGCGCGGATGGTGGCAAAGGACTCGCGGTAGATCGCCGCGCCGTCCTTCTCGTAGTCGAACACTGTGCTCTCGCTCATCTCGTGAGGGTTGATATCTCTGCGGTACGTGTATCGATGGCCGTACGTGCCGTGGCGACGGTCTCCGTGAGGCTCGCGCCCAACGGCACGGGCACGGCCGCGTCCCCGTCCCCGGTGCGGACCGTCACCTCGTAGCGGCCGTCACCGACGGCCAGGACGTCCACCCGGTCGCCGTGCGGACGGCCGCAGCGGCGCGCGCAGCCCGACCAGTGGACGGGCAGCGCGCCCGCGGCCGGCACCACGTCGGCGCGCACGTCCGCGAGGGACTTGGCGCAGCCGGGGCGGCCCGTGCAGGCGCTGACGCCGAGGAGCGGGTGGTCGGGGGCGGTGACGAACCCGGCGTCGGCCAGTGCGCGCAGTCGCGTGCGGGCCGCGTCCGCGTCGGCGAACCCGGGCACGACGAAGCCGCGCCACGGGGTGACGCGCACCTCGTCGGCGGGCGCGGGCAGCAGCGCGCGCCACTGGTCGGCGGTCAGGCGCCCGAGCGGCGCGAGGACGCAGAGCGCGGCGGTCCCTTCGGGGGCGCGCACGAGGCCGGGCGCCGGGCCCCCGCTCCGTACCGCGGGGACGTCGGGCACGGCCCGCCCGGGGACACCGGCCCGCGCCAGCGCGCCCGCGACGTCCACCCGGACCCCGTCGGGCAGTTCCCGCACCCGCCAGGCGCCGCTGCCCGCGACGTCCAGGAAGGCCCGCGCGGCCGCGAGCGCGGCGCGCGGCGCGTCGGCCGCGGCGACCCGCACCCCGCGGTGCCCGGGGAGGCGTACGACGGCGGAGGCGGCCGCCGTCCCCTCCGCTCCCTCTGCTCCCCGTGCTCCCCCTGCTCCCTCTGCGATCAACGTCACATCCGCGCCCAGCCCCGCGACGTCGCCGCGCCCGTCGTCCAGGGCGAACAGGAACCGCCCCGAAAGACCGGCCGCCCAGGCGGCGCCGCACAGCAGCGCGTCCAGCTCGCGCACCCACAACCTCGGCGCACCCGCCCCCACTTCGTCGAGCCCCGCCAGCGGCGACGCCACCACGTTCCGCACCCGCTCGTGCGTCCGCGACGGCAGCAGCCCCGCCCCGTCGAGCAGTTCGGCCAGCCCGGCCCCGCAGCCCTCGCCGAGGCCGCGCAGCTCGACGTTGCCGCGCGAGGTGACACCGATGTGACCGTCCCCGAGCCGCTGCGCCGCCGCGGCCAGCGCCTCGACCTGACGGGACGTCAAAAGACCGCCGGGCAGTCGCAGTCGGGCGAGACCGCCGTCGTCGGCCGGGTGCAGGCGCAGAGCGCCGGGGCAGGCGTCGCCCCGCTCGCGTACGGGTGGTTCGCCCTGGTTCGCGGAGGTTGCTGGGGTGGGCGGCATGGCGGCGAGCATACCCACGCCCCTCGCCCCCCGTGCCCCCCGAGACCGGCCACCCTCGCGGGCGGCCGTACACACCTTCGTGGCCAGGACTTACTATGCAGACGGCGGTCCGCCAGGCCCGCCGACGCCAGCGACGGCGTAGGTCCACCAGGACCTGGGGAGGAAGCCCGGTGAGAGTCCGGCGCGGTCCCGCCACTGTGAGCCCGGTTCCGGCCGGGCGAGTCAGGAACTCCCGCCGTCCTACGACCACCCGGGGCGCGGACACCCCGAGGAAGGCCTGCGCTCGCATGCTCCTGCTGCTGTCGACCTCCGACACCGACCTGCTCAGCGCCCGCGCGGCGGGCGGCCCCGTCGCATACCGGTTCGCCAATCCGGCCCGCCTCGACCTCGCCGAACTCCCCGCCCTCACCGAAGGCGCCGACCTCGTGGTCGTACGGCTCCTCGGCGGCGTCCGCGCCTGGCAGGAGGGCCTGGACCAGCTCACCGCCTCCGGCCTGCCGGTCGTCGTCCTCACCGGCGAGCAGGCGCCCGACGCCCAGCTCATGGCCGCCTCCACGGTGCCCGTCGGCATCGCCGCCGAGGCGCACGCCTACCTCGCGCACGGCGGTCCCGACAACCTCGAACAGCTCGCCAGGTTCCTCTCCGACACCGTGCTCCTCACCGGCCACGGCTTCGAGGCACCCGCGCCCGCCCCGTCCTGGGGTCCCCTGGAGCGCACGGCCCGCGAGGTGCCCGACGGCGCCCCCACCGTCGCCGTGCTCTACTACCGCGCCCACCACATGAGCGGCAACACCGGCTTCGTGGACGCCCTGTGCGGCGCGGTCGAGGACGCCGGGGCCCGCCCGCTGCCGCTGTACGTCGCCTCGCTGCGCGCCCCCGAGCCCGAGCTGATCGACGAGCTGCGCGCCGCCGACGCGATCGTCACCACCGTCCTCGCCGCGGGCGGCACCAAGCCCGCCGCCGCTTCGGCCGGCGGCGACGACGAGTCCTGGGACGCGGGCGCGCTCACCTCCCTCGACGTCCCCATCCTCCAGGCCCTGTGCCTCACCGGGTCGCGCAGCGCCTGGGAGGAGAACGACGAGGGCGTCTCGCCGCTCGACGCGGCCAGCCAGATCGCGGTGCCCGAGTTCGACGGCCGCCTCATCACCGTCCCGTTCTCCTTCAAGGAGATCGACGAGGACGGCCTGCCCGCGTACGTCGCCGACGCCGAGCGCGCCGCGCGCGTCGCCGGGATCGCGGTGCGCCACGCCCGCCTGAAGCACATCCCGGCCGCCGAGAAGCGCCTCGCGCTCGTCCTCTCCGCGTACCCCACCAAGCACTCCCGCATCGGCAACGCCGTCGGCCTGGACACCCCGGCCTCCGCCGTCGCGCTGCTGCGCCGACTGCACGCCGAGGGCCACGACTTCGGCCCCGGCGGCCTCGCGGAGGTCCCCGGCCTGGTCTCCGGCGACGGCGACGAGCTGATCCGCGCGCTCATCGACGCGGGCGGCCACGACCAGGACTGGCTCACCGAGGAGCAGCTCGCCGCCAACCCGGTCCGCATCCCGGCCGCCGACTACCGCCGCTGGTACGCCACGCTCCCGCAGGAGCTGCGCGAGTCCGTCGAGCGGCACTGGGGCCCGGCCCCCGGCGAGATGTTCCTGGACCGCTCCCGCAACCCCGAGGGCGACATCGTGCTCGCGGCCCTGCGCCGCGGCAACCTCCTCATCCTCATCCAGCCGCCGCGCGGCTTCGGCGAGAACCCGATCGCGATCTACCACGACCCGGACCTGCCGCCGTCGCACCACTACCTCGCCGCCTACCGCTGGATCGCGGCCCCCGCCGCCGACGGCGGCTTCGGCGCCGACGCGATGGTCCACCTCGGCAAGCACGGCAACCTGGAGTGGCTGCCCGGCAAGAACGCCGGCCTGTCCGCCGCCTGCGGCCCCGACGCCGCGCTCGGCGACCTCCCGCTGATCTACCCCTTCCTGGTCAACGACCCGGGCGAGGGCACCCAGGCCAAGCGCCGCGTGCACGCCACGCTCATCGACCACCTCGTGCCGCCGATGGCCCGCGCCGACTCCTACGGCGACATCGCCCGCCTGGAACAGCTCCTGGACGAGTACGCCCAGATCAGCTCCATGGACCCGGCGAAGCTCCCGGCGATCCGCGCCCAGATCTGGACCCTCATCCAGGCCGCCAAGCTCGACCACGACCTCGGCCTGGAGCAGCGCCCCGACGACGACGGCTTCGACGACTTCCTGCTCCACGTCGACGGCTGGCTCTGCGAGATCAAGGACGCCCAGATCCGCGACGGCCTGCACGTCCTCGGTACGGCCCCGGCCGGCACCGACCGGGTCAACCTGGTCCTGGCGATCCTGCGCGCCCGCCAGATCTGGGGCGGCCAGCAGTCCCTGCCCGGCCTGCGCGAGGCGCTCGGCCTGGACGAGTCCGCGGCCACCCGCACCACGGCCGACGAGGCCGAGGAGCAGGCCCGCGCGCTGGTCGAGGCGATGGAGGAGGCCGACTGGGCCCCCGAGGCCGTCGCCGACGTGGTCGCCACCCAGCTGGGCGCCGCGGACCACCCCGCGGTCGCCGTCCTGGACTTCGCGGCGCGCGAGGTCGTCCCGCGCCTGAGCGCCACCACCGCCGAACTGGACCACGCCGTCAAGGCGTTGAACGGCGGCTTCGTCCCGGCGGGCCCCTCGGGCTCCCCGCTGCGCGGCCTGGTCAACGTCCTGCCGACCGGCCGCAACTTCTACTCCGTCGACCCCAAGGCCGTCCCCTCCCGCCTCGCGTGGGAGACCGGCCAGGCCCTCGCGGACTCCCTCGTCGACCGCTACCGCACCGACAACGGCGAGTACCCCACGTCCGTGGGCCTCTCCCTCTGGGGCACCAGCGCGATGCGCACCGCGGGCGACGACGTCGCCGAAGCCCTCGCGCTGCTCGGCGTCCGCCCCGTCTGGGACGACGCCTCGCGCCGCGTGACGGGCCTCGAAGCCATCCCGTACGAGGAGCTGGGCCGCCCCCGCATCGACGTGACGCTGCGCATCTCGGGCTTCTTCCGCGACGCGTTCCCGCACGTCATCGGCCTTCTGGACGACGCGGTGCGGCTCGCGGCCGCCCTGGACGAGCCCGCCGAGCACAACCACGTGCGCGCCCACACCCAGGCCGACCTCGCCGCCCACGGCGACGAGCGCCGCGCCACCACCCGCATCTTCGGCTCCCGCCCGGGGACGTACGGCGCGGGCCTGCTCCAGCTCATCGACTCCCGCGACTGGCGCACCGACGCGGACCTCGCCGAGGTCTACACCGTCTGGGGCGGCTACGCCTACGGCCGCGAACTGGACGGCCGCCCGGCGCGCGACGAGATGGAGACCGCGTACAAGCGCATCGCGGTCGCGGCGAAGAACACCGACACGCGCGAGCACGACATCGCGGACTCCGACGACTACTTCCAGTACCACGGCGGCATGGTCGCCGCGGTCCGCGCCCTGCGCGGCAAGGCCCCCGAGGCGTACATCGGCGACTCGACCCGCCCCGAGACGGTCCGCACCCGCACCCTGGTGGAGGAGACCTCCCGGGTCTTCCGCGCGCGCGTGGTCAACCCGAAGTGGATCGAGGCGATGCGCCGCCACGGCTACAAGGGCGCCTTCGAACTGGCCGCGACGGTCGACTACCTCTTCGGCTACGACGCGACGACGGGCGTCGTCGCCGACTGGATGTACGACAAGCTCACCCAGGCGTACGTCCTGGACCCGGAGAACCGCGCCTTCCTCCAGGAGGCCAACCCCTGGGCCCTGCACGGCATCGCGGAGCGCCTGCTGGAGGCGGAGTCCCGCGGCATGTGGGCCAAGCCGGACCCGACGGTGCTCGAAGAGCTGCGCAAGGTGTACCTGGAGACGGAAGGCGACCTGGAGTCGGACGACACCCCCTAACGGGGGCCGGTGTGCACGAGGGCGAGTTCCCCGAGGAGCGGTACGGCCTCGGGGGCCAGCCGGGGCAGCAGCGGGAGCGCGTGCGCCCAGTGCTCACCGCGGAGCAGTTCCCCCAGGATCCGCCGTGCCTCGCCCTCGTCCCGGGTCGCGTCACCGCCGAGCGCGTCGGCGAGCGCGAGGTACCGCAGCAGGGGGCGGGGCTGCGGCAGCCACCCGTCGACGGCCGGTACGACGACGGGCACCCGCCCGAGGTACGCGGCGAGGGCGCCGAGCGCGGCGGCACGGGCACCGGGGTCGCGCGCCCGGAGCGCGGTCGCACGCGCGGCGGGCAGGTCGCCCCGGAAGGCCTGGAGGACGGTCCATTCGGGGACGGGCGGTGATCCGGAGCCGATTCGGCCGCCCGCCATGTACTGCTCCCAGTCGACCAGCCACCCGTCGAGTGCGGGCACTTCGGGGTAGCGGCCGCTCGCGCCGAGCAGGGCGTGGAGCAGTACGGCCTGCGGGTCGCTGTTCCGCAGGGGAGCCCTCCTACAGGCCCAGTCCCGTAGTGAGGCGCGGAGGTCCCCGCACGGCTTTCGCACGTCGGGCACGGCGAGCAACAGCTCGACGACCTCGGGAAACGAGCGCTCTCGCACATACGGGGAAGGCGGCGCCGTCCCGATCTCGGCGAGGCGCGCGGCGACGAGTGGAGCGGCGGCCGCGGGGGCGTGGGCGACGAGCCCCGTGGCCACGGCCGACCGGGCTCCGCGGCTCGCCGTGCGCGCCCGAGCGGCGGCCTCCCCGGTGACACCCGCGCACGCGAACGCCTGCGCGATCAGTCCGTGTACGTCGGCGGCCGGGCGCCCGTTGGCCAGCGCCTTTCGAACCTGCTCCCGGGCTTCGTCGCGACGGCCGCCGATCGCGCATCCCAGGGACACGACGGCCAACGCGCCCGCCAGTTCCGCGGGTTCACGGGAGCGGCCCGCGAGCCGGGCGGCCTGCGGGGTGTGCCCCGTAGCGGCGAGTGCCCAGGCCAGGGACAGCCCCCACTCCCGCAACCCGGCGACGGGGGCGTGGCCCTCCCAGCGGGCGAGGGCCACGGAGAGCAGTTGCCGTCCCCGGTCGGGGGCGCTGCGCAGGGCCGCCGAGACCTTCTGGAATTCGGCCGTGTCGGCCGCCTCGGCCGCTGATGACGCCGTCACGTCCTGCCCTGCCGCAGCCCCGGCTCGGGCCTGAGCCCGTACGTCGTCGCCGAGCACGTCCGTTGCCAGCTCCTCGGGGACGGCCTTGAGCAATTCCCGTGCGCTGCCAGGACACACCGCGACGACGCGCGCCAGGGTTTCGGACAGTTCGAGCCGCAGGCGGGCCCGGTCGGACGGGGAGCGCCGACCGGGTTCTTCGAGCACGGCGAGCAACGCGTCCCGTGCCCGCGCTGCCAGACGGCGTGCCCTGCCGGGCCTGACCCGCATCAACGCGCCGGCACCCAGCGCCAGAAGGTCGATGTGGGAGACATCGGCACCGGGGTCCAGGCCCGCGCAGAACTCCTCCACACGACCACGCGCCAAGCGGCCGGCCCGACCGTGCGCCGCCACCAACTCGGCCCAGATCTCCAGGGCTTCGGCCTTCGATGCGAAGTCGCCTTCGCTCAGTTCCGCCGCGCGCGCGGCGGCACGCGGCAGCAGGCCCTCGACCTCTGGACCCTCTCCGGAAACCTTCTTGGCGGCGCGGATCCGGGCCGTCCAGCCGACGGCCTCACACGCCGCGACTGCGCGCAGCACCGCGTCCCCCGCTTCGTGCAGCCCAGCCGCGAGGAGACCGGCCCCGGATTCCCCCAGTTCTTCCGAACGCGCGTTGCGCTCGGCGAGGGGCGACGCATCGGCCGTGGCGCGCTCGGCCCACTGTGCGGCCTCCCGCGCGACGTCCTCGGCCAGGGGATCCTTCGCCCGACGCAGCACCTGGGCCACATCGGCCAGCCGTACGGCCCGCGCCGCAGCCTGCGGCGACACCCGGGCGAGGGCCCGCGCCCGAGCGTGGTCCCCCGCGAGTGCGAGCAACCGGGGAAGGTGTCGGGGCACCGGACGGGCGCGCTGGGCGATCAGCGCGCGAGAAACGGCAAGCCGCGCTGTAGTGCCGAGGTCGCCGCGACGCTCCGGCACGAGCCCGAGCTGGGCCAGTGCTTCATCGAGCCGCCCTTCCGAGGCGAGCCGCAGGAGGCGACGAGGGTCGAGCACGACGCGCGCCAGTCGCACATCGCCGCGCAGCAGTTCGGGATAGCGCGACAGCAGGTAGAGCGGTGTGCCTTCGGGCCAGCCGCGAGCCTGCCAGGAGTCGGCCCAGGCGTGGAGGAGTTCGACGTGCTCGTCATCTCTGTCCAGCGGTACGCCGTCGCACGGGCGGTACGCGCCGTCACTGCCGACATCCGGTACGAGGAGGCTCCCGAGAGCACCCGACAGCGCCTCTTCGACGACCGGAAGCCCGACACCGGCCGCCTCGGCCAGGTCCTGGAGGCGCAGCCCGGCGCGAGCGGCACCGAACAGACCGAGGAGGGTGCGCCCCAGGGCGGACGCGCGCAGCCGCTCCCACTCTTGCCGGGCGATGTCCCGGGGCTCTGGCTCCTCGGCCTCGGGGAGGGGGCGAACACGTCCTTGAGGGGCACCGCGGCGCGCTTCTCCTTCTTGCCGCGCGGCTTCGAGCGCCCGCCGCCAGTGGTCGTCGAACACGGGCGGCTCCCCGGCCGCCTGCCGGAGGCGCGTGACCAGCCGTTCCACGGCCTCGGTGTTCTGCCGGCCGGGCGCGCTCTCGCCCCGGCACCAGAGCCGTGCGGTGCTGAGGTTCACGCCCGCCGCTCGGGCACACGCGGAGAAGGCGACCCCGGATTCCAACGCCGCGTCCCTGAGCTTCGAGAGCATGGCCCCGAACGCCCTGCGCGCCGCCCGATGATCTGGTGCACCCTGCAACGCAGACACGTTCCTCCATGACACCGAATGTTCACCTTGGCCCTCTGACCTGCACCGCAAGCGGAGTCACCGGCCGAACGCCCCTCGATGCACCAGGGTCGGCCGCGCGAAAGTGACGGTGCGACCCGGGGCTGGAGGCCCAGGGCGCGACACCGGGAGGACCATCGTGCTCGTACTGTCCACGCTCGCTCAAGACGCCGCCGTGCTGACCGCCGCCGGTGCTGTCACGTACACCGGCCTCCTGGCCGCCGTAGCCCTGACCTCGGTCCTCGCCCGAACCCCGGACCGCCGCCGGGACGCCCGAGCGACGCTGACGATCCTGATGAGGCGCAGGTCGCGGTGAATTCTCCCCGGGCGGGTGGGCGATGCGCAAAGTCACGGCGCTCCAACTCCGTTACTGCTAGCGTCCCTTGGGTCAATCGCATGGTCATCGCGAGAGCGGTAGTCGAACGTTGCCCGAAGCCCGTGCGCCGCTTGAGGCGCGTCCCTCGTGGGACCCCAGGAGCCAGCCCTGTGTGCCCACCGTCTCGCTGGGCGGGGAGCCGAGGGAGCTTCCGCTGCTGGAAGTCCTCCGCCGCGCCGAAGAGCTGAGCTTCATCTCCTGCGCGACGCCGGGTGAGGGCGTCGCCCTCGTGGAGTACCTGCTCGCGATCTGCTTCGCCGCCGAGGTGTCACCCTCGTCCAGCGACGAGTGGCGTGCCTGGGTCACCGGGAAGCATCCGCTCGGCGAAGCGGCGGAGTGGCTGGCCCGGCAGTCGGACGACCACTGGGACCTCTTCCAGGAGAAGACGCCGCTGGCGCAGAACGTTCTCCTGGCGCCCCTCATGGAGGAGTACGGTACGGGTCCGGCCCAGCTGGTCATCGAACGCAGCGGTGACTACAGCCAGTTCTTCGACCACCACCACCTTGAGCACGCGGAACCGCTGCCCGCCGCCGATGCCTTCCGGGCGATGCTGACCCAGCACGTCTACGGCATCGCGGGCCGCGCCCGCCTGTCCGGCAAGACCCTGGGGCCCAAGCTCACGAACCTCGGCGCGGGGCGACTCCAAGGGCGTGTCCGTGTCGTCGTCCAGGGCGGCACTGTCGCCGACACGCTCCGACTCAACCTCTATCCGGCGGCGAAGGGGGAAGGCGGCCGGTTCAACCAGTCCTGGACGACAGGCGACTTCACCCGCCGGGGGTTCAAGGAGAAGCCGCCGGGGCGCTCCACCTCCGGCCCCGCCGACCTGCACAGCTACCTGGGCCGCTCGGTGCTGCTGCGCCCGGCCCCCGTCGAGCCGGGGAAGCCCGTCATGGTCGACCGGGTGCTCATCGGTGCCGGTGAGCTCCTCGAACTCGATCCCGCGCGTGACCTTGAGGACGCCGTACCCGCGAAGATGACGAACGGCCACGTCAAGCCGCTGTGGCCGTCTCCGACCCGCGCCCTGTGGCGTGACGCGCACGCGCTCTACAGCGCGGCACGGGACGAGCGGACGGGGCTCTTCGGGCGGCTGAGGCACCTTCGCTTCCCCGAAGACGGGGACGGTCCGCCGTGTGTGCTGTGGGCCGTTGGGCTCCTGGCCAACAAGACGCTGGTGACCTCCTGGACCGAGGGGGCCTTCCCCTACGCGCCGAGCCAGGGGACGGCGCTGTGCCGGGCGTCTCGGCGCGGCTCGGACGTCGCCGAGTACGTGGCCCGGTCCCTGGAGCGTGCCGCGTACGTGGCCTGGAAGATCGTCTATCCGAATCCGAAACCCTCGGACGCTCCGGCCCAGCGGGCCCGCTTCGACGCCCGGCGCGAATTCTGGCCGGCCGCGGAGGAACCCTTCAAGGTGCTGCTCGACGAGACGGTTCGCGGCGACCACGTGCCGTACCTGCTGATCGGGTACGCCGACCAACTGCGTGCCCTGGCCGAGGACTTCCTCAGGAACCGGCTCGACTCGCTGCCGCGCGACGAGAGGGGCCTGCACGCCCGCGCCCGAGCCGACCAGCGCTTCCGCGACGACATGGACCACCCCGAAGCCCCCGCCGAACTCCGAGGGGAAACCCACACGGAATGAACCGGACCACCCCCGTACCCGACCAGCGCGGCAGCGAGCAGCTCGCCGCCTGGCTCGGCTCGCTCGTGCGCAACCGCGAGTACGGCAAGCTCGCCGAACTCCGCCGCACCAAGCCCACCGACACCCACATCCGCGCCGGATGGTTCGCGCCCGCCGAGCCCGACCAGCGTGAGGTCTTCGAGCGGGTCGCCTTCCTCTTCGGCGTCTACCACCAGGGCAGGGCCGTTCCCTCCTACGGCAGGGGCAGCCTCGGGGAGGCCGCCCGCTGGATCGGGGACGGTGTCGGGCGCGGGCCCGACAACCCCGGGGCGCAGCGCCTGCTCGCCCGCGTCGTCGCCAGCCGCCGCGTCCCCTGGCGCCACCTCCAGCACACCGTCACCCGGCTGCGCGCCTGTGAGCAGCCGCCGCCCTCCTGGGTCCAGCTCGCCGACGACCTCACGCGGTGGAACGACCGCAAGGCGCGCATCGCCTACGGGTGGTCCGTCGATTTCCACCGTCCGCGTACGCAGAGCCGGGGCGGACCGCACAAGCCGAACACGCGGAAGGACCCGAGCACGTGACCGAGGCCGCCTCCCGAAGCCAGTTCCTCTCCCTGCACCTGCTGGAGACCCTCGTCGCCGTGCTGCCCGTGCGCGACGAGAACGGCTCGCCGAAGAGCCTCGTCTACGGCGGCGTCGAACGCCACATGATCACGAGCCAGGCCCGGCGCCGGGCCGAACGCGTCCACGCCCGCGACCGCGCCAACGCGGGCGTCGGCGCCCTCAAGGACTCCAGCACCGGCATCCGTACCCGCGAGTGGGCGCTGATCACCGCCAAGTCCCTGGAGAGCGAGCACGGTTGGGAGACGGGCGAGGCCGTCGCCACGGCCCGTGCCGTCATCGAGGCCACCGGGCTCAAGTTCGGCGACCCGGCCAAGAAGACCGTCGCCAACCTCACCAAGGTGCTGCTCTTCGCCCCCGCCGACACCGGCACCCGCATCGCCGCCCACATCGCCGAGCACGCCGACGAACTGCTGCGCTGGCGGGACGAGTACCTCGGCGCCCAGGCGAAGGCCGCGAAGAAGGGGAAGCGGAAGGCCGGTGCCGACGAGGAGGCCGAGGAGCCCGGGACGGCCTCGACGCCCCTCCCCAAACCGCACCGCGACGCAGTCCTCCTCGCCATCGCCCCGCGCGACGCCGTCGACATCGCGCTCTACGGCCGGTTCCTCGCCGAGATCGCCGACTCGCCCAACGTCGACGGCGCCGTGCAGAGCAGTCACGCCTTCACCGTCCACGAGGCCGAGCAGGTCGACGACTTCTACGCCGCCGCCGACGACGCCAAGCTCATCCGCAAGCGCAACGCGCTCGACTTCCTGGACTCCGCCGACGACGCGGGGGCGGGCATGACCGGCTACCAGTCGCTGATCTCCGGCACGTTCTACCGCCACGCCGTCCTGGACCGCGTGCAGCTGTACAACAACCTGCGCGCCGCGGGGATGGACGGGGACCGGGCGGCGGACACCGCCGTCGCCGCCGAGAAGGAGTTCGTCAACGCCTTCGTCGAGGCGTTCCCCGAGGCCAAGAAGAACTCCACGGCCTCCACCGGATCGCTCCCCGCGCTCGTCCTCGCCTTCGAAGGCGCACGGCCCTACAACTACGCCGCCGCCTTCCAGCTCCCCGTCGACGAGGCGGGGGCCGAGGGGCCCGCGGGGCCCGCCGCCGTACGCAGACTGCTCGACCACCACGCCTTCGTCAGCGCCCGCCGCGACGACCTCACCGCCACCCGGGTGCTGACCTACGACCCGCGGATCGACGCCGTGCTGAAGGAACGGGAGTACGCCGACGTGACGGCGGTCGTGAGGATCGAGGGACTCACGCCGTGAGCCACGTCCTGCTCCTCAGGCTCGCCGCGCCCCTTCAGTCCTGGGGCGTCGCCAGCCGCTTCTGGCGGCGCGACACGCACAGCAGGCCCACCAAGTCCGGGGTGATCGGCATGTGCGCGGCGGCGCTCGGGCTGCCCAGGGAGCCGACGCACCGGGGCGGCCCCGACCCCCTCGCCGAGCTGGCCCCGCTGCTCTTCGGCGTCCGCGCCGACCACCCGGGCAAACCGGTGAGCGACTACCACACGGTCGGCGCGGGCCGGTATCCGCTGCGCCCGCGCGACATCGCCACCGACCACCGCCGTGCCGCCGCTGCCGCCGCACTGCTGGAGGCCGGGGAGGGCGACACGTTCGGCGACGTGGAGGTCGCGGACTGGTACGGGGCGCCGAAGTACATCGCGAGCGACCCCCGGTCGGGCGCCCTCGTCTCGGGGCAGGTGCGCCGCAACGCGCTGACCACCGAGCGCTGGTACCTCGCCGACGCGGCGTTCCTCGTGGGCCTCGAAAGCACCGACAGGAGGCTGCTCGACCGGATCGGCCACGCCCTGGAGCACCCCCGGCGCCTGCTGTGGCTGGGCCGCAAGGCGTGCCCGCCGTCGGGCCAGATCGCGCTGGACGTACGGTTCGGCACGCTCGAAGGGGTCTTCAGGAGCGCGCCGCTGCTGCCCTCGCCGTCCGAAGCGCCGCCGCGCCCGGGGGACGAGCGTCCGTGGGCGTGGATCGAGAGTCCGCGGCCGCTGCCCGGCACCGCCCCGGTCAGGGACCAGCCGGTCCACTTCCACGCCGCGGGGCCCGCACACACGGCGCGCTGGGAGACCCGCGGGCGCGTCACCATCGAACCGAACGCCGGCGATTGGAACATCATCCTGTGAACGAGCCCCGCGCGGCGTCCGCCAGGTTCGTCGCCACGCACACCCTGCTGACGCTGAACGCCAAGGACCCCTTCGTCGCCAAGTCGCTGATCGACGCGCAGGACATGCACCGGACGGTGATGAGCGGCTTCAGGGGCTGGGTCGACGACGGCAGCCGCGACGCCCGGTCCCAGATGGGCGTCCTCTCGGCCTGGAGCCTGAACCTCCGCGAGGCGCGGCTCTCCCTCGTCGTGCAGTCCCAGCTCCCGGGGGACTGGAGTCGGCTGCCGCGCGGCGCCGTGGCGGAGGAGACGCGGACGCTGACCCTGGACCGCACGTTCGGCGTCGGCGAAACGGTCGACTTCCGTACGGTCGTCAATCCGGTGCGCAGCGTTCCGCAGGGGCCCGACAAGCGCGGCAAGATCGTCGCGCACACCCGCCCCGACCACGTGAAGTCCTGGTTCGCCCGCCGCCTCCAGCCCGTCGGCGAGCCGCCCGTGGCCTTCGACGGCCTCACCCGCCTGGGCGCGGACGCCGACCCCGACCACTTGGGGGTCCGGATGCTTCCCCGGGTCTCAAGTCCCGCTCCGCACAAGGGGTTGCGCATCGCGCGCGCGGAGATCAGGGGCAAGCTGACGGTGACGGACCCGGAGACGTTCGTGGGGGTCCTGACGCGGGGCATCGGGCACGGTCGGGCTTACGGGTGCGGGCTGTTGCTGGTGCGCTGAGACCTGGACCTCAGCCCTGGCCGGCAGGGGTCGCGGGGGCCTTCGGGAGGTGCTCGGTGAAGAACGGGACCGCCTCGGACACCGTGCGCTCGACGTACTTGGGGACGTCGTAGAAGTCCATGTGCGCGCCGCCCTCGACCAGGACCAGCCTCTTGGGACCGCGGAGCGCGGCGTGGAGTTCCGTGGTGTGCCACAGCGAACCGGCCTCGCTGCCCGCCACCATCAGCACCGGCCGCGTCAGCAACTCGCCCACCAGGTGGAAGGCGTCGAAGGCGTAGATCTTCGCGACGCTCTTGGCGAAGAGCTTCCGGTTGCGCGCGTGGGGGTGCCGGGCGCGCGGCGTCAGGTAGTAGTCGTGCGCCTCGACCAGGTCGCGCGGGGTGTTCTCGTCCGGTTCCACCGGGACGTACGGGATGTACGCCGCGTCGGCGCCCCGCGCCTCGGCCGTGCGCTGCGCGGCCGCGGCCGCCAGGGTGGGCAGCCCGGCGGAGTCGGGCTCGGAGCCGTACCAGCCCCTGCGGTAGGCGCTGCCGATGTTGACGGCGCTGACGGTGGTCACGGCCTTGACGCGGTGGTCGGTCATGGCGGCGTTGACCGCGTAGCCGCCGCCCGCGCAGATGCCGAGGACGCCGATGCGTTCGGGGTCGACGTAGTCGAGCGTCTGGAGGTGGTCGACCGCGGCGCGGACGTCCTCGACCCGGGCGGCCGGGTCCTCAAGGAAGCGCGGCTCGCCGCCGCTCTCGCCCTGGTGCGAGGCGTCGTGGGCGAGCGCGACGAAGCCCTGCTCGGCCAGCTTGCTCGCGTACAGGCCGGCGGTCTGCTCCTTCACGCCGCCGCCGGGGTGGACGGTGACGACCGCTGGGTAGCTGCCCCGGGGGTCGAAGTCGACGGGCAGGTGGAGGTTGCCCGCCATGGCGACCGGGCCGTTGCGGAAGGTGATGGCGTCCATCGGGTGCTCCTGTGGTGCGAAAAGAGGGGGCGAGGGGGTCAGCGGCTGGTGGTGCGGGGGCGGGCGTACTGCTCTTCGGCGACCGGTTCGAACCAGTCCGTCTCCGGGGTGCCGTCCCAGACGCCCTCCCACATCGCGAGGTGCTCCATGAACCGGTCGGGGGGCGCCCCGTGCCAGTGCTCCTCGCCCGGCGGACAGGCGACGGTCTCGCCCGGGTGCGCTTCGAGCACGGTGCCGTCGCGGGTGCCGACCAGGGCGACGCCCGACATCACGTGCAGGGTCTGGCCCAGGACGTGGGAGTGCCAGTGGGTACGGGCGCCGGGCGCGAACCTGACCAGGTCGGCCCGCATCGGGGACGGCTCCTGGCCCGCCTGGACGACGTCGAACCACGCGTCCCCGGTGAACCGGTGGGCCGGGGCCTTCGCGGTGGCCCGGCGTTTGACGAACTCCATGATCTTCTCCGGTGTGCTGTCCTGCGCGACGCGTCGGCCGCCGAAAACAAACTCGCACGCGCCGCGTTCCGTCTACAGAGGAAATTTCCATCCCCGGAGGAATTCATCCAGGGATAAATTCCTCCCTCCCTCGTGAGCCGCGCCCCACGGACACTGGTAGCCATGAGCACTCACGCGCGCCCCGACGAACTCGGGGCCTTCCTCAAGGCCCGCAGGGCCGAACTGAGCCCCGGCGCGGTCGGGCTGCCCGACCTCGGGGGCAGGCGCCGCGTCAAGGGGCTGCGCCGCGAGGAGGTCGCCGTGCTCGCCTCGATCAGCACCGACTACTACACCCGCGTCGAACAGGGCCGGATGCAGGTGTCCGCGCCCGTGCTGAACGCCCTCGTGCGCGTCCTCCACCTCGACGCCGACCAGCGCGCGTACGCGTTCGAGCTCGCCGGGCGCCTCTCGGAGCGGCCGGTCCGCCGTACCGTCCAGCGGGTGCGGCCCAGGCTGCGCCGGGTTCTCGACGACCTCGGCACCACACCGGGAATCGTCCTCGGCCGCCGTATGGACATTCTCGCGTGGAACCCGCTCGCGACGGCCCTCGTCATGGACTTCTCGAAAATCCCGGAGAAGCACCGGAACTACATTCGGCTGGTATTCACGGAACCGGCCGTACGGAACCTCTACGCCGACTGGAAGGGCGTCGCCCACACCTGCGTGGCCCAGCTGCGCATGGAGGCCGCCCGCTACCCCGACGACCCGCGCCTGGCCGCGCTCGTCGGCGAGCTGTCCGTCCAGGACGCCGACTTCCGCCGCTGGTGGGCCGCCCACCACGTGGCGCTGCGCGGTGTCGGCACGAAGGTGCTCAGGCACCCCGTGGTCGGCGAGCTGACCCTCGACTGGGACACCCTGGCCCCGACCGTCGACGCCGAACAGCAGCTCGTGCTGTGGACCGCCGAGCCCGGCACGCCGTCCCACGACGCGCTGCGCATCCTCGCCTCCTGGACGGACGGGGCGTCACCCGAGGACGCCGCGGGGCGCGCGGTTCCGCACGGCGATTGTGCCGACTGACCCGCGCGGGGCCGGTCCCCGCGCCACACTGGGGCCATGAGCAGTGTCGGCAAGGACCCCAAAGCGCTGGGTACGTTCCTCAAGACCCGCAGGGCCCAACTGGAGCCCGCCGGGGTCGGACTGCCCGATCCCGGCACTCCCCGGCGCGTGCCGGGCCTGCGCCGCGAGGAGGTCGCGCAGCTGGCCGCCATCAGCACCGACTACTACACCAGGATCGAGCAGGGCCGCATACAGGCGTCCGTCCCCGTCCTGGACGCGCTCGCCAGGGCCCTGCACCTCACGGACGACCAGCGCGGCTACCTCTTCGAACTCGCGGGCCGCCCACAGGCCGAGGCGGCGGGCGCGGTACGGGAGCGGGACATCACGCCGTACACCCGCAGGCTCCTCGACCAGCTCTCCGGGGTCCCCGCCGTCGTCCTCTCCGACGTCCTGGACGTCCTGGCCTGGAACCCGCTGGCGGCCGCCTTGATCACGGACTTCGGCGAACTGCCCGAAGAGGACCGGAACTACGTGTGGCTGGTCTTCAACGACCCCGCGATGCGCGCCCTCTACGGCGACTGGGAGGGCGGCGCCCGCTCCTGCCTGGCCTACCTGCGGATGAACACCTCGCGCTGCCCCGACGACCCCCGCCTCCAGCGGCTCGTGGACCGGCTCTCCGCCGACCCCGACTTCCGGCGCTGGTGGGGCGCGCACGAGGTCGCCGTGCAGGGCAGCGGCAACAAGGAGTTCCACCACCCGCTGGTCGGCACCCTGGTCCTCGACTGGGACACCCTGGCCAGCCCCGTCACCCCCGGGCAGCAGGTCGTCGTCTGGAGCGCGGTGCCCGGCAGCCCGTCGGAGAAGGGGCTGCGGAGACTGGCGGAGCTGACCGCGGCGCGGGAGGAGTCCGGGCGGCCGCCGCGCACTCCCACGACCGCGACGTAACCCGTAGACACGGGCTGCCGGGCGGGCGGCGGGGCGGCCGGGAGGGCAGGCGGCCGGGCTGTCAGCGCGGCAACTCCACCTCCACGTACGGCGCCAGCGCCGCGAGGAAGTCCGCCGCGTCGAACGCCGCCCCGGCCGAGACCACGCCCTTCGCCCGCGTGCGCCCGTCCAGGATCCGCCGCACGGCCTCGACCGCGAGCGGCGCCGTGACCGCGTAGATGTCCCGGCCGCGCGCGGTCGCGCGGCGCCGGACGCCGTCCGCCTCGACCACCGCGTCGACCACGAAGAGCTGGTCGGACCGCCCCTCGGCGTCCACGGCCACCGGCCCGGGGGTGTCCGCCGACGCCAGGTCCCGCGCGGCCTCCACCGCCATGTACGTACGGACCTCGGGCACCGCGAGGTGGCTGGGCACCGTCACCACGTCGGCCATGCTGAACTCCGCGACGACCCTGCGCCGCCCCAGCGGCTCGGGGAAGTCCCAGTCCTGCTCGACCGGCGCGTCGTCGTGGTACCTCAACCCGCCCCCGGCGAACCGCACTCGACGGCCACCGCGCCGCTCGTGGGAGACCGCGCCCGCCTCCCGGGTGCCCGCCGTGGGGTGCCAGCCGCTCAGCCCGTACGCCACGTGCGCCGCGTCCGCCGCCGTCCGCCCGCCCAGCGCGGCGGTCACCAGCAGATCGCCGAGCCCGCCGTAGAACGCCATCGCGGGCACCACCACGACCCCCGCCGCCGCGGCGGCCCCTGCGTGGTCCGCGAACATCGCCGCGTTCGCCTCGATCTCCGCCGCCACGTCGACGTACGGGATCCCCGCGCGCAGCGCCGCCCCGACGACCGGGCCCGCGGTCACCGCGAACGGCCCCGCGCAGTTGACGACGGCCGCCGCGCCCGCGAACGCCCGGTCGAGCGCCGCCGGGTCGTCCACCGGGGCGGGCCGCGCCGCCACGGCGCCCACCTCGACGGCGAGCGCGGCGAGGCGGGCCGCGTCGCGGCCCGAGACGATCGTGGCGACGCCGCGCCTGCGCAGTTCGGCGACGACGAACCGCCCGGTGTGCCCCGTGGCGCCGTAGACCACGACCGTGCCCGCTGTACTCATGGTGACGTCCCCGATTTCCTGTCGCGTACGTGCTGTCGAGTGCTGCCGGTGTCGAGTCTCGTCGCGGTCGGGGCCCGGCCGTGATGGTCCGGAACGACAGCCCCCGTACACTTTCGGACATGCCCGCTGCCTCGACCGTCGCCCTGCTGGCCGCCGGTGACCTGCTGCACTTCGAACTCGGGGTGGCGTACGAGATCTTCGGCAACCCGCCGCGCGAGGCCGCGAACGGCTGGTACGACGTACGGCTCCACGGCCTGGGCCCGGTGAAGGTGGGTCCGTTCACGGTCGAGCCCGACGCCCCGCTGGCGGACGCGGCCGGAGCCGGCACCGTGATCGTGCCCGCCTGCGCCGACGTGGACGTCCCCCCGCCGCCCGAGCTGGTCGACGCCGTGCGCGCGGCCCACGAAGCGGGCTCCCGGGTCGCGTCGCTGTGCACCGGGGCGTTCGTGCTGGGCGCGGCCGGACTGCTGGACGGCCGCCGGGCCACCACCCACTGGGCGCACACCGACGAGCTGCGCGCGCGCCACCCGCTGGCCGAGGTCGACCCCGACGTGCTCTACACCGACAACGGCCGGGTGCTCACGGCCGCGGGCAAGGCCGCGGCCGTCGACCTGTGCCTGCACCTGGTCCACCTCGACCACGGCGCGGCGATCGCCAACTCGGTGGCCCGCCGCCTGGTCGTGCCGCCGCACAGGCCCGGCGGCCAGGCGCAGTTCGTGGCGACCCCGGTGCAGGTCGGCGGGGCGGGCGGCGACCACGTGCTGTCCGAGCTGTTCGCCTGGGCGCGGCAGCGGCTCGACCGGCCGCTGACCGTCGCCGACATGGCCCGCAGGGCGAACACCAGCCCGCGCCACCTGGCGCGCCAGTTCCACGCGGTGGTCGGCGGGCCCCCGCTCCAGTGGCTGCTGACCCAGCGGGTGCGCCGCGCGCAGGAGCTGCTGGAGGCCACCGACCAGAGCGTCGAGGCGATCGCGCTGGCCACCGGCATGGGCACGGCGACGACGCTGCGGCGCCAGTTCAAGCGGGTCGTGGGGGTGCCGCCGGACAGCTACCGCCGCGCGTTCCGCGGCGCACGGGCGGACGGCTGAGGAGACGGCGTCCGAAGGCGCGCCTTTCGCGTCCGAGGGGCGGCGGCCGAAGTGACGCGTCCTCCGCGTCCGAGGGTGCGCCTTCCGCGTCCGAAGGGCGGCGGCCGAGGCGCGCCCGCACCCGATCGGGCCTCCCACCTGCCCGTACCGCGTCAAGAGTGCGTGAAGAGACGCCCCTCGCGCGCCAAGAAAGCGCCAGCGACGGCCGGGCGCGCCCTCCCGCGGCCCCACCCTGAGCGGACCCCAGCCCTCACACAAGGAGCTCGACCGCGATGGCCGTCCTGACCCCCGAGAACGGTGCCGCACCCCGTACCGGAGAACCCCCGGACCCCGGCGCGCGCCACCAGTTGACCGCCGTCACCGGCCTCGCCGCGCTCTCGCTCGACGCGATGGCCTCGGTGGCGTACGGCCCCGAGGCCATCGTCCTCGTCCTGGCCGCCGCGGGTGCCCACGGCCTCGGCTTCACGCTCCCGGTCACGCTCGGCATCGCCGCCCTGCTGGCCGTGCTCGTCGCCTCGTACCGACAGGTCATCGCGGCCTTCCCGGACGGCGGCGGCTCCTACGCGGTCGCCAAGGCGCACCTCGGCCGACGGGCCGGCCTGGTCGCGGCCGCCTCGCTCGTCCTGGACTACGTGCTCAACGTCGCGGTCGCCGTCACCGCCGGAGTCGCCGCCCTGACCTCGGCGTTCCCCGCCCTCTACGACGACAGGCTCTGGCTCTGCCTGGGCGTGCTCGTCCTCGTCACGGGCGTGAACCTGCGCGGGATCGTCGACTCGGCGCGCGCCTTCATCGCCCCCACCGCGGTCTTCGTCGGCGCGATACTCGTCGTGATCGTCGCGGGCCTGCTGCGCGACGCGCCCGCCTCCACCGAGGCGTCCGCGGGCCACGCCTCCGTGCTCGCCGACGACGCCACCACCGTCGGCGCCCTGCTGCTCCTCAAGGCGTTCGCCTCCGGCTGCTCCGCCCTCACCGGCGTCGAGGCCATCGCCAACGCGGTCCCGGCGTTCCGCGCCCCGGCCGCGCGCCGGGCGATGCGCGCCGAGGTCGCCCTCGGGGCGCTGCTCGGCGTGATGCTGATCGGCCTGTCCGTGCTGATCTCCCGCTTCGGCCTCCAGCCGGTCGAGGGCGTCACCGTGCTCGCCCAGCTCACCGACGCGTCCCTCGGCCACAACGCGGCTTTCTACGTCGTGCAGTTCGCGACCATGGTGCTGCTCGCGCTCTCCGCCAACACCTCCTTCGGCGGCCTGCCGGTCCTGCTGAAGCTGCTCGCGCGCGACAACTACGTGCCGCACGTCTTCGGACTCAAGGCCGACCGCCAGGTCCACCGGCACGGCGTGGTGTGGCTGGCCGCCGTCTCGGCCGGACTGCTGGTCTTCTCCGGCGGCGACACCAACACCCTCGTACCGCTCTTCGCGATCGGCGTCTTCGTCGGCTTCACCCTCGCCCAGACCGGCATGGTGCTGCACTGGCGGGCCGCCGGGCGGTGGGGCAGGGCGGCGCTCAACGGACTCGGCGCGCTGCTCACGGGCGTCTCGGCGGTCGTCGTCACGGCCACCAAGTTCCACGACGGCGCCTGGCTCATCGTCATCGCGCTGCCGCTGCTCGTCGCGCTCTTCGAGGCGGTGCACCGCGCGTACGACGGGATCGGCGAGCGGCTGGGCATCGGCCGCGTCCCCGAGGCGCCGCACCGCGAGCGCTCGCTCGTGCTGGTGCCCGTCTCGTCGCTGACCCGCCTCACCAGCGAGGCCCTGACGGCGGCCGTCTCCCTGGGCGACGAGGTCCGCGCGGTCACCGTCTGCCACCCCGACCCCGAGGACCGGCTGCGCACGGAGGCCCTGGAGCGCGACTGGGCGCTGTGGAACCCGGGCGTGCCGCTGGTCAGGCTGGTCTCCGAGCGCCGTTCGCTGGGCCGCCCGATCGCCGCGTACGTCCGCGAGGAGGCGGCCGCGCCGGGGACGCGGGTCACCGTCCTCGTCCCCGAGGTGGAGCCCGAGCGGCTGTGGCAGCGGCTGCTGCAGAACCAGCGGGGCGCGGTGGTGGCGCACGCGGTGCGCCGCGAGACGGACGCGGTGGTGTGCCGCCTGAGGTTCCGGCTCGCGAACCGCTGACACGGCGGGGCCGGGGGGCTGGGGGGCTGGGGCCCGGGGGCCGGGGGCCCGGCTGCCCGGTGAATCCGACTGTGCCCGATGGCCGGGGGGCCGACGGCCGGGGGGCCGGTGGTCCGGCGGCCAGGGGCCCGGTGGCCAGGGGTCCGGTGGTCCGGTGACCCGGTGACCAGGGGTTCAGTGGCCCGACTGCCCGACTGCCCGACTGCCCGACTGCCCGACTGCCCGACTGCCCGACTGCCCGGTGGCCCGGTGGCCCGGTGGCCCGGTGGCCCGGTGGCCCGGCGGTCCAGGGGTCCGGCGGCCAGGGGCCCGGTGATCCGGTGATCCGGCGGTCCGACGGTCCGACGGCCTGGTGGTCCGGTGGCCCCCGGGGCCGTGGGCGCGGGCTCAGCCGAGTCCGGAGACGGAGAACACCGAGCGGGCCGCCTCGCGTTCGACGCGCCGGGCGAGGCGGTCGACGCAGGCGGCCCCGCTGCGCAGCGTGCCGTCCGCGGCGGACGCGCGGGCGCCGGACTCCACGAGCAGCCAGAGCGCCGGGTTCGCGAGGAGGACCCGCAGTTCGATCCTGGCCCGGCCGCCGTCCGCGTCGCGCAGGACGAGCCGCTGCTCGATCCCGTCGGGCCACCGGACGGCGGTGAGCCGGTCGGTGCGCACGGTGCGGCTGCTCCACAGGTGCCGTACGGTCACCAGGCCGGGCGCCGCGGTGACCCGTGCGGGCAGCAGGATCACGAAGAGCGCGACGGACAGGACGATCCACAGCACGGCGCCGCCGGGCGTCAGCCCGCCGTACCCGGCGTCCACGGTCAGCGACAGGACGAGCAGCAGCCCGCCGCAGCCGGCGGCGGCACGCGCGTCGCCGGCCCACGCGCGGTCCTGAACGGTGTGACGTACGGGCTCTCGCCGCGCCTGCGGGACGAATCGTGGCTCCATGGGACGGACGCTAGAACCGCGCGCCGCCGCGACCGACCTTCCTTGACGGGCTGCCTATGCGCGGCGGCCCGACCTTGACGCGCGATTGACGACGGGCCGCCCCCTCCAGGGCTCGGGCCCCCGGAAGCGGACGCGGACCCGCTCGACCCCCGTGAGGGACCCCACCGGGACACGGTGGAGGCGGAGCCGGGGCTGTCGCGGGGGCGCAGGGCGCGCGTGGTCGCCCGCCGGAGCCGCCGCGGCCATGCGTACGCACAGGAGGCGCCCGCTCGGCTACGGGCGCCGGAGCGGGCGCCCGCGCGACAACCGAAACCGCCGTCCGCCCGAACCCGGGTGTCCGGACCCGCCGTCGCGCCGGTGCGCACTCCGCCGTCGTCCGCGCCGTCAAGGCGACCGTCCCGAATGCGGGCGCCGAGGGGGCCTCGTCCGTGACGCGGGGGGCCGATGGTTGCCGTGGGGCGGCGATCGTCGATCGGCGCCGCTCGAAATCGATCTGATTCCCGGACGCCCCGGGCGGCTTCGCCCCCTCGCCGAAGCGCATGATGTCGGCCAGTGCCGGGTGGTCGCCGACGTCCGCCGGGGCGTCCACGCGGTCCGGCATGCGGGACTCGGGGCGGGTGGGCGCGGGGGGCGGACCCATGGGTTCCACCCCCCGTTCGCCGGGGGTGCATCCGGTGAATCTTCGGGGTTCCGTGTGGGTAAGCGGAAGCCGTCGGGGAGCGGTTCGCGCGCCGCTTCAACTCCCGTTGTCGCAGGTCGTGATGGGTGTGCCCGGCGGCCGGGTTCTCGTAAGCGGTTACCACCCGGTGGACCGGGTCCCAAAGGTTGCGCACAAATTCACCGCATCCCCTCTACACGTCCCCGCTGATGGTCTAGATTGACCGTGCTTCAGCTGATCGGTATCGAGGCGACCTGAAACGATCTTCGGGTCCGGCGCCACGGAAAGCCAGTGGGCGCGCCCCCGGTACCGGACATGGGGGTGGCCAATTCTTGTGGCCCGAGGGGCTCTTGGGTGCGGGGAGCACGCAAGGTTTCGACGGGTTTCGGCTCATCTTGAAGGATTGGCAGGACAGGCAAGTCCGTTGCTGCCATGGTGAGTTGTTCAACCAGCGCTGAAGCAGTCGGGATTGTCATGACGCGGGGGGCCATGGGCCCCTCGGGGGGAGGAACGGCGCGGGCACGGGGGGCGGGGGCCTCCCGAGGGGCGGAACAGCGCGGGGGGCGGGGGCCTCCCGGGGGGAGGAACCGTGTTTAGCGAGCACGTTGAGCCCGCTGGTGACCTGGGGGGGTCTGTACAGCAGGGGGAATTAATCAGCCCGTTCCCATCGGCGCGCGGGCGTCTGATGAACGGGGCGATGGGGCAGCCCGCGACCGACTGGGAGCAGCGGTACCGGCGTGCCGTGATCATCAGTGACACGGTGGCCACCGCCCTGGTGGTCGCGGCGATCGGCGGGTTCTTCGGAGCCCGGGACGCGGCCAACTGGCACGAGAAGTGGCGCATCCTCGCCATCGGCACCGAACTGCTGGTGCTGGGCGCGCTGGGGGTCAGCCGCTCGTGGGCCCCTGCCGTACTCGGCCAGGGCGCCGAGGAGTTCCGCAGGCTCGGCCGTTCGCTCTTCGCGGCGGCCGTCGTCCTGGCGCTCGCCGGCATAGCCCTCACCTCGCGCAACATCAAGCTCTGGATATTCGTCGCGATACCGGCGATCGCGCTGCTCACCATGACCCAGCGGTACCTGCTCCGGCTCTGGCTGCACAAACAGCGCAAAGAAGGCCGCTGCCTGAGACCGGTGCTCGCCGCGGGGAGTCCGGCCACCGTGCACGACCTGATCACCAGGGCCCGCAAGTTCCCGCACCTCGGCTGGCGCGTGGACGCGGTGTGCACGGCGGACGGCATCGGGTTCGACGGCGACCAGCTCGACGGGGTGCCGGTCGTGGGCCGGCTGAACGACGTCGCGGGCCACGTCCGCCGCGACGGCTACCGCGTCGTCGCGGTCACCCCCGACCCGCACTGGACCCCCGACCGGCTCCAACGACTGGCCTGGAACCTCGAAGGCAGCGACGCCGACATGGTCGTCGCCCCCGTGCTGATGGAGGTGGCGGGACCGCGACTGCACGTCGACGCGGTGCTCGGCATCCCGCTGCTGAGGCTCAGCATGCCCGCCTTCACCGGGGGCCGCCGGGTGGTCAAGGAGGTGGTCGACCGGATGGGCGCGGTGATCCTGCTGGTCCTGTTGGCGCCGCTGATGCTGCTCGTCGCGCTGCTCGTCCTGCTGGACAGCAGGGGCGGGGCGTTCTACCGTCAGCGCCGGGTCGGCAAGGACGGCCGCGAGTTCACCATCTTCAAGTTCCGCACCATGGCCGTCGGAGCCCACCGGGCGCGCGACGAGCTGGCAGACCGCAACGAAGGCGCGGGCCTGCTGTTCAAGATGCGCAGCGACCCCCGGGTCACCCGGGTCGGCAAGGTGCTGCGCAGGTACTCGCTCGACGAACTCCCACAGCTCTTCAACGTGCTCAACGGCTCGATGTCGCTCGTCGGCCCGCGGCCCCCGCTGCCGGAGGAATCCGCGGCGTACGGCCCCGACATCCGGCGGCGGCTGCTCGTCAAGCCGGGCCTCACCGGCCTGTGGCAGATCAGCGGACGCAGTGATCTGCCGTGGGAGGAAGCGGTACGGCTGGACCTGCGGTACGTGGAGGACTGGTCGCTCGCGCTCGACACGGTGATCTTGTGGAAGACGCTGCGGGCGGTGCTCCAGGGGCAAGGGGCCTACTGAGTGCGGTGGCGGTTCGGGGGCAAGGGGCCCAACTGGATGTACGGGGGCAATTGATGCACGGGGGGCGTCGCTCGGGCGGCGCGCGGACGGCAGGCCACAAGGGCCTGACCGGGGGGAGGGAAGAGTCATGAGGATCAGCGTCCTGGGGCTCGGTTACGTGGGCTGCGTGTCGGCCGCGTGCCTGGCCAGCCTCGGCCACGAGGTCATCGGAGTGGACGTGAACCAGGTGAAGGTCGACCTGGTCAACGAGGGCAAGGCCCCGGTGGTCGAAGAACGGATCGGCGAACTCATCGCCGACGTCGTGCGGACCGGAGCGCTCCGGGCCACCACCGACGTCCGCGAGGCGATCGCCGACAGCGAGGTGTCGCTGATCTGCGTGGGCACCCCGTCGGAGCCCAACGGCAGCCTGTGCACCACCTACTTGGAGCGGGTCACCGAGCAGATAGGCACGGCGGTGGCCGAGCGGGGCGGACGGCACACCGTCGTGTTCCGCAGCACCATGCTCCCCGGCACCTGCCTGAACCTGCTGGTGCCGATCCTGGAGAAGGCCGTCGGCGGCACCGCCGGAGTCGACATCGGGGTCGCGGTCAACCCGGAGTTCCTGCGCGAGGGCACGAGCGTGAAGGACTTCTTCGACCCGCCCAAGACCGTCATCGGCCAGCTCGACGAGGCGAGCGGCGACGTCGTGGCAGCGCTGTATGAGGAGCTGCCCGGCGAGGTGTTCCGGGTGCCGATCCCGACCGCCGAGGCCATCAAGTACGCCGACAACGCCTTCCACGGCCTCAAGATCGGCTTCGCGAACGAACTGGGCGCGGTGTGCCAGGCGCTCGGGGTGGACCCGCACCAGGTCATGGACGTCTTCACGGCCGACCGCAAGCTCAACATCAGCCCCGCCTACCTGCGCCCCGGCTTCGCCTTCGGCGGCTCCTGCCTGCCCAAGGACCTGCGCAGCCTGGTCCACGCGGCGCACCGGGCCGACGTGTCGGTGCCCATCCTCGCCCACGTGCTGCCCTCCAACGCCGACCACCTCCAGCGCGCGGTGGAGATGGTCGAGCGCACCGGCAAGCGCAAGGTCGGCCTGTTCGGCCTGTCCTTCAAGCCCGGCACCGACGACCTCCGCGAGAGCCCGCTCGTCGAGCTGGCCGAGCGGCTCTTCGGCAAGGGCTACGACCTGCGGATCTACGACCCCAACGTGAACCTCTCCCGGCTGCTCGGCGCGAACCGCGAGTACATCGAGACCCGGCTGCCGCACCTCGCGCAGCTGCTCTCCGACTCCGTCGACGAGGTGATGGACCACGCCGAGGTGTGCCTGGTCGGCACCAAGGACCCGGCCGTGCTCGCCGCACTGCCCCACGGCGAAGGACCAACGATCGTCGACCTCGTCCGCCTTCCCGACGCCGAAGAGCGCCGGACCGAACCGGGATACATGGGCCTTGTCTGGTAACACGACCAACAGCGCCGGGCACGCCCGCAGCGCACTGGTCCTGGTGGAGAACCTGTCGGTGCCGTTCGACCGGCGGGTGTGGCAGGAATGCACGACGCTGCGCGACGCGGGCTGGACGGTGCACGTCATCTGCCCCCGCGGCACGAAGCGCGACACCGAACTGGAGACCGAGATCGACGGGGTGCGGATCCACCGCTACCCGCTGAGCGCGGCCACCGGAGGGCCGTCCGGCTACCTGAAGGAGTACGGATCGGCGCTCTGGCACACCGTCAGGCTGGCCCGCAGGATCGGCCCGGTCGACGTGGTCCACGCCTGCAACCCGCCGGACCTGCTGTACCTGCCCGCCCGGTGGCTGAAGCGGCGGCACGGCACGCGCTTCGTCTTCGACCAGCACGACCTGGTCCCCGAGCTGTACCTCTCCCGGTTCGACCGCGGCAAGGACCTGCTCTACCGCGCCGTGTGCGCGCTGGAGCGGCGCACCTACCGCGCCGCCGACGTCGTGCTCGCCACCAACGAGAGCTACCGCGACGTCGCGGTGCACCGCGGCGGCCGCCGGCCCGAGGACGTGTTCGTGGTGCGCAGCGCGCCCGACACCGACCGGTTCCAGCCGGTGCCGCCCGAGGAGGAGCTGAAGCGCGGCAAGCCCCATCTGCTGTGCTACCTCGGCGTGATGGGCCCGCAGGACGGTGTCGACTACGCCCTGCGCGCCCTCGCCAAGCTCCGCGACGACCTCGGCAGGACCGACTGGCACGCGGTGTTCGTCGGCGCGGGCGACACCTTCGACGCGATGGTGGAGCTCTCCCGGCAGCTCGGACTCGCCGACCAGGTGCAGTTCACCGGGCGCATCCCGGACGCCGACCTGGCGCGCTACCTCTCCACCGCGGACGTGTGCCTGTCGCCCGACCCGCACAATCCGCTCAACGACGTGTCGACCATGAACAAGGTCCTGGAATACATGGTGATGGGCCGGCCCATCGTCTCGTTCGACCTCAAGGAGGCGCGGGTCTCCGCCGGCGACGCCGCCGTCTACGCCCCCGCCAACGACGAGGCCGAGTTCGCCAAGCTCGTCGCACTGCTGCTGGACGACCCGGAGAAGCGCGCCCAGATGGGGAAGATCGGCCAGGAGCGGATCAACGGACCGCTCTCCTGGCGGAACTCCCAGAGATCGCTGCTCGACGCCTACGCCGCCGCATGCCGTGACCACGCTCCGGTGTCGGCGGGCGACCAGGGCCGGGCGGGGAGGAGGCCGCACCATTGAGCGATGACACGATACGTCTGGTCACGATCGGGCGGATCCTCCGTCGGCGGTGGCGGCTGCTCGTCGTGCTCGCCGCCGTGGGCGCGCTCGTCGGCTACGGCGCGTCCGTGGTGTTCCCGCCCCGCTACACGGCATCGGTCTCGGTGCTGCTTCCCGGGCAGTGGGAAGAACGCGAGCTGCTGACCCAGGCGGAGATCGCGACCACCTCGGCGGTGGTCGACCGCACCGCCGCGACGCTCGGCTGGGCCGGGGTCGGCGGCAGTGACCTGCGGGACCGGGTGGGCGCCACGGTCGCGGACGGAAACATCATCAAACTCTCCGGAACGGCCGAGACCCCCGAGCGGGCGCAGCGGCTGTCCGACGAGATGGCCCGGCAGTTCGTCGCGTTCGCCGCGCGGATCACCGGCGCCGACACCGCGGCCGACCCGGAGACGGGACCCGAAGCGCTGCGGAAGAAGGTCGCCCAGACCAACACCCGCATCACCGACCTGGCCAACGCGGCCGACCCAGGACAGACCGTGGAGAGCGTGCAGGCCCGCACCGAGCTGGAAAAGCTGCGCACCGCGCTGCAGGACGCCATGAAGAAGCTGGAGGAGGCCGACCCGTCGGCCAACAAGGCCACCATGGTCGTCATGGGCCCGGCCGCCAAACCGACCGGCGAGGCCCCGCCGACGCGCGTGCAGCTCATCGCCGCGGGGGCGGCGCTGTCCTTCCTGCTCGCGGTCATCGGCCACCTCACCGCCGCCCGGATCAACCGCAGGCTGCGCACCGCCCCCGAGATCGCGGCGGCGCTTGGCACCGCGCTGCTGGGCACCGTCGACGTGCCGGGAGAGCGCCCCGCGCGCCGCCCGGACAGCGGCGGACCCGGTGCGCTGGTGCGCCGTCTGCTGGGCGTCGACACCCGGTGGGACGTACCGGCGGCGCGGGTTTCGGGCGACGAGGCCAGCAGGCAGGTCCGCTACCGGCGGGTGCGCACCCGCCTCAGGGAGAAGCTGCCCGCCCCCCGGCGGCTGCTGGTCGTCGTGCCGGAGGGCGACGAGACCGCCCACCGGGCCGCCGCACAGTTCGTCGCCGAGGCCGAGGGCGACCCCGCGCTGCGCGTGGTCGAGGTCGAGATGGCCCGCCCGCTGGTGCCGGACCGCGCCACCGACTCGGGCGCCCTGGTCGTGCTCAGCGCGGGCAACTGGACCGCGGTGGAGCTCGCGGGCATCGCCGAGGCGTGCGCGGACGCCCGGCACGAGGTCGTCGGCGTCGTCGTCTCCGACCCCGTACGGGCCCGTACGGGACGGACCGCCGAACAGCCCCCGCAGCAGCGGGCCGTGCCGGTGGCGGCGGGCGACGACGCGAGGGGCGGTTCGGCGTGACCGGCGTGACCGGCAGGACCGCAGAGCCGTCGACCGCCGCTCCGCTCGTAGACCTCCAGGCACTGGTGGTGTCGGTGCGCAGGCGCCGCCGCCTCTGGTCGTCCCTGGCGCTCCTGGGAATGCTGCTCGGCGCGGTGGTCGCGGTCCTGATGCCGCCGCCGCCGACCGCGATGACCAAACTGCTGGTCGCGCACCAGGAGGACCAGCCGAACGACATGGGAACGCTGATCCGCACCGACATCGAGCTGCTGAAGACCACCCGGATCGCCGGGGAGGCCCTGAAGACCCTCAAGTCCGCGGAGAAGCCCGAGGACTTCATGGAGGAGTACCAGGGCACGGGGGTGACCAACAACCTGCTCCAGATCACCGTGACCGCCGACAGCGACACCGCGGCGCTGGCCCGCGTCAAGGCGCTGTCCGCCGCGTTCATCGCCGACCACGTCAGGCGGATGCGGGAGGCGGCGAAGGCCGAGTCCGACGCCCTGCTCGCCCAGCGCGACCGGATGAAGGGCGAACTCGCCAAGGTCAACAAGGAGATCGGGGACCAGCCGCCGCAGAGCGACCCGAAGACGTCGGCCAGCACGGAGTCGCTCTTCGCCCGCAGGGCCGAACTCAACTCGCGGATCGCCGACTTCGACCAGCGCGCCGAAGAGGCCCGCATCGGCGTGCCCCGGGTCATCTCCGGCACCCAGGTCGTGGACGCCCCGCGCATGGTGCCGCACTCCCTGCCCAAGGCCCTCGCCACCAACGCCGTGATCGGGTTCGTCCTCGGGCTCGCCCTCGGACTTGCGGTGGCCGCGGTCGGCTCGGTGGTCGCCGACCGGCCCGTACTGCGCCGGGAGGTCGCGGCGAACATCGGCGCGTCGGTCATCGCGGAGCTGCGCCGCACGCCCCGCCTCTCGTTCAAGGTGTGGCGGCGCGGGCGGGACCGCGTGGCGCGCGAACGGCTCACCCTGACCCTGGCCCGTACCGTACGAGGCTCCGGGGAACCGGTGTCCCTGCTGGAACTGGGCTGTGCGCGCGTCACGAGCGAGATCGCCCTGGACGTCGCCGCCGCGCTGGCGGACGACGGCCCCGTGGCCGTCGTCGACGGCCTGCCGGGACCGCAGCTCGCGAACGGCGGGGGGAAGCCGGGAGCCCCGACCGTGGTCAGCGGCGAGGAAGCCGCGGCGCTGCCGCACCAGACGCGCCGGATCGGCGTCGGCTCGGTCGCGCCCGGCACCGCGTGGACCGACCTCCAGTACCTCGGGGGCCAGACCGTGCTCGTCGTCCGGGCCGGGCACGGCAGCGCCGCCTGGCTGCACACCGTCGCACGACAACTCGCCGACCAGCACATCCCGGTGCTCGGCGTGGTGCTGATCGACCCCGATCCGCGCGACAGGACCGACGGCACGCTGTGGGACGGGCTGCACATCGCACTGCGGGGACATAGCGAGCGGCCGGCCCGCCCGAACGGGACGGGCCGGCTGCGGATGCCGATGCGGGCCGCACGGGTTCCGGACATCGACCAGGAGGCGCAGTAGCACATGTGTGGCATCGCAGGCACGTACCAGTGGCCGGACGGCAAGATCGTCACCGACCGGCTCACCGACACCCTCGCCCACCGCGGCCCCGACGGGGCCGGGCGCTACAACCACCCCGCCGGAGACGGCGAAGTACACCTGGGGCAGCGCAGGCTGGCGATCGTCGACCTGTCCGAGACCGGCGCCCAGCCGATGGTCAAGGACGGCCTCGCCCTCACCTACAACGGCGAGCTCTACAACGCGCCCGAGCTGCGCGCCGAGCTGGAGTCCGGCGGAGTGCGCTTCCGCGGCACGTCCGACACCGAGGTGCTCCTGGAGGCGTGGCGCCGCTGGGGCACCGACTGCCTGCACCGGCTGCGCGGCATGTTCGCGCTCGGCGTCTTCGACGAGCGCACCGGCGAACTCGTCCTCGCCCGCGACCAGCTCGGCATCAAGCCGCTGTTCCTGCTCAGACGCGGCACGGGCGTGGTGTTCGCCTCCGAGCTCAAGGCGCTCGCCGCCGCCACCGGCGGCACGCTGGAGGTGGACCACGCGGCGCTGGTGTCCTCGCTCCTCTACTACTGGGTGCCGGACTCGCGCTGCGCGTTCCGCGAGGCGGAGAAGCTGCCGCCGGGCAGCTGGCTCAGGTGCCGCCCCGACGGCCGGGTGGAGCGCGGCCGGTTCTGGAACCTCAAGGACGTCGCGGCCGAAGGACAGGAGCGGGCCCGCAGCGGCGAACTGCCCGACCTGGCCGCCGTCATCGAGGACTCGACGCGCAGGCACCTGCTCGCCGACGTGCCCGTCGCGACCTTCCTCTCCGGCGGCCTCGACTCCAGCTACCTGACCGCGCTCGCCGCCCGCCACCAGCCCGGCATCTCCGCCTACACGATCGGATTCCGCGCGGAGGACGCCAAGTTCGAGGCGATGCCCGACGACCTGCGCTACGCCCGGCAGGTGGCCCGGCGCTTCGGCGTCGACCTGCACGAGATCGAGATCGCCCCGAACGTCCTCGACCTGCTGCCGCAGATGACGTACCACCTCGACGAGCCGATCGGCGACCCCGCCGCGATCAACACGTACCTGATCTGCACGGCCGCCCGGGAGGCCGGGGTCAAGGTGATGCTCTCGGGCATGGGCGCCGACGAGCTGTTCGCCGGGTACCGCAAGCACTACGCCAACCTGCTCGCGCTGCGCTACCAGCGCGTCCCGCGCCCCCTGCGGCGCGGGGTGTTCGCGGCCGTGGACCGGCTGCCGGTCGCCACCGCCAACAGGGGACTGCGGTCGGTGCGGTTCGCCAAGCGGTTCCTCTCCTTCGCCGAACTGCCGGAGGAGACCGCGTTCCGGCGCAGCTACACCATGTACGACCAGGACGAACTGCTCGCCCTGATCGACCCGGACCTGGCGGGGACCGTCGACGACGTGCTCACCGAGCACGCGGACGTCTACCGGGACAACGACCTCGACGACTTCGTCAACCGCATGTGCCTGGGCGACGCCCGGATGTTCCTGCCGGGCCTCAACCTCACGTACACGGACCGCTCCAGCATGGCCGCGTCGACCGAGGTGCGGGTGCCGTACGTGGACGTGGAGGTGGTCAAGGCGGCGTTCGCCTTCCCCGGGAGCCGCAAGATCGCAGGTCGGCAGGGCAAGGCGGTGCTCAAGGAGGCGGCCACCTCGATCCTGCCCAAGGAGATCGTCTACCGGCCCAAGGGCCTGTTCAGCGCCCCGCTGCGGGCCTGGATGAGCCGGGACCTGGCCCCGCTGGTGCGCGAGGTGATCAACGACGGCGAGCTGGTCCGCTCCGGGATCCTGCGCCGCGACGCGCTGGCCCGGATGGTCGCCGACGACGCCGCGGGGCACCAGGACTACTCCAAGCATCTGTGGCACGTGCTGACCCTTGAGTACTGGTATCGCGGCGCGACCTCTGGCACTGACCAGAGTCGAGCGGCCTGACGGCGTAGAGAGCAAGAGGACTTCGGTGAAACAGGTTGTGCAGAACTACAAGAGCGGCGAACTGGCGCTGCTCGACGTGCCGGTGCCGGGGTGCAAGCCGGGCGGAGTGCTGGTCCGCAGCGCCTACTCGCTGATCTCCACCGGGACCGAGATGATGAAGGTCTCCGAGGCCGGCATGTCGATGGTGGGCAAGGCCCGCTCCCGCCCCGACCAGGTCGCCAAGGTCATGCAGAGCGTGGCCACCAACGGGCTGCCCGCCACCTACCGCAAGGTCATGGGCAAGCTGGACTCCTACACGCCGCTCGGCTACTCGCTGTGCGGGATCGTGGAGCAGGTCGGCCCCGGCGTCGACGACGTGGCCGTCGGCGACCTGGTGGCCTGCGCGGGCAACGAGCACGCGCTGCACGCCGAGCTGAACTGGGTGCCGAAGAACCTCTACGTCCCGGTGCCCGAAGGACTCGCGCCGCAGCACGCGGCCTTCGGCACCGTCGGGTCGATCGCCATGCAGGGCGTGCGCCAGGGCGAACCGCAGCTCGGCGAGGTCGCGCTGGTCATCGGCCTCGGGCTGATCGGGCAGTTGGTCGTGCAGCTCCTGGACGCGGCGGGCGTGCGCGTCGTCGGCGTCGACCCCGACCCGACGCGCTGCGAACTCGCCGAGCGGCTGGGCGCCGCGGCCTGCGGCGACCCCGAGTCGGCCGCCGTGGAGGCCGCCGTCGCCGAACTCACCGGCGGCCACGGCGTGGACCAGGTGTACCTGGCGGCGGGCGGCGGCAGCAACGGGCCCGTCGAGCTGGCCGCCAAGCTGTGCCGGGACCGCGGCCGGGTCGTCGACATCGGCAAGTGCCGCCTCGACCTGCCGTGGAACGCGTACTACGAGAAGGAACTCGACGTCCGGTTCTCCCGCAGCTACGGCCCCGGGCGCTACGACCCGGAGTACGAACTGGAGGGCCGCGACTACCCGATCGGGTACGTGCGCTGGACCGAGCGCCGCAACCTCGCGTGCTTCCTCGACCTCGCCGCCCGCGGCCGCGTCGACGTCGGCCCCCTGGTCTCCCACGTCGCCGACTTCGACGACGCGGTCAAGACGTACCAGAGCCTGAAGGACGGCGACCTGAAGGCCGTCGCCGTGCTGTTCCAGTACCCGGGGCAGACGGACGGAGCGGTGGAGGCCGAGGCCCCTGAGGTGGCCGTGCCCGAGGTCAAGCGGAGCACGCGGACCTTCACGCCGCCGCGCCGCCCCGCGGGCGCCCCGGTGCGCCTCGCGTTCGTCGGCGCGGGCAACTACGCGACGTCGATGCTGCTGCCGCACCTCGCGGAGCGCGAGGGCGTCGCGCTCTCGACGGTCGTCACCACCACCGCGCTGTCCGCCGCCAACGCCCAGCGCAAGTTCGGCTTCGCCAAGGCGACCACCGACCTCGACGCGGTCCTCGGCGACGACTCCGTCGACGCGGTGTTCGTGGTCACCCGGCACAGCTCGCACGCCGAACTGACCCGCAAGGCCCTGCTGGCGGGCAAGACGGTGTTCGTGGAGAAGCCGCTGGCGCTCGACGAGGCCGAACTGGCCGGGGTGCTCGCGGCGGTCGAGGAGTCCGGCAACGACCGGCTCCAGGTGGGCTTCAACCGCAGGTTCGCGCCGCTGCTCCAGGAGGCCAAGAAGGAGTTCGGCCTCAGGACGGGCCCTGCGAACGTCCGCTACCTGGTCAACGCGGGCCGCCTCGGACACGGCAGCTGGTACCTCCAGCAGGGCAGCGAGGGCTCGCGGTTCGTCGGCGAGGGCGGCCACTTCATCGACACGGTGAGCTGGCTGCTGGGGGCCGACCCGGCGTCGGTGTACTCGATCGCCACGTCGGGCAACGAGGACCTCCAGGTCGTGCTGCGCTACCCGGACGGCTCCAACGCCACCATCAGCTACGTCACCACGGGCCCCTCCGGCTTCCCCAAGGAGACGCTGGACATGGTCGCCGACGGACGCGCGCTGCGGCTCGACGACTTCGTCCGCGCCTCGGTCTACGGCCGCAAGCGGTGGGTCAGTTCACGGCTGCCCAAGGCCAGGGACAAGGGCCAGCAGGCCGAGCTGGACGCGTTCCTCAAGGCCGTGCGGACCGGCGGCGCCATGCCGGTGCCGCTGGAGTCGCTGGTCGCCACCACGGCGGCCACCCTCGCCGTGCAGAGCGGCCTGGCCGCCGGCGCGCCGGTCACGCTGGCGAGGACGTCATGACCATGAGCGCGGCCTGGTACCTCCGGCGGCTGTCCCGGATGGGACCGCAGGAGGTCGGCGGCCGGGTGGGCGACGCGGTGCGCAGGCGGCGCTGGCGCGCGGCGCCGCCGGCCGGCCCGGACGCGACCGGCGCCCGGTTCACCGCGGTGCTCCCGCCCGAGGCGCTCGCCGCGGTGCCGCAGGACGCCGTGAAGCGCCTCGTCGCCGAGGCGGACCGGCTGATGTCCGGGCACGCCGAGTTCTTCGGGGTGGCCCGCGACGACCTGGTCGACCCCGACTGGTGGTACGACCCGAAGACCGGGCGCAGGGCCTCGGACGGCTACGCCTTCGACGTGCCCTACCGGGACGAGGACGCGGTCGGGGACATCAAGCAGATCTGGGAGCCGTCGCGGCACCAGTACCTCACCGTGCTCGCCGCCGCCTACGCGGTCACCGGCAACGAGCGGTACGCCGAGCGCGTGGCCGAGCACCTGCGGTCGTGGTGGACGGCCAACCCGCCGCTGCGCGGCGTGCACTGGATCAGCGGCATCGAGCTGGGGATCCGGCTGCTGTCCTGGGTGTGGATCAGGCGGCTGCTCGACGGCTGGCCGGGCGCCCGCGACCTGTTCGAGGGCAACCCG
The DNA here is from genome assembly GCF_044458065.1 of Streptomyces sp. NPDC050504. NCBI lineage: Bacteria > Bacillati > Actinomycetota > Actinomycetes > Kitasatosporales > Streptomycetaceae > Streptomyces > Streptomyces sp. NPDC050504. Next base: position 163,738 of record NZ_JBITHO010000012.1, on the reverse strand, counting down.
GTGGCGCGCGAGCAGATCTGGCACCACCAGCGCTGGCTGGCCGCCTTCCCCAGCCGGGGCTCGTCGGCCAACAACCACGTCGTCGCGGAGGCCGCCGGACAGCTCGCCTCGACCTGCGCGTTCGGCTGGTTCCCCACGTCCGCGCGGTGGCGCACCGACGCGCTGCGGCTGCTGGAGCGGCACCTGCGGAGCAACACCTTCGTCTCGGGGCTCAACCGCGAGCTGGCCACCGAGTACCACGGGCTCGTGCTGGAACTGGGCCTCGCCGCGGTGGCCGAGGCCGACGCGGCGGGCGTACCGGTCCCCGCGACGGTCCGGCTCGTGCTGCTGCGGATGACCGACGCGCTCGCGGCCGTCGTGGACGACCGGCTGCGGCCGCCGCGCCAGGGCGACGCGGACGACGGGCACGGCCTGGTCGTGGACGGCGCGGGCACCGACCGGTGGGCCTCGCTGCTGGCCACCGGGGGCGCGGTGTTCGGCCGGCTCGACTGGTGGCCGGCCGTCCCGGCCGCCGACGCGCGCACCCCGCTGCTGGCCGCGCTCGTCAAGCCGTACTCGCCGTCCGCAGGCCGACCGAAGACCCGCCCCGACCACTTCGCCGACGCGGGGACGACCATCCTGCGCGGCCCCGGCGGGATCTGGTGCCGCTGCGACGGCGGCCCGCACGGGTTCCTGTCCATCGCCGCGCACGCCCACGCGGACGCGCTGTCCGTGGAGGTCAGGCACGACGGGGTCGACGTCCTCGCCGACCCGGGGACCTACTGCTACCACGGGCAGCCCGAGTGGCGGCAGTACTTCAGGTCGACCCTCGGCCACAACACCCTGCAACTGGACGGCGGGGACCAGTCGGTCTCCGGCGGCCCGTTCCTGTGGACCCGGCACGCCCGCACCCGCGTGCTCGTCGCGCAGCCGGGGGGCGACACGGCCCGCTGGTGCGCCGAACACGACGGCTACCAGGGCTCCGTACACCGCCGCAGGGTCGAACTGTCCCGGGAGACGGCGGAGTTGACGGTGGTCGACGAGGTGCGCGGCGAGCGCGGGCCCGTACGCCTGGCGTTCCACCTCGGCCCCGCGGTCACCGCCGACCTGACGGGCGACCGCGCCGTCCTCACCTGGACCCGCGACGGCGAGGAGCGCTCCGCGGAACTCGACCTGCCCGGGGAGCTGACCTGGCGGACGTACCACGGCCAGAGCGAGCCGCCGCTGGGCTGGTACTCCGCGGGCTTCGGACGCAAGGAACCCGCCACCACGCTGATCGGCACCGGATTCGCCGACGACGCGGAGGGGTTCACCACCGTGCTCAGGTTCCGCGACTAGGGGGAACACGTGGTGATCAAGAGGGGGTACAGGGCGCTGCGGGCCGCACCACTGGTGCTGGTCCTGCTGGCGACCGGCTGCACGGGCTCGTCGGACACCTCGGACAGACCGAAGGCCGGGCCCTCCGCGTCGGGGGCGCCCGCCGGGGCCGTGGCCCGGGTGTGCGACGCGCCCGCCGCCGGGCCCGCGAAGGCTCCGGCGGGCGCGGTGACGGTCGACCCCGCGGTCGTCGGCGACCTCGCGGCGAAGACCGAGAGCAGCCCCCCGAACACCACGTTCTGGCTCCGCCCCGGCAGGCACCGGCTCGCCCCGGAGCGCTTCGCCCAGGTCATGACCAAGAAGGGCAACCGCTACGTCGGCGCGCCCGGCGCCGTGCTCGACGGCGGGAAGACCAACCAGTACGCGTTCAGCGGCACCGCCCCCGACGTCACCATCAGCCACCTCACCGTGCAGCGGTTCGTCGCGCCCAACAACGAGGGCGTGGTCAACCACGACATGGCCGACGGCTGGGTGATCGAGCACGCGAAGATCCAGTACAACTCCGGTGCGGGGCTGATGGCCGGGGCGCGCCAGCAGCTCCGCGCCAGCTGTCTGCGCGACAACGGGCAGTACGGAATGAACGCCTACAAGACCGGTGACACCATCAAGGGCCTGGTCGTCGAGGGCAACGAGATCACCGGCAACAACACCGACGACTGGGAGCGCAAGGACCCGGGCTGCGGCTGCACCGGCGGCATCAAGTTCTGGGCCGTCGACGGCGCCGACGTCCGCGGCAACTGGGTCCACGGCAACCGCGGCGCCGGGCTGTGGGCGGACAACAACAACAACGACTTCCGCATCGAGAACAACCTGCTGGAGGCCAACGACGGCGCCGCGCTGATGTACGAGACCAGCTACAACGCGGTCATCAGGAACAACACGATCCGGCGCAACAACTGGGTCGAGGGCCGTGAGTACGCCAAGAAGGGCGACAGCTTCCCGTACGCGACCGTCTACGTCTCCGAGTCCGGCGGCGAACCGCGGGTCCGCGCCCGCACGAACAAGATCGAGATCTATCGGAACGTCCTGGAGGACAACTGGTCGGGCATCGTCCTGTGGGAGAACGCCGACCGGTTCTGCAACAGTCCGGCCAACACCTCGACCGGCTACTGCACCCTGCTGGTGAAGGACCTCAAGCGCTGTGCGCGGCCGGGGATCGCCACCGCGCCGCTCTACGACGACTGCCGCTGGAAGACCCAGCGGGTGGAGGTCCACGGCAACCGCTTCCTCCTCGACGCGTCCGTCGTCAAGTGCACGACGGAGTGCGGCCGCTCGGGGGTGCTCGCCAACTACGGCACCTACCCGGACTGGTCGCCGTACATGGGCAAGAAGGTCGCGGACGCCATCACCCTCAAGCAGGGCAACCGCTGGCACGACAACGTCTACCGCGGCCCGTGGAGCTTCGTCGCGGGCGACCAGGAGCAGAACCTCGACCCCGCGCAGTGGCAGACCACGCCCTACCGGCAGGACGAGGGCAGCACCTTCACCGCACGGGCCGGTGGTTGAGATGAGCGGGGACCTGATGCACGGCGGCGTGCCGGGCGCGCGCGAGGCCGCGGACCGGACCGACGCGAAGGGCACGGCCCAGGCGCGCACCGGCACCCCCAGGGCCGTCGGCGTCGTCTGGGCGCTGCTCGGCCTCAACACGCTGGGCTCGGCGGGCGCGAAGACCGTCATCACGCTGCCCCGCTCCCTCATCCAGATGGCCACCATGGGCGCCCTGGTCGCCGCGTTCGCCCTGGCGCTCGCACTCAACCTCAAACTGCGCGTCAGGCCCAGCGCCTTCGTCTTCCTGCTCACCCTGCTGCTGGTGCCGAGCCTGATCTCCAGCATCCAACTGGCCGGGGCGGGCGCCCTGTTCCGCTGCACCAGACTGGCCCTCTTCGTCGGCACGCTGTGGCTGCTCAGCCGCTGGTGGGACGGCGGCACGACGTTCGTCCGCTACCACGTCAGGATGTACTTCGCGGTGCTCGTGCTGGTCGCGGCCGGGCTCGCCGTCGCACCCGGCACCGCCATGCCCGAGTACTACGGCGGACGGCTTGTCGGCGCGCTGTGGCCGCTCACCCCGCCGCAGATCGGGCAGTACTCCGCGATCATCGTCGGGCTCACCGTGCTGCTCCTGCTGGACCGCAGGACCACCGGGGCCAACGCGGCGCTCATCATCGTGCCGACGCTCGCCCTGCTCGCACTCACCCACACCAGGACCGCCACCGTCGGCCTGATCGTCGGCCTCGTCGTGGCGATCGGCTCGCTCATCCTGACCAGCGCCGCCGCCCGCCGGTTCTTCGCCTGGACGGTGGTGATCTCCACGGTCGCCGTCGTGGCGTTCATGTCCGCGCTCCAGTCGTGGTTCATGCGCGGCCAGAGCAAGGAGGGCCTCTCCAACCTCACCGGCCGGGCCAAGGTCTGGGACTCCCTGCTCGCGGAGCCCAGGACGCTCGGCGAGCAGGCGTACGGCACGGGGCTGGGCGACAAGTCCTTCGGCGGGCTGCCCATCGACAACAGCTGGCTGGCCATCTACCACGAGCAGGGCGTCATCGGCATCACCATCGTCGCGGCGTTCCTCGCCGTGATGGGCGGCGTCGCCCTGCTGCGGCCGCCCTCCCTGGCCAGGGCCTGCGCGCTCTTCCTCATCACCTACTGCGCGATCTCGTCCTACACCGAGGTCGGACTCGGCGACTCCTCGCCCTACCTGCTGCACCTCGCCCTGGCCGCCTCGCTGCTCGTGCCGTCCGCCGCGACCGGGGACACGGCCGCCACCGGGCCCGGGACAGCGGCCGCCCCTCCGTCCGCCCCTACGCCCGCGGCCCCTCGACGACGCATACCGCGATGGGCCCGGAGGTGACCATGCATGTCCTCGTAGTGCACAACCGCTACTCGTCGGCGCAGCCGAGCGGCGAGAACAGAGTCGTCGACGAGGAGGTCGGGCTGCTGCGCGCGGCCGGCCACCGCGTCGAGACGTTCGAACGGCGCAGCGACGACATCGCGGGCCGCTCCCTGCTCGGCAAGGTCGCGGTGCCGCTGCTCGTCCCGTGGAACCCGGCGGTCCGCACCGAGCTGGCCGCCCGGCTGCGTGCCGAGCGGCCCGACGTGGTGCACGTCCACAACGTCTTCCCGCTCCTGTCGCCCGCGGTGCTGGCCGCCTGCGCCGACGTCGGCGTGCCCGTCGTCGCCACGCTGCACAACTACACCCAGGTCTGCCCGCCGGGCACCCTGCACCGCGAAGGCAAGCCGTGCCACGAGTGCGTCGGGTCGCCGCTCTCGGTGCCCGCCGTCCGGCACGGCTGCTACCGCGACTCGCGGCTCGCGACCGTGCCCCTCGCCCTCAGCCTCGCCGTCAACCGGCGGCGGTGGTGGTCGGGCGTGGAGCGCTTCTTCTGCATATCGGGGGCGCAGCGCGACGTGCTGGTGCGCTCCGGAATGCCGTCCGAGCGCCTCGCGGTGAAGCACAACTTCGTACCGGAGCCCGGGGTGCGCCGCGAGGGCGGGGGGGAGCACCTGCTGTTCCTCGGCAGGCTCGCCGAGGCCAAGGGCGTACCGCTGCTCATGGCCGCGTGGGACGAGATCGCCGCGGGCGGCGGGATCGGCGTGCCGCTCGTGCTCGCCGGGGCGGGGCCGCTGGAGAAGGAGGTCACCGACTGGGCCGCGGGCCGCGACGACGTGCGGTACGTCGGCCTCTACGACCCGGCCCAGTGCCGGGAGGCGGTCGCGCGGTCGGTGGCCGTGGTGGCGCCCTCGATGGCCAGGGAGACGTTCGGCCTGGTGGCCGCGGAGGCGATGGCGGCGGGGGTCCCGGCCGTCGCCGCCCGGCACGGCGCCTTCGTCGAACTCGTCGAGGACGGGGAGACCGGGCTGCTGCACGAGCCAGGCGACGCCTCGTCGCTCGCGTCGTGCCTGCGCCGGATCGCGGCCGATCCGGACCGCAACCGGGAGCTGGGCCTGGCGGCCCGGCGCAGGTACGAGCAGTACTTCAGCCCGGCCGTCGGGCTGGAGCGGCTGCTGGAGGGGTACCGCTCCGCGATCGCGGAGCGGTCCGGCGACGGGGCAGGCCCGTCGCCGGTAGGGAACGGAAACACTGGCCCGCTGCGGGGCACCCGCGCGGGCAGGGATGGGGGCAGTAGATGACAGGATGCCGACTCTGCGGCTCGGACGCGCTGGAGAGCGTCGTCGACCTCGGGGCGACCCCGCCGTGCGAGAGCTTCCTCGCCGCGGACCAACTGGACCGGCCGGAACCGGCGTACCCGCTGCACCTGCGGGTCTGCACGGACTGCTGGCTCGCCCAGATCCCGCCGCTGATCACACCGGAGGAGACGTTCAAGGAGTACGCGTACTTCTCCTCCTTCTCGACCTCCTGGGTGGAGCACGCGCGCACCTTCGTCACCGGCGCGGCCGAGCGCCTGGAACTGGGCCCCGACTCCTTCGTGGTCGAGGTCGCGAGCAACGACGGCTACCTGCTCAAGCACGTGGTGGACCGGGGGATCCGCTGCCTGGGCATCGAGCCCTCGGTGAACGTCGGCGGCGCCGCGCGGGACGCGGGCGTCCCCACGCTCACCGAGTTCCTCAGCCCCGAGACCGGGGCGGCCGTCCGCGCCGAGCACGGCCCGGCGGACCTGGTCGTCGCCAACAACGTGTACGCGCACATCCCCGACGTCATCGGGTTCACCCAGGGCCTGCGCGCGCTGGTCGCCGACGACGGCTGGGTCTCCATCGAGGTGCAGCACCTGCTGACCCTCATCGAGGAGAACCAGTACGACACGATCTACCACGAGCACTTCCAGTACTACACGGTCGCCTCCGCGATCCGGGCGCTCGCCAGCGGCGGACTGACCCTGGTGGACGTCGAGCTGGTGCCCACCCACGGCGGCTCCATCCGGCTGTGGGCCAGGCCCGCCGAGGTCGCGGGCGAGCCGAGCGCGCGCGTCGCCGACGTGCTGGCCAGGGAGAAGGCCGCCGGGCTCCAGGAGCTGTCCGGCTACACCGAGTTCTCCGCCCGGGTCGCCAAGGTCCGCCGCGACCTCCTCAAGTTCCTGATCGAGGCCGCCGAGCGCGGCGAGACGGTCGTCGGCTACGGCGCCCCCGGCAAGGGCAACACCCTGCTCAACCACTGCGGGATCCGGCCCGACCTGCTCGCCTACACGGTCGACCGCAACCCCTACAAGCACGGCAGGTTCACCCCCGGCACCCGCATCCCGATCCTGCCGCCCGAGCGGATCGCCGCCGACAAGCCGGACTACGTCCTGGTCCTCCCGTGGAACCTGCGGGCCGAGCTGACCGAGCAGCTCTCCTTCGTGCACGAGTGGGGCGGCCGCCTGGTCTTCCCCATCCCGGAACTGAGCATTGTCGAGGTCACGCGATGAAGGTCGTCCTGTTCTGCGGCGGTTACGGGATGCGGATGCGCGCCGGAGCCACCGACGACGTGCCCAAGCCCATGGCGATGGTCGGCCCGCGCCCGCTGATCTGGCACGTCATGCGCTACTACGCGCACTACGGGCACAAGGAGTTCATCCTGTGCCTGGGCTACGGCGCCCACCACATCAAGGACTTCTTCCTCAACTACGAGGAGACGACGTCCAACGACTTCGTCCTGCGCCAGGGGAAGACCGAACTGCTGTCCACCGACATATCGGACTGGACGATCACCTTCGCGCAGACCGGCATCGAGTCGCCGATCGGCGAGCGGCTGCGCCGGGTCCGCCACCACCTGGACGGCGACGAGATGTTCCTCGCCAACTACGCCGACGTGCTCACCGACGCACCGCTGCCCGAGATGATCGAGAACTTCTCCCGGCGCGACGCGGGCGCCTCGATGACCGTCGTACCGCCCCAGTCCTCCTTCCACTGCGTGGAGCTGGGCGAGGACGGCCTGGTCGGCGGCATCACCGCGGTCAGCGACATGCCGCTGTGGGAGAACGGCGGCTACTTCGTCCTGCGCCAGGAGGTCTTCGACCACATACCCGAGAACGGCGACCTGGTCGCCGACGGCTGCGCCCAACTCGCCAAGCGCGGCAGGCTCGTGGCGCACCAGCACCGCGGCTTCTGGAAGCCGACCGACACCGTCAAGGAGCGCGCCGCGCTGGACGCCGCCTACACCAGGGGCGACCGCCCGTGGGCCGTGTGGGAGCAGGGCGCCGCCGAGGTGGGCGCGTGATCGAGCTCGGCCCCGGCACACTGGAACGGATCGTCGCGGTGGGCGCGCACTGCGACGACATCGCCATCGGCGCGGGCGGCACCCTGCTCACCGCGTGCCTCGCGCGCCCCGGCGTCCGCGTCGACGCGCTGGTGCTCTCCGGCGGCGGCACCGACCGCGAACAGGAGGAGCGCGAGGCGCTGGCCGCGTTCTGCCCCGGCGCCGACCTCCGCCTGACCGTGCACAAGATGCCCGACGGCCGACTGCCCGCGCACTGGGAGGAGGCCAAGGCCGCCGTCGAGGAACTGCGGTCCCGGACGGACCCCGACCTGGTCCTTGCCCCGCGCACCGACGACGCGCACCAGGACCACCGCGGCCTGGCCCGCCTGATGCCCACCGCGTTCCGCGACCACCTCGTGCTCGGCTACGAGATCGTCAAGTGGGACGGCGACCTCGGCCGCCCCAACGCCTACCAGCCGCTGGCACCGGAGACCGCCGAGGAGAAGGTGCGCCTGCTCCAGGAGCACTACCCCTCGCAGCGCCACCGGCCCTGGTACGACCGCGAGGCGTTCCTCGGCCTCGCCCGCATCCGCGGCATCGAATGCCACGCGCGCTACGCCGAGGCGTTCACCGTCACCAAACTCACTCTGAACCTGGGGAACTGAACCATGCGCGTACTGCTGACCGGCCACCAGGGCTACCTGGGCACCGTGATGGCCCCCGTCCTCGCCGCCGCGGGACACGAGGTCGTCGGCCTCGACTCCGGCCTGTTCGCCGACTGCGTGCTCGGCCCGACGCCCGCCGACCCCGCCGGACACCGCGTCGACCTGCGCGACGTCACCGCCGAGCACGTGAGCGGCGTGGACGCCGTGATCCACCTGGCCGCGCTCTCCAACGACCCGCTGGGCTCGCTGGCGCCCGACCTCACCTACGACATCAACCACCACGCCTCCGTGAAGCTGGCCCGGCTCGCCAAGGAAGCCGGAGTCGGACGCTTCCTGTACGCGTCGACCTGCTCGGTGTACGGCGCGGCCGGCGGCGACGAGCTGGTGACCGAGGACGCCCCGCTGCGCCCCGTCACGCCGTACGCCGAGTCCAAGGTGCGCGTCGAGGACGACCTGCACGCGCTCGCCGACGACGACTTCACCCCGGTCTACATGCGCAACGCCACCGCCTTCGGCTACTCGCCCCGGCTGCGCGCCGACATCGTGCTGAACAACCTGGTGGGCCACGCCCTGCTCTCCGGCGAGGTGCTGGTGCTCTCCGACGGCACCCCCTGGCGCCCGCTGGTGCACGCGGCCGACATCGCGCGGGCCTTCACGGCCGCGCTGGACGCCCCGCGCGAAGCGGTGCACGACAAGGCGTTCAACATCGGCAGCGAGACCAACAACGTCACGGTCGCCGAGATCGCCGAGCAGGTCGCGGAGGCGGTGTCCGGCGCGAAGGTGAACATCACCGGCGAGAACGGCGCCGACCCGCGCTCGTACCGCGTGGACTTCTCCCGGTTCCGCGCCGCGATCCCCGGCTTCGACTGCGAGTGGACCGTCAAGCGCGGCGCGCTCGAACTCGCCGAGGCCTACCGCACGCACGGCCTGACCCGGGAGGGCTTCGAGCAGCGCTTCACCCGCCTCGCCGTGCTGCGCGCCTCGTCCGAGTCCGGCGCCGTCGACGACACCCTGCGGTGGCGCCGATGACGACGGTGGGGGAGGAGATGCACGCCCTGGTGGAGCGGCTGTACCCGCTCTGCCGGAGCATCACGGGCGACGGGGTGCGCGCCACCCTGGACATCGTCGGCGAGTACCTCCCCCTCCAGGTGCACGAGGTGCCGACCGGGACCCAGGTCCTCGACTGGACGGTGCCGCAGGAGTGGAACATCAGGGACGCGTACGTCGCCGACGCCGAGGGCAGGCGCGTCGTCGACTTCGCCGCGTCCAGCCTGCACGTGCTCGGCTACAGCGTGCCGGTGTCCGCCACCATGCCGCTCTCCGAGCTGCGCGCCCACCTGCACACCCTGCCGGACCAGCCGGCCCTGGTGCCGTACCGCACCAGCTACTACGCGCCGCAGTGGGGGTTCTGCCTGGCGCAGGAGACCCTGGACGCGCTGCCCGAGGGCGACTACGAGGTGCGGATCGACTCCACGCTCGCCGACGGCCACCTCACCTACGCCGAGCACGTCGTCCCCGGACGGGTCCCCGACGAGGTCATCGTCTCCTGCCACGTCTGCCACCCGGCACTGGCCAACGACAACATGGCGGGCGTCGCGGTGGCGACGTTCCTCGCGCGGGAACTCGCCGAGCGCGACCCGTACTACACCTACCGGTTCATCTACGCGCCCGGCACCATCGGCGCCATCACCTGGCTGGCCCGCAACCGCGAGCGCATCGAGCACGTCAAGCACGGCCTCGTGCTGGCCTGCGCGGGCGACCGGGGCCAACTGACGTACAAGCAGAGCAGGCGCGGCGACGCGGAGATCGACCGGGTGCTGCGGCACGTGCTGACCGCGTCGGCACGCCCGCACGAGATCAGGGAGTTCACGCCGTACGGCTACGACGAGCGGCAGTACTGCTCGCCCGGGTTCGACCTCGGCGTTGGCTCGCTCAGCCGGACCCCGTACGCCGGATACCCCGAGTACCACACCTCGGGCGACAACCCGGACTTCGTCACCCCCGGGGCGCTGGCGGACACCCTCGCCGTCTGCCGCGAGGCGTTCGCGGTGCTCGACCGCAACCGGAGCTACCTCAACCTCAGCCCGTACGGCGAACCGCAGCTGGGCAAGCGGGGACTGTACGCGTCGCTGGGCGGCCGCAGCGACGCGAAGGAGGCCCAGATGGCGATGCTCTGGGTGCTCAGCATGTCCGACGGCGAGCACAGCCTGCTGGACGTCGCCGAGCGCTCCGGACTGCCGTTCGACACCGTCGCCGTCGCGGCCGACGCCCTGGGCGCCGCCGGACTGATCAAGGCATGACGCCGATGACCACCGAAGGGGAGAAGGCGACGGCACCGGCGGACGGGCGCACCGCCAAGCGGGCCATGGCGGGCCGGCTGTCCTGGGGACTGGCCGACCAGGCGGTCTGCAGCATGACCAACTTCGCGGTGGGCATCTACGTGGCCCGCTCGCTCGGGCTGACCGCGTTCGGCGTGTTCAGCCTGGCCTGGGTGACCTACGGCGTGGTGCTCAGCATCTCCCGCGGGCTGGCCACCGACCCGCTGGTGGTCCGCTTCAGCGGCGTGTCCGACGCGTCCTGGCGCGGGGCGGCGGCCCGCTCGTCCGGCACCGCGCTCGGCGTCGGCGCCACCGTCGGCGCGGTGTGCCTGGTCATCGGGCTGAGCCTCGGCGGACGCGTGGGGCCCGCGTTCGCCGCCCTCGGCGTGGTCCTGCCCGGACTGCTCCTCCAGGACGCCTGGCGGTACTCCTTCTTCGCCGCGGGCACCGGAAGGAAGGCCTGCGTCAACGACCTGCTGGGAGCCGTCGCGCTCGTCCCCGCCCTGCTGCTCGCGGCCAGTGTGGGCAGCGTGCAGGCCTTCGTCCTCGCCTGGGGCGCGGCGGCCGCCGTGGCCGCCGGGTACGGCTGCTTCCAGTCCGGCATCAGGCCCAGGCCCGACAAGGCGCGCGCCTGGCTGCGCGAACAGCGCGACCTCGGCTACCGCTACCTCGTCGAGAACGTCGGCGTCAGCGGCGCGTCCCAACTGCGGGCGTACGGCCTCGGCGCGATCGTCGGGGTCAGCGCGGTGGGCGTGGTCAGGGGCGCCGAACTCCTGCTCGGCCCGTTCCTGGCCCTGCTGATGGGGCTGTCGCTGGTCACCGTCCCCGAAGCGGCCCGCGTGCTGCGCCAGGCCCCGCACCGCCTGGCGAAGTTCTGCCTCATGCTGTCCGGCGGCCTCGCCGCCGCCGCGCTGCTCTGGGGCGTGGCGCTGCTCCTGGTCCCCGACGGCGCGGGCGAACTCGTGCTCGGCGACGTCTGGGGCTCCGCGTCCGAACTCATCGTGCCCGCCGTGCTCGGCGTCGCGGGCTCGGGCCTCGGCATCGGCGCGGCGGCCGGGCTGCGGGCGCTCGCCGCGGCCCGGCGCAGCCTGCGCGCCCAGCTCTTCGCCTCCGCCTGCTACGTCGGCGGCGGGCTCGGCGGGGCGGCCGCCGGCGGCGCGGTCGGCTCGGCGTGGGGCGTCGCCGCCGCGACGCTGGCCAGCTCGGCCGTGTGGTGGCTGCACCTGAGGACCGCGCTGCGCGAGCACCACCAGAACCCCATCCCCGAAGTGAGGACACCGTGACCGCCCAACCCCGGCTCAGCATCGGCCTGCCCGTGTACAACGGCGAGGAGTACCTGGCCGAATCGCTCGACGCCCTCCTCGGCCAGACCTACGAGGACTTCGAGCTGGTCATCACCGACAACGCCTCGACCGACGGGACGCAGGACATCTGCCGCAAGTACGTCGCGCGCGACTCCCGCATCCGGTACACGCGGCTGCCCAGGAACATCGGCGCCGCGCCCAACCACAACCACGTCTTCACCCAGTGCCGCGGCGAACTCTTCAAATGGGCCTCGCACGACGACCTGTACGCCAGGACGCTCCTGGAACGCTGCGTGGAGGCGCTCGACGAGCACCCCGAGGTGATCCTCGCCCACGCCGACCAGGCGGTCATCGACGAGCACGGGCAGGTGAAGGTCCCGTACGAGTACACCCTCGCCACCGCGTCCCGGCGCGCGCCCGAACGCTTCCGCAGCATGCTCTTCGAGCCCGGCGGCGACGACTTCTACGGTGTGATGCGGGCCGACGTGCTGCGCAGGGTGAAACCGCACGACAGCTACCACCACGCGGACCGCACGTTCGTCACCGAGATCGGCCTGCACGGCCCCTTCCACCAGGTGCCCGAGCTGCTGTACTTCCGCCGCGACCACCCCACGCGCGCCGAGCGGGCCAACCCCTCCAAGCGCTCCCGGTGCGTCAACCTGGACCCGCGCAGGGCGGGCCGGCTCCACCCCACGCCCCGGCTGCTCGCCGAGTACGTGTGGGGCTTCGTCTCGGCGATCCAGCGGGCGCCGCTGTCCGCGGCCGACCGGCGCGCCTGCTACCGCCACCTCGTCGAGTGGGCGGCCAGCCGGGCCAAGCCGGGCGCGGGCGAGCGCGTCGAGGACCGCGCCCCCGTCGACCCCGCCAAGCTCACCGTCTGCGTCGACGACATCGTCGCGGGCCGCGAGGGCCGGTCGGGGAGGCAGGGGTGAGCGGACCGCGCGTCGGGGTGTTCGGCCTGCTCGGCTCGGGGAACCTCGGCAACGACGGGTCGCTGGAGGCCGTGCTCGGCTACCTGCGCGCCCAGCACCCGGACGCCGTCGTGGACGCGCTGTGCGGCGGCCCCGAGGCCGTCACGACCCGGTACGGGATCCCCGCGACGCGGCTGCACTGGTACCGCGGCGAGTACCGCACCGCCTCGCGCGCGGGCGCGGTCGTCGGAAAGGGCCTGGGCAAACTCGTCGACGTCGTCAGGACCGCGGCCTGGGTGCGCCGCCACGACGTGGTGATCGTGCCGGGCATGGGCGTCCTGGAGGCCACGCTGCCGCTGCGGCCCTGGGGCTTCCCGTACTCCCTGTTCCTGCTCTGCGCGAGCGGACGCCTCACGGGCACCAAGGTCGCGCTGGTCGGCGTCGGCGCCGACACCATCCGCGACCGGCCCACCCGCGCCCTGGTGCGCCGGGCCGCGCGGCTGGCCGCCCACCGCTCCTACCGCGACGAGCTGTCCCGCGACGCGATGCGGGCGATGGGCGTCGACACCGCGCGCGACGCGGTCCACCCGGACCTCGCGTTCGCCCTGCCGGCCCCCCGGGGGAGCGCGCCCGAGGACGGGCGGGGCCCGGTCTGCGTCGGCGTCATGGACTTCCACGGCGGCAACGACGACCGCGCCAGGGCGGCGGAGATACACCGGCGCTACCTCGAAGGGACGACCCGGTTCGTCCGCACGCTGGCCGAGGACGGCAGACGGGTCAGGCTGCTCACCGGCGACGCGTGCGACGCCGAGGTGGTCGACGCGATCATCGCGGCGGTGGACTCGCCGCTGGTCACCGCGGCCGAGGCGACCTCGCTCGCCGACCTGATGGCGGAGACGGCCGCGGCCGAGTCCGTGGTGGCGACCCGCTACCACAACCTGATCTGCGCGCTGAAGGTCGGCACGCCGACGCTGGCCCTCAGCTACGCGGCGAAGAGCGAGGCGCTCATGGCCGGCATGGGCCTCGACGCGTACTGCCACCCGGCCCGCGAGGTTGACGCCGACCGACTCATCGAACAGTTCCGGGAGTTGGAGAGCCGCTCGGCCGAACTGCGCGAGACCCTCGCCGAGCGCAACGCGGACGCCACCCGGCGCCTCGAAGCCCAATTCGCCGCCCTGACCAAGGCGTTGTTCCCCAAGTCCCCGGCGGCGGCCACGACCGCCACCACCCCGCACGCACCCGCCCGGCAGGAGACTCCATGAAAGCGACCGCGGTACCGGAGATCTCCGGCGCGTACCTCTTCGAACCGACGCCGTTCGCCGACGAACGCGGCTTCTTCTGCCGCACCTTCGACGCCGACGTGGTCCGCTCGGTCGGCATCGACCCGAACGGCTTCGTCCAGGACAGCGTGTCCCGCTCCGTCCGCGGCGTGCTGCGCGGCCTGCACCTGCGCTCCGGAGCGGGCGAGGCCAAGCTGGTGCGGTGCTCGTACGGGAAGATCTTCGACGTCGTCGTCGACCTGCGGCCCGACTCGCCGACCCACCGCAACGTGGCCACCTTCGAACTCTCCGGCGAGACGCAGAAGACCCTCTACATCCCGGCGGGCTGCGCGCACGGCTTCCAGGCGCTGACCGAGACCGCCGACACCTCGTACCGCATCGACCGCCCGCACGACCCGGCCGAGGACGTGACGATCGCCTTCGACGACCCGGAGCTGGCCGTCCCCTGGCCGCTGCCCGCCGTGTCGATGTCCCAGCGGGACCGCCAGGCGCCGAGCCTCGCCGAGGTCCTGAAGCAGAAGGAGAGCTGACACCACCGTGGACGACGTCACCGTGGACACCGAAGAGTTCGACCTGCCCCGCTCGCGCGCGGCCAACGAGCGGCTGCACGCCCTGATCCCCGGGGGCGCGCACACCTACGCCAAGGGCGACGACCAGTACCCCGAGGGCCTGGCCCCCGTCATCAGCCACGGCAAGGGCGCCCACGTGTGGGACGTCGACGGCAACCGCTACGTCGAGTACGGCTCGGGACTGCGCTCGGTCAGCCTCGGCCACGCGCACCCGCGCGTCGTCGAGGCGGCGCGGCGGGCGATGGAGCGCGGCGGCAACTTCGTCCGGCCGTCCGCGCTGGAGGCCGAGGCCGCGGAGCGCTTCCTGGCCACGGTGCCGACCGCCGAGATGGTGAAGTTCGCGAAGAACGGCTCCGACGTCACCACCGCCGCCGTGCGCCTGGCCCGCGCGGTCACCGGGCGCTCCCGGGTGGCGATCTGCGGCGACCAGCCGTTCTTCTCCACCGACGACTGGTTCATCGGCACCACCCCGATGTCCGCGGGCATCCCCGACACCGGACTCACCGTGACCTTCCCCTACGGCGACCTGCCCGCCACCGAGGAACTGCTCGCGCGGTACGCGGGCGAGGTCGCCTGTCTGATCCTGGAGCCCGCCACCCACACCGAGCCCGCCCCCGGCTACCTCGCGGGCCTGCGCGAACTGGCCGACCGGCACGGCTGCGTCCTGGTCTTCGACGAGATGATCACGGGCCTGCGCTGGTCGGAGGCGGGCGCCCAGGGCCTGTACGGCGTCGTCCCCGACCTCTCCACGTTCGGCAAGGCGCTGGGCAACGGCTTCGCCGTCTCCGCGCTGGCCGGACGCCGCGAACTGATGGAGCGGGGCGGCCTGCGCGACCCCCGCGACCGGGTGTTCCTGCTGTCCACCACGCACGGCGCGGAGAGCCACTCGCTGGCCGCCGCGATGGCCGTGCAGAGCACCTACGTGGAGGAGGGCGTCACCGCGCGGCTGCACGCCATCGGCGAGCGGCTGGCCGCCGGGGTGCGCGAGGCCGCGGCCGCCCACGGCGTCGGCGACCACGTCGTCGTACGGGGCCGGGCCAGCAACCTGGTCTTCGCGACGCTCGACGGGAACGGGCAGCCGTCGCAGGAGTACCGCACCCTGTTCCTGCGCCAGCTCCTGGTGGGCGGGGTGCTCGCCCCGTCGTTCGTGGTGAGCAGCGCACTCGACGACGCCGACGTGGAGCGCACGGTCGAGGTGGTGGCCCAGGCGTGCGCGGTGTACCGCAAGGCGCTGGACGCGGGCGACCCCGCTCCGTGGACGGGCGGCCGTCCGGTGAAGCCGGTGTTCCGCCGCACGGCGTGACCTGACGGTCCCTCAGTCGCCGCTCCGCCGACCGGCGTCGGTCCCGCGGCCGGCCAGCCGGTCGGCCGTGCGGTCGACGAGCCACGCGGTCGCGGGCACCACCGCGAGCGCGGTGCACCAGCCGCCGAGGGTGTCGGTCGGGTAGTGCGCGTTCAGGGTGACCTGGGCCCAGCCCATGGCGGCCCCCGCGACCAGCGCGGTGCCGAGCAGGACCAGCGTCCCGGCCGCCCTGCCGAGGCCGAGCAGACCGGTCACGAGCAGCGCCGCCACGAGGGCGAACGCGGTGGCGAACGCGGTGTGCCCGCTGGGGTAGGACAGGTACTCGCCGTTGATGGTGCGTCCCACCAGGGGTTTGAGCAGCGCCGTCGTCACCACGGCCAGGCCGACCCCGACGACGGCGAGCACCGCGGCCCGGGGCCGCCGCAGCAGCAGACAGCCCGCCACCGCGGCCGCGACCAGCACCGCCGCTCCGACGGGCTCCCCCCAGAAGTCCGTGGCCAGGGCGATGCCGCGCCACGGCGGCCCCACACCGTCCAGGGGCGGCCGCAGCCACGCGTCCACCCTGCTGCCGGGCTCGCCGCGCCCCGCGTACAGGACCCCGAGGGCGACGAGGACCAGTGCGGCGACGGCCGCGACCGGTCCGATCCCGGCGTGCAGCGGCGGCGGCAGCGCGGGCGCCGACCAGCCGTCCGTCCGGCGGTCGGGTCCCGCGTCGCGCATCGGCTGCTGCCGGAGCCAACTCGCCATCCAGGAGCCCCCCGTCGTGTGCGGTCCGCCGCGTCCGACGGGCCGTTGGCGCCACCCTAGCCAACACCGCGGGGCGGCGATCGCCGTCGGCGGGATTCGGCGCGCTGGTCCGGTCCTGTCCGGTCCGACCCGGGCCGGGGCACCGGCGCTCAGATCACTAGCGGCGCCTCCGACCAGCGGCGGACCCGGTAGGGCGCCCACCACAGGTGGTCGCCGTAGCGCAGGACGAGGGTCTCGGCCATGAGGTCGTCCAGGACGGCGCGCGGCACGGCGTCGACGCGGGCGCCGTCGGTGAGCGCCCCGATCGCCTCCTGGTACTCCGGCTCGTCGTCGCCGATGGTGAAGCGGCGCAGCTCGCCGTAGCGCCGGTCGCGGATCTGGACGAACCCGGGGCCGTGGCGGAAGACGCACTTGCAGATGTAGTACGCGCTGCGCCAGGCGAGCGCCGTCGCGGCCGGGTCGGCGGTGCCGAGGACTGCGGTCGGCGGGTGGAGGTGGCCGTAGTGGCGCCAGGCGTCGGGGTCGGGCCCCGTGTGGAGCTGCCAGCCGACCGAGACGGCCAGGCTGGTGAGGTCGCCGACGAAGCTGAGCGCCCTGACCGTCCAGGCCGCGTCGGCGGGGTCCGTCACGTCGACGGGGCGGGGGAGCACGACGTGCCTGGCTCCGGCGGCGAACAGCCGTCGGGCGGCCTCGCCGCCGCTCATGTCGATCTCGTAGCTGCCCAGGGACATGGCGGGCAGCGTGCTCACCTCGGGGTCGTAGTCCCGGGACGCGGTCACGGTGAAGGGTGCGGTGCCGGTGAGTGCAGCGGTCATCGTCGTCTCTCTGTCGGGCAGCCGTCGTACGGGTCGTCGTGCGGGTGCGCGGGCGGAGCGTCAGGCCGTCGTCGTGGCGAGTTCGGACTCGCGGGCCGCGGTGTGCCGCATGAAGTCGATCCGCAGGAACTCCTCGTTGAGCGCGGGCGGCGCGACGTGCACGAACTGCCCGCTGTCCTCGAAGACCACCCCGAGCGCCCGCCACCGCTTCAGCACCTGCCGCAGGGCGTCCTCGTCCGCCCGGTGCGCGTCGGCCAGCTTGCGGGCGGCGGCCTTCACCGTGTGCGGCTGGTCGAGCAGCCGGAACAGGTCCAGTTCGACCGGCTCCGTCAGCTCCAGGTGCGTCCAGTCGAAGGACCGGCGCCTGTTGACCAGGACGATCCGGTCCTCCAGGTCGCAGTGGGTGAGCCGGCTGCCCGCGTAGTTGCGCCGCCAGTGCCCGATGCCCTCGTCGAGGCGGGCGACGACGTCCTCGCCGATCCCGCGCGGCGGCACGTCGAAGACGTACGCCAGGTCGAACATCTCGGCGTCGGGGAGGTCGTAGGTGAGCCGGTACGGTTCGGCGGGGCGCAGTTCGGAGAAGCCGAGCCCGGGGTCGTTGAAGTACGGGCTGAACCGTTCGATCGCGATCCGGGAGGACGGGCCGACGGGCGGGTTGAGGTGCTCCAGCGCGGCCAGCTGGTCCACCACCTCCTCGTAGTCCTCGCCGTCCTCGCCGGGGAAGCCGTGCAGGTAGTTCCAGGCGACGGAGAGGCCGACGGTGGCGGCGTCGCGGAGCATCCGGACGTTCTGGCCGCCGGTCACGCCCTTGTCCATCAGCGTCAGCACCCGGCTGTTGAGGCTCTCGATGCCCGGCTGGACGAAGATGAGGCCCGCGTCGGCGAGGGTCTGGAGCTGGCCGCGCCGCATGTTGGCCTTGATCTCGATGTGCATGCGCAGGTCGTACCCGCTGTCGATGATGCGCGGCAGCACCGTCTTGACGTACCCCATGTCCAGGATGTTGTCGACGACGTACATGTCCAGGACCCGGTGCTTGCGGGCCAGTTCCATGATCTCGTCGTAGAACACGTCGGGGCTCTTGCTGCGGAACTCCATGAACGAGCCGTTCAGCCCGCAGAAGGTGCAGTGGTGCTTCTCGCCCCACCAGCAGCCCCGCGCGCCCTCGACGACCAGCTTGGGCTCGACCCAGTGCCGCGCGTGGGAGGAGGCGAGCCGCTCGAAGTAGCCTGAGTAGTCGGGCGGCAGGATCGCGGCGGGCGGCAGCGGTTTGGTGCTCATCGCGTTGACCACGGAGTTGCCGTCCGCGTCGCGCCAGCACAGCCCGGGGACGTCCGACAGCGGTTCGCCCGCGTCCAGCGCGTTGAGCAGCGCGGGGAACGACACCTCGCCCTCGCCGCGCAGGACGTGGTCGACGAAGGTGAAGTTGCGGTGGACGGCCTCGCCCTGCTTGCCGTCGCAGTTGGCGCCGCCCATGGCCGTCACGATGTGCGGGGCGAGCCGCTTGACGTACTTGGCGGCCGCGAGGGCGGCGGTGTTCTGCTGGAAGGTCGAGGTGAAACCGACGACGTCCGGGGCGAGTTCGACGATCCGCTCGGCAATGTGCCGGACGAAATCGGGCGCGGTCGTGTGCAGTGCCTTCGTCATCTCCATACGGGCCCCGCGCACGCGGTTGCTCATCGCCTCGGTGAATTCGTCGACCCGCCACCCGGGGTCGTCGTAGAGGGCGGAGGAGAACACCCAGTCGCCGCAGCCGAGGAAATAGGAGCCGAGCGCGTAGTAGGAGTAGTCCTCCAAGGTGAATTCCGTGTTCTTGGTGATCCAGTCCACGTATTCGATATTCGCATGGAGCACATCGGCCGTTCCGTTCGGAACGCGCTCGTCGACACTGCGCTTGAGAATTCCGAGAGCCAGCGACGGGAGATCGATCGGGGCCCAGGGCATGTTCACCAGGAGTACGCGCACGGCTCGCCTCTTCTCATGTGACCGGTCCGGCCGGTGGGGGTGGGGGCCGGTCGCGCACGAGGTGCGAGGCCGGCCCCTTGGTGCTCGGTGCCACTACTTGCTCTCGTCCTCCATCTCCTCCGCGGAGCGGAGGTAGACGACGACGCCGACGCCGGGCTTGCGGCTCTCCTCGTCGCCCTCAAGCGGGTCACCGTGGATGATGTCCTTCTGCATGATGTTCACCTCCTCTCGGGGGACGGGGGCGGCTCGGCTCCCACGGGCGCCGTAGGCAGCCCGCGGCCGAGAAATCTGAGGGACCGCCGGATCACGGCCAGGTGGTCGGCCCCGTCGTAGCCGTCGTGGCCCGAGTCGAGCCACATCAGCTCGTGGGCCACGCCGCTCGCGCGCAGCGCCGCCAGGTACGCCTCGACCTGCTCCGGTGGGCACTTGGCGTCCTGCTTCGCCGCGACGACCAGCAGCGGGGCGCGGATGTCGGCCGCGTACGAGGACGGGGACGCGTGCGCGTAGGCGTCGGGCACCTCGTCGGGGGTGCCGCCGAACAGCGCGGTGTCCAGCGCCTGGAGGGCGGGCGTGGAGTGCCGGAAGGCCGTGACGCAGTCGGCGAGCGGTTTGACGGCCACCCCGACGTCCCACAGCTCCGGCCGGGTCCCCATGGCCAGCAGCGTCAGGTAGCCGCCCCACGACGTGCCGCACAGGCCCACCGCGCCCTCGCGGCCGATGCCCCGCTCCAGCAGGTCGGCCCTGGCCCGCACCAGGTCGGCGACCTGGGTGTGGCCGACGCCATCGGAGTAGGCGGAGCGCCAGCGGGGCCCGTACCCGGTCGAGCCCCGGTAGTTGACGCGGGCGACGGCGTACCCCGAGCCCACGAGGGCCTGCACCATCGGGTCGTAGGCGTCGCGGTCGTGGTCGGCGGGGCCGCCGTGCACGAGGAGGACCAGCGGGTGCGGCGCGGGGCGGTCGGCGGGCGTGGTGACGAAGGTGTGCACCGGGCCGTCGGGCCCCGGCGTCCACAGGTCGCGGCGGTGGCCGAAGCGGGGGAGGCGCCACTGGCTCTGGCCGGGCAGCGGGGCGCCGGACAGGGACAGCGCGCGCGGCACGTTCACCGCGTCGGTCCAGATGAAGTGCACGTCCCCGTCGGCGGCGGGCGACGCGTCCAGGATGCTGCCCTCGGGCGTGGGCACGGGGACCGGGGCGCGGCTGCCGGATTCGGGGTCCGGGTCCAGGTGGGCGGTGAACAGCCGGCTGCGGCCGTGCCGGTCCTGCCGGAGCAGGACGCGCGGGCTGCCGGGGCCCGGGTACCAGCGGGCGGTCGTCTCGGTGTCGAACGAGCACCCGGGCAGCAGGTCGAGGCCGCGCTCCGGGGTCCAGGTGCCGAGGTGGTAGCGGCCGGCGCGCTCGCGCATGACGAGGAGCCGGGCGGGGCCGGGCGCGGGGTCCGCACCGGGCGCGAAGCCGAGCGCCCAGGTGCGTTCCGCCGTGCCGGAGAGCACCTCGACGACCGTCCCGTCCGGGGCCAGCAGCGTCACGGCGCGGGCGGAGTGGGCGGGTCCCGACACCGCGAGCAGCCCGCCGTCGGGGGCCAGGTCGCACAGCGTGCCCGAGTCCGTCGTGCGCAGGACGGGCGTGCCCGCGCCGCCGCGCCGCCCCAGGTACACGCCGAGCCCTTCGGGGCCGCGGATGCCGACGGCGACCGTGCCGCCGCGCGTCAGCGCCAGTCCGGCGGGCCGCCCGTACGGCACCCCGGTCAGCGCCGTGCGGTCCGGGCCGCCGTCGAAGTCCTGGGTGCGCCAGCCGCCGCTGCCCGCCCGGTCCTCGTCGAACCACCAGACGGCCTCGTCGCCGTCGAGGGCGCACAGCAGGGTGCCGTGCGGACGGTCCGTCAGCTGCCGCCCCCTGCCGGTGGACCGGTCCCAGGTGAAGATCTCGCACCGGCCGTCGGCGTCCCCCGTGTAGACCATCCGGTCGGGGTTCCGCGGGCTGGTGACCGGCAGTACGGGCCGGTAGACGCCGTAGGTGCGAGCGGCGGTCTTGGGCGGGGCCGCCCCGGACGCGGCGGTCTCGGGCGCGTCCGCTTTCGGGGAGGTCACGGCGCCTCCCGTACCACGAGACCGGCCCTGACGGTCGCGTACAGCGCGAGCCCGGCGAACGCGCCCGCGCAGCCCAGCGCCACCGTACGGCCGTCGTACGCCGCGACCAGCACCCCCGCCGCGACCGGCGCGAGGACGGCGACCGCCTGGCCTGCGGTGCCGAGCACCGTCCCCATCCGGGCCAGCAGCCGGTCGGGAGTGATCAGTACCGCCTTGGTCTGCAGGACCACCACCACGGACGGCACGATCAGCGACACCCCGCTCAGCAGCAGCCCGTAGGCCCAGGTCGTGGACGCGTACGCGAGCCCGGCAGCCGTCGGGACCATGGCCCACGACGCGCCCGTCACGATCCGCGCGGGCGGCACCCGCCGCACCAGCCACGGCGCGGCGAGCGCGCCGAGGAGGCCGCCGACGCCGGCGAGGGTGAGGATGAGCCCGATCGAGGAGGGGCTGGCTCCCCGGTCGTGGGAGGTGAGGACGGCGTGGAAGTACAGCGCGCCGAGCAGCGCGTTGATCCCGGAGGTCCACACCACGACGAAGCGCAGGAAGGGCTCGGCCCACACGAAGCGCAGGCCTTCGGCGAGGTCGCGGACGAAGGACGCGGGGGGACCTTCCCGCTCGGGCGTCAGGTCCGTGCGGATCGCCCTGCTGACCACCGCCACCAGCAGGAACGACACCGCGTCGGCGAGCAGCGGCACCCAGCGCGCCAGTTGGTACAGCACGCCGCCCAGCGTCGGCCCGACGATCTGCACGGCCTGGTCCCGCGCCTGGAGGTAGCCGATGGCCCGGGGGTACTCGTCGGGCGGCACCAGCCGCCGGATCGTCCCGGACGCCGCCGCCCCGTAGGCGGCGCTCGCGGCCTGCTCGACCACGGCGGCGACGAGCACGTGGGCGAGGACGACGTGCCCGAGGGCCACGGCCACGAACACCGACCCCATGGCGCCCGCGGCGACCAGGGCCGCCGCGTACATCATCGGCTTGCGGGGCCACCGGTCGGCGAACACGCCCGCGACGGGCGACACCACGAGTCCGCTGACCAGGGCCACCGACGCGACGAGTCCGGCGAGACCGGAGGAGTGTCCGGCGCCCAGCAGGATCAGCGGGAGGAAGAGGGAGGAGGCGCAGGTGCCGAGTCCGTCGATGGCGCCCGCGGTCCAGAAGAACAGGTAATCCCGTCTTCGAAAGGGAGAGGAAAGCGATTTCCCCTTCTCCGGTAACTCGTTTCCGGAGGTTCTTAACTTCCCCTCGGCCTCGCCCATCAAAAAAACCGCTCGGAAGGTATTGCCGACGCTGACGCACCCACAATGCCCCCTGTAATAAGCGGACTTACTGCGGTTGAGGGTTGCGATCGTAGCGAACGGAAGGAGCCCGTCACAATACCTGAGTTCGAATAGGGTTCCTGATCAAGAAAGGCCCTCCGCCGCACGGCACCGGTCCGGGCGGCGGACCGGTGCCCGCGCCTACCCGGCGGCGGCCGACCCGCGCTCGGCCCTGAAGCCCGAGACGACGGAGGCGACGAGGCAGCAGGCGACGACCGTCTCGGCCCAGAGGAAGGCCAGGTAGTCCAGCAGGGAGCCGATCGGCGGCGTGCCGGGCGCCGTGTTGCGGAAGGCCGCGAGAGCGAAGAGCGTGGCGGCCATCCAGCCGAGCGCGGGCCAGGTGAGCCCCTTGCGGCGGGTGACGAGGAACCACGCCCCGATGAACACGGAGACGGCGAGGGCCCACATCGCGACCATCATGAAGACGGCGAAGACGAGCACGCTGTTCGAGCGTTCGACGACGACGTCGAAGACCGCGGTCCCCCGGTCGTCCATCGCGTCGACGCCCACGGAGAACAGGGCGTCGCCGCTGGTCAGCGTGGTGCGGACCGGGACCTTCGCGCCTCCTTGGACGGCGCTGAACTCGATGGCCGCGTCATAGGCGTCGAACGGGTAGTCCGTGATCGAGCCGCCCGTCAGCGCGACGGGCAGGTCCACGGTCGCGATGCGGCTGTGCGCCTTGAAGGTCAGGTCGCCCCGGGTGGAGGTCGACGTCTGGAGCGTCAGGTCCTCGGTGGGGGAGAGGCCGCCGGCCTCGGCGAGCTCTCCCCGCGGGGTGACCAGGACGCGCAGCGTCAGCTCCCGGCCCGCGGCGTCGACCCGTTGGACCGAGGCCCTGACGTCCACGCGGTCGGGAACCGGACCGCCCGCTGTGTACGCCTCGTCCAGGGCCTGGCGTTCGCCGATCTGGAGCCAGGCGCCCACGGCGACGGCCGCCACGGCCAGCAGGCACGCCAGCGCGGCGGGGAAGGGGAGGCCGCCGTGCGGCCCGCGGCGTCGGACGGGGGGCATGGTCGCTCCTCGGGCCGCGGTCAGTCGACCGGCTTGCCGGGCTGGTCGTGGGTGGCGCAGTGGATGCCGCCGCCCCCGGTGGCGATGGTGTCGATGTTCACCTGCACGACGTCCCGCTTGGGGAAGTGCTCCTGGAGGATGCCCCGGGCGCGGGAGTCGGCCTTCCGGTCGCCGAACTTGGGCACGTACACCGCGTCGTTGCCGATGTAGAAGTTCGCGTAGGTCGACAGGAAGTCGTCGCTGTAGCCGGAGACGCGGTCGGGGTCGGGCTGCGGGAGGTCGATGATCTCGAAGGGGCGGCCCCGTGCGTCGGTCGCCTCGCTCAGCACCGACATGGCCTGGTCGGAGGAGCGCGACCAGGAGTCGGCGGGCGTTCCGGGGAAGGCCCGGTCCAGGAGGATCACCCCGGGCGCCGTGAACCGCACGAGGCTGTCGACGTGGGCGTCGGTGATGTCCTCGCCGCGCACGCCCTTCAGCCAGATCACCTTCTCCATGCCCAGCAGTTCCTTAAGCTCGGCCTCGATCCGGTCGCGGCTCCTGCCCCGGTTGCGGTTGTCGTTGACGATCGAGCTCTCGGTGATCAGGAGGGTCCCCTCGCCGTCCGTCTCGAACGAGCCGCCCTCGGCGACCAGCGGCGCCTGCACGCGGGGGATCCGGTACTTCGACAGCAGCTGCCTGCCGACCTCGCCGTCGTTGGTGTGGACCTGCTTGCCGCCCCACCCGTTGAAGTTGAAGTCGACGCCGACGACCCCGCCGTCCTCCTCGACGAAGACGGGGACGGTGTCGCGGGCCCACAGGTCGTCCACGGCGAGCGGAATGACCTCGACACCGGAGCCGCACGCCTTCTGCGCCGCGGCCGCCTGGTCGGGGCGGGCCATCATCACGACGTACTCGTACTCCGCGACGGCCCGTGCGACGCGCGCGATGTCCTGGCGCACGTAGGGCAGGTCCTCGTCCCAGACGGACTCCAGCGCGGGCCACGACATGAAGGTCCTGGCGTGGCTCTCCCACTCGGCGCCCAGTCGGCGCGCCCCGTCGGCGAGGGGGGAGGGGGCGGGCGAGTCGGCGGCGCTCGACGCGCCGGTGCCGTCGGTGCCGCCAGTGCCGCACGCCGCGGCGCCGAGGGCGAACGCTCCGAATCCGGCGAGCGCGCGCAGAGCCGACCGGCGGGAGGGGCGGAGGTCGAACATCGGGGTCTCCGATCGTGGGGGTGGGGACCAGATCCGGCAGCGGCGGGCATCGGGAGGGGTGGGGCGCGACCGCGGCCCGTGCCGTGCGCCGTGACGGTGGTTCCGCCGCGAACAGGGTGCACGTGCGACCCGCCCGACCCCCGGCATCTGCGCACCGGATGTGTCTTCGTGTCGCCACCCTGACACTGACTGAAAATTCAGTCAAATTATTCGTCCCAATGCGTCGAGCTCGATGGAGATCGCCTCCCTCACCAGTTCCCGGGCGTGGTTCAGGGGCAGGGCGCCGCTGAGCCAGCGCGTGCTGAGCCCTTCCAGGAGTCCGGTCAGCCGCTCCGCGGACGCGGTGAGGGCCGGTGCGGGTGCGGTCGGCCGGGTGCGGCCCAGAAGGCCCGCGACGTCGTGGATCCAGGTCAGCGTCGCCCCGGCGAGGTCTCCGCGCAACTCGGGCTCGAAGACGGCGCTGGCCCGCAGCTCCCCCCACGCGGTGCTGTTCTCGCGGACCTCGGGGACGTCCTGGAACTCCAGGAGCAGGGACCGCTCCAGCTCCTGCCGGGCGTCGTGCGGGCCTCCGCCGTCGTCCTCGCCCTCGCCCTCGCCCTCGCCCTCGTCTTCGTTGGAGGTGTACCGCTCGGCCCGGTCGCTGATGAACTCCAGCGTGTGGCGCAGGACGCCGGCCCGGTCCTGGAAGTGGTAGTAGACCAGCGCGGTGGACACCCCGGCCTCGGCCGCCAGCTCCGCCACGCGCAGCCCCCGCACGCCGCGCCGGGCGATGACCCGGGCGGCGCCTTCCATGATGGCTCTTCGGCGGTCCGTCGCCACGGGATCCCCTCCTGGGTGGTCTGAACCAGCAGTGTCACATATTGACTGAAACTTCAGTTAGTGGTGCTATGGGCCAGCCGTGGTGATCGAACCCGCGGCAGCCGTCTCCCTCGGCCTCCCGGTGCACGGGCCGCCCCCTCCGGTCGCGCTCGCGGGCCGTGATCGGGGGGCCGGGAGGTGCCCGGTAAGGTTCGGGCCATGGCGTCTCGCAGTACTCAGATCCTCGAAGCCGCCGCCCGGGTGATCGCCCGGCGCGGGGTTCGCGGCCTGCGCGTGGAGGAGCTGGCCGCCGAGGCGGGCGTGTCCACCGCGCTGATCTACTACCACTTCAAGGACCGCGCGGGCGTACTCCGCAAGACGCTGGAGTTCATCAACGACCGCGCCGAGCGCTACACGGCCCAGCGCGACCCCGACGCCGAACCGCTCGGCCCGCGCGAGGAGCTGGAGGAGACGCTCCTCCTCGAACTCCAGGACTCGGCCGAGGTCAGGGAGAACAGCTGCGCCTGGGGCGAGCTGCGGGCGAGCGCCGTCTTCGACGACCTGCTGCGCGAGGATCTGGCGAGGGCCACCCTGGTCTGGGTCCAGGAGGTGGCCGCCCTGCTGGGCCGGGTCAGGCCGATGGCCTCCGCCGTCGCCCTCACGGCCGCCGCCGAGCGGCTCACGGCCCTCCTGGAGGGGCTGAGCATGCG
This sequence comes from Streptomyces sp. NPDC050504, assembly GCF_044458065.1. Lineage (NCBI taxonomy): Bacteria > Bacillati > Actinomycetota > Actinomycetes > Kitasatosporales > Streptomycetaceae > Streptomyces > Streptomyces sp. NPDC050504. The sequence goes on along the minus strand of NZ_JBITHO010000012.1, from coordinate 137,266 downwards.
CTGGCTCAGCGGAACGCTCCAGCTCGCCCACGCCAGGACGCTGATGAGCGAGGCCGTCGACGCGGAGATCGCGCGGCTCGGCGACTGATCCTCCCGGCTGGGAAGCACCGCGCTCGGTCACGTCCAGTGTGCTGACTGAAACTTCAGCCAGTGCAAGAATGCGGCCCCCCGACGATTCAAGGACGGCACCCGGCCGGCCGTGGCCAGTGGCCCGTTCGGCGGTGCGGAGCACCCCGACGGCTCCCCGGGCGCCGTCCTGCCGCGCGACGGCGCCCTGCCTGTGCCCGAGCCGGTGGCACAGCCACCACACCACCACAGCCACCACTGCGCCGCCCAGCAGCAGCCCGTGGCCTGGGAGCCCCCTTCACTGCCGGGCGGCGGTCACCCGCAGGCGGCGGTCAGCGCGGCGGTGAACTCCTCGGCGAGTCCGGTGACCACCGGAAGGTCGAAGGCCAGCGCGTTGTACTGCAACCAGCACCGCAGGCCGCCGTCCGGCTGCTCGACCACGGTCAGCTCGGGCACGCCCCGGTCGCCGCCCGGCAGCGGCCAGGGCACGGTGCTCCCGCGCGGCAGCTCCCAGGGCTCGCAGGCCAGTCCGGGCAACTGCGCGGGCGCGGCCCACGCCTCGTACCGGAGCCAGGCCGCGAACGGCACGGCGGGACTGAACTCGGCGAACGGATACAACTGGTGGTCCAGCGCCTCGCTGTAGACCACCCGCAGCCGGTCGACCAGCTCGGCGAAACCGGGGCTCCCGCTCGCGTCCACCCGCAGCAGCAGCGACTGGACGAAGCAGCCCACCGTCCGCTCGGAGTCCGGACGCGGACGGCCGGGCACCGGGGTCATGACCACCAGGTCGGGACGGCCGCTGCGGCTCGCCAGCAGCCCGGACCAGGCCGCCGCTACGGCCAGGAAGGGGGTCGCGCCCAGCTCGGCCGCCCGGTCCCGCAGGGCCTTCGCCACCCGTACGGGCACCTCGAACTCGTGGCCCTTGGTGAGGACTTCGTCCACCGCCCTGCGGCCGTCGAACCGCTCGACGGCCTCCGGCGCCCCGGCCAGCGCCGTACCGAAGTGGGCCCGGGACACCGGCCAGTGCGCGTTCGCCCAGTCCACCAGCTCCCGGTAGCCAGGACCCGGGCGCGGCGGCGGAACCGCCCTGCCCCGCCGCAGCGCGGAGTAGAACACCCCGAGGTCGGCCAGCAGCACGCCGACCGACCAGCCGTCGGAGACCATGTGGTGCGTCGCGACCAGCACCACGTGGTCGGTCTCCGACCTGCTGACCACCAGCAGGCGCGCCATCGGGTCCCGGGCCAGGTCGGTGAGCCGGTCGCGCTCGGCCAGCAGCAGGGCGTCCACCTCCGCGTCCGTGGCCCCCGGCGCCCGCGTCAGCGTGATCCGCACCCGGGGCTCCTCGTCCAGCACCGCCCGTACGACACCGTCGCCCACCGCCTCGAACCGGGTCCGCAGCGCCGGATGGCGCCGTACGGCCTCGGTGAGCGCCCGGCCCAGGGTCTCGGGCTCCAGCCGGTCGGTCACCCGGAACAGCGCCGTCACCGCACCGGCGTCCCGCCCCGGGGCCTCGGACATCCAGCGGAAGAAGTTCTCCTGCTGCGAGGTGAGGGCGACGGCGTGCGGCTGCGCCCGGAGCGCGGCCAGGTAGGGCGTCACGGTCTTCGTCCCTGCCCGCCCCGTGCCCGCGGCGGCTCCCCGCCGGTCGGGGTGGTCCACCCAGGCCGCCTGGGAGCGCAGCGAGGGCCGCTCGAAGACCACGGCGGTGCCCGCCAGGACCCCGAACTCCTCGCTGATTCCGGCGGCGAGCTGTACCGCCCGGAACGAGTCGCCGCCGAGCGCGAAGAACTCGGCGGCCACGTCGGCGACCGGACGGCCGAGCAGGCGCCGCCAGAGTGCGGCGAGCCGCAGCTCCGTCGGGGTGGCCGGGGCGACGGCGGGGCCTGCGGGCTCCACGGGCGCGTCGAACAGCGGGCGGAGCCGGTGCTTGACCACCTTGCCGCTCGGGTTCCTGGGCAGGTCGTCGGCGAGCAGGATCCGGACCGGCAGCTCGGGGCGGCTCAACCGGGCGCTCAGGAACAGCCGGAGCCCGTCCGTGTCCAGGCCGCCGGGCCCCGCCACCACGACCGCGACGGGGACGGCGCCCATCACGGGGTGCGGCAGGCCGAGCGCGGCGGCGTCGGCGACCGAGGGGTGCTCGTGCAGCACCTCCTCGATCCGCAGCGTGGAGACCTTCAGCGCGCCGCTCTTGATGACGTCGCTCTCCCGGTCGACCAGGTACAGGTAGCCGTCCTCGTCGAGCCGCCCGAGGTCGCCCATCCGCACCCAGCCGTCCCGGAACACCCCCTCGCTGCGCCCGGCGGCGCCCAGATAGGCGCGGGGCGGTCCCGGCTGGCGCAGCCAGACCTCGCCGACCTGCCCGGCGGGCAGCGGCAGTCCGTCCGCGTCGAGGATCCGCACGTCCCGCGGGTCCGCCGGGCGGCCCAGCGAGCCGGGGCGGCGGGCGTCGACCACGGTGGAGACCTGCGCGGGCGAGGCCTCGGCCGAGGTGTACGTGTTGACCAGCGTCGCGCCCGGCAGCGCGGCGGCCAGCGCGGCCGCCACCGGCACGGGCAGCGCGGCGGCGGACGAGTTGACCAGGCGCAGACTGCTCAGGTCGTACCGCCCGGCGGTGCCCGCGTTGAGCAGTTCGATCGCCATCGAGGGCACCAGGAAGGCGGTGCCGATCCCGAACTCCGCGACCGCGCCGCCGAACGCGTCCGCGTCGAAGCGCGGCAGGCTGAGCACGGCGGGCGCCGCGGTCAGGGCGGTGAGCAGCATCACCTGGCCCGCGTTGGTGCCGATCGGGAAGGCGTGCAGGGCGTGCTCGGAGTGCGCGTAGGCGCGGCGGCGGGGGCGGGCGGCCAGCCCCGCGGTCAGGTTTCCGTGCGCGGCGAGCACGCCCTTGGGTGCGCCCGTGGTGCCCGAGGTGCCGATCACCTGGGCCGGGTCCGCGGGGGAGACCCGGTGCGGCGGCGCGGTCGGCGGCTCGGGGTGCGCCGCCAGCAGGGCGTCCAGGCGCAGCTCCACCAGCCCTGCCGTGGACGGGAATTGACCGTCCGTCAGCGCTGTGCGGGCCTCGGCCAGCGCGGCCAGGGCGGCGGCATCGGCCTCGGACAGGTCCTCGCGGACCGGGACGGGCACGCCGCCCGCGTACTGGACGGCGAGGAAACCGACGGCGTACCGCTCCCAGCGCGCGTTGGCGAACCGCAGCACCACCCGGTCGCCGGGCGCGACCCCGGCGGCGGCCAGCCCGACGGCGGCGCGCAGCGCCTCGTCGCGCCAACGGCGGTAACTGAGCCGCCCGCCACCGACGACCTGGAGCGCCACGCGGTCCGGATCGTCGGCGGCCCGCGCGTCGAGGAGCTCGGGAACGGTGGCGGCGGGCGGCGCGGCGGTGGGCGGCGCGGTGGTGGAAATGGCGTCCTCCGGTGTGGTTCGACGGGCTGGGGTGGGCGGGGCCTTGCTTGTCCTCGGGCGTCAGGTCAGCCGACCGGCGGCCTCCTCCTCGCTGAGGGCGTCGATCTCCGCGATCAGCAGCGCCTCGATCCGGGCCGCCAGGACCGCCGGGGTGGGGCTCTCGAAGACGTCGCGGATCGACACGTCGAGGCCGATGCCGGCCCTGATGCGGGCGGCGACCCGGGTCACCAGGAGCGAGTCCCCGCCGAGCGCGAGGAAGTCGTCGTGCACGCCGACCTCCGGTACGCCGAGCACCTCCTGCCAGAGGCCGACCACCAGGGCCTCGGCGTCGGTGCGGGGCGCCAGGTACTCGGCGGCGGCGCCCGCCGGGTCGGGGTCTGGCAGGGCGCCGGTGTCGAGCTTGCCGTTGGCGGTGAGCGGGAGGGTGTCGAGCAGCACCACGGCGTCCGGCACCATGAAGGCGGGCAGCCGCAGCGCCAGGTGCTCGCGCAGTTCGCCCGCGCTCGGGCCCGGGTCGGCGGTCGGCCGCGGGACGGCGTAGGCGATCAGCCGACGGCCGTCGCGGACCAGTACGGCCGCACGGCCGACGGCCGGGTGCGCGGTGAGGGCGGCCTCGATCTCGGCGGGCTCGATCCGGTACCCGCGGATCTTCACCTGGTCGTCGGCCCGGCCGAGGAACTCCAGCTGCCCGTCGGCGCGCCACCGGGCGCGGTCGCCGGTGCGGTACATCCGGCCGTCGGGACCGTCGGCGAACGGGTCGGGGAGGAATGCCTCCGAGGTCAGCTCGGGCCGGGCCAGGTAGCCGTGCGCGAGGCCGTTTCCGCCGACGTACAGCTCGCCCTCGGATCCGGCGGGCAGCAGGCCGCCGCGCTCGTCCAGGAGGTAGAGCCGCACCCCGGGCAGCGGACGGCCGAGCGGCGGGCGCTCGTCGGCGGGCCCGCCGAGGGAGTCGCCCCCCGCGCCGCCGCCGAGGTCGCCCGCCGTCACGATGATCGTTGCCTCGGTCGGACCGTACGTGTTGACCAGCCGTACGGAGTCGCCGTGCCGCTCCCGCCACTGGGCGAGCGCGCCCGCGCCGGCCTCGGAGCCGCCGAGGACCACCAGGCGCAGCGCCGGGGGCCAGGGGGCCTGGTCGCCGAGCGAAACCAGCTCCTGCCAGTACGCGGTGGGCAGGTCGAGCACGGTGACGGACCGCCCTGCCCCGCCGCGCAGCAGGTCGGGCAGCATCCGGCCGCCGCCGGGCAGCAGGACGACACAGGCGCCCGCGGTGAGGGCGGGCCAGATCTCCTCGGCGTGGGTGTCGAAGCCGACGGAGGCGAACTGGACGATACGGTCGCCGGGCCCGAGCCGGTAGCCGTCGGGGCCGGCCATCCACCGGACGCGTTCGGCCAGGGCGGCGTGCCCGACGGCGACGCCCTTGGGCGTCCCGGTGGAGCCCGAGGTGTAGAGGACGTACGCGAGGCCGCCCGGATCGGTCCCGGGCAGTGCGGCCCCGGCGCCCCGGTGTCCGGTGCCGACGGCCCCGGTGTCCGGACCGCCGACGGCCAGCACCGGGACGCCCAGGTCGGGGACGCCCGGGTCCTGCCGCTCGCCTCCGGTGAGCAGCAGCGCGGCATCCGCCTCCCCGAGCATCAGCCGTTGGCGCTCGACCGGATGCGCGGGATCGAGCGGCAGATAGCCCGCACCGGCCTTCCAGACCGCCAGCAAGGCGGTGACCAGTGCGAAGGACGGCTCGATCCTGACGCCCACCGCACGGCCCGCCACCTGGCCCAGCCGCCCGGCCAACTCGTCCGACGCGCGGTCGAGTTCGGCGTACGTGAGCGTGCGGTCCGCGCACTCCAGGGCGGGCGCGTCGGGGCGGGCGGCGACCTGGTCGGCGAAGCCGCGCAGGATCGACCGGGCCCCGTCGGCGACGGCGGGACCCGCGCCGAGGGCGAGCAGCGCGGCGCGCTCCCCTCCGGTCAGCAGCCAGTCGCCGTGCAGCGGGACCTCCACGTCCGCGACGGCACGGGCGAGCAGGTCGCGGACCCGGCGCGCCAGGGCCTCGACCGTGGCGCGCTCGAAGAGCTCCCGGTCGAAGCAGAACGAGAGCGTCATCCCGCCGTCCGGGGTGCGCCAACTGTCCAGCAGCAGATCGGTCTTGGCGCGGTCGAAGCCGGAGTCCATGCTCGCGGTCCGCACGCCGGGGGGCAGCGCGGTCCCCGCGTCGGCACCGTCGCCGGTGCCGTCACCGGCGTCGGCGGTGGCCAGCTCGTACTGGCTCTGGTGGACGAACACCGCCTGGTACAGCGGGCCGACGCCGGGCAGTACGGGCAGCCCCAGCTCGGCGGCCACCCGCTCGACCGGGACGTCCTGATGGCTCAGCGCGGCCATCGTGGCGGAACGCACCCGGCGCAGCACGGTGCGGAAGTCGGGCTCGCCCGTGAGGTCCGCGCGGATCACCCCCGTACGGGAGAAGTAGCCGAGCAGGGCCTCGTGGGCGGTCTCGTTGCGACCGGCCAGCGGGGTGCCGACGGCGAAGTCGTAGCAGCCGCTCCAGCGGGCCAGCACGCTCTGGTACGCGGCGAGCAGCACCATGAACGGGGTGCAGCGCTGCTCACGGGCCAGGGCGTCGATTCCGGCGACGAGGCCGGGCTCGACGGCGAACTCGGCGAAGCCCGCCGGACGGGCGGGGGCGGCGGGCCTGGGGCGGTCCAGCGGCATCCGCAGCGCGCCGACCCCGGCCAGCCGTCCGCTCCAGTAGCGGACCGCCTCCTCGGCCGCGCCCCCGTCCAGCCTGGCCCGTTCGGCGCGCGCGAAATCGCCGAACTGTAGCTTGAGTTCGGGAAGGTCGGCCGGTCCCTCGCCGATCTCCTCGCGGTACAGCGCGAGCAGTTCGCGCCACAGCACGGTGAACGACCAGCCGTCGGACACGATGTGGTGGACCACCACGCCCAGCGCGTGCTCGTGCTCGCCCGCACTGACCAGGACGGCCCGCAGCGGCGGGCGCCCGCCCAGGTCGAAGGGGGCGTTGACGAAGGGCGCGCAGGCCGCGGTGAAGGACTCCTCCGCGGCGTCCGGGACCTGGACCAGGGCGAGTTCGACGTCCCTCACGGGCTCCACGACCTGGACGGGCTGCTCGCCGTCCAGGGCGAACCGGGTGCGCAGCACCTGGTGCCGCTCGGTGAGCCGGGTGAGCGCGGCGCCCAGCGCCCGGGGGTCGATCGGGCCGCTCCAGCGCCGGTTCAGGTACATGTTGAACCCGGCGTCCCGCGGGTTCAGTTGCTGGAGGAACCAGAGGCGGCGCTGCTCGTCGGTCAGCGGATGGCGGGCGGCGGCGGGTGCCGGGGCGGCCGAGGTGGGCGATGTCATGCGTTCATCTCGCTTTTCGCGCGGGCCCGCAGGGTCTCCAGACCGATCAGGTCGTCGGACTCGGCGTCCGGGACCTCCCGGTCGAAGCGGGCCAGGACGGGAATGCAGAAGCTGATCAGGACCAGTACGGCCATGGCGAGGCCGAACACCAGGTAGAGCAGGCCGATGCCGCGCCCGTCGCCGGTGCCGATCAGCGCGCCGACGCTGGAGGCCAGCGCGCCGCCCTCGTCCATCAGGGGCTGGAGCAGCCCGGGACCGACGGGGGCGACCAGGGCGAAGCCGATCGGCAGGGTGGACCAGGCGACCATGGTGTTCACCGCGATCACCCGGCCGTGGAAGCGCATCGGCACCTTGGTCTGGACGACCGTCGCGTAGATGCCGTTGAGCAGCGCCAGGCCGTACGTCATGCCGAACGCGCCGACGGCGACCACGGCCACCGAGGGCCGCAGTCCGGTGACGACGCAGGCGGCGGCGAGGCCGAGGGTGGCGAACAGGACGCCGCGCAGCCGCATCCGGCGCGGGCCTCCCCAGACCAGCAGGGTGAGGCCGCCGAGCACGGCGCCAAGGCCGGCGGCGGTGGAGACCCACCCGGCCGCCGAGGTCGAGGAGAAGGAGAGCACCAGCGGGGTGACGAGCAGGAAGAGCGGCGAGAGGAAGACGTTCAGCGCCGCGAACCAGAACAGCATGGCCCTGAAGTGGCGGCTGCCCAGCGCTCGTTGGAAGCCCGCCCGGATCTCGGTGCCGACGCTCTCGCGGCGGGCGGCGGCCATCGTGTCGGGGAACCGCAGGGCCAGGGTGACGCCCGTGGCGATCAGGTAGCTGACGACGTCGAAGACCAGGATGCCGCCGAGGCCGATCGCGTGCAGGATGCCGACCGCGATCAGCGGGACGAGGAACTGGGCGAGGCCGAGGGCCATTTGGACCACGCCGTTGGCGCGGCCCAGGAAGCGCTTGGGCACCAGTTGCGGCACCGCCGAGCCCCAGGCGACGCGCTGGAAGGCGAGCACCGCGGAGAGCACGGAGATCATCACGTAGCAGTGCCAGATCTCCAGCGAGCCGCTGAGGTGGAGCACCAGCAGGGCCGCCTGGGTCAGACCGGCCGCGACGTCGCCGTACAGCATCACCCGGCGGCGGTCGCCGCGGTCGACGACGGCACCGGCCAGCGGGGCGACCACGATGCCGGGCACCAGCCCGAAGGCCGCGAGCAGGCCGAGGTGGAGCAGCGAGCCGGTCTGCAGGTAGATCCAGATGGGCAGCGCGAACTCGGTGAGCGCCGAGCCGATCATCGAGAGCTGCTGGCCGGTGGCGACGGCCAGGAAGCGGCCCATGGTCGGGCGTACGGGACGGCGCGGGCGTACGGGACGGCGCTCGCGGCCCTCGCGGGACTTCTCCGGCACTTCGTGCGGCGCGGAGATCCCGTCCTCGGGCCCGGCGGCGTCGCGGGACAGCCCGGCCAGCCACCACGTGGCGTCCTCGGTGCGCGCGTGGCGCGCCTCCTCGCCCGCGGCGATCGAGCGGTGCACCCCCGTCAGGATGTCGGCCAACTCTTCGGCGCGGTACTTGAGGTAGAAGTGTCCGGCCTCGTCCAGGACCACCACGGCGGCCGTCCCGGTGATCCGGTGCCACTCGCGGAACCGCTCCTCGTAGAACTCGGTCGCGGGGTCGCGGTCGCCGCAGACGGCGATCACCGGCGCGTCGAGGGTGCCGCCCTCGCTCTCGTACAGCTCGCCGAAGTAGCGCTCGGCGCCCTTGGTGCCGACCCGGCGGTTGCGCACCATCAGCCGCAGCTGCTCCTCGTCGACCTCGTCCACGTCCAGGCCGGCGGCCGCCAGGGCGTTGATCATGCCCTGGTCGCTGCGCAGACGGGCGGCCAGCTCGGCGAAGCGCTCGGAGAGCGCGGCGCCGCGGCCCTTCGGACGGGCGAAGGGGAAGATGCCGCCGAGGTGGACGGCGTCGATCTCCCGGCCCGCCGCCTCCACCCTGCGGGCGATCTCCACGGTCAGCCGGACCCCGACCCCACAGTGCCCGTAGAGCACCAGCGGTCCCTCGACGTGCGCGAGGATCTCCTGGGCGCAGAGCCGGGCGACCTCGTCGATGTCCATCGGTTCCTCGCCCAGCTCGTGGCCGGGGACGGCGATGGAGTGCAGGGCCCAGTCCGCGGGCATCGCGTCGGCGAGCGGCTTGTAGATCAGCGCGCTGCCGCCGCCGTAGGGGGCGCAGACCACGCTCGCGGCCACCGTGCGGCGCTCGGGGGTGAGCAGGTGCAGCAGCCGTCGCGGGCCGCGTTCGCCCTCGGGGGCGGCCACGAGACCGGCGAGCCGACGGACGGTGGGGTACTTGAAGAGGTCCATCACGCCGACCGGGACGGCCAGTTCGGGGAAGGCCCGGCGCATCCGCGCGACCACCTGGGTCGCGAGCAGGGAGTGGCCCCCCAGCTCGAAGAAGTCGTCCAGCGCGCCGACCCGGGGGAGGCCGAGCAGGTCCGCCCACATGGCGGCGATCACCTGCTCGGTTTCGCCCTCGGGGTCGACGTGGGTGCCGGTGGCCGGGCCGTCTTCGGGTGCGGGCAGCGCCCTCCGGTCGACCTTGCCGTGCGCGAGCAGCGGCAGCCGCTCCAGCACCACGTAGCGCGCCGGGACCATGTAGTCGGGCAGCGACTCGCCCAGGGCGGCGCGCAGTTCGGCGGAGGTCGGCGGTTCGCCTTCGCCGGGGTGCTCCAGGTAGGCGACGAGGTTCTGCCGCACGCCCTCGCCGCGCGCCATGACCACCGCCAGGGTGATGCCGGGCAGGGCGGTCAGCGCGGCCTCTATCTCGCCGGGCTCGACCCGGTGGCCGCGGACCTTGATCTGGTCGTCGGCACGGCCGAGGTAGTCCAGGGTCCCGTCGGCGCGCCAGCGCGCCAGGTCGCCGGTGCGGTACATCCGGGGGCCGTCGGGGTCGGGGGCGCCCTGCCCGGATGGGGACGGACCGGAGGGGGACGGGCCGGAGGGGGGCTGGTCGGCGTACGGGGCGCCTTGGCCGGAAGGGAGTGGGGTGGCGTACGGATCGGGCAGGAACCGCTCGGCGGTCAGGTCGGGCCGCCCGAGGTAGCCGCGGGCCAGCCGGTCCCCGCCCAGGTACAACTCGCCGGTGACGCCCGGTGGCACGGGGTTGCGGGCCCCGTCCAGCACGTAGCAGCGCCCGCCCGCCAGCGGGCTGCCGATCGGGGTGTTGCCCGGCGCCTCCAGTCCTTCGGCGGTGACCTCGTGGACGGTGATCCCCACCGTCGCCTCGGTCGGCCCGTAGTGGTTGAACACCGCGCACCGGCCGAGCGCGGCGATGCCCGCGGCCCAGGACCAGCCGCTGGCCTCGCCGCCGAGCACCAGCGCACGGCGCGGCAGCAGCCGTTCCAGCGGTGCGTCGGCGGTCAGCGCGGCCAGGTGGGAGGGCGTCATCTTCAGGTAGTCGATCCCGGCCCGCTCCATCGCCCCGGCCAGTTCCACGCCCGCGATCCGGCGCGGCAGCAGGTGGACCCGGCCGCCGGTCGTGAGCGCCAGGTAGAGCATGGTCATGCTGAAGTCGAAGGAGAGCGACTGCAACAGCCCGAAGGAGGAACCGGGCTCGATCCGCAGCCGTTCGCCCGCGCCCGCCAGGTAGTTGAGGATCTGGCGGTGCTGCACCGCGACGCCCTTGGGCGTGCCCGTGGAGCCCGAGGTGTAGATCACGTACGCCAGGTCGTCGGCGCCGGACACCTCCGCGAGCGGCGCCCCGTCCCACTCACCCGCGTCCGCGCCGTCGCCGGTCAGCAGGTCCACCGCCGGATGGTCGCCGAACCGGGGCCGCAGCACGGCGTCGGTGATCAGCACCTTGGCCCCGGAGTCGGCGACCAGGCGGGCGAGCCTGGCGGGCGGCTGCTCCGGGTCGAGCGGCAGGTAGCCGCCGCCCGCCTTGAGTACGGCGACCAGGGCGACCGCGAGTTCGGCCGACTGCTCCAGGCAGACGGCCACCCGGTCGTCCGCGCCCACCCCCAGCGCCCGCAGGCGCCGGGCCATGGAATTGGCGTGCCGGTCGAGCTCCCCGTAGGCCAGCGTGCGGTCCTCGAAGACCAGCGCGGGCGCCCCGGGCGTCCGCGCCGCCGCCGAGGCCAGCGCCCCGGTGAGCGTGGCGGGGCCGCCGTCCGGCAGGGCGGGACCGGCCGCCCAGGTCTCCAGCACGGCCGTCCGCTCGGCCGCGCCGAGCAGCGGCAGCCGGTCGACCGGCAGCGCGGGGTCGGCGACGCCCGCCGCGGTCAGCAGCTCGAACCGCTCGACGAGGCGCTCGACGGTCGCGGCGTCGAAGAGGTCGGTGCGGTAGGTGAGCAGGCCGTAGAGGCCGCCGTCCTGCTCCTCGCGCATGTAGAGCGCGAGGTCGGCGTGGGTGGTGGTGGCCTCGTAGCCGAAGCCCTCGGAGTCCGGGCCCGGGGCTGGGGCGGCGGCACGGTCGCCGTAGTTCTGGAAGGCGAAGGTGGTCTGGAAGACGGCGGCGCGGCTGACGTCGCGTTCCACCGCGAGGTCGTTGACCATCTGCTCGAACGGCACCTCTTGGTGCGCGTACGCGTCGAGCGTGGTCTCGCGGACCCGGCTGACCAGACGGCCGAAGTCGAGTTCGGCGGAGAGCCGGGCGCGGATCGGCAGCATGTTGACGAACGCGCCCACCACGCCTTCGAGTTCCTTGTGCAGCCGACCGGCGACCGCGGATCCGACGGCGAAGTCGCGCTGACCGGAGTGCCGGCCCAGCAGGGCCTGGAACGCGGCCATCAGCACCATGTACGTGGAGGCGCCGGACGCCCGAGCCAACTCGCCGATCTGTCCGGAGAGTTCGGCGCTCCAACGGAACTCGACAGCGGCCCCGTCGAAGGTGAACAGCGGCGGCCTGGGCCGGTCGGACGGCAGCTCCAGGGCCGGTACGCCGTCGAGCTCGCCGCGCCAGTGCTCACGGGACGCGGCGAGCTGCCCGTTCTCCAGCCGGTTCCGCTGCCAGGCCGCGTAGTCGCCGAACTGCACGTCGAGGGGCGGCAGTTCGCCCGGGGCGCCGTGGGCGTGGTGGGCGTAGCGGACGTCGAGCTCGCGGTTGAGGAGGTCGATCGACCAGCCGTCGCAGATGATGTGGTGCATCACCAGGGCGAGTACGTGGTCGTCCTCGGCGATCCTGACCACCAGGGCGCGCAGCAGCGGTCCCGTACGGAGGTCGAAGGGTTCGGCGATCAGCGCGCCGAGTTCGGCGGCGGCGCGCGCCTCGGGGTCCGGGTCGGTGCCGACGTCCAGGTGCTGGGCGGCGAACGGCGCGGGCTCGGCGACCCGTACCTCGGCGGTGCCCGCCTCGGTGGTGCGGAAGGTCATCCGCAGGCTCTCGTGCCGGGCCACCAGGTCGGTCAGCGCGGCGTCCAGCGCGGCGCGGTCGAGGGGGCCGCGGAACCGGCGGGCGGGCGCCAGCGTGTAGGCCGTGGAGCCGGGAGCGAACTGGTCCATGAACCAGAGCCGTTCCTGGCCGCTGGAGAGGGGCGGCTCGGTGTCCGCCGGGCGGGGGGTCACCACCCGGGTGGGCGCCGCGGCGCCGCGCAGCCGCTGGCTGAGCAGGGCGCGCTTGGCCGCGGACCAGTCGGCGGGCAGGTCCTGGATATCCGTCATCGGGTTCCTGTTCGGGCGTTTCAGCGGGGAGCCGCGGGGTGCGGGCGCGGCGGGACATGGCTGATCGGGACGCGGCGCGGTGGGGCGGGTGGGTCGGGGCCGAGCGGCGCCCGGCGCGCCGGGGCGGGCGCGCCCGGCGCGCGTGGGGCACCCGGCGCGCCGGGACTACTGGCGCTCGCGGACGGCGGCGGCGATGCCGGACGGGGTCGGGACGTCGAAGAAGAGGTCGAAGTCCAGTTCCACGCCGAGGGCGTCGCGGATCCGGGCGGCGATCTGGATCACGGTCAGCGAATGTCCGCCGAGGTCGAACAGGTCGTCCTCGGGGCCGACGTCGGGCAGGTTCAGCACCTCGGCCCAGACCCGGCGGACCGTCCGGACCGTCTCGTCACCGCCGTCACCGCTATCGATGCCGTCGATGCCGTCGATGGCGGCGGTCTGCGGCGCCGGAGCCTCGCGGGGCGGTACGGGCAGGGCCCGCCGGTCGAGTTTGCCGTTCGGGGTGAGCGGCAGGCGCTCCACGGCGAGCCAGCGCTGCGGGACCATCGCGGCGGGCAGCGTGCGCGTCAGGTGGTCGCGCAGGTCGGCGGGGGCGGGCGGCCGGACGTCGGCGACCGGCACCAGATAGGCGGCGATGAAGGGCTCACCGCCCTCCTCGGCGTGGACGGCGACGGCGGCCTGGGCGAGGGCGGGGTGTTCGAGCAGGGCGGACTCGATCTCGCCGAGTTCGATCCGGTGCCCGCGGATCTTGACCTGGTCGTCGATCCGGCCGAGGAAGTCGAGTTCGCCGTCGGTCGTCCAGGCGGCGCGGTCCCCGGTGCGGTAGAGCCGGGCGCCGGGCGGGCCGTACGGGTCGGGTACGAAGCGTTCGGCGGTGAGTCCGGTGCGGCCGAGGTAGCCGTGGGCGACGCCGTCCCCGCCGATCAGCAACTCTCCGGGCACGCCGAGCGGGGTGGGGTTCAGCTGTCCGTCGACGACGTAGGCGCGGGTGTTGGCGATCGGCCGGCCGATCCCGACCCGCTCGGGCTCGGCGGGGAGTTCGGCGCAGGTGGACCAGACGGTGGTCTCGGTGGGCCCGTACACATTGAGCAACCTGGCGGTACGCGACCGGAGTTCGCGCGCGAGCGGCAGCGGCAGCGCCTCCCCGCCGACCAGACCGGTGACGGGGGCGAGCGGGTCGAAGCCGGTCCCCGCCGTGAGCATCACCCGCCAGCCGGACGGGGTCGCCTGGACGTGGGTGACGCCTGCGGAGCCGATCAGCGCGAGCAGCCCCGGGCCGTCGACGGCGAGGCCGTCAGGGGCCAGGACCAGGCGGCCGCCGGTGATCAGCGGCAGGTAGATCTCCAGCGCGGAGATGTCGAACGAGAGCGAGGTCAGGCCGAGCCAGGCGTGCCGGGGGCCGGAGTCGAGCCGGTCGGCGAAGGAGGCGAGCAGGTTGACCAGCGACCGGTGGCCGACCGCGACGCCCTTGGGGCGGCCGGTGGAGCCCGAGGTGTAGAGGACGTACGCCACGTCGTCCGGACCGGGTGAGGCGTGCGGCGCCGTATCCGGACCGGCTTCGGCCTGCCCCTTCTCGAACGCCTCCGGGAGCCGCAGGACCGCGGGGGCCGCCGCGGCGACCACGGGCGAGGGCTCGCGGTCGGCGAGCACCAGTACGGCTCCGGAGTCGCGCAGGACGAGGGCGAGGCGCTCGGCCGGATAGCCGGGGTCGAGCGGCAGGTACGCCGCACCGGTGGCGTGGACGGCGAGCAGCGCGGCGGGCAGGTCGGCGGTGCGGTCCAGGTGGAGGGCGACCAGGTCACCGGGCCGCACGCCGCTTACGCGCAGCGCGGCGGCCAACTCATCGACACGGGCGGTCAGTTCGCGATAGCTGAGCCGACGGTCCGCCGCGCTGACGGCGATGGCGTCGGGGGTGGCGGCGGCCTGGTCGCGGACCAGGTCGAGCACGGTCCGGTCCGCCGGAAAGGACCGGTCGGTGGCGTTGGGCGCGGTGGTGACGGCGCGGAGTTCGGCGGTGTCCAGCAGCGGCAGGTCCAGCAGCCGGACGCCGGGCGCGGCGACCGCACCGGCGAGCAGGTTGCTGTAGTGGCGGGCGATCCGGCGGGCGGCGTCCGGGGCGAGCACGGACGGGTCGTACTGGAGGCTGAAGTCGATGCCGCCGCCCGGGGCGCCGGAGGTGTCGGGTCCGTCGGGCGCCTCGACGATCTGGAGGTGGAGGGTGTTGCGAGCGGTGCGGTTGTGCACGGCCCAGGCGATCCGGGCACCGGTGCCTGCGAAGTCGGGGGCGGGGCCGCGTCTTCGGTAACCGAGCGAGACCGGGGTGAGTCCCACGCGGGGCCCCAGTCCGGCGACGGCGGTGCCGAAGGGCACGCCGCGGTACGGATAGCAGGCCCGCAGCTCGGCCCGGACGGCGGCGGCGAAGGACGCGAAGGTCTGCGACGCGTCGGCCGCGGGCGCGGGGACGGGCAGCTCGTTGACGAACAGCCCGATCTCATCGGCGAGTTCGGGCGTACGAGTGGAGAGCGGCACGGAGACCGGCACGGCTTCCCCGCCGTAACGCCGCAGCAGCCCGTGCAGCGCCGCGAGCAGGAACTCGAAGACGGTGGTGCCGCAGCGGGCCGCTGCCGCCGCCAACTCGTCGGCCTCGACGGCGCCGAGCCGCCACTCGACCGCTTCACCGGCTCCGGCGGTGGTCGGGGTGCGCGGCATGCCCGGCAGTACCGGTTCGGTGGCGGCGGCCCAGCGCGGCCCGTACCACGCGGCGGCCCTCCGCGAGGTGTCCGGGTCCGCGCTCGGCGGCGCCGGTGCCGTGACCGCGTGCGGGAGCACCGAACCGTACGCGGCCGCGAGGTCCCGGACGAGGACGTCCTTGGAGTTGCCGTCGAAGACCGAGTGGTGCGCGGTGAAGAACAGTTCGGCGCTTCCGTCGGAGCGCTGGTACAAGGTGAACCTGCTGAGCGGCCCGACTTCCAGGTCAAACGGCAGAGCGGCCTCCTCGGCCAACCGCATCTCCAATTCGCCTTCTTCCAGGCCCACTTGGTGAAGCGTCAACTCGGGCCGCAGTGCTGCGGGCTCCTGCCGGACCTGCCCGTCACGCTCCACCAGCCGGGCGGCCAGCGCGGGATGGCGCCTGGTCACGGCGTCCACCGCGCGGGCCAGCGCCGCCGCGTCGATCCGTTCGAAGGAGATCCGCAGGGGCATGTGGAACGCCTCGCGGGCCAGCCCCAGTCGTTCGGTCAGCCAGACGCCCTGCTGGGCCGGAGAGGCCGGGGTGCGGTCGGTCAAGGGGAGGACTTCGGACATCGGCGGCTCACTTAGGACGTCGGAGCGGAGCGGAGGAGCGGCGCGGGTGCGTACGGGCGCGGCGTGGGGCGCGGGGCACCGCACGTCGGGGCGTCAGAGGTCAATGGCCGTCTGTGGCAGCCGGGTCGAACGAAGGGCCCTGCCATCGTGTGGCTGAGGCCCACCCCCTCGGGGACCTGGCCGACGGCCGTGAGTGGTCGGTATCGCGGGACATGGTCAGAATCCCCCGAGGCGTCTGGTATCTCCGGCTCCCGCCCGATGAAGACCATTGGTCCAGACCTGTCGAGAGATTCGCACAACCTCCACGTACCGTCAAGAGTCCTCCACACCTTGGAATCAGGCGCTATGCGCGCGCCGAGCTGTGCGGACGTCCGCCCGGACGTTCGCGGGCGTGATCGGAGCTGACGAACCATCAACATCGGTGCGCCCGGCGACGGATGGAAGTAAGCCGGGCCCGCCCCCGCGCCGACGCCACTGAGTCGACGCGGACCACGGGCCGTTTTCGGACGTTGGCAGGAGCTAATCCGGGCAACGCCCGATGGGCCGGAAACAGCCGTCCGCCGGACGCGGGAAGCCCGCTCCGGCGGCCGGCCGGACTCGGGCGCACGGACGGCGCTGCTCCTCAGCGGTGGTGGACGCCGCCCTGCCCGCCGGGGGCGATGGTCCTGGAGGCCTCGTCCTCATGACGCGGGACGTGGCAGTGGTACGTGTACGGGATCCGCGCGTCGGCCAGGGTGCCGAAGGGTACGGCGAGCGGGACCGTACCCGTGCCGGGCAGGTGGACGGTGTCCTCGGGGCCGCGCATGCAGGCGGGCAGTTCGCCCGATGCGCCGGTGGACGTGGCTGCCGGTCGAGCCGTGCGGGTGCGGGTGGTGTCAGAGCGTGGCGGCGGGCCGGCGGACCGTCCACCGCGGCTCCCGCGTCTGGCCCGCCCCGACCGTTGCGCACGGCCATCGCGACGCGCTCGCCGTCGCGCGCGCAGGGCCGGGACGACCCCGGGGATTCCCGGCCCGGCGAGAGCGCAGGGTCAGCGGCAAAGCCTGGTGATGATGTCCCCGGGGCGGCGGTGCGTCAGTCCTGTGCGGTGTCGTCGCCCGCCTGCGCGGCGGCGGCCTCGGCCGCGCGGGCCTTCTCGCGCATCTTGCGCACCAGCTCCGCCTTCTGGTCGGCGGCGCTCTGGCGGTCGAGGTTGCGGTGCGGACCGTTGTTCTGCCGCTCGGCGCGGGACTGCCTCTTGCGCTGGCCGCCGCCCTGGCCCACGGGGTTGTTGATGTTCTTGCTGTCGGTCACGGGTTCTCCCGGTGGTGATGTGAAGTGATCTGCGGATTCATCGGTGGGGAACGGGCACGGCGACGCCGAAGGGCGTCAGCGGGGGCCCGTCACGCCCTCACTCGTGAATCGGCTTGTGGAAGAACATGACAAATACGGTACCCGACGTGCGCCGACCCCAAGGTGAGGGTGAGTGCCGGTGTGCCTCCTACAGCCAGTCGCGGCGCTTGAAGATGACGTACAGGCTCGTGCAGACCACTGCCATCAGCAGGATCGCGAAGGGGTAGCCCGCCGCCCACTTCAGCTCCGGCATGGTCTCGAAGTTCATGCCGTAGATAGTTCCCACGAGTGTGGGCGCGAAGAGGATCGCGGCCCAGCTGGAGATCTTCTTGATCTCTTCGTTCTGTTCGAAGCCCGCTTCGGCCAGTGCCCGCATCTCCGCGTTCTGCTGCTGGGTCACCAGGGTGCCGTTCACCGTCAGGATCTCGGTCAGGGCCTGGCGGAAGCCGTCCACCCGTTCGCTGGTGTGCGTGACGTGGTCGGCCACGTCGCGGAGGTAGCGCTGGAGTTCGGCGTCCGTGCCGTACTTGGCGAAGCCCGCCATCAGGGCGTGCAGCATGCCGACCAGGGGGCGGGTCGCCCGCTGGAACTCGACCATTTCGCGGGAGAGTTCGTAGATGCGGCGCGACACCGCCGGGTCGCCGCCGAAGACTTCAGTCTCGATCTCGTCGATGTCGGTCTGGACGCCGGCCACCACCGGTGCGTAGCCGTCGACGACCGCGTCCAGGATCGCGTACAGCACCGCCTCCGGGCCCAGCGCGAGGAGTTCGGGGGTCTCCTCCATGCGGCGGCGCACCGCCGACAGGTCGGGGGCCGCGCCGTGTCTGACCGTGATCACGAAGTCCTTGCCGACGAAGACGTGCAGCTCGCCGAAGTCGACCTCTTCCTGCGCGTCCAGGTAGCGCGCCGCGCGCAGCACGACGAAGAGCGTGTCGCCGTAGCGCTCCAGCTTCGGGCGCTGGTGGGCCTCCATCGCGTCCTCGACCGCCAGCTCGTGCAGATCGAACTCGGCTGCCAGGGAGAGGAGTTCGGAATCCGGCGGGCGGTGCAGGCCGATCCACGCCATTCCGTCGGGCTGTTCGCGCAGCAGCCGGAACGTCTCGGCCAGCGTCGACGGCGTCGAGACGCGCCTGCCGTCGCGGTAGAGCGACGCCTGGACCACCGTGCTGTGCTGATCGGGGGACGCGGGCGGCGGAGTCGAGGGCTCGGGGGCCGGGGGCGGGGCGGCCGGCGTCTCGGGAGTGCCGCGCGGGGGTGTCGTGGAGCGGCGCCAGGTGTGCCTCATGGTGGGGTCCACCTCGCGATTCGATCGAATGTACGTCTCTGGGCAGGGAGCAGGATATACGTCCTGAATTGCACCGGCATTACGATGGAGCGGCGTGCGATTGCGGACCGGAGGTGTCCTCAAGGGTGCGTAGCGTACGGATCATGACCACGCCGACCGCCACGCCCCGCGTCCTCGACGCCCGCGCCCTCAACCGCGCCACGCTCGACCGTCAGCTCCTGCTGCGCCGGGCGGACCTGTCCGCGCTCGACGCCGTACGGCAGCTGGTCGGGCTCCAGGCGCAGAACACCAAGCCGCCGTACTTCGCGCTCGCCGCCCGGCTCACCGACTTCGACCCGATGGAACTCTCCGGGCTGATGGCCTCCCGCGACGTCGCCCGGCTCGTCACCCTGCGCTCCACCATCCACACGCACACCGCCGAAGACTGCCTCGCCCTGCGGGCGCTCGTGCAGCCGGTGCGGGAGCGGGAACTCAAGATCTTCCGGACGCGGCTCGTGGGCGTCGACCTCGACCGGCTCGCCGCCGTCAGCCGCGAGCTGGTCGAGGAGCGCCCCCGGCCGCTCAAGGAGCTCAGGGCGGAGCTGCTGGCGCTCTGGCCCGCCGCCGATCCCTCCGCCCTCACCGTGGCCGCACGCTGCCTGCTGCCGTTGGTGCAGGTCACGCCGCGCGGGCTGTGGGGCGAGAGCGGACAGGTCACCCTCACCACCGCCGAGCGGTGGTTCGGTACGGACGCGGTGCCCGCGGCCTCTCCCGACGAGACCGTGCTGCGCTATCTGGGTGCCTTCGGGCCCGCGTCCGTCAAGGACATGCAGACCTGGTGCGGGCTCACCCGGATGCGCGAGGTCTTCGAGCGGCTGCGGCCCGAGCTGCTCGTCTTCCGCGACGAGAACGGGGTCGAACTCTTCGACCTGCCGGACGCGCCCCGCCCCGACGCGGCCGTCCCCGCCCCGCCGCGCTTCCTGCCCGAGTTCGACAACGTACTGCTCTCGCACGCCGACCGCACCCGGATCGTGCCGCCCCAGTACCGCGACCGGATCTGGACCGGCAACCAGTCGCACCCCACTTTCCTGGTGGACGGCTTCCTCGCCGGGGTGTGGCGCACCGTCGAGGAGGGCGGGGTCACCACGCTGGAGATCGAGGCGTTCGGGGAGCTGGGGCGCCGCGAGCGGGACGCCCTGGCGGAGGAGGGGGAGCGGACGGTGAGCCGGATGGTGACCTCGGGCCCGACCTCCGTCGCCTTCCGGGCGTGGCGGACGGCCGGGTGAGGGGCCCTACGGGGTGCCGGGTCCCCCTACGGGGACCTGGGGTCCCTCATGGGGTCATGTCGCGTTCCAGCATGTCCGCGAGCGTCTCCCGCCGCACCAGCAGCCGCGACCTGCCGTCCGCCACGGCCACCACAGGGGGCCTGCCCGTCATGTTGTAGCCCGAGGCCATCGACACGTGGTACGCCCCCGACGCGGGCACCGCGAGCACGTCGCCCGGTCTGATGTCCGCCGGCAGCTCCACCGCGTCCGCCAGCACGTCGCCGGCCTCGCAGTGCCTGCCGACCACCGTCGCCGTGCGCATCGGCGCGGTCGGGGCCCGGCCGATCAGCCGGGCCGTGTACCGCGCCCCGTACAACGCGGGGCGCGGGTTGTCGCTCATCCCGCCGTCCACCGCGACGAAGACCTTGCCGCCGGTCCGCTTCACGGAGAGTACGCGGTACAGCGCGACGCCCGCGGGGGCCGCTATCGAGCGGCCCGGCTCGATGGTGATGCGGGGCATCGGGAAGTCGAACTCCGCGCAGGCGCGGGTGAGTTCCGACGTGATGCGATGGCCGTACGCCGCCGGGGACGCGGCCGGGTCGCCCGGTGCGTACGGGACCGCGAAGCCGCCGCCCAGGTCCAGCTCGGGCAGGGTGACGCCGTGGCGGTCGCGGATGCGGGCCATGAACGAGATCAGGCGGCGCACGGACTGGGCGTACGGCTCCGGGGACGCGATCTGCGAACCGAGGTGGCTGTGCAGGCCCACCAGGTCGAGGCGGGGCTGGCCCAGGACGCGGGCCACCGCGTCTTCGGCGTCGCCGTCCGCGATGGAGAGGCCGAACTTCTGGCCCTCGGCGCCGGTCCTGATCTTCTCGTGGGCGCCGGCCTCGATGCCGGGCAGGACGCGGACCAGCACCTGCTGCGCGTCGGGGCCCGGGACCTGGGTCGCCAGGCGGGCGATCTCGCAGTCCGAGTCGATGACGATGCGGCCCACGCCGATGCGGAGGGCCGCGCGGAGGTCCTCGGGGGACTTCGCGTTGCCGTGCAGGAGGACGCGGTCGGCGGGGAAGGCGCGGGTGGCGGCGAGTTCGAGTTCGCCCGCCGAGCAGACGTCGAGGCCCAGACCCTCTTCCGCGATCCAGTCGACCACCGCTCGGCAGAGGAACGCCTTCGCCGCGTAGACGACTTCGGCGTCGGGAAAGGCGCGGCGCCAGGCGCGGGCGCGGCCGCGGAGCTCGTGCTCGTCCAGTACGTAGGCCGGGGTGCCGTAGCGCTCGGCGAGCCGGGCGAGGGACACGCCGCCCACGGAGAGGTCACCGCCGGGGGCGGTGGTCGCGGAGGCGGGCCAGACGGAGGGGGCGGTGAGGGAGGGGGCGTCGGGAGCGGGGGAGCGGAGGGGCGTTCGGGTGGTCATGGTGGTGGGCCTCCAGCGGTCGGCAGTCAGTTGAGGTAGGTGCGGACGGCGGTGACTGCGTGCCAGGGGGCGCGACCGGCGCCCCGGGCGGCGGAGGCCGGGGGTGTCTTCGCGGGCGGGGCGGTCATGTGGGGGTCCACCGTGAGCGTGTGGACCCCCAGGGGCTCGGTCAGGGCGAGCAGGGCGGGGGCGGCCAGGCGGATCCACGGCTGGCCCTCGCCCATGACCGCGGTCAGGCGGTCGGGGGTGGTGAAGCCGACGGCGGTGCGGGCGCCCAAGGGGGTGCGCATGAAACGGAGTTGCTGCCCTCCGGCAGAGCCGGTCCTCACGGGGACGTACAGCGGCCCTGCCGGGCGGCGTTCGTCGGGGTCGGAGTCGGTGGGGGAGGGGGCGAGGGTCTTCACGAGTACTCCTTGGAGTGGGGCGGGTCGTGGTCCGACGCTACGGGCGGGTGCGGTGGGGGTGGGGGCGTCCTGACGGGACGCTGATCGTGGGGCGGGGAGTCTTGATGCGGTGCTAGCGGGGGGCGTTTCGCCTGCGGCGGGCCGCGTGTCCCTGACGGGGTGCCCGCTCCCCGGGACGGGGTTCGCCTGTGGCGGGCCCGCCGGGGGTGCGTGGGTATGTTGCGCGTGTGCCCGATTGCTCGCGCAGTTCCCCGCGCCCCTGACGGGGCGCGATCGCACCGGGGGCGTAATGGGTGCCCCGGGGTGGGGGTCGGAAGGGTGCTCCCCGCAGGAGCACGAGCCAAGACCGGGGTTATCCAGGACTGGAAACGGTTCCGGCTCGTGATCTGAGGAGTGCACCCTGGAGCGCCCCCGGCCCCCCAGGCACCCAACCCGTGACCGGATCACCCCATCCCCCTAGGGGCGCGGGGAACTGCGCAAAAAGACGGCACCCCGAGGCAACGGGACCCCAAAAGGACCGGGCACCCCGTGCTGCGCAAAAACGGCACCCCGAGGCAACGGGACCCAAGACCCCGCCGCCCCCTACTCCGCCCGCCCCGTCCCCGCCACCATCACGCCCAGCCCGATCATCGCGAAGCCGCCCGCTCCGCCGATCATCGACAGGCGGCGGTCCGAGCGGGCGAACCACGTCCTCGCCTCCGCCGCGCACACGCCCCACAGGGTGTCCGTCACCAGGCCGATGCCGATCGGCACCAGGCCGAGCAGCAGCATCTGGCCCACCACGTGCCCCGCCGAATGGTCCACGAACTGCGGCAGCACCGCCGCGAAGAAGACGATCCCCTTGGGGTTGGTCACCCCCACCACGATCCCGTCGACCGCCGTCCGCAGGTCACCCCGCCGACAGGCCCCGCGCGCCGCGCCCACCGGAGCGCCTCCCCGCGGGCCGCCGCCCACCGGGCCGCCGTCCACCTGGACGCCACTCGCGGGGGCACCGCCCACCGGAGCGCCGCCCACCGCCCCGATCCTCAGCTCCCCGCGGTGCCTGAACGCCTGCACGCCCAGGAACACCAGATACGCCGCACCCGCGAGCTTCACCGCCGTGAAGACCACCGCCGACCGCTCCACCAGCGCGCCCAGGCCCAGTGCGACCAGCACCACCAGGGCGTACGAGCCGACCACGTTGCCCAGGGCCGTGGCGACCGCGGTCCTGCGGCCGTGGGCCAGCGCGCGGCCGATCACGAACAGCACGCTCGGCCCCGGAATCACGATCACCAGCAAGGACATCGCCGCGAACGTCAGCAACTGATTGGTGGACACCATGTCCCTCACCCCCGACCGCCCAGGTTAGCGACTTGGCAACTTGGCGACTTGGCGACCGGCACTCACGGCAGCAGCCCCGCCCGCCTCGCGGCCACCACCGCCTCCATCCTCGTCGACGCGCCCAACTTCCGCATCGCGGAGCGGAGATAGCCCTTCACCGTCTCCGGCTTCAGCCCCAGCCGCAGAGCCGCGGTCCCGTTCGTCGCGCCCGTCGCCACGCACGCCAGGACGTCCACCTCGCGCGGCGCGAGCGTCACTTCGGGCAGCCGTCTGGCCGGTGCGGTGCCCGCCGTCGCCAGGCGGCCGCACACCGCGAGGAGTTCCGCGCGCAGCGCGGGGTCCACGATGCGCGGGGCCAGCGCGCGGAGTTCGCCGTGCGCCTCCCGTACCTCTTCCCACGCGTCCGACCCGTGCTCCCGGCCCACCCCCACCCCCGCCCCCGGCGCGCCGGAGGAAGCCCCCGCACCCCCGTCCGACCGGCCCCGCCCCCGCGCCGTCACCAGCAGGCGCTCCACCTCGTCGCGCACCGCGAGCGCCTGCTCCACGTCGCGGGCCGCCGCCATCGCCGCGTCGAACGTGCGGTCGCCCAGCGCCAGCGGCTCGCGCAGCGCCCCGTACAGCACGCCGCGCACCCGGCGGCGCACCACCACGGGAACCGCGAGGACCGCGCGCAGGCCCTCCGCCGCGACCGGGCCGTCGTACTCGTGGCTGATGTGCCGCGACGCGGGGTAGTCCGTCACCGCGCACGGCCGCGACAGCGCGATCGACTTGCCGCCGAGGCCCGTGCCCGCCGAGATCGCCAGGCCCCGCAGGGCGTGCGAGGCGGCGCCCGTCAGTTCGGCGATCCGCAGTCTGTGCGGGTCGCTCAGCAGCCCGCCGAACGCCACCGGGAGCCCCGTCGCGCGGCGCAGCCCCAGCAGGGCGGCCCGCATCTCCACCGCCGTGGCCACCTGATCGGTTACGTCCTGCCCGTGCACGCGCGATTCGCTTCCCTTCACCCCCGTCCGGGGGTAGTGAGACCCAGGTCACTGATTACACGATGGGCGGGGCCGGTCCCGCAATGAGGAGGACGCATGTCGGAAACCAGCGCGACGGAGGAGTTCCGGGCCGCCCGGGACTTCCTGCTGGCGCACCGCGAGGACTACGCGACGGCGTACGAGGGCTTCGTGTGGCCCCGCCCCGAGCACTTCAACTGGGCCCTGGACTGGTTCGACGCCATCGCGGACGGCAACGGCGGGGACGCGCTGCGCATCGTCGAGGAGGACGGCAGCGAGGTGCGCGTCTCCTTCGCCGAGATGTCGCTGCGCTCGGCCCGCGCCGCCAACTGGCTGCGGGAGCGGGGCGTACGGGCCGGGGACCGGGTGCTCGTGATGCTCGGCAACCAGCGGGAGCTCTGGGAGGTCGCGCTCGCCGCGATGAAGCTGCGCGCCGTCGTCATCCCCGCGACCCCGCTGCTCGGCGCCGCCGACCTGGTCGACCGGGTGGAGCGCGGGCAGGTGCGGCACGCGGTGGTGCGCGACGCGGACGCGGGGAAGTTCGACGAGGTGCCGGGCGACTACACGCGGATCGTGGTGGGGGAGCCGAGGGAGGGCTGGGCCCGCTACGCGGACGCCGACGCCGCGTCCGCGGAGTTCGCGCCCGACGGGCCCACCCGCGCCACCGACCCGCTGATGCTCTACTTCACCTCGGGCACCACGGCCCGTCCCAAACTGGTCGAGCACACCCACGTCTCCTACCCGATCGGGCACTTGGCGACGATGTACTGGATCGGGCTGAAGCCCGGCGACGTGCACCTCAACATCTCGTCGCCCGGCTGGGCCAAGCACGCCTGGTCCAACCTCTTCGCGCCGTGGAACGCCGAGGCGACCGTCTTCATCCACAACTACGGCCGGTTCGACGCGGGCCGGCTGATGGGCGAGATGGACCGGGCCGGGGTCACCAGCTTCTGCGCGCCGCCCACGGTGTGGCGCATGCTCATCCAGGCCGACCTGAAGCAGCTGCGCACGCCGCCGCGCGAGGTCGTCGCCGCGGGCGAGCCGCTCAACCCCGAGGTCATCGAGACCGTGCGGCGCGAGTGGGGCGTCACCATCAGGGACGGCTTCGGGCAGACCGAGACGGCCGTGCAGGTCGCCAACACTCCGGGGCAGTTGCTCAAGGCAGGATCGATGGGGCGGCCGACGCCCGGCTTCGACGTCGTGCTCGTCGATCCGGTGACCGGCGAGGCGGGCGTGCGCGAGGGCGAGATCTGTCTGGACCTCTCCGCCCGTCCCGTCGGGCTGATGACCGGCTACCGCGGCGACCCGGAACGCACGGCCGCCGCGATGGCCGACGGCTACTACCGCACCGGCGACATCGGCAGCCGGGACGAAGACGGATACATCGTCTACACCGGCCGGAGCGACGACATCTTCAAGGCGTCCGACTACAAGATCTCCCCCTTCGAGCTGGAGAGCGCCCTGCTCGAACACGAGGCCGTCGTCGAGGCCGCCGTCGTTCCCGCGCCCGACGAACTGCGGCTCGCCGTACCGAAGGCGTACGTCGTGCTCGCGGAGGGCTGGGAGCCGGGACCCGACACGGCGAAGGTGCTGTTCGCGCACTCGCGCGCGGTCCTCGCGCCGTACCAGCGCATCCGCCGGATCGAGTTCGCCGAGCTGCCCAAGACCGTGTCGGGCAAGATCCGCCGCATCGAGCTGCGCGAGCGCACGGCGGCGGGCTCGGGCGCCGAGTACGTGGAGGGCGACCTGCGATGACCGAGCTCTCCTACGCCCACGGCACCAGCACCACCCCGCTGCTCGGCGACACGATCCCCGCCGACCTCGCCCGCACCGTCGCCCGCTTCCCCGACCGCGACGCGCTCGTCGACGTGCCGTCCGGGCGGCGCTGGACGTACGCGGAGTTCGGCGCGGCCGTCGAGGAGCTGGCGAGCGCGCTGCTGGCCTCCGGGGTCCGCAAGGGCGACCGGGTCGGCATCTGGGCGGTCAACTGCCCCGAGTGGGTGCTGACGCAGTACGCCACCGCCCGCATCGGCGCGATCATGGTGAACATCAACCCGGCCTACCGGGCGCACGAGTTGGCGTACGTGCTCAACCAGGCGGGCGTCTCGCTGCTGATCGCCTCGCTCGCGCACAAGACGAGCGACTACCGCGCGCTGGTCGAGCGGGTGCGGGGCGACTGCCCCGCGCTGCGCGAGACGGTGTTCATCGCCGACCCCGGCTGGGACGCGTTCCTGGACCGGGCCACGGGCGAGGTCGCGGCCGAGGCGCTCTCCTGCGACGAGGCCGTCAACATCCAGTACACCTCGGGCACCACCGGCTTCCCCAAGGGCGCGACGCTCTCCCACCACAACATCCTCAACAACGGCTATTTCGTCGGGGAGTTGCTGGGCTACACCGAGCTGGACCGGATCTGCGTGCCGGTGCCGTTCTACCACTGCTTCGGCATGGTGATGGCCAACCTCGCCGCCACCTCGCACGGCGCGTGCATCGTCGTCCCCGCGCCGTCCTTCGATCCGGCGGCGACGCTCGCGGCGGTCGCGGCCGAGCGCTGCACCGCGCTCTACGGCGTGCCGACGATGTTCATCGCCGAGCTGAACCACCCGGACTTCGCGACGTACGACCTCACCTCGCTGCGCACCGGCATCATGGCCGGCTCGCCGTGCCCGGTGGAGGTGATGAAGCGGGTGGTGAGCGAGATGCACATGCCCGAGGTGTCCATCTGCTACGGGATGACGGAGACCTCGCCCGTCTCCACCCAGACCCGGCGCGACGACGACCTGGAGCGCAGGACGGGCACGGTCGGCCGGGTCATGCCGCACGTCGAGGTGAAGGTGGTCGACCCGGCCACCGGCGCCACGCTGCCCCGGGGTGAGTCCGGCGAGCTGTGCACCCGCGGCTACAGCGTGATGCTCGGCTACTGGGACGAGCCGGAGAAGACCGCGGAGGTCATCGACGCGGGGCGCTGGATGCACACCGGGGACCTCGCGGTGCTGCGCGAGGACGGCTACGCGCAGATCGTCGGACGGATCAAGGACATGATCATCCGTGGTGGTGAGAACGTCTATCCGCGCGAGGTCGAGGAGTTCCTGTACGGCCACCCGAAGATCGCCGACGTGCAGGTCGTCGGGGTGCCGGACGAGCGGTACGGGGAGTCGGTCCTGGCCTGCGTCATCCCGCGCGATCCGGCCAGCCCGCCGACGTACGAGGAGCTGGTGGCCTACTGCGAGGGGCAGTTGGCCCACTACAAGATCCCGGGCGGGCTGCGGCTGCTCGACGCGTTCCCGATGACGGTCAGCGGCAAGGTGCGGAAGGTGGAGCTGAGGGAGGCGTACGGCGCCGGGCGGTGAGCGGGCCCGGTGCCGGGCCCGGTGAACCGGCTTGCCGGGTCGGGACGGCTGCGTCAGGATACGGGCCGGGGGACGTGTGGGACGACGGGGGAAGCTGTCGTGGACACTCGGGCGCCCCGGTCCGTCCACCACCGTCGAACAGCCGAGGCGATCCCACTCATGCATCCAGTCGCACGCACCCTCCAAGTCCTTTTCATGCTGGCCGGCTTCGCCCTCCTCGCCACCGGCTGGATCATGGCCGACGACGCGCACGGGCGTACGGAGTACCGGATGGAGTGGGTCTGTGAGCCCGACGCCGGGAGCAAGACCAAGCAGCGCTGCGCGTCGCAGGGCATGTCCAGCAACTACTCCTTCATCAACGACGACGTCCCGGAGACCGGTGTCACCATCGGGCTCGCGGGCGTCGGCCTGATCGTCGCATCGGCGTCGGTCGCCATCGGCAGCCGCAAGAGCGCGGCCGGTCCCGTCGCGGGCCCCGCCGTCGGCGCGGGCGCGCCCGCGGGCCCGTACGGCGCGTCGCCCTACGGCGGGCAGACCCCGCCCCCGCCGGGGCAGGGGCCGCACCAGGGGTACTAGGGCTGTCGTACCCGGGCCACCCGAAGAGGCCCTTCGGCACAGAACGCGGCGCCGCGTCCCACGGTTGTGGGGCGCGGCGCCCTTTCGTCTTCAGCGGCCCGCCGAGACCAGCTCCTCCGCCGCCGCGTTGACCGGGCGCGGGGTGCCCGTGAGGTCCATGACGAAGAGCGGTACGGACAGTTCGTCGGCGCGGGCCGCGGCGTCGTGCGCGTACCCCGCCAGGGAGAAGCAGGCGCTGGCCGCCGAGGCGCTGAGGCCGTTGAGCCAGAGGCACTCCACGGTGCGCAGGGTGGTGGGCGACGTCGTCGGGTCGACGTGCGCGACCAGCCCTTCGGCGCGCAGGTCCGCGCCGGACGCGGGGCGCGCTTCGGGCCGCACGATGCCGCGGTAGCCCAGCCAGCCCAGGTACCGCGCCGCCACCGTGATGGCGTCGCGGGCCGTGCGGATGGCCTCGGGGCGGAACGCGGGGCGGGGCGCCGGGGCCGTGCGGGGCAGCGGGATGTGGGCGGGGTGCCGGACGGCCGCTTTCGGCGTGTGTGCCGTGGCGGGCCGCGGCCGTGCGACCGGGACGCGGAGCACCGCGCCGCACGGGCAGCCCAGCTCCGGCTGGGGCCACTGCCCGTCGCGCCCGCAGCCCGTGCAACGCACGGTCACCCACTCGTCGGCCCAGGCGCGCCCGGTCACCGGCGCGGCGGGCGCGCCCGCCACCAGCGGCGGGGTCACCGGAGTGCCGCAGGCGCACGGGTAGCTCGCGGGGACGAAGGCGTGCGCGCGGTCGCAGGCCGGACAGCTCACCGGTACGGAATCCACGACGGCCCCCTCCGCGCGGGCCACTTCACGTCCCGCGCTCCCTTCCCATCGTCCCCCAACCGTGCCCTGGCCGGAAGCGGTTTCGGCGACGGCGGGGCGGGCGGGTTCCCCGGCCGAGGGGCGGACGGGCGCGCCGACCGGGGAGCGGACGGGCTCCCTTGACGGTGCCCGGAAGGGCCCTTTACATTGCTTCCGTATAGCAGAACATAACTTCCGCAATATGGAATTGGCGCTCTCAGGTGGCGCGACAGAGCCCGATCCCGCTGTCCCGAGCAGGAGCACTCACATGCCCCGTATGACCGCTGCCCGAGCGGCAGTCGAGATCCTCAAGCGCGAAGGCGTCACCAACGCGTTCGGCGTGCCCGGCGCGGCGATCAACCCCTTCTACCGGGCGCTCAAGGAGGGTGGCGGGATCGACCACACCCTCGCCCGGCACGTCGAGGGCGCGTCGCACATGGCCGAGGGCTACACCCGCGCCAAGGCGGGCAACATCGGCGTCTGCGTGGGCACTTCGGGCCCCGCGGGCACCGACATGATCACCGGCCTGTACTCCGCGATCGCGGACTCGATCCCGATCCTGTGCATCACGGGCCAGGCACCGGTCTCCAAGCTCCACAAGGAGGACTTCCAGGCCGTTGACATCGCGTCCATCGCGAAGCCGGTCACCAAGAAGGCCACCACCGTCCTGGAGGCGGCCCAGGTCCCCGGCGTGTTCCAGGAGGCGTTCCACCTGATGCGCTCGGGCCGTCCGGGCCCGGTCCTGATCGACCTGCCGATCGACGTCCAGCTGACCGAGATCGAGTTCGACCCCGAGGCGTACGAGCCGCTGCCGGTCTACAAGCCGCGGGCGACCCGCGCGCAGGCCGAGAAGGCGCTGCGGTTCCTGCTGGAGTCGGAGCGACCGCTCATCATCGCGGGCGGCGGCGTCATCAACGCCGACGCCACCGGCCTGCTGGTGGAGTTCGCCGAGCTGACCGGCGTCCCGGTCATCTCCACGCTGATGGGCTGGGGCACCATCCCCGACGACCACGAGCTCAGCGCGGGCATGGTCGGCGTGCAGACCTCGCACCGCTACGGCAACGCGACGTTCCTGGCTTCGGACTTCGTCCTCGGCATCGGCAACCGCTGGGCCAACCGCCACACCGGGTACAACCTGGAGGCGTACACCAAGGGCCGGAAGTTCGTCCACGTCGACATCGAGCCCACCCAGATCGGCAAGATCTTCGCGCCCGACTACGGCTTCGCGTCGGACGCGGGGGCGGCGCTGGAACTGTTCGTCGAGGTGGCGAAGGAGTGGAAGGCCGAGGGCCGCCTGCCGGACTTCACCGCGTGGGCCGAGTCCGCGCGGGAGCGCAAGGCGACCCTCCAGCGCCGTACGCACTTCGACGACGTCCCGATCAAGCCGCAGCGGGTGTACGAGGAGATGAACCGGGCGTTCGGGCCCGAGACGCGGTACGTCACCACCATCGGCCTCTCACAGATCGCCGGCGCGCAGATGCTGCACGTCTACCGGCCGCGCAACTGGATCAACTGCGGCCAGGCGGGCCCGCTCGGCTGGACCGTCCCGGCCGCGATCGGCGCGGCGGTAGCCGACCCCGACACCCCGATCGTCGCGCTCTCCGGCGACTACGACTTCCAGTTCATGATCGAGGAGCTGGCGGTCGCCGCCCAGCACAAGGTGCCCTACGTGCACGTCCTGGTGAACAACGCCTACCTGGGCCTGATCCGCCAGGCCCAGATCGGCCTCGACATCAACTTCCAGGTGAACCTGGAGTTCGAGAACATCAACACTCCGGAGATCGGCGTCTACGGCGTCGACCACGTCAAGGTCGCCGAGGGGCTGGGCGTCAAGGCGATCCGGGTGACCGACCCGAACGAACTGGCCGCCGCCTTCGAGGAGGCCAAGAAGCTGGCGCGGGAGTTCCGCGTCCCGGTGGTCGTCGAGGCGATCCTGGAGCGCATCACCAACATCTCCATGAGCAAGACGGTCGACGTGAGCGACGTGACCGAGTTCGAGGAGCTGGCCACGGAGCCGGGCCACGCGCCCACGGCCGTCAGGGCCCTGAAGGTCTGACGCCACGGCACGCGGTCGCGAGGGGCGGTCCACCGGGGCCGCCCCTCCGGCATTGTCGGACCCCGCCGCCACACTGGTCCCCATGACGGTACGGGTGGACATGTCGCTCGACTGGCAGCTGCGCCAGGTCGAGGAGCAGGCCGCGAGCGCGGCCGTGAAGGAAGCGATCGGCGCGGTCTTCACGCACATGCGCAGCGGCACGGGCCGCAATCCCAAGCGGCGCGGCGGCAAGGAGCTGGTCAGGCTCCTGGAGGCGGCCCGCGCCGACGCGGCGGGCGCGGGGGAGTGGCAGGTCGTACGGCTGCTCCAGGACTCCCTCGACTACGCGGAGGGGCGCATCCTGCGCTACGACTTCGAGGAGCGGCACCGGCTGTTCCAGGAGGGCCGGGTGAGGAGCGACAGCAACCGCGACTACCTGGGGCGCCAGCTGTCGATGTCGCTCCAGTACGCGGCGGCGGAGGCCCAGGGGCTGATCGACGACGCACCGCGGACGACCGCGGGCGACGTCGTCGCGCACCTGAGGGAGCGGGCGCGGGACGCCCGGTACCTCGAAGCCCCGGAGGACCGCCCGGGGTGGTACCGGATCACTCCCGGCATGTCCCAGATGGGCCAGTGGGTGGAGCGCGTCCTGCGCGACCGCCGCATAGAGGTGCGCGATCCCGCCGAGGCGGCCCGGCGCATCGTGACGTCCCCCGAGGCGCTGGCCGTCCTGGCCGCCGACGAGGAGGGACAGCTCGTCCTCAGGGCGGCCGAGCTGCACCGGCGGGCCGCGGGCCTCAAGGCGCTGCGCGCCGTCGTCGAGGATCCACTGGCCGTCGAGCACGACCTCCAGAAGGCGCTGGAGGGCCAGTACTGGATCTTCGGCGGGGCCTATGTGGGCGAGGCCGCCCATCGGCGCCTCGTGCCGGGCGACGAATTGGACATCCCTCTCGTACGGGGCGACGGCGCGCTGCACGTGGTGGAGCTCAAGCGCGCGATGTCCCTGCGCGAGGCCCTGGTCAAGCGGCACAGGGGAGCCTGGGTGCCGACGGCTCCGGTCCACGACGCGGTGGGGCAGGCGGTCAACTACCTCGTCGGCCTCGACGAGCACCGCGAGCGGATACGCGCGGAGTTCGGCATCGACACCCGCAGGGCGAGTGCCGTCGTGCTGATCGGGCACCCGGGAGCGCACCCGGAGGTCCCGGAGCAGGCGGTGAACGAGGCGCTGCGCACGTTGAACGCGCACATGAGCCGGGTCGAGGTCCTGACCTACAAGGAACTGGTCGACAACGCCGAGCGGGCGCTGGGGAGGGCCTGAACCGCGGAGCGCACGGGGAGGCCCCGCCGGGCGGGCGGGGGGCGGGGCCTCTGGAGGGGGCGCGCCCGGCTCGGGGTGAGCGCGCCGCACCTCGCCCTCGGCCGGGCGGTGTGTGGGGAGGGACCCGGCCGGGTGGCCGAGACTACGCCCCCGATGGCCGAAAAGTAACCCATTGGGGTAGGAGGGCAGCAGAACGACCGGGATCGGGCCCCGTGGGGGCCGGACCCCGGTCCGGTGCGGTGCGTTGGTGCCGCCCGGCGGTGCGAGGCCGGCGCGACGGAACGTTCGCGCCGCCGGGCGGAGCATGCGGGTCTCCTGGAGGAGACGGGGGAGTGCCGGGACCGCGGCGGGGGCGATCGGCGTCTTCGCCGCGCCCTCCTTCAGGTCAGGAGAGCGCCGCGTCGGGCCTTGACCACCGCACTGGCTCGTCCTGCCGCCGCGGTCCTCAAGCTGTCCGGTACCGGGGAGCCACCCCTCATCGGGCTCCCGGTCCGGACGGCGCACGGAACGTGACCTCCCGTCAGGTCCCGTACGCGGTCTGGGCGTCGAGGTTTCCTCAGTCCTCGCGCAGGGCGCGGACGGCCTCCTCGACGCGCTTGCCGTAGTCGGCGTCGGCGGCGTGGAAGTGGGCGAGGTTCTTCTCGATCACGTCGTCGCGGCCGACCTGCGAGAGGCCGCCCGCGATGTTGGCGACCAGGCGCTTCTTCTCGTCCTCGGACATCAGCCGGTACAGCTCGCCCGCCTGGAAGAAGTGGTCGTCCTTGGCGTGCTCGGGCGCGGCGTGGGTGCCGGTCCAGCCGTGCACGGCGAGCGGGGCGGCCAGCGGGGCGTCCGTCTGCGCCGGGCCCGAGTACGAGTTGGGCTCGTAGTTCTTGTCGTGGCGCGAGCCGTAGCGGGTGGCGTGGACCCCGTCGCGGCCGTAGTTGTCCGCGGTGGTCGCCCTGGGGGCGTTGACGGGGAGCTGGGTGTGGTTGACGCCCAGGCGGTAGCGGTGCGCGTCCGCGTACGCGAACAGCCGGCCCTGGAGCATCTTGTCCGGCGAAGGGCCGATGCCGGGAACGAAGTTGTTCGGGGAGAACGCGGCCTGCTCGACCTCGGCGAAGACGTTGTCGGGGTTGCGGTCCAGGACCAGGCGGCCCACGCGCTGGAGCGGGTAGTCCTTGTGCGGCCACACCTTCGTGAGGTCGAACGGGTTGAAGCGGTAGTCCGCCGCCTCGGCCGCGGGCATGATCTGCACGTACAGCGTCCACGAGGGGTTCACGCCGCGCTCGATGGCCTGGAGCAGGTCGGTCTGGTGCGAGTTGGGGTCCTTGCCCGCGATCTCGGCGGCCTGCTCGGAGGAGAGCGAGCGGACGCCCTGGTTCGTCTTGAAGTGGTACTTGACGAAGAACGCGTCGCCCCCGGCGTTGGTCCACTGGTAGGTGTGGGAGCCGTAGCCGTTCATGTGGCGGTAGGACGCCGGGATGCCGCGGTCGCCCATCAGCCAGGTGATCTGGTGCGTCGCCTCGGGGGCGTGCGCCCAGAAGTCCCAGACGTTGTCCGCCTCCTGCTTGCCCGTGAAGGGGTCGCGCTTCTGGGAGTGGATGAAGTCGGGGAACTTGATCGGGTCCTGGATGAAGAAGACCGGGGTGTTGTTGCCGACGAGGTCGTAGTTGCCCTCTTCGGTGTAGAACTTCAGCGCGAAGCCGCGCGGGTCGCGGACGGCGTCCGCGCCGCCGAGGTTGTCGGCGACCGTGGAGAAGCGGATGAAGGTGTCGGTGCGCTTCCCGACCTCGCCGAGGAAGTTCGCGCGGGTGTACGCGGTGACGTCGTCGGTCACCTCGAAGTAGCCGTAGGCGCCGGAGCCGCGGGCGTGCACGACGCGCTCCGGGATGCGCTCGCGGTTGAAGCGGGCGAGCTTTTCGAGCAGATGCTGGTCCTGGAGGAGGATCGGGCCGCCGACGCCGGCCGTGG
Source organism: Streptomyces sp. NPDC050504 (assembly GCF_044458065.1). Classification (NCBI taxonomy): domain Bacteria; kingdom Bacillati; phylum Actinomycetota; class Actinomycetes; order Kitasatosporales; family Streptomycetaceae; genus Streptomyces; species Streptomyces sp. NPDC050504. The sequence continues at coordinate 103,457 of NZ_JBITHO010000012.1, read as the reverse complement.
CGGAGTTCTGGTTGTCGGCGACCGGGGCGCCGGACTCGGTGGTAAGCACACGCTGCGTCATGGTGGCGGTTCGACCTTCCGTACTGACATCTGCTGACGGTGCCAGGAGCGTAGATACGCCCCGAACAGCGCGTCAACAGTTTGTTGAAATTGAAGTGTGTGGTTCCGGGAGGCGGTGACGCCTGGGCGCGACAGGACAGGTGTCAGCGCCACCGCCACCCGGAGTCTGGGGGCCCGCGGGTCCTAGACCCGCTGGCCGGAGAGGCGCTCGACGGCGCGCAGCAGCGCGGAGTGGTCGAGTCCGCCGTCGCCCTGGGCGCGCAGCGAGGCGACCAGCTGGGCCACCACGGCGCCGACCGGGAGGGCCGCGCCGACGTTGCGGGCGGCGTCGGTGACGATGCCCATGTCCTTGTGGTGCAGGTCGATCCGGAAGCCGGGCTTGAAGTCGCGGTTCAGGAAGTTGTCCTTCTTGCGGGTCAGGACCGTGGAGCCGGCCAGGCCGCCGTTGAGGACGTCGAGGGCCGCCGCGAGGTCGACGCCGGACTTCTCCAGGAAGACCACGGCCTCGGCGCACGCCTGGATGTTGACCGCGACGATCAGCTGGTTGGCGGCCTTCACCGTCTGGCCCGAGCCGTGCGGGCCGCAGAGCACGATGGTCTTGCCCAGCGCCTGGAGGATCGGCAGCGCGGTGTCGAAGTCGGCCCGCTCGCCGCCGACCATGATGGAGAGCACGGCCTCGATCGCGCCCGCCTCGCCGCCGGATACCGGGGCGTCCAGGACGCGCAGGCCCTTCCCGGCGGCGGCCCCGGCGAGGTCCACCGAGGTCTGCGGGGTGATCGACGACATGTCGATGATCAGGGCGCCCGGCTTCGCGTTCTCCAGGATGCCGTCGGGGCCGTACGAGATGGCCTCGACCTGAGGCGACGCGGGGACCATGGTGATCACGACGTCGGCGTCGGCGACGGCCTCGGCGATCGAGGCGGCGGCCGTGCCGCCCGCTGCCGCGAGGCGGTCCAGTTTGTCCCGCTCCAGCGTGAAGCCGGTGACCGAGTAGCCCGCCTTGATCAGGTTCTCGGACATGGGGGAGCCCATGATGCCGAGGCCGATCCACGCCACCTTGGGGAGGTTGGTGCTCATCAGGGTGCCTCTCTCGAAACTCTGGTGCGTAAGGTCAGTTGGCGGCGCGCGAGGGCCGGGGCAGCCACTCGAAGGCGTCCGCGCTCGGCCGGTCGCCGGGCTTGTACTCCAGGCCGATCCAGCCGTCGTAGCCGGCCTTCTTCAGGCGGCCGAGCAGCTCGGTGAAGTCCAGGTCGCCGGTGCCGGGCGCGCCGCGGCCCGGGTTGTCGGCGATCTGCACGTGGCCGGTCCTGTCGGCGAAGGCGTCGATGGCCCCGTGCAGGTCCTCGCCGTTCATCGACAGGTGGTACAGGTCCAGCAGGAACTTGGCGTTGTCCAGTCCTGTCACCGCGTTCACCCGGTCCACGACGTCGACGGCGGCCTGGGCGGTCACCAGCGGGTAGTGCGGCGACTCGGGCCCGTTGAGCGTCTCGATCAGGAGGATCGCGCCCACCCGGTCGGCGGCGCGGGCCGCCAGGACCAGGTTCTCCAGGGCCAGTTCGTCCTGGACCGCCGGGTCCACGCCCTCGACGCGGTTGCCGTACAGCGCGTTCAGCGCCGTGCAGCCGACCGAGGCGGCGAAGTCCGCCGCGACGTCGACGTTCGCCCTGAAGCGGTCCGACTCCGCGCCGGGCACGGAGAGCGCGCCGCGGTCGGGTCCCGGGAGCTGCCCCGCGTAGAAGTTCAGGCCCACCAGCCGGGTGCCCGCGTCGTCGAGCGCCTTCTTGAGGGCGTCGAGCTCGGCCTGCGGCGGGGTGGGGGTCTCGATCCAGGGCCACCACAGCTCGACCGCGGTGAAGCCGGCCGCGGCCGCCGCCGCGGGGCGCTCCAGGAGCGGGAGTTCCGTGAAGAGGATCGAGAGGTTCACATCGAAGCGCTGGTCCGTGACTGCGCCTGTCGGGAAGCGGGCCATGAGGGGCGGCGCTCCTTCCGTATTGCGGAAGTTAGTTTCTGCTTGATGGAAGGTTGCATGGGATCGGCGAGACCTGTCAAGAGGGCCTGCCGGATTTCCTCGGCCGCGCAGTAGGTTGAGCGCGTGCGATTGAGAGTGGAGTTCACGACCGAGCCCTTCGACCTCGACGAGGCGCCCGCCCATGCGGTGGTGGCCCGCGAGGTCATCCAGGCGGCCGCGCTGGACGCCGTGGACGTGGGACCGTTCGGCAATACGGCGGAAGGCGGCGCCGACGAGGTGCTCGGCGCCGTCGACGCGCTGCTGCGCGAGGCGCTGGAGGCGGGCGCCACGCGGGTCTCGCTCCAGGTCAACGTGATCGGCCAGGAGGAGCGGGGCGGCGCCGGGCCGGGGAGCGGGGAGGGTGCGAAGTGACTGAACCGGGGGACCACCCGCTCGTCGCCGCGGTGAAGCCGCTGGTGGACGCGATGGGGGCGGAACTGCTCGGGCCCGACGAGGCCTGTCAGGACGACGTGGTGCTGGCCTGGGAGGGCGAGGACGTCGTCGCGGTGCGCCTCCCCCAGCTCTCCGACTCCCTGGACCACATCCTGGCGGCGCTGGAGCGGCGCCACGGCAAACCGCTCGCGGAGCTCGACCGCAAGACCAAGCAGGGCGTGGTGCGGACCCTCGAAGCGCGCGGGGCGTTCTCCGTGCGGCACGGGGTGGAGACGGTGGCGGGCGCCCTGGGGGTGAGCCGCTTCACCGTGTACAACTACCTGAACCGCGAGTGACCGGCCACGGGGCAAATGCCCCGGAGTGCCGTTCGTGCCCCCTCTCACAGGGGGCGATCCAGGCCGCCGTCCGACTTCCGGACGGCGGCCCTTTTTGTAACTCGAAGTTTTCAACAAAGTGTTGACGTGATGTTTCCGAGGGCGTTAGCTATCCGCAGCCCGTCCAACGCACAGCGAAGAACAGCCACGGAGGCTCCCGTGACTTCGAGTTCGACGCCGGGCCTCGCCCGGTTCAACACCTTGGACGGCAGTGCGGCGACCGCCGCGCTGCACGAGGTGTGCGCCTCTTCGGCCTGGGGGAGCAAGCTGCTCGCCCAGCGCCCCCACCCCACCGTCGAAGCGCTCTTTCTCGCCAGCGACGCCGCCCTGGCCGAACTGACCGAGCAGGACCTCGCCGAGGCGATGGCGGGGCACCCGCCGATCGGCCGGCCGAAGCCGGGGGACCCCACCTCCTCCCGCGAACAGCGGGGGATGGCCGGGGCCTCCGAGGAACTCAAGGCCGAAATGCTCGAACTGAACCTGGCCTACCAGGACACGTTCGGGCACGTATTCCTGATCTGTGCCACCGGTGCCACCGGCGAGCAGATGCGGGACGCGGTGAAGGCCCGGATCGGCAACACGCCCGAGCGGGAGCGCGAGATCGTCCGCGCCGAGCTGGGCAAGATCAACCGGATCCGGCTCGCGCGACTCGTAGAAGAGGACAACGACTGATGAGCACCGCCACCACCGCATCGGTGTCCACCCACGTCCTGGACACCAGCGTCGGACGCCCCGCAGGGGGAGTCGCCGTCGCACTGTCCGCCCGCTCCGGCGCGGACGCGCAGTGGACCGCCCTGGGCGGCTCCGCCACCGACGCGGACGGGCGCTGCAAGGACCTCCCGGCCCTGCCGGAAGGCACCACTCACGTCCGGCTCGACTTCGAGACCGAGGCGTACTTCTCGAACGTCCCGAACACCCCGAACGTCCCGAACGTCTCGGAGTTCGACCACCAGCAAGCCGATGCGCAGCAGGACGCCCCCGCGAATCGGGACAGCGGTGCGTTCTTCCCCGAGGTGGCGATCACCTTCGCCGTCGTACCGGGGGAGCACTACCACGTACCGCTGCTGCTCAACCCGTTCGGCTACTCCGTTTACCGAGGGAGCTAGCAGACATGCCCACGATTCTGGGACAGAACCAGTACGGCAAGGCGGAGAACCGCGTCGTGAAGATCACGCGCGACGGCGACACCCACCACATCAAGGACCTCAACGTCTCGGTCTCCCTCTCCGGTGACATGGACGACGTCCACTACAACGGCTCCAACGCCAACGTCCTGACGACCGACACCACCAAGAACACGGTGTTCGCCTTCGCCAAGGAGCACGGCATAGAGTCCGCCGAGCAGTTCGGCATCCACCTCGCCCGCCACTTCGTGACCTCGCAGCCCACGATCCACCGGGCGCGCATCCGCATCGAGGAGTACGCCTGGGAGCGCATCGCGACCTCCGAGGCCAACTCCCAGTTCATCGGCGCCGACGACGTCAAGCACTCCTTCGTCCGCAAGGGCCAGGAGACCCGCGTCTCGCAGATCACCTACGACGGCGAGGAGTGGGAGGTCATCTCCGGCCTCAAGGACCTCGTCGTGATGAACTCCACCAACTCGGAGTTCTGGGGCTACCTCAAGGACAAGTACACCACCCTCCAGGAGGCGTACGACCGCATCCTGGCGACCCAGGTGTCCAGCCGCTGGCGGTTCAACTGGACCGACGACGAGCAGCGGATGCCGAACTGGGAGAAGTCCTACGAGCAGGTCAGGAAGCACATGCTCCAGGCGTTCGCCGAGACCTACTCGCTCTCGCTCCAGCAGACGCTGTACCAGATGGGCTCGCGCATCATCAACAACCGCGCCGAGATCGACGAGGTGCGCTTCTCGCTGCCCAACAAGCACCACTTCCTCGTCGACCTGGAGCCCTTCGGCCTCAAGAACGACAACGAGGTCTACTTCGCGGCCGACCGCCCGTACGGCCTGATCGAGGCCACGATCCTGCGCGACGGCGTGGAGCCGCGGATCCCGGTCGACATGACCAACCTCTGACGTCAACCACCTGACGCCAGCCTCTGACGCCAGGCCGACGGCGCCCCCGCCCGCCCGCAGCGGGGCGGGGGCGCCGCGGACCGGAGGGAACCACAGCCATGGCACAGCCAGCAAAGGGGCCGGCGGAGAAGACCGCCGAAGGCCCGTGTTCCGCCCCACCGGCCGTTCACCCGGTGGACGAAAAGCTCCCCCCTTCGCGGCTCGTCCCCGCCGCGCTCCAGCACATCGCCGCCATGTACGCGGGCGTCGTCACCCCTCCGCTCATCATCGGCCAGGCCGTCGGACTCGACGCCGCCGGAATGACCCGGCTCATCGCCGCGAGCCTGCTCATCGCTGGTCTCGCCACCATCCTGCAGACCATCGGCGCCGGAGGGTTCGCCGGAAACCGGCTGCCGTTCGTCAACGCCGCCTCCTCCGCCGGAATCGCGCCGATGCTCGCCATCGCCGAGACCAGCGCACCGGGCCGCCAACTCCCCGCGATCTACGGCGCGGTGATGGTCGCGGGAGTGTTCTGCCTCGTGGTCGGGCCGTTCTTCGGCCGGCTGCTCCGGTTCTTCCCGCCGCTGGTGACCGGTGTCGTGATCACGCTGATCGGCGTCACCCTCATGCCCGTGCCCGTCTCCTGGGCCCAGGGCGGCAACAAGGAAGCCGCCGACTTCGGCGCCATGAAGTACCTCGCGCTCGCCGGGTTCACCCTCGCCGTGATCCTGCTCGTCCAGCGCTTCGGCCGCGGCTTCGTCAAGCAGGTCGCACTGCTCCTGGGCATGTTGATCGGCACGCTCGCCGCGATCCCCTTCGGCCTCGCCGACTTCTCCGCGCTCGACTCCGCGCCCGTCGCCGCCCTGCCCGCCCCCTTCGCCTTCGGCGTCCCCGAGTTCCAGCCCGCCGCGATCCTCTCGCTGTGCATCGTGATGCTGGTCCTGATGACCGAGTCCAGCGCCGGGATGCTGGCCCTGGGCCGGATCTGCGAGCGCGACTGCGACGGCCGGACCATCACCAGGGGCCTGCGCACCGACGGCATCGCCACCCTCGTGGGCCCCGTCTTCGGCGGCTTCCCCACCAGCGCCTTCGCCCAGAACGTCGGCGTCGTCTCGCTGACCCGGGTGCGCAGCAGGTACGTCGTCGCCGTCGCGGGCGGCACGCTCCTGGTCCTCGGCGCCTTCCCGGTGCTCGGCGCGGTCGTCTCGCTCGTCCCCATGCCCGTGCTCGGCGGCGCCGGGATCGTCCTCTTCGGCTCGATCGCGGTCAGCGGCATCCGTACGCTCTCCGAGGCCGGACTCGACGACTCCTCCAACATCATCCTGGTGGCCGTCGCGCTCGGTGCGGGCATCATCCCGCTCGCCGCACCCACCTTCTACGCCGACTTCCCGGCCTGGGCGCAGACCGTGCTCGGCTCCGGCATCAGCGCGGGCGCCCTCGTCGCGGTCCTGCTGAACCTGTTCTTCCACCATCTCGGCACCCGCGGCGCAGGGCCGGCCGCGGCACTCAAATCCTCCTAGGGTCCTGCCGTGCCCTCCCCCCATGATCTGTAGGAGCCCAGGCTCCGAACGAGCAGGGGGGACCCCTGCCACGACGAGAAGGAAGCACCATGGCACCTTCGGCACACACCCGGCGCATCGTCATCGAGAACTGCGCGATCGCCACCGTCGACGCCGCCGACACCGAGTACGCCTCGGGACACGTCGTCGTCGCCGGAAACAGGATCGAGTCCATCGGGGCCGGACCGGCCCCCGAAGGACTGGAGGACGTGGTCCGCCGCATCGACGGCACCGGCCACCTCGCCACCCCCGGCCTGGTCAACACCCACCACCACTTCTACCAGTGGATCACCCGGGGTCTGGCCACCGACCACAACCTCTTCAACTGGCTCGTCGCCCTCTACCCCACCTGGGCGCGCATCGACGAGAAGATGACGTACGCGGCGGCACAGGGCTCGCTCGCGATGATGGCCCGCGGCGGCGTCACCACCGCCATGGACCACCACTACGTGTTCCCGCGCGGAGCCGGCGACATCTCCGGCTCCATCATCCGCGCCGCCGCCGAGACGGGCGTGCGCTTCACCCTGGCCCGCGGCTCCATGGACCGCAGCGAGAAGGACGGCGGCCTGCCGCCGGACTTCGCGGTCGAAACCCTCGACGGCGCGCTCGCCGCCACCGAGGCGACCGTCAAGCAGCACCACGACGCGTCCTTCGGCGCCATGACGCAGGTCGCCGTCGCACCCTGCTCGCCCTTCTCCGTCTCCACCGAACTCATGCGCCAGGGTGCCGAGTTGGCTCGCGCCCTGGGCGTAAGGCTGCACACCCACGGCTCGGAGACCGTCGAGGAGGAGAAGTTCTGCCACGAACTCTTCGGCATGGGCCCCACCGAGTACTTCGAGTCCACCGGATGGCTCGGCGAGGACGTGTGGATGGCCCACTGCGTCCACATGAACGACGCGGACATCGCCGCCTTCGCCCGTACGGGAACCGGCGTCGCCCACTGCCCGTCCTCCAACGCCCGCCTCGCCGCGGGCATCGCCCGCGTCCCCGACATGCTCGCCGCGGGCGTCCCCGTCGGCCTGGGCGTCGACGGCACCGCGTCCAACGAGTCGGGCGAACTCCACACCGAGCTGCGCAACGCGCTGCTCATCAACCGCCTCAACTCCCACCACCGCGAAGCCGCCCTGAATGCCCGTCAGGCACTGCGGCTCGGCACCCACGGCGGCGCGCAGGTGCTCGGCAGGGCGGCCGAGATCGGCTCGCTGGAAGCGGGCAAGCTCGCCGACCTGGTGCTCTGGAAGCTCGACACCCTGGCCCACTCCTCCATCGCCGACCCGGTGACCGCGCTCGTCTTCGGCGCCGCGGCCCCGGTCACGCTCTCCCTCGTCAACGGCGAGCCCGTCGTCGAGGACAACCACCTGACCCGGGTGGACGAGGACGCGGTCGCCCGCTCCACCCGAGCGGAGGCACAGCGCCTGGCGCGGATCGCCGCGCAGGGCTGACACCCCCATGGATGTCCGGCCGGGGAGGACGGTCCCCGGCCGGACCTGAGCAGCCGAGCGGGCTGCTCAGGTGCCGCTCCGGAACGTGGCCCAACGCTTCGCGTTCCGGGGCGGTCAGTACTGCCTGGGCGCACCACCGACAACTGAACACCGAGCAGGTCCTTGCACGTCGCACCACCTCCCAGAAGCGCGTGCCGCCGGGCGGCACTGGAAAACAACCGGAGGAATCACGTGGCCACCAAGCCCAGGTTCACCAAGCAAGGCACCACCCCGCAGGAGCCGGACGACAAGGCCGTGCACCCGGTCGACGAGAAGCTGCCGGCCCTGAAGATGGCCACCACCGGCCTCCAGCACGTCGCCGCGATGTACGCGGGCGTCGTCGCACCGCCGCTGATCGTCGGCGCCGCCGTCGGCCTCTCCCCGAAGGAACTCACCTTCCTCACCGGGGCCAGCCTCTTCATGGCCGGCCTCGCCACCTTCCTCCAGACGCTCGGCCTCTGGAACATCGGCGCCAGGCTCCCCTTCGTCAACGGCGTCACCTTCGCGGGCGTCGCCCCGATGCTCGCCGTCGTCGACACCACCAAGGACAAGGGCGACGCGCTGCCGATCATCTTCGGCGCGATCATCGTCGCGGGCGTGCTGGGCTTCGTGGCCGCCCCGTTCTTCTCCAAACTGGTGCGCTTCTTCCCGCCCGTCGTCACCGGCACGGTCATCACCCTGATCGGCATATCCCTGCTCCCGGTCGCCTTCGGCTGGGCCCAGGGGCCCGACCGCGCCGCCGACGACTTCGGCTCCACCACCAACCTCACGCTCGCCGGGCTCACCCTCGTCGTCGTCCTCGTGCTGCGCCGCTTCACGCGCGGCTTCGTCAAGCAGATCGCGGTGCTGCTCGGCCTGGTGATCGGCACGCTCATAGCGATCCCCTTCGACGTCACGGACTTCAGCCCGGTGACGGAGGCGGACGTCGTCGGCTTCCCCACCCCGTTCCACTTCGGCGCCCCGCAGTTCGCGCTCGCGGCGATCGTCTCGATGTGCGTGGTCATGGTCGTCTCGATGACCGAGTCGACGGCGGACATGCTGGCGCTGGGCGAGATCGTGGACCGCCCCGCCGACGAGAAGACCATCGCGGCGGGCCTGCGTGCCGACACCCTCGGCTCGGCGATCAGCCCCTTCTTCAACGGCTTCATGTGCAGCGCCTTCGCGCAGAACATCGGCCTGGTCGCGATGACGAGGATCCGCAGCCGGTTCGTGGTCGCGGCGGGCGGCGGCTTCCTCGTCCTGATGGGCCTGTGTCCGATGGCCGCCTCGCTCATCGCGGTCGTGCCCCGCCCGGTGCTGGGCGGCGCGGGCATCGTGCTCTTCGGCTCGGTCGCGGCGAGCGGCATCCAGACGCTGGTCAAGGCGAACCTGGAGAAGGACAACAACGTCCTGATCGTGGCCGTCTCGATCGCGGTCGGCATCATCCCGATCGCGGCGCCGACCTTCTACCACGCGTTCCCGGAGACCGCGAAGATCATCCTGGACTCGGGGATATCGACGGGCTGCGTGGTCGCGGTCCTGCTGAACCTGGTCTTCAACCACCTGGGATCGGGCCGCGACGCGGACGACGTCACGGCGCCGATGGAGCCGGGCGGGGAGATCAGGGAACAGCGGGCGGGGACGGTGGCCGGCGCGCACTGAGGGGTCGCGGGGCCGTACGGAGGGGTTACGGGGCGGCGCTGCGGCAATCCGCCGACTCCTCCCGGATCCTGGCCGCCGCGTCCGGGGCACCGGACGCGGCGGCCAGGGCCACGTCGTAGTGGGTCACCGCGTCGGCACAGTCGCCCAGGGTGCAGAGGCAGCGGGCGCGGTAGAGCGGGACGAGCCACGGCGGCGCGTCGTCCGCCTCGTCGCCGGGCGCCGACTCCAGGGCGTCCAGTTCGGCCAGTGACGCGGTGGCGTCGCCCAGCTCCCGCAGGGTCTCGGCCAGCAGCAGCCGTACGGAAGTGCTGGCCCGCGTGGTCCCGTCAGGCGTCCTTCCGCAGGAGTCCAGCAGGGCGCGCAGCTCCGGCACCGCCTCGTCGAGCCGCCCGGCCGCGTGCAGCAGATCGAGCTTCCTGCCCGCGAGTTCGGCGATCCACGGGGGCGGGACCGCCGCCGCGGGGCCCGGCAGGTAGCGGCTCAGGAGGCGGTCGACGAGCGCCAGCGCGTCCACGGCCCTGTCCTGTCGCACCAGGTTGTCGGCGCAGTGCAGGGCCAGGTTCAGATAGAGCGGCCGGTCCTCGGCGCCCGCCGCCTCCAGCTCCGCCAGCATCCTGCGGTGGACGCCCTCCGCCTTTGTGAGGAGTCCGGCCGCGTCCAGCGCGTGGGCGACCTGGTGGCGCACCGAGAACTCGGTTTCCGGCCGCTCGTCGAGCGCGGCCGCCAACAGGGCCGCCTCGTCGGCGCAGGCCCGCGCCCGCCCCTGCGGCTCCAGGGCCTGCACCACGTAGGCCCGCGCCAGCAGGGCCGCGTCCAGCGCGCCGAGGCGCACGTGGCCGTCGGCCACTGCGCGGAACTCCCGTTCCGCTTCCTCCCACCTGCCCTGGTCGAAGAGGGTGCGCCCCCAGACCCGCCGCGCGTTGAGGGTGTCGACGTGGTCGGCGCCCCACCGGGCCAGCTGCTCGTCGAGCAGCTGTCGTGCGAGCCCGACGCCGTCGTTCCCTTCGGTCAGGTGGACGCGGTTCCTGCGGACCCTGCTCACCTCGGGGCAGTCCTGCGGCAGTTCGCCGGCCGCTTCCACCATGAGGAGGGACAACTGACGGCACAGCGGGAGGTGGTTGAGCGCCACGGCGTAGTCGGTGGCGGCCAGTGCGGCCCGCACGAAGGGGAGCAGCGTCCCGTGGTCCTCGCGGGGCACGGCGCACAGTCCCGCCACGACGTGGGGGACCAGCGCGCGCCACCCGTTCCAGTTGCGGGGACCGGCAGCGAGTTCCCCGACGTGCTCGGCGACCGCGGCCGCGCCCCGCCACACCAGGGCGCGCTCGCGCGCCGGTGCGGCCGCCGCGTTGAGCGCGTTCGCCTCCAGCACCAGCGCGTGCGCCGTCACGCACGGCCAGTCGTCCTCCGCTTCGCTCCCGGCGGGGAACACCTCCTCGATCCGTACGAGTCCGAGGGCGACCAGCGCTTCGAGCGCCGCCTCGTACCGTTCGGGCTCCGGCGGGCACGGAAACCGCTCCAGTACGCAGGAGTCGAGCAGCCACAGCGGAAACGGCGCCCGTGCGAAGCACGACAGCAGCCGCATCAGCCACCGCGCCTCCGGCATCCCCTGCCGGGCCAGCAGGTCCAGGCTCATCTCCCACGTCTGCCCCACGAGCCGCCGGGCCCGCCGCTCCCCGTTCGGTCCCGCGCCCTCGTCGAGCAGCCTTGCCCCGCGCCGGTCCAACTCCCGCGCGTACCCGGCGAAGTCGCGCGCCAGCCCGCGCAGTAGCCCCGCCCCGCGTCCCGTACGCGCCAGGTACGAGCCCGCGAGGTGCAGGGCCAGCGGCAGTCCGTCCAGGCGCTCCGCCAGCAGCCGGGCGTCCGCCACCTGACCCGCGCCGGGCGCCAGGTCCAGGAGCACCGCCGCGCCGTCCTCGGCCGACAGCACGCCCACCGGGTGACAGGTCGCCTCGCGGCCCCACGCCCGAGGGTCGCCGACCCTGCTCGTCACGACCGTGAGGCCCGCCCGGCTGGAGCGGATCCACCCCGTGCCGTCGCCTGGCACCCCGTGCTCGGACGCCGTGAACGCGGGCTCGTCCACGTTGTCGACCACCAGCAGCCACGGCCGCTCGGCCGCGTCCAGCGCGTTCCACACCAGGTCCGTCGCGCTGGCGCGCCCGGCCCAGGCCTCGTCGGCCAGGTCGTCGGGGACGCCGAGGTCGCGCGCGACCTGCCGCATGCCGGTGAGGAGCGTGTCGTGCGTGACTGCCGACACCCAGAAGACCTGTACGTCACGGTCCTTGGCGCAGCGCGCGAGCGCCAGCGCGACGGTGGTCTTGCCGTTGCCGCCGAGGCCGTGCAGCACCTGTACGCACGCGCCGTCCGTGAACAGCGCCTCGCGCAGCCGCTCCAAGAGGGCATCACGCCCCCGGACTTGGGCGGGGAGCTCGCCGTACGGGGCCCGGATGGTGAACGTGCCCGGCAGCGGGGCGGAGGCGGTGCGCGGCGGAGCGCTCACCCCGCGGACGCGCTGTTTCCCCTGCTCCTCAGCCGACTTGGCCGCCTCCTGGGCCCGCTTCCAGCCCGTGTCGGGGGTGAGGCGGCACGCTTCCAGGAGCTTCCTGACGGTCGGCCAGGTCGGGGCCTTCTCGCCGCCCAGCGCGTCCGAGACGGTCGTACGCCCGAGACCGCACGCGGCGGCCGCGTCCCGCACTCCCGTGTAGCCCGCCGCTTCGAGGGCCGTGCGCAGCCGCCCGGCCAAGTCCCGCACCGCCTCAGGGGCGTTCGCGTCGATCCCGGACAGCTGCTTCAACCCGCGCCTCCCCGTTCCGCCGCACCACACGCCAGCGTACGCGTCCGGACGCGCGGACGTCCGGACACGCGGACACCCGGACACGGCGGGGTCCTGGCCAGTCCGGGGAGGGGTGTCCTGTCCGTGTCCGCGTCCCCTTCGGGCCACCTGCCGCCCTTCCGTATCCAGGTCCCACGAGGCGGCGCGGGCCGCCGGGACTCAAGGAGGAACGGGTCATGGACCTGGGACAGTTGGTCGTCGAGCACGGCGTGGAGATCGTGCGTGCGGCGCGGATCGCGTATCTGGTGGTCCGCCTGGCGGTCCGGGCGCACCGGGCCCGGACCGCCAGGCGCGAGGAGGGGCGGGGTGGTCAGCCGATGCGGTAGCTGTCGCCGTACACCTTCCATTCGAGCGGGGTGCGCAGGTCGAGGTTGCCCTTGCGGAGGAAGACCCGCTGCGCGGTGTCCACGCGGCTGGTGTCCTCGTGGGCCGCCTCCTGCTTCATCGCCCAGACGCGCGCGTCCAGGAAGGCGTTGAGGTACTTGACCTCGTCGCCGCCCTGGGCCGGCGGCTTGGCCTTCGCCAGGGCCTTCTTGCGGATGTTGGTGAAGCTGGTGCTGTCGCCGCCGTCGCCGTGCATCACGATGGCGTCGTAGTACATGAACTGGCCGAGCACGCCGATGCCGTCGCTCTTGCCGCGGTTCACGGCCGGGTTGAAGTAGACCCGGTCGCGCTCGTCGTCCTGCGCCTTCCTGAACGCCGAGTCCTGGGCGGCCTTCTGCCAGTCGCGGGTGAAGTTCGGGTCCAGGCCCTCGTGGGAGGGGGTGCCGTCGACCTTGCGCAGGGCGGGCAGGTACTTGGCGAGCACGTTGCCCGGCTTGCGCTGGGTGTAGAGCTCGACCAGGTCCAGCATGTCGCCGGTGCCGGAACAGAAGCCGATGATCCCCGCGGTGTAGCCGCGGTCGTCGTCGATGTCCTCGATGTACTTGTACTGGGCCTTCCAGTCCAGCGAGGAGTTCTCCGCGCTGGAGACGAGCTGCATGGCGATCTCCTTCTTCGCCGGGTCGTCGAGACCGGTGGCCGCCCTGGCGGCGGAGGAGACCTGCGCGGCGGAGTGGTCGGTGGCGCCTGCCGCGCCCGCCGTGGCCGGTACGGCCACCAGGGCCAGGCCGAGCAGGACGCGGGGCGCCAGGCCGATTCGACGTGCGGTGTGCTTGTGGGGAGCGTGCACCAGTCCTCCAGAGGAGTTCGTCACCGTGCCGTTCTGTTAGGAACCTTTCCTATCAGCTCCCTCATGGTGCCGTACATCCTCGAAGTGCGCAGGAGTTGCGGAAAACCGGAAAAGGTGGTGCGGGAGGCAACCCGTAACGGTCCCAATCGGTCTTTGTCCGTAGAGACGGACTTCCGCCGGACGGGCGGAAGATCAGGTGTTTGACCCTCCGCCGGAGAGCGGCGCGGCCGCCCGGCGGAGCACGGGGGACAGATCGGAACGCATGCCATGCACCGACACCATCGCGAGACCTACTACATCGTCGAAGAAGGGCGCGTACTGGAAGGCGCGGAGAGCCGCGTGCCGACCGCCGCAGAACAGCAACTCGCCTTCCGCTTCTCCCGGTTCGGGAAGAAGAAGGGCGTCCAGCTCAGCCCGGAACTCCGGGCGGAACTCGCAGCCGCGATGACCTCGGCCGCCCCGGACCCCGACCCGGAGTCCCGGGCCGCCGTACCGGCCGGGTTCACCTACCTCGGACAGTTCGTCGACCACGACCTCACCCTGGACAACACCCGGGTGGGACTGGGCGAACCGGTGCCCGTGGAAGACCTCTTACAGGGCCGCTCGCCGGCCCTCGACCTCGACTCGCTCTACGGGCTCGGCCCGAACCACCAGAGCTCCGCCCGCTTCTACCAGCCCGACGGGCGGCTCAAGACCGGCACGACGATCGGCGTGCCCTTCCCGCCCGACCTCCCGCCCGCCAACACCGACCAGAAGGGCTTCGACCTGCCCAGGGCGGGCGAGGGTGCGGGCGGCACCAGGGCCGACCAGCGGGCCGCGCTCGTCCCCGACGCCCGCAACGACGAGAACCTGGCCGTGGGCCAGCTCCACCTCGCGTTCATCCGCTTCCACAACCGCGTGCACCAGCGGCTCGCCGAGCGCGGGCTGCCCGAGCCCGCGATCTTCCCGGCGGCCCGTGACCTGGTGGTCAAGCACTACCAGTGGATGCTGCGCACGGACTTCCTGCCCCGGATCGTCGACCCGGAGATCGTGGACCGGGTCTTCGGGCGCGGCCGCAGGTACTTCGAGGTGCCGGGGTCCTTCCCGCCGGGCGACCGGCCCACGATGCCCGTGGAGTTCTCGGTCGCGGCCTACCGCATCGGCCACAGCATGGTGCGCGAGGCGTACCAGTGGAACCGGGTCTTCCGGGTCGGCGGGCCCGGGGGCGCGGCCTCGCTCGGGCTGCTCTTCCGGTTCAGCGGGACCGCGGGGAACCTCTCCGTGGGGCCCGACGACCTGTCCGACCTGGACGACCCGCAGTCCGGCGACAGCCTGCGGCTGCCGAGCAACTGGATCGCGGACTTCCGCAGGCTCTTCGACTTCGGCGAGGCGGGGCGGGACGACCTGGTGGTGCCGCCCGAGGAGTTCAACCTCGCGAAGGACCTCGACACCCGGCTGGTCGACCCGCTCGCGACGCTCCCCACCGGGACCTTCGCGGGCCGGGGGCGGCCCGCGCCGCCCCCGGTCCAGCGCAACCTCGCCTTCCGCAACCTCACGCGGGCGGCGATGGTGGAGCTGGCGACGGGGCCGCAGCTGGCCGCGCAGATGGGGCTCGCGCCCCTGACCCCCGAGCAGATCCTGCGCGGCGCGGGGTCCGGGGTGCCGCTCGACCTCTCGGCGCGGGAGCGCGCGGAACTCGTCGCGCACACGCCGCTCTGGTTCTACGTGCTGCGCGAGGCGGAGGTGAACCGGCGGCACCCCGGGCGGCTGACGGGGGTCGGCGGGAACCTCGTCGCGGAGGTGTTCCACCGGGCGATGGAGGGGAGCCGGAGCTCGATCGTCACCCAGCCGGGCTGGCGGCCCAGCCTGCCCGCGGCACGGCGGGGGCAGTTCCGGATGACGGACCTGCTGCTGTTCGCCTTCGCGGGGGAAGCGGGGCAGTTGAACCCGCTGGGGTGAGGCGGGCGCGGTGCGGGGGGTGCGGACCGCGGGCGCGGTGCGCACCCCGTCGCCCCCGGGGTGCGAGAGTGGGGGGATGCATACGGACGAGGTGGAGGGTCCCACCGTCGCTGAGCTCGTACGGGAACGCTGGGGCGTCCTCATCGAGGGGGACCTCAACCGCCGCTTCGGCGAACCCGGTTGGAGCTATCAGGAGGAGGTCCCCCGCGAGTGCCCCGAGTGCGCCGCGCCGCTGCACTCGCTCCGCAGGCCGTACGAGTCGCAGGGCCGCGTCTACCGGTACGTCGCCGTGGTCTGCCCCGCCTGCCCGCGCGCCCTCACCCTCGCCGACCTCGGCGTGAAGACGTACGACAAGCTGTGCGCGCTCCCGGGACAGCGCGCCGCGCCGCGCACCGCGCCGAGCGACGCACCGGGAGACGGGGCCGCCGCGCCCGGCGAGCGCCGCCGCAGGGGCGGCTCCCGTACGGCCGCCACCGCCGCACCCCGTACCGCCGACGCCCCCGCACCCCGTACCCCCGAAGCGGCCGCGCCCGCCTGGCCCGCCGATCTCGTCGTCCCCAGCGCCCCCGAGACCCGGCGGCTGCTCTGGTGCAAGGTCGCCGACCCCGCCTGGCGGCCCGCGCGCGCCGCCGTCGACGCCGCCGACGACGTGCGGGTCATCCTCCCCGAAGGGCCAGGACACGACGTGCTGCGCGCGGAGTTGAACGCGCTCGGCGTGCCGCACCGCAGCGTCCGGCACTGGGCGGAGACCGAACAGGTCTCGACCGTCAACGACCTCGGGGGCGCGACCGACCTGGTCGCGCACGACGGGACCCCGGGGGCCGTGCCCGCCGCGGGGCCCGCCGCCTTCGCGGCCCGCGACGCCTTCGCCGCCCAGTGGGACGCGCTGGAGGAACTGCCGTCCGCCGAGGAGCACGCCGCGGCCCACGTCCCGGTCACCGACCTCGTACCGCCCGAGTGGGCCGACCTCCTGCCGTACCCCACCTTCAACCCCACCCAGGCCGCCGCCGTCCCCGCCGTCCTCGAAGCGGACGACGAGGGCGGCGCGGCCGGGAGCGACCACCTCGTGGTCGTCGCGCCGACCGGCGCGGGCAAGACCCCCATCGGCATGGTCGCCGCGCTGCGGGCGCACGCGCGCGGCCGCAAGGCCGCCTGGCTGGTGCCGCAGCGCTCCCTCACCGACGAACTCGACCGCGAGCTGGCGGCCTGGCGCCGCGCGGGGCTCAAAGTGGTGCGCCTGACGGGCGAGTTCGCGGTGGACGCGCGCCTCATCGCGGAGGCCGACATCTGGGTGGCGACCACCGAGAAGTTCGAGGCGATCTGCCGCACCGGATCGCTCCGCGAAGCACTCGCCGAGGTCGGCTGCCTCGTCGTCGACGAGATCCACCTGCTGGGCGACCCGACGCGCGGCCCCGTCCTCGAAGCGCTGCTCGCCCGGGTCCGCGAGGACGCCGAACGGGTCCGCATCGTCGGCCTGTCCGCGACCGTGGCCAACGCCGACGAGGTCGCACAGTGGCTCGGCGCCCGCCTCGTCCGCACCAACTGGCGCCCCACGCGCCTGACCTGGCAGCTCCCCGTGCTGCCCCCACCCGCCGAGGACAACTGGGCCGCCAAGGCGGCCGTCCGCACCCAGGCCGCCGTCGAACTCACCAGGGCCGCCACCGCCGACGGCGGCAGCACACTGGTCTTCTGCGGCAGCAAGCGCGGCGTGCGCCTGACCGCGCTCGCGCTCGCCGCCGACCGGGGCGTGCCGACCAAGGGCGTCGACCAGGACGACGCGGAGCTGGTCGAGCGGCTGTGCACCAAGGCGGGCGTACGGCTCCACTACCGCGACTGGCCCTACAAGCGCGAGGCCGAGCAGGCGTTCAGGGCGCGCGAGGCCGACGTCCTGGTCGCCACGTCCACGGTCGCGGCCGGCGTCAACCTCCCCGCCCGCACCGTCGTCGTGCGCGACACCCAGATCGGTATCGAGCGCATCGAAGTCTCCATGGTCCAGCAGATGTTCGGCCGCGCGGGCCGGGTCGGCGCGGGCGAGCGCGAGGGCTGGGCGCACCTCCTCGCGTACGGCCCCGAGCGCGCCCAGTGGCAGGCGCGGCTCGCCGCCGGGTACACCGTCACCTCGCGCATCCGCGACCGCCTCCCCGACCACCTGCTCGCCGAAGCCGTACAGGGCCGCGTCGCCTCGCTGCGCCACGCCGAACAGTGGTGGACCCGCACCCTCGGCTTCCACCAGGGGCAGGAGAGCTTCGACCCGCTGTACGACGCAGTGGAGTTCCTGGTGCGCGGCGGCTTCCTGCGCAGGACGCCGGGCCGAGACGGCGACGACCTGTTCGCCCCGACCGAGAACGGCAAGCTCACCAGCCGCTTCATGGTCGAGGCCGACGTCGCCGACGACCTGGCCACGGCCATCGCCGCCGCGGAGGTGCCGCAGGACCCGGACACCGCGGAGGACACGCTCATCGCGCTGGCCGCCGCGATCCTGCCCGCGCTGGAGCAGGCGCCGTTCACCGACCGGGCCCGCAAGGCGCTGCTGAAGGTGCTGCGCACCGGCGGCCGCCCGGACGGGCCCGAGCGGGCCGGCGAGCGGGGCCGCGGCGAGGAGGACGACGGGCAGCGGGCCGGGCCCGGCGACCTGGCCAGGGCCGTACTGCTGCTGGTCGCCCGCAGCCCGCGCGCGTTCCGCACCAGCAGCTCGTACGTCCTCGGCATCCCGGTCGACTCCATGAGCGGCATCCTGGAGGAGGCCAGGCGCTACCTCGCCTGGGTCGGGGCGCAGGGCGCGCTCGGCACCGTCCACCCCTGGGCCGCCGTCGTCGCGGCCGACCTCGCGCAGCGGATCCGCTGGCGGACCCTGGGGCCCGAGCGCGGGGCAGGACGGCTGCTGTGGATGTGCGAGCAGATGGCGACCGCGCCGCACGCCCACCGCGTGGTGCCCGCGATGTGGCGCGCGGCCGGGGCGCGGGGCATCGACGCGCCGGACTGGCCCGGCACCGCGGCGCCCACCGGCTGCGAACTGCCGCCCGAGAGGTACCGCGCGCTCCTCGCCGAGCGCACCACGGGCACGGTCCTCACGCCGGGCGGCGCCGGTGCCGGGGTGGTGGCCCCGCCCGGCACGGTCGTACGGCTCTGGAACGGCGCCGAGGTCCACGAGTGGGAGCCCGACGGCACGCCCCAGGAGGTGCTGTACCCGGGGGACGGGGCCGACGACCCGTCGGCGGGGCGCTGCGGGATCGCGGCGTTCACCCGGGGCGACCGGGCGGGCGGGGGCTGGCTGGCGGCCTACAACGCGGCGGGGCGGTCGTCGGGGTAGGGCGGGGACCTCCGCGGCGGCAAGGTCTTCGTACGGGTGTTTAGGGGGCCGCCCCATGCGCTATATAGGTCTGGACCAAAGTCGTCGGACGGAGGGCCTGACCGTGCAACGCCCCATCGGATTCGCCGTGTTGACCAGCCTTCTCCTGCTCACCGCCTGCTCGGCCGCGGAGGGCGACGACAAGGGCGGCAAGGACACCCGGGCGCCCACCGTGCCCGCCGGGGTCACCGCCCAGGCGACCAGCGCCACTTCGGTGCACGTCATGTGGAACGCGGCCGCCGACGACCGGGGCGTCACCGGCTACGAGCTGCGCCGCGCGGGCGCCCCCGTCAAACTCGTCCCGGCCGGGCGCACCATGGTCGACGTCGAGGGCCTCGCCCCTTCGACCGCGTACTCCTTCACCGTCCGCGCGCGCGACGCCGCGGGCAACTTCTCCGCGCCGAGCCCCGCCGTGCCGGTCACCACCCAGGCTCCCGCCCCCGCCGACCGGCGCGCCCCCACGGTGCCGGGCGCGGTCACCGGCCGGGTCGAGGGCACCGACGCGGTCACCCTGACCTGGCGGCGCTCCTCCGACGACATCGCCGTCACCTCGTACGACATCTACCAGGAGGACATCAGGATCCACAGCGTCGGGTCCACGCTGACCAGCACGCGCGTCGGCGGGCTGCGCCCGGGGACCGTCTACACCTTCACGGTCCGCGCGCGCGACGCGTCCGACAAGTCGTCGGGCGACAGCAACGCGGTGGACCTGACGACCCGGCGGGGGAGCGGGACGCCCGCGAGCACGGCGCCCACCGGGCTGCGGGCCGTGCCCGGCGCCGAGGGCATCGACCTGTCGTGGGACCCGCCGAAGACCACGGGCGGCGCCCCCGTCTCCTCGTACGAGCTCTACCTCAACGGCAAGCCGGCGACGACCGTCCTCTTCGGCGGCGAGCCGCCCGAGGGCCGGGCGGCCTACCGGATCTCCACGGACCTGGTGGCGCCCGGCACGCGCTACTCCATCAAGCTGCGGGCCAGGCTGCCCGACGGAAAGTGGGGCGACTTCTCCGCGCAGCGTACGGTCACGGTCGCGTCCTGACGCCGCCGCCGGGCCTGTCGGCGAGGCCGCTGCCGCCGAACGCGCCCGAGTTGTCGGCGCGTTGCCACCACCGCGCGAGCGCGGCCTCGTCCATCTCGCTCCACCGGGGCGTCTGCTGCACCAGCGCGCGGCCCAGGGACCGGCCCAGGTCGACCATCGTGCGGCCGGTCGCGGAGCGCGTGGCGTCGTACGCGGCGCCCGCGTCCGCCCAGGAGTCGGTGGAGGCGAGGGCGGTGGCGAGCACCGAGGCGTCCTGGAGCGCCTTCACCGCCCCGCCGCCGGTGTGCGGGCGAGCGACCGCCGCCGCGTCGCCCACCAGGAGCAGCCGCCCCGCCGCGTAGCGGGGCGCGGTGAAGTCGTGGAGCGGCTGGATGAAGCGTTCCCCGACCGGGGTCGTGCGGATCAACGTGGCCCAGAACGGCGGGAACCGGCGGTCCAGTACGTCTTCGAGGTGCGCGGTGAGCTCGGGGGTGAGGACGCGCTGCCTGTCGGGGTCGTCGGGGAGGGCGTGGCCGGGCGGCGGCGCGGTGTAGAGGACCCAGTTGACGCGGGTGCCTCCGGCGCCGTCGGGGATGCGGTAGACGACGACGTGTCCGCCGTCGAACACGACGTACGCGCAGACGTCTTCGGGCCACAGGTGGGCGTCGGGCAGCGCGTCGGACGGATAGGCGCCGCGCCAGGCGAGGTACCCGGCGTACTCGGGGCGTATCCCCGGGCAGACGGCCTCGCGGACGACGGAGCGGTGCCCGTCGGCGCCGACGACGAGGTCGTAGGGCTCGCCGTCGACCGTCGCGCCGCCCGGCCCGTCGCGCACCTCGCGGACTGTGGCGTCGGACCTGAAGTCCACCGAATCCGGTAACCGCAGGCGCAGTTCGCGCCAGAGGGGGCCCCAGCTGTACGTGCGGAAGGGGAAGGGGGACTCGCCGATGCGGCGGCCCAGGGGGCTGCCGCCGCGGGCGTCCCGGGTGTACCACCACCTGCGGGTCATCCGGACCCACGGCATGTCCGCGTCCATGAATCCGGCGGCGGCGAGTTCGGCGTAGCGGGCCTCGTGGACGGCGAGGCCCACGCCCCGGTCCGCGAGGTCGCCCGCGGCGCGTTCGTGGACGGTGATGTGGTCGGCGCCGCCGCGGTGGGCGGCGAGGGCTGCGGCGCATCCTGCGATGCTTCCGCCGATGACGGCGATGCGGCGGGTGTCGCCGCGGCTGGTCAGCACGGGGCCCATGCTGCCACCGGCGCGCGCGGCGGGGGCACGTTTCCGCCTGCGGCGGGCGGTTCCCCGCCCCGCCCCTTCCCGAAACCCTGCCGGGGGCCCTGCGGGGCCGGTGGGTACGCGGGGCGGTTCCCCACCCCGCGCAGCGGAACCCGCACCCACCCCGCACCCCTCGGAGGGGCTAGCCGCGCAGCTGCTCGTACGCCGGGAGCGTCAGGAAGTCGGCGTAGTCCGCGTCCAGCGACACCTGGAGCAGCAGGTCGTGCGCCCGCTGCCAGTTGCCTGCCGCGAAGGCCTCCTCGCCGATCTCCGCCCGGATCGCCGCCAGTTCCGCCGCCGCGACCTCGCGCGCCAGCTCCGCCGTCGCGGGCTTCCCGTTCTCGAAGACGACGCCCGCGTTGATCCACTGCCAGATCTGCGACCGCGAGATCTCCGCCGTCGCCGCGTCCTCCATCAGGTTGAAGATGGCGACGGCGCCGAGGCCCCGCAGCCACGCCTCGATGTAGCGGATGCCGACCTGGACGGCGTTGCGCAGCCCCTCGTACGTCGGGCTCGCGTCGAGGGAGTCGATGGCGATGAGTTCGCCCGCCGCCACCGAGACGTCCTCGCGCAGCCGGTCCTTCTGGTTGGGCTTGTCGCCGAGGACCGCGTCGAAGGAGGCCAGCGCGATCGGCACCAGGTCCGGGTGCGCGACCCACGAGCCGTCGAAGCCGTCGCCCGCCTCGCGGTCCTTGTCGGCCTTGACCTTCTCGAAGGCGACCTTGTTGACCTCGGCGTCGCGCCGCGAGGGGATGAACGCCGCCATGCCGCCGATCGCGTGCGCGCCGCGCTTGTGGCAGGTGCGGACGAGGAGTTCGGTGTACGCGCGCATGAACGGCGCGGTCATCGTGACCGCGTTGCGGTCCGGCAGGACGAACTTCGCACCGCCGTCGCGGAAGTTCTTGACGATCGAGAAGAGGTAGTCCCAGCGGCCCGCGTTCAGCCCGGCCGCGTGGTCGCGCAGCTCGTAGAGGATCTCCTCCATCTCGTACGCGGCGGTGATCGTCTCGATGAGGACGGTGGCGCGCACGGTGCCCTGCGGGATGCCGACGTGGTCCTGCGCGAAGACGAAGACGTCGTTCCAGAGGCGGGCCTCCAGGTGCGACTCCGTCTTCGGGAGGTAGAAGTAGGGGCCCTTGCCGAGTTCGACGAGCCGCTTGGCGTTGTGGAAGAAGTAGAGGCCGAAGTCGACCAGCGCGCCGGGCACGGCACGTCCTTCGAGCGTCAGGTGGCGCTCCTCCAGGTGCCAGCCGCGCGGCCGCATGACGACGGTCGCGAGCTGGTCGGCGTCCTTGAGGGCGTACGACTTGCCGGACCCGGCGTCCGTGAAGTCGATGTTCCGGGTGTACGCGTCGATCAGGTTGAGCTGGCCGAGGACGACGTTCTCCCACGTGGGGGCGGACGCGTCCTCGAAGTCGGCGAGCCAGACCTTCGCGCCCGAGTTCAGGGCGTTGACGGTCATCTTGCGGTCGGTCGGACCGGTGATCTCCACCCGGCGGTCGTTCAGCGCGGCCGGGGCCGGGGCGACCTTCCAGGAGTCGTCCTCGCGGATGTGCCTGGTCTCCGGGAGGAAGTCCAGCGTGGAGGTGCGGGCGATCTCGGCGCGGCGCTCGGCGCGGCGGGCGAGGAGTTCGTCGCGGCGGGGCGTGAACCGCCGGTGCAGCTCGGCCACGAAGGCGAGGGCCGCTTCCGTGAGGACCTCTTCCTGCCTGGGCAGGGGCTCGGCATCGACGATGGCCAGCGGGGACGGCGCTGGTGCGGACATGAGCTGTCACTCCATTCAGCGGCGGTGCCTTGCGGCCGCCGGGCGTACGCAGACGGCACGGAGTGCCGCAGGAGCCGGGATACGGTCGCGGGCGCCGTCTGGGGTATCGGGCGCTTCTGACGTGTGGATACTAGTTTCCTCATGGTGGAAGTTCAACGGTCTGTTGACGTCGAGATTCTCCGGGTCGAGGCACCATGGCGCTCGGTGCCAGCGCGCTCACTCAAGGTGGCGCAGATCGTCGGCCGTGTCGATGTCGTACGCCTGGGCGACGTCACCGCACTCCACGAGCGCGATCCGCGCGGAGTGTTCGCGCAGGTAGCCGCGGGCTCCCCGGTCGCCCGCCGCGCCCGCCGCCACGTCCGCGAGCCGGTCCGCGCCGAACAGCACCGGATGCCCGCGCTCCCCGCCGTACGCGGCGGCCACCAGGCTCTGCCGCCCGGTGTACCCCGCCAGGACCCGGCGCACCGCCGCCGCGCCGATCCCCGGCTGGTCCACCAGCATCACCAGCACGGCGTCCGGGCCGCCCGTCCCGCTGTCCCGCACGTCGGCGAGCCCCGCCCGCAGCGACGTCCCCATGCCCTCGGCCCAGCCCGGATTGACGGTCACCGCGCACCCGGAGAGGTCCGCACGCTCCCGTACGGCATCGGCCGCGGCGCCCAGCACCACCCGCACCGAGGAGCAGCCGCCGTCCCGCAACACGCCCACCGCGTGCTCGACGAGGGGGCGTCCGCGGTGGGGGAGGAGGGCCTTCGGCCGTCCGCCGAGGCGCCGCCCCCCGCCCGCGGCGAGGAGGAGTCCGGTGATGTGCGCGGTGTCAGCCATGGCTCCTGCATACCGCACGCGGGGGCCAGGGGGTGCGGCCCCCCGTCACGCGGCCCGCACCGCCGCGCCCGCCGGCCGTCCTGCCGTGCCCGTCCGCCTGCGGTAGTACGCGACCGTGAGCACCGCCAGCAGCGGGCCCCACGCCAGCAGCGGCGTGTAGCAGACGTACAGCCACGCCTCCTGGAGGGCGTCGGGGGAAAGCCCGTTCCCCTCCTCCAGCGGGCCCACCCAGTGGAAGACCGAGTTGAGCCCGCCGTACAGGCACAGCGACGTCACCAGGAACGCGCCGACTCCGGCCGGGATCACGGCGGCGAGCACCGGAACGCGCCTGCCGCCCAACAGCGGCACCCACCGGGGCAGTTGCTCGCCCCACGGCCTGACCAGTCCGAGCGAGAGCAGCGCCAGCGTCTCGGCGACCACCGACAGGCTCAGGATGTAGAGCCGTTCACCAGGGGGCGGCAGGGGTATCCACGAGTACAGCGCCGGAAGACCGCCGAACACCAGCGGCAGCCGCCACAGGGTCGAGGGCAGTACGCACAGCGGGACGGCGTGGGCGATGCGTACGGCGGTCGTGTGCTTCAACTGCTTCACGGGAGGGCTCCAGGAGGCGTACGGCGGTTCCGAACGCTCCGAGCCTCCCGCGCGCCCACCACTCCGCACGTCCGCCGCAGGTCCCCACCGGCTCCCCCGCGCGGCGGAGCCCGGCCCCTGCCGCGTCAGTCCTGGAACGAACCGTCCCTACGCCGCTGGTGGCGCCGCATCACGTGCTTGCACTGCGGACAGTTCCGCAGGAACACCGGCTTCACCAGCCACGAGAGCGTCACCACGTACAGCGCGCCCCTGGCCGTCCGGCCCACCAGGCTCTTCGTGCAGGTCCCGCAGTCACGGCAGCCGTTCGCCATCTCGACTCCTCAACACGCCTCGATACGTCTCCGGGTCATCTCCCAGCACCGTACGGCGGTCGAAGAGCCTGCCGGACGGGGTGCGGAGCCTTGTGCCCAGGCCGGGCCCGACCCGGGACGACACCGCTACCGCCGCCGCTCAACCCTCCGCGCCCGTCACCGCGTCCGCGCTCAGCCGCCCGTCCGCCATCCGCACCGTGCGGTCCATCCGCTCCAGGTGCGCCAGGTCGTGCGTGACCAGCACCGTCGCCGTCGACCGCGCCCGCGTGAGGCGCACCAGCAGGTCGAGGACCGCCGCGCCCCGCTCGTGGTCCAGCGCGCTCGTCGGTTCGTCGACCAGCAGCACCGCCGGGTCGTTCATCAGCGCCCGCGCGATGTTGACCCGCTGCCGCTGCCCGCCCGACAGCTGGTGCGGGCGGCGGTCCGCGCGGTCCGCGAGCCCGACCGCGTCCAGCAGCTCCAGCGCCCTGGCCCGCGCCTCGCGCGGCCGCCGCCCCGCCAGGTCGGCCATCACCTGGAGCTGTTCGACCGCCGTCAGCGACGGCAGCAGGTTGGGCTGCTGGAAGACGATGCCGATCCGGTCCCTGCGCAGCGCGGCGCGGCCCGCCCGGTCCAGCCTCCCCGTGTCCGTGCCGGCCACGACGACCGACCCGCTGTCCGGGGGGACCAGCGTCGCGGCGACCGCGAGCAGACTGGACTTGCCTGAGCCCGAAGGGCCGACGACGGCCGTCAGCGAACCGGCCGGGACGTCCAGGTCGACGGAGTCCAGGGCGGTCAGCCGGCCGTCCCCGTCGGGGTAGGTCAGCGTGACGCCACGCAGTGACAGGGGGGACGGCAGAGCGGTCATCGGACACTTCCCAGCGCGGTCAGCGGGTCGACGGCGGTGATCCGCCGGATGGACAGGGCGGCGCCGAGCGCGCCGAGGACGATCAGTACGAGCGCGGGCAGCAGCACGGTCGGCGCGTCCAGCACGAACGGCACGTCGCTCCCGCTGATCAGCGCCCCGGCCCCGACGGCCAGCGCCGTCCCGAGCAGCGTGCCCGCGACGAGCATCACCACCGCCTGCCCCAGCGCGTCCTTCAGCAGGTACGGGGTGGAGGCGCCGAGCGCCTTCAGCACCGCGACGTCGCCGCTGCGCTGGATCGTCCACACCGTGAAGAACGCCCCTATCACCAGCGCGGAGATCACGAAGAGGAAGCCGCGCATCAGCTGGAGCGAGCCGTTCTCCGCCTGGTACGAGCCGATCGCCTCCAGCGCGTCGTCCAGCGACCGCGACACCGTGCCCGTCGCCGCGTCGCCCGCGGCCACGTCCGCCCCCGCGCCCGTGCTCAGCGCGATGACCGTGGCCTGCTCCTCCAGGGCCGTCCCGGTGTGCCCGAGCCGCTGCCAGTCGTCCAGCGAGACCCACACCACCGGCGTGTGGCTGTAGGAGGCGTCGCCGTCGACCGCCGCGACGCGCACGTCGAGCGACGGGCCGAGCCGCACCGAGCCGCCCGCCCCCACCCCGAGGTCGTCGGCCGCCGACCGCGAGAGCACCGCCTTCCCCGGCTCCAGCGCACCCGGCGCCAACGGCCCGCCGGGCTCCACGCCGAACGCCGACACCGCCGCCGTACGGTCCCCGGCCGCGCCGTTCAGCGTGCGGATCCCCAGCGGCTCCGCGCCGCTCACCCCGGGCCGCCCCGCCCACGCACGCCACTGGCTCTCCTTCACCGAGGAGTTCGTGAACGACACCGACTGGCCGTCGGGCGGCGCGGCGAACGCCAGCCTGTCGGCGGGCAGCCCGGTGATCGCCGAGGTGTTCTCCCTGGCCAGCCCCGCGGTCAGCCCGGACAGCAGCCCCACGAGCAGGGTGATCAACACCACCACGGCGCCCATCAGCGCGAACCGGCCCTTGGCGAACCTGAGGTCTCTCCATGCGACGAACATGCCACCAGCTTCCCGGCGCCCCGCGCGCGAAACATCGCGCCACGGTGCGTACCCCTCTCAACCTTTTGATTGACCCGGTCCCCGCGCGTCCCGTTTACGCTGGAAAGCCATGGAATCCCACACCCCCACCCCGGTCACGGGCGTGCTCAGGCTCTGTCTGCACGCACTGCTCGTCGGCCTGCTCGCCCTCGCGGCGCTCAGGTCGGGCGGCGACGCGGCCGTCCTCGCGGCGGCCTGCGCGACGGGCGCGGTGTACGCGGCGGGGGCGCTGCTGCCCGCCGTACGGCCCCGCAGCGGCGCCGCCGCCTGCTGGCTCGCGCTCCTCGGCGCGGCCTGGCTGGTGCTGCTCGCCCTCACCCCGAACGGGCTGTGGACGGCGTTCCCGCTCTACTTCCTCCAGCTGCACCTGCTGCCGATGCGCTGGAGCCTGCCCGCGGTCGCCGCGACGGCCGCCGCCGCGATCGGCGGCTTCGTGCTGCACGGGCAGCCCGTCACCCCGGGCACCTTCATAGGCCCGCTGCTCGGCGCGGCCGTCGCGGTCGCCGTCGTGCTCGGCTACGACGCGCTGTTCAAGGAGAGCGAGCGGCGCCGCGAGCTGATCGAGGAACTGGTCTCCACGCGCGCCGAGCTGGCCGACGCCGAGCGGACCGCGGGCACGCTCGCCGAACGCGAGCGGCTCGCCCGCGAGATCCACGACACGCTCGCCCAGGGCCTGTCCTCGATCCAGCTGCTGCTGCGCGCGGCGGAGCGCGCCCTGCCCGCCGACTCGCCCGCCACGGGACACGTCCGGCGGGCGCGGGAGGCCGCCCAGGACAACCTCGCCGAGGCCCGCCGCTTCGTCCGCGCCCTCACCCCGCCCGACCTGGAGCGCGGCTCGCTCACGGGCGCGCTGGAGCGGCTGTGCGAGGCCGCGCCAGGCCCCGGGCCCGTCGTGCAGTTCGGGGTGAGCGGCACGCCCGTCGAGCTGCCCACGCCCTACGAGGTCGCGCTGCTGCGCACCGCCCAGTCGGCGCTCGCCAACACCGTGCGGCACGCGGGGGCGGGGCGCGCGGAGATCACACTGAGCTTCATGGACACGTCCGTGTCGCTGGACGTCGTCGACGACGGCCGGGGCTTCGACCCGGCACGGGAGGTCGGCGACACCGCCGACGGGGGCTTCGGACTGCCCGCGATGCGCTCGCGCGCCCGGCAGCTGGGCGGCACGCTCAGCGTGGAGTCGGCGCCGGGACAGGGGACGGCACTGGCCCTCACGCTTCCCCTTCCCGGGGAGGAGAACTGATGGCTCCCGTACGCCTGCTGCTCGCCGACGACCATCCGGTGGTACGGGCCGGACTGCGCGCCGTCCTGGACACCGAACCGGACTTCGAGGTGGTCGCGGAGTCCCCGACCGCCGAGGGCGCGGTGGCCCGCGCGGCGGCCGGGGGCGTGGACGTGGTCCTCATGGACCTCCAGTTCGGCCGGGCCGCGATGCACGGCGCGGAGGCGACCGCCGCGATCACGGCGGTGCCGGGTGCGCCCCGGGTGCTCGTCCTCACCACGTACGACTCCGACGCGGACATCCTCGCGGCGGTGGAGGCGGGGGCGAGCGGCTACCTCCTCAAGGACGCCCCGCCGGAGGAGCTGGCGGCGGCGGTGCGCACGGCGGCGGCCGGCCAGTCCGCGCTGGCCCCGGCGGTGGCGCACCGCCTGATGGACCGGATGCGGACGCCGGCGGACGCGCTGACGAAGCGCGAGCTGGAGGTGCTGCGGCTGGTGGGGGAGGGGCTGTCGAACCTTGAGATCAGCAAGCGGCTGTTCCTGAGCCAGGCGACGGTGAAGTCCCACCTGGTGCACATCTTCGCGAAGCTCGGCGTGGACTCGCGCACGGCCGCGGTCGCGGAGGCGGCGTCGCGCCGCTTGATCCGTCGGTAGGCGGGGCCGGGCGCGACGGACACGTGCGGACGCGTGGGCCGCTGCGCGGGGCGGTTCCCCACCCCGCTCCTTTTAGGGGCGCGGGGAACTGCGCGAATCTTTGGCGGGGTCTGGGGCAGCGCCCCAGTTCCGGGAAGGGGCGGGGCGGGGTGTGGCCCGCCGCAGGCGAAACGGCGCCCCGGGCAACGGTCCCCCGGCGCGCCGGTCCTCCCCGGGCGCAGCCCGGTTACGCCGGGGTCTGGTTCGCGAGTGCCTCGGAGAGTTCCTTCGCGACCGTCTGGAGGATCGGCACGATCCGCTCCGTCGCCGCCTCCGTCACCCGCCCCGCGGGCCCCGAGATCGAGATCGCCGCCGCCGTCGGCGAGTTGGGCACGGGGACGGCGAGGCACCGCACCCCGATCTCCTGCTCGTTGTCGTCCACCGCGTACCCGGACCGCCGCACGACCTCCAGCGCGTCGAGGAAGCCGTCGGGCGTGGTGATGGTCTTCTCGGTCGCCGCGGGCATCCCCGTACGGGCGAGGAGCGCGCGCACCTCATCCGCGGGGGTGTGCGCGAGCAGCGCCTTGCCCACGCCCGTGGAGTGCGGCAGCACCCGCCGCCCGACCTCGGTGAACATCCGCATGGAGTGCTTGGACGGCACCTGCGCGACGTACACGATCTCGTCGCCGTCGAGCAGCGCCATGTTCGCGGTCTCGCCGGTCTCCTCGACGAGCCGGGCGAGGTACGGCCGCGCCCACGTGCCGAGCAGCCGGGACGCGGACTCGCCGAGCCGGATGAGCCGGGGGCCGAGCGCGTAGCGGCGGTTGGGCTGCTGGCGGACGTAGCCGCAGGCGACCAGCGTGCGCATCAGCCGGTGGATGGTGGGCAGCGGCAGCCCGCTGCTCGCGGAGAGCTCGCTCAGCCCGACCTCGCCCCCCGCGTCGGCCATCCGCTCCAGGAGGTCGAAGGCGCGCTCCAGGGACTGCAC
The DNA here is from genome assembly GCF_044458065.1 of Streptomyces sp. NPDC050504. Classification (NCBI taxonomy): domain Bacteria; kingdom Bacillati; phylum Actinomycetota; class Actinomycetes; order Kitasatosporales; family Streptomycetaceae; genus Streptomyces; species Streptomyces sp. NPDC050504. The sequence continues at coordinate 74,055 of NZ_JBITHO010000012.1, read as the reverse complement.
GCCGCCGCTGGACGCGGCGGGCTTCGAGTTGGCGGAGTCGGAGGTGCTGGCGTTGGACGGCGGCACGTCAACGGTCCTTTCGGGGCGGGCGGGCAAGGCAGCAGCCTACCGGGCGGCTTCCGATCGGCACACTGCGGACTTCAGGGCTTCCTCGCCGGTCAGGACCCGTTTGTCCGGGTGGGGTCGCGCTCCGCACGGCGAAAGCTACGTTCTGCCTTTCGAAAGGATACTTTCACTTTGTGGAAATCTCCAAGGTGAAGCCGGGTCTTGACGCGGCCAACCCGGAAGTGAAGACTCCTTCAACAGTTCGTTGAATTTCTCTGCTGCGGAAATGAAGGAGGGGCCCGGTGTCCGACGTCGAACTGGTCCTGCGCTCGACGCGCGTCATCACCCCCGAGGGGACCCGGCCCGCCTCGGTCGCCGTCTCCGGCGGGAAGATCACGGCCGTGCTGCCGCACGGGGCCGGGGCCGCGCCCGGCGTACGCGTGGAGGACTTCGGGGACGACGTGCTGCTGCCCGGTCTCGTCGACACCCACGTCCACGTCAACGACCCGGGCCGCACGGCCTGGGAGGGCTTCTGGACCGCGACGCGGGCCGCCGCCGCCGGCGGCATCACCACGCTCCTGGACATGCCGCTCAACTCCCTCCCGCCGACCACCACGGTCGACCACCTCGCGGTCAAGCGGGACGTCGCCCGGCCCAAGGCGCACGTCGACGTCGGCTTCTGGGGCGGCGCGATCCCCGCCAACGTCAAGGACCTGCGCCCGCTGTACGACGCCGGGGTCTTCGGCTTCAAGTGCTTCCTGTCGCCCTCGGGCGTCGAGGAGTTCCCCGAGCTTGACCAGGAGCAGCTGGCCGCCTCCCTCGCGGAGGTCGCGGGCTTCGGCGGCCTGATGATCGTGCACGCCGAGGACCCGCACCACCTCGCGTCGGCCCCGCAGCGGCCGGGCCCCAAGTACGCCGACTTCCTCGCCTCGCGCCCGCGCGACGCCGAGAACACCGCGATCGGGAACCTGATCGCCCAGGCGAAGCGGCTGAACGCCCGGGTGCACGTCCTGCACCTCTCCTCCTCCGACGCGCTCCCGCTGATCGCCGCCGCCAAGCGCGAGGGCGTGCGCATCTCGGTCGAGTCCTGCCCGCACTTCCTCACCCTCACCGCCGAGGAGGTCCCCGACGGGGCGACGGAGTTCAAGTGCTGCCCGCCGATCCGCGAGGCCGCCAACCAGGGCGCGCTCTGGCAGGGGCTCGCGGACGGCACGATCGACTGCGTCGTCTCCGACCACTCGCCGTGCACCACCGACCTCAAGACCCCCGACTTCGCGTCCGCGTGGGGCGGCATCTCCTCGCTCCAACTGGGCCTCCCGGCGATCTGGACCGAGGCGCGGCGGCGCGGCCACGGCATCGAGGACGTCGTCCGCTGGATGTCGACGGCCCCCGCCGAGCTGGTCGGCCTGCGGCGGAAGGGCGCCATCGAGGCGGGCCGGGACGCGGACTTCGCGGTCCTCGCGCCCGAGGAGACGTTCACCGTCGACCCGGTCGAGCTGCACCACCGCAACCAGGTCACCGCGTACGCGGGCAAGACCCTGCACGGCGTCGTGAGGTCGACCTGGCTGCGGGGCGTGCGCATCGCGCACGAAGGGGAGCTGGCCGAGCCCGTCGGCCGCCTGCTGGAAAGGACCGACTGACCGGCTCCCCGGCGCCGGTTCCGTTTCGGGGGTGCGGGGCACCTGGAAGGCCCCGCACCCCCGAGCCACCCGCTACACCGCGTGGCCCCCGTCCACCGCGTACTCCGCTCCCGTCACGTATCCCGCCGACTCGCCCGCCAGGAACGCCACCACCGAGGCGACCTCCTCCGCCGCCCCGAACCGCCCCAGCGCGGTCAGCGCGGCCTGGCCCTTCGCGTGCGGCCCGTCCGCCGGGTTCATGTCGGTGTCCACCGGGCCCGGGTGCACGACGTTCGCGGTGATCCCGCGCCCGCCCAGCTCCCGCGCCAGCGCCTTCGTCAGGCCGGTCAGCGCGGACTTGCTCATCGTGTACAGCGTCCCGCCGGGCCCCGGCACCCGCTGCGTCATGCACGTGCCGATCGTGATGATCCGCCCGCCCCGCTCCAGCCGCACCGCCGCCGCCTGCGAGGCGAGGAACACGCCCCGCACGTTCACCGCGAGCACCCGGTCGACGTCGTCGAGCGAGAAGCCCTCGATCGGGCCGAGCAGCCCGACGCCCGCGTTGTTGACCAGCACGTCCAGCCGCCCGAACGCCTCGTGCGCCCGCTCCACCGCCCCCGCTGCCGCCACCGGGTCCGCCGAGTCGGCGCGCAGTGCGAGCCCGCGCACCCCGGCCGCCTCGATCTTGCCCACGACCTCCCGCGCGGCCTCCTCGCCGTTGACGTAGGTGATCGCCACGTCGGCCCCGTCCCGGGCGAGCCGCAGCGCGGTCGCCGCGCCGATCCCGCGGCTGCCACCGGTCACCAGAGCCACCTTGCCGTTCATGAACATCTCCTCAGAAGGGAACGTGAGAACTCGTTGCGGGTTCAATGAAACCGTCGGCCCCACGCCCGTACCGGCGGGAAACGGACACCGAACCCGCCCCGCCCCGCCCACCCCGCGAGACGGCCCTTTTCGGCCAACGCCCCGCCCGTATACGGTGATCGTTCCCGTGCGAGCCGCCGCGGCCTCCACGCTCCAGCCAGCCGTTCCCGTCACCCCCGGAGGCCCCGGTGTCGTCGATCGCCGTGCCCGCGGACGGCCTCGCGCCGCGCCGCACCTGGCTCACCGACCTGCCCGTCCTGCTCGTCGCCGCGGTCTGGGGCGCCAGCTACCTCGCGGCGAAGGGCGTCACCACCACCCACACCGTCGTCGCCGTCCTGGTGCTGCGCTTCGGGCTCGTCGTGCCCGTGCTCGTCGTCGCCGGGTGGCGCGGCCTGCGCGCGCTCGACGCGCGCCAGTGGCGGGGCGCGGCGCTCCTCGGCGCCGTACTGAGCGGGATCTTCCTGCTGGAGACGTACGGCGTCGTCCACACCTCCGCGACCAACGCCGGGCTCATCATCAGCCTCACCATGATCTTCACACCGCTCGCGGAGGCCGCCGTCACCCGGGTCAGGCCGCCGCGCGCGTTCCTCGCGGCGGCCGGGCTCTCGGTCACCGGGGTGGTCCTGCTGACCCAGGGCGGCGGCTTCACCACGCCCTCGGCGGGCGACCTGCTGATGCTGCTCGCCGCGCTCGCCCGCACCGCCCACGTCCTGCTCATGGCGCGCGGCAAGGCGGTCGACGGCGCGGACCCGCTCTCGCTCACCACCGTCCAACTCGGCACGGCGGTACTGGTGTTCGCGCTCCTCGCCGCGCTGCCCGGCACCGGCGCCGCGCCCTGGACGGCGGCCCTCGACTTCGGCGCCGCCGAATGGGCCGGGCTGCTCTTCCTCGCCGTCCTCTGCACGCTCTTCGCGTTCTTCGTGCAGATGTGGGCGGTGCGCCGCACCTCGCCGTCCCGCGTCAGCCTGCTGCTCGGCACGGAACCGCTGTGGGCGGCGGCCGTCGGCATCCTCGTCGCGGGCGAACACCTCGGCGCCGCTGGCCTGGTGGGCGCGGCCCTGGTCCTCGCGGGCACGGCCTGGGGCCGCCGCGCGGTGGCGGAGGACTGAGGCCGTACGGGAACCCGCGGAGGAGTTCAGCCCCGCACCTTCCCCGTCACCCTCTCCGCCCCCGCCATCACCACGAACCCCACCACCGCGAGCGCCGCGTTCGCGGTCAGCGGGTGCTCGTCGAAGCCGGGCAGGCGCTGGAGCACGTCGAGGAAGCGGAACCAGCCGACCCATTCCTGGGCCAGCCCCGCGATGCCCGCGATCATCAGAAGGAAGCCGAGCGACTCAAGTGGTTTGCGCATGCCCCCAGCCTGCCGCGCACCCGCCCGCCGTCGCCTCGGCCTTCTGGCTGCGGCGCCCCGACCAAAGTCTGGACCGCTCCGACTTTGGTGGCGATCGGGCCCCGGATCGCGCTGGTACGCCTTCGACCTGCGTAAATTGGCCGACATGAAGCGTACGGAGTACCCCTGGCTGCTGCCGTCGGCCATGAGCGAGCCGGACCTGCCCGGCGACCGCGACCGGCCGCGCAGGACCGTACGCGACTGGCTGGTCGACGTCCTCTTCTTCCTCGTCGCCGTCTTCGTCTGCCTCCTCGCCACCGAGGCCAGCGAGAACGCGGGCAACTCCGAGACCGCCGTCTTCATCGACTTCGTGGTCGGCATGGCCGCCTGCTGCACGCTCTGGCTGCGCCGCCGTCGGCCGGTCGGGCTCCCGGTCGCCCTGACGGCCGTCTCCGTCCTCGTGCCCACCGCGTCCGGCGCACTGCTCATCGCGCTCTTCGGCCTCGGCGTGCACCGCTCCTTCAGACCGGTCGCCCTCGGCGGCGGCTTCGCGCTCGCCGCCTTCCTGGCCCAGCCCGCGATCCGCCCCGAGCCCGGGTCCTCGTACCTGAGCCAGGCCGTCGTCGGCGTCATGATCATGGCGATGGCGATCGGCGGCGGCATGCTGGTGCGCGCCCGCCGCCAGCTCGTCGTCGCACTGCGCGAGCGGGCCGAGCGCGCCGAGACCGAGGCCGAACTGCGGGCCCAGCGCGCCCAGCAGCTCGCGCGCGAGGCCATCGCGCGCGAGATGCACGACGTGCTCGCCCACCGGCTCACCCTGCTCAGCGTGCACGCGGGCGCCCTGGAGTTCCGCCCCGAAGCGCCGCCCGCCGAGGTCGCCCGCGCCGCCGGAGTCATCCGCGACAGCGCCCACGAGGCGCTCCAGGACCTGCGCGTGATCATCGGCGTGCTGCGCGCGCCCGGCGACGCCGACGGCGCCGAGGGCGAACGCCCGCAGCCCACCCTCGTCACGCTCGACGCCCTGGTCGCCGAGAGCCGCGAGGCCGGGATGCGGGTCGTCCTCGACAACCGCGTCGACGACCCGGCCGCCGTGCCCGTCGCCACCGGCCGCAACGCCTACCGCATCGCCCAGGAGTCCCTGACCAACGCCCGCAAGCACGCGCCGGGCGCCCAGGTCACCGTCACCGTGACCGGGGGGCCCGGCACGGGCCTCACCGTCGACGTGCGCAACCCGGCCCCGACCGGCGACTTCGAGAAGGTGCCGGGGTCGGGCCAGGGGCTCATCGGCCTCGCCGAGCGCGCCGCGCTGCTCGGCGGCAGCCTCGACCACCAGGCACTCCCCGGCGGCGGCTTCCGGGTCACCGCCTGGCTACCGTGGGCCCCATGACCATTCGACTGCTCGTCGTCGACGACGACCCGCTCGTCCGCGCCGGGCTCACCTTCATGCTCGGCGGCGCCGACGGCATCGAGATCGTCGGCGAGTGCGCCGACGGCAGCGAGGTCGCGGCGCGCGTCGCGGAACTCGCCCCCGACGTCGTCCTGATGGACATCCGGATGCCCGTGATGGACGGCCTCACCGCCACCGAGGCGCTGCGCCGCGCCCCTGGCGCGCCCGAGGTGATCGTGCTGACCACCTTCCACGCCGACGAACAGGTGGTGCGGGCGCTGCGGGTGGGCGCGGCGGGCTTCGTGCTCAAGGACACCCCGCCCGCGCAAATCGTGGAGTCCGTGCGCCGCGTCGCGGCCGGTGACCCGGTGCTCTCGCCCACGGTCACCCGGCAGCTGATGGCACACGTCGCCGAGGCGTCCGCCGACCCGCGCCGCCGCACCGCGCGGCAGCGGCTCGCCCTGCTCGCCGAGCGCGAGCGCGAGGTCGCCGTCGCGGTGGGGCGCGGCCGGTCCAACGCGGAGATCGCGGCGACGCTGTTCATGAGCCTGCCCACGGTCAAGACCCACGTCTCGCGCGTGCTGGCCAAGCTCGACCTCAACAACCGCGTCCAGATCGCCCTGTTGGTGCACGACGCGGGCCTCCTCGACGAGGAGACGGGCACGGGGGTGTAAGAGCCCGTGCCCGGCTCTGGGCCGGGGCGGGCGGGGCGACGTACGCTGGTCATGATCATGACCGCCCTGAACTCTCCGTGGAGGGACACTCGTTGAGCACTGACGGCGTCATCGACCTCACCGCCCTCGGCCACGACTTCGTCCGTGACCCCTACCCCGTCTACGCGGACTTGCGCTCCCGCGGTCCCGTGCACCGCGTGCGCATGCCGGAAGGCATGACCGCCTGGCTCGTCGTCGGGTACGAGGAGGGGCGCGCCGTGCTCGCCGACCCGCGCTTCTCCAAGGCGTGGAGCAGCGCGTCGCCCGACTCCGGGGCCCGGCAGATATCCGCGGGCACGACCATGCTGATGTCCGACGCGCCCGTGCACACCCGGCTGCGCAAGCTCGTCACCCGCGAGTTCACCCCGCGCCGCGTCGACCGGCTCGCCCCGCGCGTCACGGAGATGACCGGGGCGCTGCTGGACGCGATGCTCAAGGAGCCGGGGCGCTCGGCCGACCTGGTGGACGCGCTCTCCTTCCCGCTGCCGATCGGCGTCATCTGCGAACTCCTCGGCGTGCCGGGCCTGGACCGCGAGGAGTTCCGGCACTGGTCGGGCGCCGCGCTCTCCGCGACGAACCCCGAGGAGCGCGCGGCGGCCGCGCAGGCCATGCGCGCATACCTCACCCGGCTCGTCGCGGACAAGCGGGAGCGGCCGGGCGAGGACCTGATGAGCGCGCTGATCCACACCGCCGACGAGGAGGGCGACCGCCTCTCGCCCGACGAACTGCTCGGCATGGCCTGGCTGCTGCTCATCGCCGGACACGAGACCACCGTCAACCTGATCTCCAACGGCGTGCTGGCCCTGCTCACGAACCCCGACCAGCTCGCCGCGCTGCGCGCCGACTTCGACGGCCTCATCGACAACGCGGTGGAGGAGATGCTGCGTTACGACGGTCCCGTCGAGACCCCGACGTACCGCTTCACCGTCGACCCGGTCGACATCGGCGGCACGGTGGTGCCGGGCGGCGGCGAGCTGGTGCTGGTGGCCCTGGCCGACGCCAACCGCGACCCCGCGCGGTACGCGGACCCGAACCGCTTCGACGTCCGCCGCGACACCCGCGGCCACGTCGCCTTCGGCCACGGCATCCACTTCTGCCTGGGCGCCCCGCTGGCCCGCCTGGAGGCCCGCGTCGCGATCCGCGCCCTGCTCGAACGCTGCCCCGACCTGGCGCTCGACGCCCACCCCGCGGCGCTGACCTGGCGGACCGGGCTGCTGATCCGGGGGCCCGAGGCGCTGCCCGTGAAGTGGTGAACCGGGGGCGGGCGCGGGTCACGGGGCGGCCCCGTCGCCCGCCCCCGGCACCTCGTCGAGCCGCACGGGGCGGTGCTCGCGGCGCGAGCGCTCGCACGCCTCGGCGATCCGCAGCGCGGCCAGCGCCTCGTACCCGTCGCACGGATTGACCGCCCCGCCGCCGCCCCCGTCGCGGGCCAGTGCCACGAACGCGTCCAGTTCCGCCTCGTACGCGGGGCCGAAGCGCTCCAGGAAACCGGGCCAGGGGTCGGCCGGCGGGGGAGGGCCGACGGGCTCGGCCGAGGTCAGCGGCGTCCGGCCGTCGAGCCCGACCACCCACTGGTCCTTCTCCCCGGCCAGTTCCATGCGCACGTCGTACCCCGCGCCGTTGCGGCGGGTGGCCGTCGCCGTCGCGAGCGTCCCGTCGTCCAGCGTGAGCACGGCCGCCGCCGTGGACACGTCCCCGGCCTCGCGGAACATCGGGGGACCCGCGTCCGAACCGGTCGCGTACACCTCCACCACCTCGCGCCCGGTCACCCAGCGCAGCGCGTCGAAGTCGTGGACGAGGCAGTCCCGGTAGAGGCCGCCGGAGAGCGGCAGGTACCCGACGGGCGGCGGCGCCGGGTCGGAGGTCACGGCCCGTACGGTGTGCAGCCGTCCGAGCAGGCCCGTGCGCACCGCGTCGCGCGCGGCGGTGTACCCGGCGTCGAAGCGCCGCATGAAGCCGAGCTGGAGCGCGGTCCCGGCGGCGGCGGTCGCCGCGAGAGCGGCCCGCGTCCCCGCCAGGTCCAGCGCGACGGGCTTCTCGCAGAACGCGGGCAGCCCGGCCCGCGCCGTCCTGCCGATCAGCTCGGCGTGCGCGGAGGTCGCGGACGCGATCACCACCGCGTCGGGGCCCGAGGCGAACAGCTCGTCCACCGAGCGGGCCGCCTCGACGGACGGCCCCGTCCGGTGCGCCGCCCCCGCCCGCCGCGCCGCCTCCGCCGCCTCCGCCGCTCGCGCCGGGTCCGCGTCGGCGACCACGAGCGAGGTCACGCCGGGATGACGGGCGAGCACCGCCGTGTGGAAGGTGCCGATGCGTCCCGTTCCCACCAGTCCGATGCGCATGGCCCTCAAGGTGACGGCGGCCCCGCACACTGTCAAGCATTTGTCCTGACAAATGTGTCCGCGCCTCGACGGGCCATGGCTTTGTCCGGACAATCGGACTACCCTCGCCCCGTGCCCAAAGTGCCCAGAGAAGGAACGGCCCCCCAGCTCGGGCTCAGCGTGGACCGCGCCAGTCCGGTCCCGCTCTACTACCAGCTGGCCAGGCAACTGGAGGAGGCCATCGGGGCGGGCACCCTCGCGCCCGGCAGCCTGCTCGGCAACGAGATCGAGCTGGCCGCCCGCCTCGGCCTCTCCCGCCCCACCGTCCGCCAGGCCATCCAGTCCCTGGTCGACAAGGGACTGCTGGTGCGCCGCAGGGGCGTCGGCACCCAGGTCGTGCACAGCACGATCAGGCGCCCGCTCGAACTGAGCAGCCTCTACGACGACCTGGAGGCGGCGGGCCAGCGCCCAGGGACCCGCGTGCTGCGCATCGCCGTCGAACCGGCGACCACCGGGGTCGCCGCCGCGCTCGGCGTCTTGGAGGGCGAGGACGTCCAGCTCGTCGAGCGGCTGCGGTACGCGGGCGGCGAACCGCTCGCCCACCTGCGCAACCACCTCCCGCTCGGGCTGCTCGCACTCGACGCCGAGCGGCTGGAGGCCACCGGCCTCTACCGCCTCATGCGGGCCGCGGGGATCACCCTGCACAGCGCCCGCCAGTCGGTCGGGGCCCGCGCGGCGGAGCCCGCGGAGGCGGGGCGCCTCGGCGAGGACGCGGGCGCGCCGCTGCTCACCATGGAGCGGACCACCTTCGACGACAAGGGGCGCGCGGTGGAGCTCGGCACCCACGTCTACCGCGCGTCGCGCTACTCCTTCGAGTTCCAGCTCCTCGTACGGCCGTAGGACGCCGCCGTACGGCCGTAAGAATGTTCGGACAAAGTGGTTGACGGTGCGTGCGCCCGCCGCTAGAACTCCCCCAGCCGCAACCGGGCGGCCGGGGAGACAAGGCGGACCAGTCATGCGTACGCGTCACCGCACCCGCGCCACCACCCGCACCCGTACCGCCACCCGCACCGCCACGGTCCTGCTCGCCGTCTGCGCGCTCGCCCTCACCGCCGCCGGATGCAGCGACTCCGGCGGCAAGGACTCCGAGGACGGGACCGCGAGCGGCGGGGCGAACGGCGCGGCGAACGGCAGGGGCGTCACCACCCCGCGCCTGAAGATCGCCATGGTGACGCACTCCGGCGAGGGCGACACCTTCTGGGACATCGTCCAGAGCGGCGCGAAGCAGGCCGCGGCCAAGGACAACGCCGAGCTGCTGTACTCCGCGAACAAGGAGGGCAAGGAGCAGGCCCAGCTGATCCTCGCCGCCGTCGACAAGAAGGTCGACGGGCTGATCGTCACCCTCGCCAAGCCCCAGGCGGTCACGGCCGCGGTGAAGAAGGCGGTGGCCGCCGGGATCCCCGTCGTCACCATCAACTCGGGCGCGCAGTTCTCCACCTCGACCGGCGCGCTCGGCCACATAGGGCAGGACGAGGCGATAGCGGGCGAGGCCGTCGGCACCGAGCTCAACACGCGCGGCAGGAAGAAAGCGGTCTGCGTCATTCACGAGCAGGGCAATGTCTCGCTCGAAGAGCGCTGCGCCGGAGTGAAGAAGACATTCCGGGGCACCGTCGAGAACCTCAACGTCGAGGGCACCAATATGCCCGCCGCGACCTCCTCCATCACCGCGAAACTCCAGAGCGCCGAGGACGTCGACGCGATCGTCACGCTCGGCGCCCCCTTCGCCGCCGCATCGGTCAAGGCCAGGCAGGACGCGGGCAGCAAGGCGGAGATCGACACCTTCGACCTCAACGCGGAGGTCGTCAAGCGGCTGAAGGCGGAAGAAGTCGGCTTCGCCGTCGACCAGCAGCCCTATCTCCAGGGCTATCTCGCGGTCGACGAGATCTGGCTCAACAAAACCAATGGAAATGTCCTGGGAGGCGGCAAACCGGTCCTGACCGGACCCGCGATCGTCACCGCGAAAGACGTACCCGCCCTGGAGAAGTACACCGCGCGCGGTACCCGATGACCGTCGTGAGATCCGCCATGACCGATACTTGGGCGGCACCGAAATGACGGACAGCGAAACAGACAGCGAAACAGGCAGCAAGAAGGGCACGGCGTCGTGGCAAGGGTTCGGACAGGGGTACGCGCGATCGGCGTCGTGCTGGCGGCAGTGCTCGGAGCGTCCCTCGTCGGATGCAGCAGCACGGGGGGCAAGCGCGCCGAGGACGCGCGGAAGGCGGCAGCGGCCGAGGGCAGGGCCGCGGTGAACACGCCCAAGTGGACCATCGCCATGGTCACCCACTCGGGCGACGGCGACACCTTCTGGGACATCGTCCAGAACGGCGCCAAGCAGGCCGCGGTCAAGGACAACATCAACTTCCTCTACGCGCACAGCGCCGAGGGCAAGGAGCAGGCCCAGCTCGTCGAGTCGTACATCGACAAGAAGGTAGACGGGCTGATCGTCACCCTCGCCAAGCCCGACGCCATGAAGGCCGCGGTCGCCAAGGCCGTCAAGGCGGGCATCCCGGTGATCACCGTGAACTCCGGCTCCGAGCAGTCCAAGGCGTTCGGCGCGCTCAGCCACATCGGCCAGGACGAGACCATCGCGGGCGAGGCCGTCGGCACCGAGCTGAACGCGCGCGGCAAGAAGAAGGCCGTCTGCGTCCTGCACGAGCAGGGCAACGTCGGCCACGAGCAGCGCTGCGCGGGCACCAAGAAGACCTTCGATGGCACGCTGGAGAACCTCTACGTCACCGGCACCAACATGCCCGAGGTGCAGGCGTCCATCGAGGCCAAGCTCCAGTCCGACAAGGCCATCGACGCCGTCGTCACGCTCGGCGCGCCCTTCGCGGACGCCGCCGTCAAGGCGAAGAAGACCGCGGGCAGCAAGGCGGAGGTCGACACCTTCGACCTGAACGCCAAGGTCGCGGGCGCGCTCAAGGCCGGCACGCTCGGCTTCGCCGTCGACCAGCAGCCGTACCTCCAGGGGTACGAGGCGGTCGACCTGCTCTGGCTCTACCGGTACAACGCCGACGTGCTCGGCGGCGGCCTGCCCGTCCTCACCGGACCGCAGATCATCACCGGCAAGGACGCCGCGGCCCTGGAGGAGTACACGAAGCGGGGTACCCGATGACAGCGACCGACACCGCGGTGGACGAGCGGCTGCTCCACACCTCACCGCTGCGCAAGCTGCTGGGCCGCCCCGAGCTGGGCTCCGTGGTCGGCGCCGCGGCGGTCTTCCTCTTCTTCGCGATCGCCGCCGACAGCTTCCTCCAGGCGTCCAGCCTGGGCACGGTGCTGTACGCGGCGTCCACGCTCGGCATCATGGCGGCGCCGGTCGCGCTGCTGATGATCGGCGGCGAGTTCGACCTGTCGGCGGGCGTCCTGGTGACCTCGTCGGCGCTGATCTCCTCGATGTTCAGCTACCAGATGACCGCGAACGTCTGGGTGGGGATCTTCGTGTCCCTGCTGGTCACCCTGCTGGTCGGGGTCTTCAACGGCTTCATGCTGACCCGTACGAAACTCCCCAGCTTCATCATCACGCTCGGCACGTTCCTGATGCTGACCGGCCTGAACCTCGGCTTCACCAAGCTGGTCAGCGGCACGGTCTCCACCAAGTCGATCGCCGACATGGAGGGCTTTCCCGCCGCGCAGAAGGTCTTCGCCTCGCAGTGGACCGTCGGCGGCGTCGACCTCAAGGTCACCATCCTGTGGTGGTTCGGCCTGGTGGCGCTCGCCACCTGGATCCTGCTGCGCACCCGCTTCGGCAACTGGATCTTCGCGGTCGGCGGGAACGCGGACGCGGCGCGGGCGGTCGGCGTCCCGGTCCTCAAGACCAAGATCGGCCTGTACATGGGCGTCGCCTTCGCCGCCTGGGTCTCGGGCCAGCACCTGCTCTTCTCCTTCGACGTGGTGCAGTCGGGCGAGGGCGTCGGCAACGAGCTGACGTACATCATCGCGGCGGTCATCGGCGGCTGTCTGATCACCGGCGGCTACGGCTCCGCGATCGGCTCGGCGGTCGGTGCGTTCATCTTCGGCATGACCAGCAAGGGCATCGTGTACGCCGAGTGGAACCCGGACTGGTTCAAGTTCTTCCTGGGGGCGATGCTGCTCCTGGCGACCCTGTTGAACGCGTGGGTGCGCAAGCGCGCGGAGGCGACGAAATGACCGAGACCGCCAGCACCGCCGCTGCCGCCGACGCGGTCGCCGCCCCGCTCGTCGAGCTGGACGCCGTCAGCAAGTACTACGGCAACATCAAGGCCCTCCAGGACGTCTCCCTGGAGGTCCACGCGGGCGAGATCACCTGTGTCCTGGGCGACAACGGCGCGGGCAAGTCCACGCTCATCAAGATCATCGCCGGTCTGCACCAGCACGACGCGGGCACGTTCCGCATCGACGGCGAGGAGACGAAGCTGGTCAACCCGCGCGACGCGCTGGACCGGGGCATCGCCACGGTCTACCAGGACCTGGCGGTCGTACCGCTCATGCCGGTCTGGCGGAACTTCTTCCTCGGCTCCGAGCCGACGAAGGGGGCGGGGCCCTTCAAGCGCCTCGACGTCGAGCTGATGCGCCGCACCACGCGGGCCTCGCTGCTGCGGATGGGCATCGACCTGCGCGACGTCGACCAGCCGATCGGCACGCTGTCGGGCGGCGAGCGGCAGTGCGTGGCCATCGCGCGCGCCGTGCACTTCGGGGCGAAGGTGCTGGTGCTGGACGAGCCGACCGCGGCGCTCGGCGTGAAGCAGTCGGGCGTCGTCCTGAAGTACGTCGCCGCCGCCCGCGACGAGGGGCTCGGCGTGGTCCTGATCACGCACAACCCGCACCACGCGTACCTGGTCGGGGACCGGTTCGTGCTGCTGAAGCGCGGGGCGATGCAGGACAGCCACACGAAGGGGTCCGTGACGCTGGACGAGCTGACGCGGCAGATGGCCGGGGGCAGCGAGCTGGAGGACCTGCGGCACGAGCTGGAGCGGGGCGAGGGGTAGGGGGGGCGGGGGGCTCCTTGCGGGGTGCCCGCTCGGGGTGGGTGGGCCGGTGCGGCGTGTGCCCCACTCTCGCGCAGTTCCCCGCGCCCCTGACGGGGCGCGGGGAACTGCGCGATCAGCCCCCGCCGGCCCGCGGGTGAGTCACGTCGGGGGATCGCGCACCGCTCCGCTCCGGCCGCGCCCACAGCCCCGCCCCCGCCAAGAGCACCGCACCCCCCACCAGCCACGGCGCCGCCCCGCCCGGCAGGCGACCGATCACCAGCCCCACCACCGCGCCCACGAGCTGAAGCGCCAGCGACTGCACCGACAGGGCCGTCGCCCGGTTCCCGCTCGCCACCCTCCGGTGCAGCACCTCGTTCTCGTTGGGCCCCGCCGCCCCGAGCCCCAGGTACACCAGACAGAAGCCGGCCACCGCGAGCGCCCCGGCCGCCCCCGCGCCCCGGCCCTCGTCGAACGCCGCCGTCACCCCGAGCACCAGCAGTCCGCCCGCCGCCGTGCCCAGTCCCGCCAGCACACCGGCCCCGCTCCCGCCCGCGAGGCGTGCCGTCAGCGGAGCGAGCTGGTTGCCGAGCGCCGAGCACACGAAGCCCGCGCAGGCGAGCGCGGCGAAGAGCACCGCCCCCGACTCCGCCGCGCCGGTCAGCCCCGCGGCCCGCCCCGGGGTCAGCAGCTCCACCGTGGCCAGCGCGCCCCCGGCCGCCCCCGCGCTGAGCACCACCCGGCGCACCAGCCCGTCGCGTCCCGCCAGCCGCACCCCGTCCCTGACGGTGACCGGTACGTCGCGGAGCACGGCGCGCAGCGTCGCCGGGGGCCTGGGCGGCTCGGGCAGGGCCACCAGGACGCACACCACGTACGCCACCTCCACCGCCGCCCCCAGCAGCGGCGGCACGGAGAGCGGCAGCACCAGCCCGCCCGTCGCGTCGCCCAGCCGGGCGCCGAGGTCGGGGCCGAGCCCCAGCAGCCAGGGCAGGCCGCCGCCGAGGAGCGTTCCGGCGGCGAGCGCCGCGGACGTCGCGACGCCTCCCTTGGCCAGCCCGGTGCGCAGGTCGGCTTCGGGGCCCGCCGCGGCCTGGACCGTATCGACGTACCAGGCTTCGGCCGGTCCGCTGGACAGGGCGCGGCCCGCGCCCATGAGGGCCATCCCGAGCGCGAGCGGCCAGGCCGTCGTGCCCAGGCCGAGCAGGACGAGCGCGCCGAGGTTCAGCAGCCCGGCGGCGGCGAGGACGGCCCGCCGTCCGAGTACGTCGGAGAGCCCGCCGGTGGGCAGCTCCAGCACGGCGGCGGTGAGGGAGTGCGCCGCGAAGAAGCCGGTGACGGCGGCGAGGGCCATGCCGCGCTCGGTGAAGAGCAGCACCATGGGCGCGATGGTCAGCCCGATCGGCAGCCAGAAGAGCGCGCTGACGGCGACGTACCGCCGCCGCGCGCCGCGCTCGTCGAGCCCTGCGCCCGTGTGCGTCCCGGCGCTCACCCGCCACCGCCCGGGGCCTCGCCGCCGTCCGCCGCGCGCGGCGCCAGCGGCAGGCCCGCCGCCAGGAGCACCACCTGCACCGCCCGCTCGTCGTCGGCGTCGCGCGCGGTCAGCTCCCGCACCTTGTCGCCCAGGACGTCCCACAGCTCGCTCAGCGATTCGGGCGTCAGGCGCGGCAGCAGGTCGGTGATGCCCGAGGGCTCCACCCACTCCGGGCCGAGCCGCCCTTCCGCCAGGTCCGCCTCGTGCCGCCCGAGCGACGCCGCCAGGTGGTCGAGCTGGGCCCTGCGCGTCACGCAGACGTACTCCCGGGTGCCCGCCGACGCCTCCATCGCCCGGTTGCTCCACGAGGTGACCGCGTGCACCGGCTTCCAGCGGCGCTCGCGCCCGTCGCGGTGCTCGGCGTCGGCCACGAAGCCGTGCTTGGCGAGGACCCGCAGGTGGTAGCTGGTGGACGCGGACGACTCACCGGCCCGTACCGCCAGCTCGCTCGCCGTCGCCGGGCCGTCCTGCCGCAGCATGCCCAGGAGCCGGATGCGCAGGGGGTGGGTGAGGGCCTTGAGCGCGGCCGCGTCGTGCTCGGGGTCGAGCACGCGCTGCCCTTCGCCGTTCCCGGGGGCCGGGCCGGGGTCCTTTTCGGGGTCCGTTTCGGTGTCCATGGGGTGGAGGGTAGGTGGCTCCCGGCACTCTGCAAAAGTATTTTTGCCAAATTTCTTTTGCGAAGTGTGGCGTCCGGCCCGCGCCCGCCCGCCCCGCCCCGCAGGGACGCCCGCCCCGCCGGATGGCAGAATCGGGGCCGGTGGGCGCCGTCCACCGTCGGGGCGGGGCCGCCCCCCGACCTCCCGACACCCCCGCAGGGACGATGAGCACGTACCGCGACCTGACCCACAGTGGCTCCGCCCGCGCCACCGTCCTGCGGACCGTCGGCACCCGGGAGCGCCGCTCCCACCTCACCGCCCCCCGCGTCCCCACCGTCGGCATCGACATCGGCGGCACCAAGGTCATGGCGGGCGTCGTCGACGCGGACGGCAACATCCTCGAAAAGATCAAGACCGAGACGCCGGACAAGTCCAAGAGCGCCAAGGTCGTCGAGGACACCATCACCGAGCTGGTCCTCGACCTCTCCGACCGCCACGACGTCCACGCGGTCGGCATCGGCGCCGCGGGCTGGGTCGACGCCGACCGCGCCAACGTCCTCTTCGCCCCGCACCTCGCCTGGCGCAACGAGCCGCTGCGCGACAACCTCCAGGCCCGCCTCGCGGTCCCCGTCATGGTCGACAACGACGCCAACACCGCCGCCTGGGCGGAGTGGCGCTTCGGCGCGGGCCGGGGCGAGGACCACCTCGTGATGATCACCCTCGGCACCGGCATCGGCGGCGCCATCCTGGAGGACGGCCGGGTCAAGCGCGGCAAGTACGGCGTCGCGGGCGAGTTCGGCCACATGCAGGTCGTCCCCGGCGGCCACCGCTGCCCCTGCGGCAACCGCGGCTGCTGGGAGCAGTACAGCTCGGGCAACGCGCTGGTCCGCGAGGCCCGCGAGCTGGCCGCGGCCGACTCCCCGGTCGCGTACGACATCATCGAGCGCGTCAAGGGCAACGTCCCCGACATCACCGGCCCGCTCATCACCGAGCTGGCCCGCGAGGGCGACGCCATGTGCGTCGAACTGCTCCAGGACATCGGCCAGTGGCTCGGCGTGGGCATCGCCAACCTCGCCGCCGCCCTCGACCCGTCCTGCTTCGTCATCGGCGGCGGCGTCAGCGCGGCCGACGACCTCCTCATCGGCCCCGCCCGCGACGCCTTCCGCCGCCACCTCACCGGGCGCGGCTACCGCCCCGAGGCCCGCATCGCCAAGGCGCAGCTCGGCCCCGAGGCCGGCATGGTCGGCGCCGCCGACCTCGCCCGGCTGATCGCCCGCCGCTTCCGCCGCGCCAACCGGCGCAGGGTGGAGCGGTACGAGCGGTACGCCCAGGCGTACGAACAGGCCACCCGGAGCATCAGGAGCACCACCCGGAACACCGGTACCAGCTCGTAGAAGCACCGGCACCAGCTGGTGGAAACACAGGAACCAGGAACCACCTCATGACCGCAGCCGACCGGCCCTCGTCCGTCCCGCGCCAGACGCCCCCGCCCGGCGGCGACGGCGCGCGGCCCCCGGAGGACCGCCGCCACATGATCCGCCGCCGCTGGATCACGGCGGTCATCATCGTGCTGCTCGTCGGCGTTCCCGCCGGCTACCTGGTGATCTCGGCCGAGCAGAGCCGCCGCAGCGGCCGCGACAAGGAGGCCGAGTCCTCCGGCACGGGCCTTCAGGAGGGCTGGCCCTCCAAGATGAAGCGGCGGATCTACGAGATGCCGATCCCGCCGAGGTCCAGCGAGGTCCAGTACTACGAGACGAGCAACTGGAAGGTCAGTCGTCTGTTCGTGCAGTTCAGGACCACATCGGTGGGCCTCGACAACTTCCTGACGGCCGTCGGCACCGGCCGCCCCGCCCTGGGGACGGGCGAGGTCGCCGTCACCCGGCAGGACGCCGACACGGTCGGCTGGCGGTTCGGCCCCGACCGCCACTGGGCCGGGACCATCCGGCACAACCCCGACCCGCGCCCGACCCTGGACATCACCGTCGACCTCACCGACCCCGCGAGCCCCACGGTGTACGTGGTCTCCACGGCCACGCCCTGACGCGCACCGCCCGCCCGGGACCGCCGTCGCCTAGCCGTCGCCCCGGCGCTCCCGCAGGCGCTGGAACTCCCGGCGCATGTCCCGCATGAACTCCAGGAAGTTCGCGTGCCGCTCCGGCGGCGTGCCCCGCCAGCTCGCCCACGTGTAGACGGCCCACTCGCCGTCCCCGGCCACGTCATCGGGGTCCATGAGCACATGGGTGACGTCGGACGCCACGTCGAGCTGGAGGCCGCGCCGCCAGATGTCCACCTCCAGCCGCTCCTCGGGCCCGGAGTCCTCGTCCAGCTCCGCTTCGAACAGCTCCGCGAGCCCCGACGCGTCGTCGTGCCAGCGGGCGTCCGCCGCGCCCGCCAGCAGCCACACGAAGCCGCCCGCGTGCCGCCACCCGTCGCTGACCTTGAGGAACGCCCGGTACGACGGAGGCATCCGCCGCCCCAGGCGCTCCTCCATGGCCGCGATCCGCTCGTCGGACGCGGGCGGGAACCCCAGCCACCGCGCCTGCCGCGCGGCCTCGTCGTCCGCGCTCCGCGTCCCGTCGTCGGGCAGGGAGTCCGCCCACTCCCCGCTCCATTCGAGCAGGAAGGGCCGCCAGTCGAATGCCGTGGTGCCCGTCGCGCCGACGTCCGTCGCGGTGGCGTCCGTCGCCGTGGTGTCCGTCATGCGTCCGATGCTGTCACCCGCCACCGACAGCGGCGTCGGCCGGTGGCGGACTCAGCCGGTGAGGGACAGCGACAGCACGTGGTCGCGCACCGTCGCGATGACCGCCGCCGCGTGGTCGTTCAGGTAGAAGTGCCCGCCGGGGAACGTCTTCAGCCGGAAGTCGGCCGAGGTGTGGGCGGCCCAGCCCCGGGCCTCCTCGACGCTCGCCACCGGGTCGTCGTCGCCGAGGACGGCGAGCAGCGGGCAGGGCAGGGGCGGGCCG
This sequence comes from Streptomyces sp. NPDC050504, assembly GCF_044458065.1. Classification (NCBI taxonomy): domain Bacteria; kingdom Bacillati; phylum Actinomycetota; class Actinomycetes; order Kitasatosporales; family Streptomycetaceae; genus Streptomyces; species Streptomyces sp. NPDC050504. The sequence continues at coordinate 55,680 of NZ_JBITHO010000012.1, read as the reverse complement.
GGGCGGTGGCGGTAGGTCTCCACGGCCTCGTAGTCGGCGCGGATCACCGGCAGCAGCAGGGTCCGCATCTCGGGGTCGTCGAAGATCCGGGTGTCGCTGCCGCCGAGCCTGGCCATCTCGGCGACGATGCCCGCGTCGTCGCGCCGGTGCACGTCCTCGTCGCGGAAGGTGGTCGGCGCGCGCCGACCGGAGACGATGACGGTGAGCGGCGGGGCGCCCTCCGCCGCCAGGTTCCGCGCGGCCTCCGCGGCGACCAGCGCGCCCATGCTGTGGCCGAAGAAGGCCAGCGGACGGTCGGCGGCCCAGGGCCGGATCGCCTCGGTGGCCTGCCGCGCCAGCTCCTCGACGGAGCGCACCACCGGCTCGGTCCTGCGCTCCTGGCGCCCCGGGTACTGGACGGCCAGCACCTCGATGTCCGGGCTCAGGGCCGCCGACACGGGGTGGAAGTAGGTCGCGGCGCCGCCCGCGTGCGGGAAGCAGACGAGCCGTACGCCGGCCTCCTCGGACGGGTGGAAACGCTGTATCCACGCGCTCTTCCGCTGTACGCCGTTCGTCACCTTCAGGCCCCTCACACATGGTCGGAGTACCGGAGCGGGACCGGGTGCGCCCGCCCCGACCAGCCTGACGACGGGCCCGTCCCCGGCCAACCCCTAGCTGGGGTGCCTAGGGGGGCCCGGGGGACCGCACGGGAGAACGAAGAAGGGTCCCACCGCCCTTTCGGGCGGTGGGACCCGCGGACACCCCACGGGGGATTCGGGGCATCCGGTCCAGGGGCGGGCGCGGCGCCCGCCGTCACACGGCGGCCGTTGCCGCCTCCACCGGCCGCGACTTCGTGGCCCGCCAGGTCGGCAGCAGCGTCGCGACCGCGGTGATCACCACGGCGCTCGCCACGACCGTCAGGTAGATCCACACCGGCACGGACGGCACCAGCTCGTCCAGCTTGGCGAGGCTGTAGGGGAAGAAGGTGATGGTCGCGGCGACCGTCCCGAGGAACACCCCGACGATCGAGACGAGCACGCTCTCCAGGCCCATCATCGCCATCACCTGCTTCCTGGTGAAGCCGGTGAGCTGCTGGAGCCCGAACTCCCTGCGGCGGCGTCCGGTCGCCGCGATCAGGGTGTTGATCACGGAGATCGCGGTGTACCCGACGATCAGCCCCACCACCAGGTAGTTGATGGTGGCCAGCTGCTGCTGGCCCCCGGTGCGCCCGGCGGTCAGCGCGCCGCTGTCGGACACCTCGACCCCCGGCTGGTCCGCGACCAGCGCGGCCACCGCCGCGGTCACCTTCGCGGAGTCGCTGCCCTCGGCGTGGTGCACCAGGATCTGCCCGGCGACCCCGTCGGTGGTGTGCGCCGCCAGCAGCGGGGCGGGCAGCAGCAGCGCCGTCGTCTCGTCCTGCGGCTCGTAGGTGGCCACGACCTTCACCGTGACCGGCGTGCCGTCCCCGAGCCTGAGGGTGACGCTCTGCCCGACCTCGCGGCCCAGCGCCTCGGCCCGCTCGACGGGCAGCGCGACGCTGTTGCCGCGCAGGGCGGCCAGCGATCCGGCGGTGGCCTCCACCGTCAGGTTCCGCGCGTTGTCGACGCCCTGCAGCGGCCATCCGTCGCTCGTCTGGTCGGCGTCGTCGGGGCTCTGCACGAAGCCGGTGCTGGTCACGTACGAGGAGGCCGCGTCGACCCCCGGCACCTTGCGCACCCGCTCCAGCGTGCCGGGGGCGAACCCGCCGGCCTCCGCGGTCAGCACGTCGTCCGTGCGCAGCACTCCGTTGCGCGCGGCCCGGTTGGAGGCGTCCTCGATCTGCTGCATGTACAGGGTGCCGGTGGCGACGCCGGTCAGCAGGATGATCGGGGTGATCGTGGAGGCCAGCCGCACGGTGTTGGCGCGGGCGTTGAGCACCGCCATGTACCCCGTGAGACCGGTCAGCGCCCGCAGCGGGCCCTGGAGCAGCCACACGATCGCCTTGGTGAAGCCGGGGGCGAGCAGCGCCAGGCCGATGGCCCACATGATGCAGGCGGGGCCCGCCGTACTGGCCGTCAGGTCGCCGGTCATCATCGTCACGGTCATCACGGCCATGGCCACGCCGCCGATCAGGAAGAGCGCCGACAGCACGAGCCGGGTCCTGGTCAGCCAGTGCCCCTCGGTCGCGGCGCTCGCCAGGGCGTCCGTGGCCCGGGTCTCGGCGATCTTGCGGGCGGTGATGTACGCGGCACCGACCGCCGCCAGCAGCGAGGCCGCCACGGCGACGGCCGCGGGCACCAGGCCCTGCCGGAACTCGACGGCGCCCGAGATGATCCCGGCGTCGACCAGCTTGTCGAAGAGCAGGCCGCTGAGCAGCGAGCCCGGCAGGCAGCCGAGCACCGAGGCCAGGACCGAGACCACCAGCGTCTCGCTGAGGATCATGCGGCGCAGCTGCGCCGGGGTGGTGCCGATCGCCTTGAGCAGCGCCATCTCGCGCTGCCGCTGGCGCACGGTCAGGCCCAGCGTCGAGGACGCGCCGAACATGGCGACCAGGACGGCCCAGCCGCCGAAGATCGCGGAGAGCATGACGAGGTTGTCCTGGCTCGCGGCGGCCTGCGGGAACTCCGCCATGCCGCGGGTGTCACCGGTCAGCGTCACGGCGGTGCCGTCCAGCGCCTCGTCGATCCGGTCGCGCAGCTCGGTGGTGTTCGCACCGGCCTCGGGCAGCACCCCGATCGCGTCCACGGTGTCGTCGCCGCGCAGCGTGGTGGCCTGCGCGTCGCTGAAGAACACCGCGGGCTGGGACGCCGTACGCCCGCCCGACTGCTCGACGATGCCGGTCAGCCGGTACTCCCGGGCGCTGCCGTCGGCGACGATCCGCACCCGGTCGCCCACCTCGGCACCGGCCCGGTCGGCGAGGCCGGTGTCCAGCACCACGTCGCCCGCCGCGCCCGGCCGGGCTCCTGCGGTGAGGGTGTAGGGGGCGAGCTGCGCGGTGCTCCAGCCGTGGCCCAGCGGGCGGTGCTCGGTGGCGTTGGCGTCCGGCACGGAGGTGACCGGACGGCCGTCGCGGACGACGGCCACGGGGAAGGAGACGTCGGCGACCGCCCGCTCCACCCCGGGCACGCCCTGGACCGTGCGCACCTGCGCCGCGCCGAGCCGCACCCGCTCGCCGAGCTGGGAACCGTCGTACTCCTGGTCGCCCGCCACCACGATGGGCGCCGCGGCGAGCCGTTGGGCGGGGACCGCGTCGCGGACGCCGCTCTCCATGAGTCCGCCGCAGGCCATGATGAGGGCCGCGCCGAAGAACATGGCGATGAAGGTGGCCACGAATCCGCCCAGGCGGAACCGCAGCGTACTCAGGGCCAGGGACAACATCAGTACGTGCCTCCGGCCGCGGCGGACTGCCGGACGTGCTGCGCCGCGGGCGTCTCGTCGGCCCACGCGCCCAGCCGGGTCATGCGCTCGGCGACCGCCTCGGCCGTCGGGTTGTAGAAGTCCCCGACGAACCGGCCGTCGGCGAGGAAGACCACGCGGTCCGCGTAGGAGGCGGCCACCGGGTCGTGCGTCACCATGACGATGGTCTGCCGCAGCGCCCGTACGGACTCCTGCATCAGCAGCAGCACTTCACGGGCGGTCCGGGTGTCGAGCGCGCCGGTCGGCTCGTCGGCGAAGACCACCGCGGGCTCGGTCACCAGGGCGCGGGCGATCGCGACCCGCTGCTGCTGGCCGCCGGAGAGCTGGGCGGGCCGGTTGTTCGCACGGTTGCCGAGCCCCACCCGCTCGATGATCTCCGCCACCCGCTTGCGGTCGGGACGCCGCCCCGCCAGCTTCAGCGGCAGGGTGACGTTCTGCACCACGGACAGCGCGGGCAGCAGGTTGAAGGCCTGGAAGATGAAGCCGATGCGCTCGCGCCGCATCTTCGCCAGCGTCGTCTCGTCGTAGTCGCCGAGGTCGTCGCCGTCCAGCAGGACGGTGCCCGAGGTCGGCCGGTCGAGACCCGCCGCGCAGTGCAGGAAGGTGCTCTTTCCGGAGCCCGAAGGACCCATCACGGCGGTGAAGCTGCCACGCTGAAAACTCAGGCTGACGCCGTTGAGCGCGGTCACCGCGTTGGCGCCCTGCCCGTACACCTTGTGGACGGCGTCGAGCCGTACCGTGTCGTCTACAGCGATGGTGGTGTTCATTCACACTCCCTGAACCTGTCGCGATGGGGGTCGCGATCACGGTGACCACGTTATGGAGGGTCGGGGGTGCGGGCCGATGGGTGTTCTCCCACAAGTGGGGTGGAGGAATCTCCACCCCCTGCCGGGGAAGATCTCCACTGCCCGGCCGGCCACGGCGTGCGATCCTTAAGATCGACGCGGGCGGCCGCAAGGCCTGAGGAGGTAGGGGCAGTTGAAGAAAGCGGAGACCGCGCGGTCGCCGAGGTTACGCGGTCTCGCCGAACGCCTGCACTGGTGCGTACGAGGACTGCTGGTCGCCGTCCTCTCCCAGGCCGGGAGCGTCGTCCTGCTGACCCTCACGGTCACCACCTTCGCCACCATGGCCCTCGGCATAGGGTTCCTCATCCTGCCGGTCGTCATGACCGCCGTGCGCGGCCTCGCCAACTTCCACCGGCGCACCGCGAAGGAGTGGACGGGCGAGGGCATCGACACCCCCTACCGGCGGAGCACCGTCGACGGCGCCTACGACACCGCGGGCACCGTCGCCCACTGCCGCCGGCTGCTGTCCGACCCCGCCACCTGGCGGGACGTCCTGTGGATGGCGCTCGACGCGCCCGTGGGACTGGTCCTCGGCCTGCTGCCGGTGTCCCTCGTCGCCTACGGCCTCAACGGCATGTTCGTCACGCCCCTCTTCTGGGAGAGCATGGGCCCCAAGTGGGGATTCGGCGCGACCTGGTTCATCACCGACCAGGGCGCCGCCAACCTCGCGATCCCGCAGGGCTTCGTCCTCGTGGTGATCGGCCTCCTGATCGCGCCGCCGCTGGGACGGCTCTACCTGAGCTTCAACCGCGCCCTGCTCGCGCCCACCCGCAGCGCCCTCCTCGCCCTGCGCGTGGAACAGCTCACCGAGACCAGGTCCGAAGCCGTGGAGGCGCAGGCCGCCGAACTCCGCAGGATCGAGAGGGACCTGCACGACGGAGCCCAGGCCCGCCTCGTGTCGCTCGGCATGAAGCTCGGGCTCGCCGACACCCAACTGGACACCAACCCCGAGCTGGTGCGCCGACTCCTCGCCGACGCCATGGAGTCCAGCAGCCAGGCCCTCGACGAACTGCGCGACCTGGTGCGCGGCATCCACCCGCCCGTACTCGCCGAACGCGGCCTCGACGGCGCCGTCCGCGCCCTCGCGATGGCCCTGGCCATCCCCGTGGAGGTCGTCATAGACCTGCCCCGACGGCCCCAGGCGCCGATCGAGTCCGCCACCTACTTCGTGATCGCCGAGGCGCTCGCCAACGTCACCAAGCACAGCGGCGCCGACCGCGCGAGCATCCGGCTCCAGTACGCGGACGGCCGCCTGCGCGCCGAGGTCGGCGACAACGGGCGCGGCGGAGCGGAGGCCGAGGGCGGCAGCGGACTGCGCGGCCTCCAGCGCCGACTGGCGTCCTTCGACGGGACGCTCGACATCAACAGCCCGATGGGCGGACCGACCCTAGTGACGATGGAGCTCCCGTGCGAGTTGTGATCGCGGAGGACCTGGCCCTGCTGCGGGAAGGACTGGTGCAGATCCTGACCGCGCACGACTTCGAGGTGATCGAGGCGGTGGACAACGGCCCCGCGATGCTCCGGGCCCTGCTCACCCACCGACCCGACGTCGCCATCGTCGACGTGCGCCTGCCCCCCACCTTCACCGACGAGGGCCTCCAGGCCGCGGTCCAGGCCCGCGCGCAGGTACCGGGCCTGCCGATCCTGGTGCTGTCCCAGCACGTGGAGCAGATGTACGCCCGCGAGCTGCTCTCCGACCAGAACGGCGGCGTGGGCTACCTGCTCAAGGACCGCGTCTTCGACGTGCGCCGCTTCGTCGACATGGTCAAGCAGGTCGCATCCGGGGGAACCGTGATGGACCCCAAGGTGGTCTCCGAGCTGATGAGCAGGCACAACACCGAGACCAGCCCGGTACAGACCCTGACCGACCGGGAGCGCGAGGTGCTCGCCCTGATGGCCGAGGGCCGCTCCAACGCGGCCATCGCCGCGCGCATGTTCTTTTCCGAAAAAGCGGTCAGCAAGCACACCAACAGCATCTTCTCCAAGCTGGACCTCACCGCGTCCGGGGACGACAACCGCCGTGTGCTGGCAGTGCTCGCCTACCTGAACGCCGAGGCACAGCACCCGCCGGCGAAGTAGGAGCACCCCATGAGCCAAGCCGCAGCGGCGCCCCACGACGCGCCGCCCAAGGCCGGGCGGAAACAGTGGACGGGACTGGCCGTCCTCGTCATAGCGGTCCTGCTGGTCTCCCTCGACATGCAAGTCCTGTCCTACGCGCTGCCGTTCATCAGCGCGGACCTCGACCCGAGCAGCGCGCAACTCCTCTGGATCGTCAACATCTACCCGTTCGTCCTCGCCGGGCTGCTCCTGACGATGGGCGCGCTCGGCGACCGGATCGGCCGCAAACGGCTGCTCATGGGCGGCGCCGTCGTCTTCGGCGCGGCCTCCCTGGCGGCCAGCGTCGCCTCCAGCCCCTCGATGCTCATCGCGACCCGCGCCCTGCTGGGCCTCGGCGGCGCCACCCTGATGCCGTCCACCCTGTCGCTGATCCGCACCATGTTCCGCGACGACGGGCAGCGCAGGATCGCCATCGCCGTGTGGACCGGGGCCTTCGCGGGCGGAGCCATCCTCGGCCCGCTCCTCGGCGGCGTCCTCCTCGAACACTTCTGGTGGGGCTCGGTCTTCCTGGTCAACCTCCCCGTGATGGCGCTGCTGCTGATCCTGGGAGCGCTGCTGCTCCCGGAGTCCAGAGCCACCGACCCCGCACGGTTCGACCTGTTCAGCGCCGCCCTCTCACTGGCCGCCGTGCTCCCCGCCGTCTACGGCATCCAGCGCATCGCCGAGGACGGCGCCAGCGCCGTGCCCGTCGCCGCGATCGTGGTGGGCCTCGCCGTCGGCTGGTACTTCCTGCGCCGCCAGCGCGCGCTGGCCGAACCCCTTCTGGACGTAAGGCTCTTCGGCGACCGGGCGTTCAGCGCGTCCGTCGCCACCAGTGTGCTCGCCATCTTCGCCCTCGTCGGCTCGGGCCTCTTCACCGCCCAGTACCTCCAAATGGTGCTCGGCTACGGCCCGTTGCGGGCGGGCCTGTGGGCGCTTCCCGCGGCGGGCGCCGCCCTGGTCAGTTCGGGCCTGGCCCCCGTCCTGGCGCGCTTCGTGCGCCCGGGAGTCGTGGTGTCCTGCGGCCTGGCCGTCGGGGCGCTCGGGTACGGGATCCTCGCCCAGATGCACGCCGACACCGGGGTCGGAACGCTCGTGACCGGCATCGTCGTCATGTCGGCCGGCATCACCCTCGTCATGACCACCACGTCGGACCTGGTGATCGCGACCGCACCGCCGGACCGGGCCGGATCCGTCTCCGGACTCTCCCAGACCGCGACGGAGTTCGGCGGCGCGTTCGGCATCGCCATCCTCGGCTCCATCGGTACGGCGGTGTACCGCGACGACGTCGCCGGACGGCTGCCCGCCGACCTGCCGCCCGGTGCGGCCGACTCCGCGCGCGACACGCTCGGCGGCGCGGTCGAGGCGGCGGGCCGACTGCCCGCCCCTACCGGCGACGAAGTGCTCGCCGTGACCCGGGAGGCGTTCGCCCACGGCCTGCGCACCGCCTCCTGGACCGCGGCCGGGCTGCTGCTCCTCATGGCGGCGGTCTCCCTGGCCCTGCTGCGGCAGACGCGGGTCACGCACCCGGGGGCGGCCGGTGCGATGGACGCGGCCGATGCGGTGAACGCGGCTGACGCGGACGGCGACGAGGTCTCGGCGGTGTCCGGGCGGAGCTGAATCCGGGACGCGACGAAGGGGGCCGGTCACCGTGGAAACGGTGACCGGCCCCCTTCGCGGTCCGATGCCGCGGCCGGTCCGCCGCCGCGCCGCCGAACGGCGGCGCGGCGGTCGGGGTCAGTCGGTGTCCAACTCGCCGTCGAGGATGTCGAACAGCTCGTCGGCTGAGACCGACTCCAGCTCCGCACGGTCGTCCTCGGCCGTGCGCTCGTCCTCGCCCGGCCGGGTCACCTCGCTCCACTGCGCCACCAGCGCCCGAAGCCGGGCCGCGACCCGGGTGTGCTCGGCCGCGTCGGGCGTGACCGCGCTCAACGCCGCCTCCAATCCCGCCAGTTCGACCTCCAGGGCCGCCAGCGGCGAAACCGCCGCGCCCCCGGTCAACTCCTCCCGCAGGTGGCGGGCCGCCGCCAGCGGGGTCGGGTGGTCGTAGATGAGCGTGGACGGCAGCCGGAGCCCGCTCGCGCCGCCCAGCCGGTTGCGCAGTTCGAGCGCCGTCAGCGAGTCGAAGCCCAGCTCCACGAACCCGCGCGCCGGATCGACGTCCGTGGACCGTGCGTGCCCCAGCACCTCGGCCGTGTGGCCGCGCACCAGGTCCAGCAGCGCGCGCTCCTGCTCGTCCGGCTTCAGCCCCGCCAGCCGACCCGCCAGCGCGGCGCCGGCCGATCCGTCTTCCGTACCGTCACCGCCGTGGGCCACCGCCCTGCGGGTAGGCACCCCGGGCAGCGCCCGCAGCAGCGCGGGCACCCCGTCGGCACCCCGGCCGGCCGCGACACGGGCCGGGTCGAGCGCCATGGGCAGCAGCAGCGCGCGGCCCGGGACGTCCCCGGCGAGCGCCGCGTCGAACAGGGCCAGGCCCTCGTCCTGGGCGAGCGCCCGCATCCCGGAGCGTCCCATCCGCCGCACGTCGGCGTCGGAGAGCCGGTCCCCCATGCCCGTACCCGCACCCGTGCCCGCGGCCCACAGGCCCCAGGCCAGCGAGAGACCGGCCAGGCCCTGGGCCCTGCGGTGCTGCGCCAGGGCGTCGACGAAGGCGTTGGCCGCCGCGTAGTTGGACTGACCGGCGGCGCCGAGGGTGCCCGCCGCCGACGAGTACGCCACGAACGCGGCGAGAGGGGAGTCCGCCGTCGCCCGGTGCAGGTTCACCACCGCGTCCACCTTGGGCCGCAGCACGGCCTCGAACCGCTCGGGCGTCTGCCCGGCCAGCGTCGCGTCGTCGAGCACGCCCGCGGTGTGGACGACGCCGGTCAGCGGGTGCGCGTCCGGGATCCGGGCGAGCGCGGCCCGCAGCGCGTCCTCGTCGGCCGCGTCACAGGCCACGATGTCCACCCGCGCGCCCGACTCCCGCAGCTGGGCCCCGAGTTCGTCGGCTCCTTCGGCGGCCGGGCCGCTCCGGCTGAGCAGCAGCAGGTGCCGTACGCCGTGTGCCGCGACGAGGTGACGCGCGATCACCCGGCCGAGCCCACCGGTGCCACCGGTGACCAGGACGGTGCCCTCGGGGGCGAGCGGCGTCGTCCTGTCCCCGGACTCCGCCTCGGGGGCGGCGGTGGGGGCGACCCGCACGAGCCGGGGGGCGAGCGCGGCACCGCCGCGCAGCGCCAACTCCGGTTCCCCGTCGCTCATTTCCACCGACGCGGGCAGAGCCTTCCAGGACTCGGGCGTGCCGTCCACGTCCACCAGTGCCACCCGGCCCGGGTGCTCCTCGCGCACGGCGCGCACGAGGCCCCACACCGCGGAGCCCGCGAGGTCGAGCACGTCCTCCACGCCATCGCCGCCGGGGAGGGGTGCGGACACGGCCCGCCGGGTGACGACGACGATCCGGCTGTCGTCGAACCGCTCGTCCACGAGCCACCGCTGGAGCAGCGACAGTACCCGTCCGGTCGAGGTCCGCACCGCCGTGGTGATCCCATCCGAAACGGGGATCGGCTCGGCGCCGGACAGTGAGGTGTCCGGCCCTTCGCCGCTGTGCAGCAGCACGATCGCCGGTATGTCGGCGGGCAGTTGGGCCTCCGCCTCGGCCTGCCAGGCTTCAGCTGCGGTGTGCGCGTCGGAGGGCCGCACGGTCAGGACGCCCAGGGCGGGATTGCTCACCCGCGGAAGCGGCACGGGCGTCCAGTCGACGCCGAACATCGACCGGTTGCCGACGCCGCCGCCCGACACCGACACCTGCTCGGCACTGATGGCGCGCAGCACGAGCGAGTCCACGGACGCCACGAGCTCGCCGCGGGTGTCCGCTGCGACGAGGGACAGTGCGTTCTCGGCGGTACGGGTGATCCGCACCCGGAGCCTGGTCGCACCCGTCGCGTGCAGGGTCACGCCCTGCCAGGCGAAGGGCAGCAACGTGCCCGCCTGCTCCGCGTCGCCCGCACCGGGCTCGGGGTCGTCGAGCCCGGAGGCGTGGAGCGCGGCGTCGAGGAGCGCGGGGTGGATGTTGTAGGTGGCGGCGTCGTGGTGGGCGGTTTCGGGGAGGGTGATCTCGGCGTAGGTGTGGCCGTCGTGGGCCCACGCCTTGGTGAGGCCCTGGAAGGTGGGGCCGTAGTGGTAGCCCTGGGCGGCGAGTTCGTCGTAGGTGTGGTCGAGGGGGATGGGCTGGGCGCCGGGCGGGGGCCAAGCGGTGAGGTCGGTGGGACGGGTGGTGTCGGTGGGGTGAGGGGTGAGGGTGCCCTGGGCGTGTTGGGTCCAGGGGGTGTCCGATGCGTGGGGGCGGGTGTGGATGGTGAGGGTGCGGCGCTGTTCGTCGTCGGGGGTGTGGACGGTGATCTGGAGGTCGAGGGGGTCGTTGTCCGAGAGGGTGAGGGGGGTTTGGAGGGTGAGTTCTTCGAGGTGGGGGGTGTGGGCGTGGTTGCCTGCGTGGAGGGCGAGTTCGACCAGGGCGGTGCCGGGCAGGAGGGTGGTGCCCATGATTTGGTGGTCGTTGGTCCAGGGGTGGGTGTGGGTGTTGAGGGTGCCGGTGAGGATGGTCTCGTCGGTGGTGGCGTGGTGGATGACGGCGCCCAGGAGCGGGTGGTGGGGGTCGGTCTGGCCCAGGGTGGTGGCGTCGGTGGGGGTGTGGAGGGTGTTCTCCAGCCAGTAGCGCTGGTGTTGGAAGGGGTAGGTGGGGAGGTTGATGTGGCGGTTGGGGTTGCCGGTGTGGAGGGTGGTCCAGTCGACGGGGTGGCCGTGGGTCCAGAGGCCGGCCAGCGCGGTGAGGGCCTGGGTGTGCTCGGGACGGTCGCGCCGGAGGAGGGGGATGCTGTGGGCGGTGTCGGCGGTCATGGTGGTGAGGACGGCGTCGGGGCCGATCTCCAGGAACGTGGTGGCGCCGTCGTCGGTCAGGGTCTGAACGGCCGCCGCGAAGCGGACCGTGTTGCGGACGTGGGTGACCCAGTAGGCGGAGGTGGTGATCTCTCCCGGGGTCAGGGTCTTGCCGGTGACGGTGGAGACGATCGGGATGTGCGGCTCGGCGTACTCCAGTGCCGCCGCGACCTGCTCGAACTCCTCCAGCATCGGCTCCATCAACGGCGAGTGGAAGGCGTGGGACACCTTGAGGCGGGTCGCCTTGCCACCGGCGGCCTTGACCGCCTCGACCACGGTGTCGACGGAGGCGGCGGCGCCGGAAACGACCACGGAACGCGGCCCGTTGACGGCCGCGATCGCCGTGTCCGTCACGCCCTCCAGCAGGGTGCGGACGTCGTCTTCGGTGGCCTGCACGGCGGCCATCACACCGCCCTCGGGCAGGGCCTGCATCAACCGGCCGCGTGCGGCGACCAGCGCGCAGGCGTCAGGCAGGGAGAACACCCCGGCCACACATGCGGCCGCGATCTCGCCGATGGAATGACCGGCCAGGACGTCCGGGCGCACACCCCAGGACTCCACCAGCCGGAACAGAGCGATCTCGACCGCGAACAGGGCGGGTTGGGCGTACTCGGTACGGTCCAGGAGCGCAGCGTCGCCTTCCTCCGCGTACAGCACTTCCTTCAGCGGACGCGGCAGCAGCGGGTCCAGATGCCCGCACACCTCCTCCAGCGCCTCCGCGAACACCGGGAAGCTCTCCGCCAGCTCACGGCCCATGCCGATCCGCTGCGCACCCTGACCCGTGAACAAGAACGCCAAACGACCCTCGGCGGCAGTTCCTTCTGCCTGGGCGTTCCCCGAGGCCACGGCGCGCAGGCCCGCGAGGAGTTCGTCGCGGTCGGCGGCGACGACCGCCGCTCGGCGCTCGAACCGAGCCCGTGTCGTGGCCAACGCCACCGCCACATCCGCCGAAGCCGGAGCGCCCTCACCTTCCAGCAGCTCCAGCACCGCCTGGGCCTGCGCCTTCAGTGCATTACCCGTACGCGCGCTGAGGAGCACGGGCAGCAGCGACGGGGCCGACACGGAGTCCGGCTCCGGCTGTTCGGGCGCCTGCTCGATGATGACGTGTGCGTTGGTGCCGCTGATGCCGAACGAAGACACACCCGCCCTACGCGGCTCGTCACCGACCCAAGGCGTGGGCTCGGTCAGCAGCTTCACCTGACCCGCGGTCCAGTCCACATGAGGCGTCGGCTCGTCCACGTGCAGGCTCTTGGGCAGGACGCCGTGGCGCATGGCCAGCACCATCTTGATCACCCCGGCGACGCCTGCGGCGGCCTGTGTGTGACCCAGGTTCGACTTGACCGAGCCGAGCCACAGCGGGCTGTCGGCGGGCCGGTTCTGGCCGTAGGTGGCGATGAGGGCCTGGGCTTCGATGGGGTCGCCGAGTGTGGTGCCGGTGCCGTGTGCTTCGACGGCGTCGATGTCGGTGGGGTTCAGGTGGGCGTTGGCGAGGGCCTGGGTGATGACGCGTTGCTGGGAGGGGCCGTTGGGGGCGGTGAGGCCGTTGCTGGCGCCGTCCTGGTTGACGGCGGAGCCGCGTACCACCGCTAGGACCTGATGCCCGTTGCGCTGGGCGTCGGAGAGGCGCTCCACCACCAGCACGCCTATGCCCTCGGAGAGGCCGGTGCCGTCCGCCGCTCCCGCGAACGCCTTCGCCCTGCCGTCGGACGCGAGGTTGTGCGCCCGGCTGAAGTCGATGAACGTCTCGGGGGTGAACATGACCGAAACGCCACCGGCGAGGGCCAGCGAGCACTCGCCGCTGCGCAGCGCCTGGATCGCGAGGTGCAGTGCCACCAGGGAGGACGAGCAGGCCGTGTCGACGCTCACCGCCGGGCCTTCGAGGCCGAGGGCGTAGGAGACGCGGCCGGAGGCGACGCTGCCCAGGCTGCCGTTGCCGAGGTAGACGTCGACGCCTTCGGGGACGGGGGAGTTGCCCAGGCGCGAGGCGTAGTCGTGGTACATGACGCCGGCGAAGACGCCGGTGCGGCTGCCGCGCAACTGGTGCGGGTCGAGCCCGGCGCGCTCCAGGGCCTCCCAGGACGCTTCGAGGAGGAGGCGCTGCTGGGGGTCGGTGGCGAGGGCCTCGCGGGGCGACATGCCGAAGAAGTCCGCGTCGAAGTCGGCCGCGTCGTACAGGAAACCGCCCTCGCTCGCACGGCTGGTGTTCGGCCGTGCTCCGCTGGGGTCGCAGATCTCCGCGATGTCCCAGCCCCGGTCCTCGGGGAACGCGGAGATGCTGTCGCGGCCCTCGGCCAGCAACTCCCAGAACTCCTCGGGCGTGTTGACGCCCCCGGGGAAGCGGCAGCTCATGCCGACGATGGCGATGGGCTCGTCGAGGGCCGCGCCGGACGGGAGCGACGCGGCCGTGTCACCGGCCGCGTCGGCGCCGCCGAGTTCGGCGAGCAGGAACTCCGCCAGGGCGGTCGGCGTCGGATGGTCGAAGACCAGGGTGACCGGCAGTTTGACGCCGACGGCCGCGCCCAGCCGGTTGCGCAGCGCCACGGACGCGAGCGAGTCGAAGCCCAGGTCCTTGAAGGCGCGCCCCCCGTCGACGGCCTCCGCGCCGTCGTGTCCGAGGATGCCCGCGACATGGGTGCGCACCAGGTCGAGCAGCAGTCGACGGCGCTCGGGCGGCGGCATCCGCAGCAGCCGGTGGGCCAGCGTGTCGGCGCCGCCCGCCGTGGCGGACGCCGTCGCGCGCCGCGCGACGGGCCGCACCAGGCCGTTCAACAGGGCAGGCAGGACACCAGGCCGGTTGCGCAGCGCCTTGAGGTCGAGCTTGACCGGCAGCAGCGCCGGGTCGGAGCCGGAGACCGCGCTGTCGAAGAGGGCCGCGCCCTCCTCCGCCGACAGGGCGCGTACGCCCGACCGTGCGATCTGCTCGACGTCCGAATCGGTCAGATGGGTCGTCATCGTCGACTTCTGCGCCCACAGTCCCCAGGCGAGGGAGTGTGCGGGGAGGTTTTGGGTGGTGCGGTGGTGGGCGAGTGCGTCGAGGAAGGCGTTGGCGGCGGCGTAGTTGGCCTGTCCTGCGCTGTCGAGGGTGGCGGCGGCGCTGGAGTAGAGGACGAAGTGGGTGAGGTCGAGGTGGGCGGTGGCGTGGTGGAGGTGCCAGGCGGCGTCGGCCTTGGGGGCCAGTGCGGTGTGGAGGTGGCTGGGTGTCTGGTTGGTGAGGGTGGCGTCCTGGAGGGTGCCCGCGGTGTGGATGACGCCCTTCAGGTGGGGGAGTGAGGCGATGAGTTCGGTGACCTGGGCGGGGTCGCTGACGTCGCAGGCGTGGAGGGTGAGGTGGGCGCCGAGGCCGGTGAGGCGTTCGGTCAGTTCGGCGGCGCGAGGGGCCTTGTCCCCGCTGCGGCTGGCGAGGGCGAGGTTCTTTACGCCGTGCTGGGTGACGAGGTGTTCGGCGGCGAGGGTGGCGAGGCCGCCGGTGCCGCCGGTGATCAGGAGCGTGTCGTCGGGGCCCCACGCCTCGAACCCGGTGTCGGCCGGGGTGTCCGGGGCCGTACGGACGAGCCGGGGCACGTGGAGCGTACCGTCGCGCAGCGCCAGCTCCGGTTCACCGCTCGACAGCGCCAGGGCGGTGAGCCGCCGCGCCGACCCGGGCGTGCCGTCCGTGTCGACCAGGACGAAGTTGTCCGGGTGTTCGACCTGTGCGGAGCGCACCAGCCCCCACACCGCGGCGCCCACCAGGTCCACCGGCAGCCCCCCGGGGCCCACCGCGCCCCGGGTCACCACCGCCAGCCGGGACGACAGCGGGCGGTCTTCGGCCAGCCAGCCCTGCAAAGCCGCCAGTACGTCGCCGAGGGCGGCACGCAGCAGCTCCGGCACCCGCTCGGCGTCCGTCACGTCGACCGGCGGGACCGGGAGGACCAGCAGCTCAGGCGCCGCGTCGGAGCCCGCGGGCCCGCCCGACGGCAGCAGCGCGGCGAGAGACGTGCGGTCCGTGTCCCCGTGGCCGGGCAGCAGGGCCCAGGGGGTCTCGGACGCGTCCGAGTCACGGTCGGGCCGCGGCTGCCACTCGACCCGGAACAGGGAGTCGCGGTGCGGGTCGGGCGCGGTCGACAGGCCGTCGAGCGCGATCGGGCGCAGGAGCAGCCCGTCCACGGACGCCACCGGCGCCCCCGTCGGATCGGTCAGGCCCAGGCGTACGGTGTCGTCACCGGCGGGCGCGACGCGTACCCGCAAGGCCGACGCGCCCACCGCCCACAGGCTCACCCCGCTCCAGCTGAACGGCAGCCTGATGCCGTCGGCCGCGTCGGCTCCGTCAGGCGCGGCCGAGTCGAAGGGACCCAGGCCCGCCGCGTGCAGGGCCGCGTCGAGGAGCGCCGGGTGCAGGCCGAACCTGGCCGCCTCGGCGCGGGCCTCCTCGGGGAGGGAGACCTCGGCGAACACCTCGTCACCGCGCTGCCAGGCCGCGGTCAGCCCCTGGAAGGCCGGGCCGTAGCCGTACCCCTCGTCCGTCAGCCGCTCGTAGAGGTCCGTCACGTCGAGGGCGGTGGCGCCCTCCGGCGGCCAGGGCGCCGAGGCGTCCGCGGGCTCGGGCCGCGTCGACTCGGGCACCAGGAAGCCGGTGGCGTGCCCCGTCCACCCCGTACCGTCGCCGTCGTCGTCCGCCCCGTCGCCTTCGGCCCGCGAGTGGATCGCCACCGGGCGGCGGCCGTCCTCATCGGGCACGCCCACGAACACCTGGAGCTGCACGCCGCCCTTCTCCGGCAGCGGCAGCGGCGCGGTCAGGGTCAGTTCGTCGACCCGGCCGCAGCCGACCTGGTCGCCCGCCCGGACGGCCAGCTCCACCAGCGCCGTGCCCGGCAGCAGCACCGTGCCGCCGGCGGCGTGGTCGGCCAGCCACGGATGGGTGTCGAGGCCGATCCGGCCGGTCAGCAGGGCGCCGTCGGCGTCGGCGAGGCCGATCACCGCGCCCAGCAGCGGGTGGTCGGCGCCGTCGAGCCCGACCGAGGTGACGTCGGAACCGGTCACGTCGGGGCGCGGCCAGTACGCGCGGCGCTGGAACGGGTAGGTGGGCAGGTCGACCCACGACGGCTCGTGCGGCGCGTACACCGAATCCCAGTCCACGCCCACCCCGCGCACCCACGCCTCGCCGAGCGAGAGGTGGAAGCGGTCCAGGCCGCCGTGGTGCCTGCGCAGCGAACCGAGCGCGGCGGCCGGGCGGTCGACGGCCTCGCCCGTCTCCTGGATGCCCATCGACAGCACCGGGTGCGGGCTGGACTCGACGAAGACGGTGTGCCCCTCGGCGAGCAGGAGCCGGGTGGTCTCCTCGAACCGTACGGTCTGCCGCAGGTTGCGGTACCAGTAGGCGGCGTCCAGCTCCGTGGTGTCGATGACCGACGCGGTCACCGTCGAGTAGAACGGGACGCGGGAGGCGCGCGGGGTGATGTCCGCGAGCACGTCGAGCAACTCGTCCTCGATGGCCTCCACATGGGCGCTGTGCGAGGCGTAGTCCACCGGGATCTTCCGCGCCCACACGTCGTCCGCCTGCAACTCGGCGAGCAGTTCGTCCAGCGCGTCCGCGTCGCCCGAGACGGCCACCGAGCCCGAGCCGTTGACCGCCGCCACGGACAGCCGCCCGTCCCAGCGCCGCAGCCGCTCCTCGACCAGCCCGGCGGGCGAGGACACCGACATCATGCCGCCGAAGCCCGTCAGCCGCCGCGCGATGGCCTGGCTGCGCAGGGTCACCACCCGGGCGGCGTCCTCCAGCGAGAGGGCGCCCGCGACGCACGCCGCCGCGATCTCGCCCTGCGAGTGGCCGACGACGGCCGCGGGCCGCACCCCGTGGGCGCGCCACAGCTCGGCCAGCGACACCATCACGGAGAACAGCACGGGCTGCACCACGTCGACGCGCTCCAGGGTGGGCGCGTCGGGCTCGCCGCGCAGCACGGCCAGCAGGTCCCAGTCGGTGAACGCGCCCAGGGCCCGCGCGCACTCCTCGATGCGCCGGGCGAACACCGGTGAGGAGTCGAGGAGTTCGACCGCCATCTTCGCCCACTGCGAGCCCTGCCCGGGGAAGACGAAGGCGACCTTGGCGCGCGCGGCCGTACCGGTCGCCAGCTGGTCGGGGGTCTCGCCCGCCGCGGCGGCCCGCAGCCCCGCGAGCAGCTCCTCCCGGTCGCCCGCGACCAGCACCGCGCGGTGCTCCATCGTGGCGCGGGTGGTGGCCAGCGAGTGCCCGAGGTCGGCGAGGCGGATGCCGAGGTCGCCCGTCACCCGCTCGACCAGCCGCTCCGCCTGCTCGCGCAGCGCCGCGCTGCTCTTCGCGCTGAAGAGGAACGGGTAGGACCGCACGGTCCCCGCGGCCGGTTCGACGGGCGGTACGGGCTCGGTGTCCGGCGCCTGCTCGATGATCACGTGCGCATTGGTGCCGCTGAGCCCGAAGGAGGAGATCCCGGCGCGGCGCGGCCGGTCGCGCACCCACGGCCGCGGCTCGGTGAGCAGCCGCACCGCGCCGTCGTCCCAGTCCACCTTCGACGAGGGGCTGTCCACGTGCAGGGTCCTGGGCAGCACCCCGTGCCGCAGCGCCAGCACCGTCTTGATCACCCCGGCGACGCCCGCCGCGGCCTGGGTGTGCCCGATGTTCGACTTGACCGAGCCGAGCCACAGCGGATCGTCCGAGGGACGGTCCTTGCCGTACGTGGCCAGCAGCGCCTGCGCCTCGATGGGGTCGCCGAGCACCGTGCCCGTGCCGTGCGCCTCCACGGCGTCGACGTCCGAAGCGGTGAGCCCCGCGTCGGTGAGCGCCTGGCGGATCACCCGCTGCTGCGAGGGCCCGTTGGGCGCGGTCAGGCCGTTGCTCGCGCCGTCCTGGTTCAGCGCCGACCCCCGTACCACCGCGAGGATGCGACGGCCGTTGCGCTTCGCGTCCGACAGCTTCTCCAGGACGAGCATGCCCACGCCCTCGCCCCAGCCCGTGCCGGCGGCGGCGTCGGCGAACGACCGGCAGCGGCCGTCCAGCGCGAGCCCCCGCTGCCGACTGAACTCCACGAACGTACGGGCCGTCGACATCACCGTGACACCGCCCGCGAGCGCCAGCGAGCACTCGCCCTTGCGCAGCGCCTGCACCGCGAGGTGCAGCGCCACCAGCGACGACGAGCAGGCCGTGTCGACCGACAGCGAAGGGCCTTCGAGGCCGAGGGTGTAGGAGATGCGGCCCGAGACGATGCTGCCGTCCGTGCCGGTCACCATGAACCCTTCGGCGCCCTCCGGCACGGTGCCCACCCGCACCGGGTAGTCGGTGGCCATCACGCCCGCGTACACCCCGGTCCTGGTGCCCGCGAGGGACTGCGGGTCGATGCCGGCCCGCTCGAACGCCTCCCAGGACACTTCGAGCAGCAGCCGCTGCTGCGGGTCGGTCGCGGTGGCCTCGTGCGGGCTCATCCCGAAGAACGCCGCGTCGAACTGCGGCGCCCGGTGCAGGAAACCGCCCTGCCCGGTGTAGCTGGTGTGGGGGCGGGTGCCCTCGGGGTCGACCACCTTGTCGAGGTTCCAGCCCCGGTCGGCGGGGAAGTCGGTGATGGCGTCGGTGCCCGAGTCGACGAGCGACCAGAGGTCCTCGGGGGACTCCACGTCCCCCGGGAAGCGGCAGCTCATGCCCACGATGGCCACCGGCTCGGCGGTGGCGGCCGTGGCCTCGTCGTACCGGCGGCGCAGCCGCTCGTTCTCCAGCAGCGACGCGCGCAGCGCCTCGGCGATCTTCTGCACGTGTGTGTCCACGGTCGTCACTCGCATTCCTGCTCGCTCGTATGACTGGTGACTTGAGTCGTTCGCGGGGGCGGGGCCCCGGCCCGTCGGAGGCCGGGGCCCCGCCGCCGTCACTCGGCCTGCTCCGACTCGCTGCGCTCGAACGCCTCGCGCACGAGGGCGTCGATGTCCATCGCGAGGATCGCGTCGCTCTGGTCCTCGCCCCGGACCTCGACGGCGCCGGACGCCGCCGGGGCGTCCCGGCCGTCCGCCGCGGCCCCGGCCGGAGCCAGGGCGAGGAGCGCGTCGAGCAGCCCCGCCTCCCTGACCCGGGCCAGCGGCACCGACGCGATGACCCGCCGCAGCGCGTCCTCGTCCGGGTCCGTGCCGCTGCCGACGCCGACGGACGCGGCGCCCGCCGTGGGCTCCGCGGGCGCGGGCGCCAACTCCTCCAGCAGGTACACCGCGAGGGCCTGCGGGGTCGGATAGTCGAAGACCAGGGTGGCGGGCAGCCGCTGACCCGTCGCCTTCTTCAGCCGGTTGCGCAGCTCCACCGCCGTGAGCGAGTCGAACCCGGACTCCTGGAAGGAGCGCGCGGGATCGACCGCCGACGCGTCGGCGTACCCGAGCACCGCGGCCACCTCGACGCCGATCACGTCTTCGAGCAGCCGCAGCCGCTCGTCCTCGGCCAGCGGCGCCAACCGCTGCTCCAGCGTCGCGAGATCGGCCGGAGCGCTCTGCGCCGCGGTCTGCGCGGTGCGCCTGGCGGGGGTGGCGGGGTGGAGGTTCGCGGTGAGCGGCTGGGCGGGGTGCCGGGGGTTGATCCGTACGGGCAGCAGGGCCGGGTGGCCCGTGCTGAGGGCGGCGTCGAACAGGGCCAGGTTCTGCTCGGTGGTCAGGGGCAGCAAGGAGCTGTCACCCAGCCGCTCCAGGTCGGTACGGGTGAGGTTGGCGGCCATGCCCTGGTCGGTGTTCCACAGTCCCCAGGCGAGGGAGTGTGCGGGGAGGTCTTGGGCGGTGCGGTGGTGGGCGAGTGCGTCGAGGAAGGCGTTGGCGGCGGCGTAGTTGGCCTGTCCTGCGCTGTCGAGGGTGCCTGCCGCGCTGGAGTAGAGGACGAAGTGGGTGAGGTCGAGGTGGGCGGTGGCGTGGTGGAGGTGCCAGGCCGCGTCGGCCTTGGGGGCCAGTGCGGTGTGGAGGTGGCTGGGTGTCTGGTTGGTGAGGGTGGCGTCCTGGAGGGTGCCCGCGGTGTGGATGATTCCCTTCAAGTGGGGGAGTGAGGCGATGAGTTCGGTGACCTGGGCGGGGTCGCTGACGTCGCAGGCGTGGAGGGTGAGGTGGGCGCCGAGGCCGGTGAGGCGTTCGGTCAGTTCGGCGGCGTTGGGTGCCTTGTCCCCGCTGCGGCTGGCGAGCGCCAGGTTCTTTACGCCGTGCTGGGTGACGAGGTGTTCGGCGGCGAGGGTGGCGAGGCCGCCGGTGCCGCCGGTGATCAGGAGCGTGTCGTCGGAGCCCCACGCCTCGAAGCCGGTACCGGACTCCTCCGCCGCCGGACCGGTCTGCGCCAGTCGGGCCGCGCGGACACCGTCCGAGGTGAGGGACACCCACGGCTCGCCACTGGCGACCACGGCCGGGAAGTGCCGGAGCGCCGCTTCCGCGCCGTCCCAGGCGGCCAGCACGAAGCACCCGGGGTTCTCCTCCTGGGCCGCGCGGACCAGACCGGCGACCGCCGAGCCGACCAGGTCGACGGACCCGTCCGTCCCCCGCACCACGACGACCAGCCGGGACGAGGCCAGGCGCGGCTCCGCCAGCCACTGCTGGAGCGTGGACAGTACGTCACCCAGAACCTGGCGCAGTCGTACGGGCAGCGTCGCCACGCCGTCCGGGTCGGCCGTGCCGAACTCGACGGCCGGGACCGGCAGCAGCGCCACCGGCGGCACCGCGTCCCCGATCGAGGCCACGTCCCGGGAGCCCCGGAGGCCCGTCCAGGACCACTTCTCCGCATCCGGACCGAGCACCACCCAGTCGCCGGGCGCCTCCTGGGTCCCGGACGTCCCGACCGGGACCCAATCCACGTGGTACAGCGGCAGCGAACCGTCGCGCGCCGCCGCGATCTGCTCGGCCGACACGGGCCGCGCAGCCATCGAACGCACCGTCGCGACCGGCGCACCCGTCGGGTCGGCCAGGTCCAGCGACACCGTCTCCGCGGAGTCGCCGACCGCCGAGAGCCTGACCCGCAGCGCGGTCGCCCCCGAGGCGTGCAGCGACACGTCGCCCCACGCGAACGGCAGGCTCGTCCCGCGCCCCGGCTCCCGGGTGTCGCCGCCGAGCAGCTCGCTCGCGTGCAGGGCGGCGTCCAGCAGCGCCGGGTGGAGGCCGAAGGCGACGGCGGTACCGTGCGCGTCCTCGGGAAGCGCCACCTCGGCGAACACCTCGCCGCCGCGCCGCCAGGCGGCCCGCAGGCCCCGGAAGGTCGGGCCGTAGCCGAGCCCGTCGGCGGCCAGCGTCTCGTAGAGCCCGCTCAGGTCCACGGGGGTGGCGCCCGCAGGCGGCCACGCGCCGAGGTCGACCCCGGCGCGCGGCGCACCGGCGCCGCTCGCGAGGAACCCGTCGGCGTGCCTGGTCCAGGCGTCCGGCGCGGTGTCCACGGCCCGCGAGTACACGCCGACCCGACGCCGCCCCGACTCCTCCGGCTCGCCCACGGTCACCCGCAGGTCGCGGGCACCGCTCTCGGGCAGCACGAGCGGCGCTTCGAGAGTCAGCTCCTCCAACAGGTCGCAGTCCACGTGGTCGCCGGCCCGCAGCGCCAGTTCGACCAGCGCGGCCCCGGGCAGGACGACGGCACCCATGACGAGGTGGTCGGCGAGCCACGGGTGGGACCGCAGGGAGATGCGCCCGGTCAGCACCACACCCGTCGACTCCGGCAGGGTGATCGCCGCGCCGAGCAGCGGGTGTTCGGCGGCGTCCAGACCGGCGGCGGCCACGTCGGCCTGCTCGGCGACCGCGTCGATCCAGTAGCGCTGGTGTTGGAAGGGGTAGGTGGGGAGGTTGATGTGGTGGGTGGGGTTGTTGGTGTGGAGGGTGGTCCAGTCGACGGGGTGGCCGTGGGTCCAGAGGTCGGCCAGGGCGGTGAGGGCCTGGGTGTGTTCGGGGCGGTCGCGGCGGAGGAGGGGTATGCAGTGTCCGGTGTCGGCGGCCATGGTGGTGAGGACGGCGTCGGGGCCGATCTCCAGGAACGTGGTGGCGCCGTCGTCGGCCAGGGTGCGGACCGCGTCGGCGAAGCGGACCGCCTCGCGGACGTGGGTGACCCAGTACTCGGGCGAGGTGACCTCTGCCGGGGTCACCGTCCGCCCGGTGACGGTGGAGACGATCGGGATCTTCGGCTCGGCGTAGTCCAGTATCCGCGCGATCTGCTCGAACTCAGCGAGCATCGGCTCCATGAGGGGCGAGTGGAAGGCGTGGGAGACCTTGAGGCGGGTCGCCTTGCCGCCAGCGGCCTTGACCGCCTCGACGACGGTGTCGACGGAGGTGGCGGCGCCGGAAACGACCACGGCCCGGGGGCCGTTGACGGCGGCTATCGCCGCGTCCGTCACGCCCTCCAGCAGGGTGCGGACGTCGTCCTCGGTGGCCTGCACGGCGGCCATCACGCCGCCCTCGGGCAGGGCCTGCATCAACCGGCCCCGCGCCACGACCAGCGCGCAGGCGTCAGGCAGGGAGAACACCCCGGCCACACACGCGGCCGCGATCTCACCGATGGAATGCCCGGCCAGCACGTCCGGGCGCACACCCCAGGACTCCACCAGCCGGAACAGGGCGATCTCGACCGCGAACAGGGCAGGCTGCGCGTACTCGGTACGGTCCAGGAGTCCCGCGTCGCCTTCCTCCCCGTACAGCACTTCCTTCAGCGGACGCGGCAGCAGCGGATCCAGATGCCCGCACACCTCGTCCAGCGCCTCCGCGAACACCGGGAAAGCCTCGGCCAGTTCACGGCCCATACCCACCCGCTGTGCACCCTGACCCGTGAACAGGAACGCCAAGCGCCCCTCGGTGACCGTCCCCGCCAGCGAAGCGTCTTCCGAGGCCACGGCGCGCAGGCCCGCGAGGAGTTCGTCGTGGTCGGCGGCGACGACCGCCGCGCGGCGTTCCAGCTGGCTGCGCTGAGTCGTGAGCGCCAGAGCGACGTCCGCCGTGTCGGGGGCGCCCTCGCCCGCCAGCAGCTCCAGCACTCCCTGGGCCTGCGCCTTGAGCGCATCAGCCGTACGCGCGCTGAGGAGCACCGGCAGCGGGGCGGACGCGGGTGACTGTTCCACCTCGGGCTGTTCGGGCGCCTCTTCGATGATGACGTGCGCGTTGGTGCCGCTGATGCCGAACGACGACACACCCGCCCGACGCGGCCGCTCGCTCTCCCAAACCCGGGACTCCGTCAGCAGCTCCACACGCCCCGCCGACCAGTCCACCTTCTTTGACGGCTCGTCCACGTGCAGCGTCTTCGGCAGCACGCCCTCCCGCATCGCCATGACCATCTTGATGATGCCCGCGACACCGGCGGCCGCCTGGGTGTGACCGATGTTGGACTTGATCGAGCCGAGCCACAGCGGGCTGTCGGCGGGCCGGTTCTGGCCGTAGGTGGCGATGAGGGCTTGGGCTTCGATGGGGTCGCCGAGTGTGGTGCCGGTGCCGTGTGCTTCGACGGCGTCGATGTCGGTGGGGTTCAGGTGGGCGTTGGCGAGGGCCTGGGTGATGACGCGTTGCTGGGAGGGGCCGTTGGGGGCGGTGAGGCCGTTGCTGGCGCCGTCCTGGTTGACGGCGGAGCCGCGTACCACCGCGAGGACGGGGTGGCCGTTGCGCTGGGCGTCGGAGAGGCGCTCCACCACCAGCACGCCGACGCCCTCGCCCCAGCCCGTGCCGTCCGCGCCCTCCGCGAAGGAGCGGATGCGGCCGTCGGTCGCGAGTCCGCGCTGCCTGCTGAAGTCGATGAAGGTGTCCGGCGTCGGCATGACCGTCGCGCCGCCGGCGAGGGCGAGCGAGCACTCGCCGCTGCGCAGCGCCTGGATCGCCCAGTGCAGGGCCACCAGGGAGGACGAACACGCCGTGTCCACCGTCACCGCCGGGCCTTCGAGGCCGAGTACGTAGGAGACGCGGCCGGAGGCGACGCTGCCCAGGCTGCCGTTGCCGAGGTAGGCGTCGACGCCTTCGGGGACGGGGGAGTTGCCCAGGCGCGAGGCGTAGTCGTGGTACATGATGCCGGTGAAGACGCCCGTGGCGCTGCCGCGCAGCCGGTGCGGGTCGAGCCCGGCGCGCTCCAGGGCCTCCCAGGAGGTTTCGAGGAGGAGGCGCTGCTGGGGGTCGGTGGCGAGGGCCTCGCGGGGCGACATGCCGAAGAACTCGGCGTCGAAGTCGGCCGCGTCGTGCAGGAAGCCGCCCTCGACCGAGTAGGTCTTCCCGGGCTTGCCCGGCTCCGGGTCGAAGATGTCCTCGACCTGCCAGCCCCGGTCGGCCGGGAACGCCGAGACGCCGTCGCGGCCCTCGGCGAGCAACTCCCAAAGTTCTTCCGGGGTGTTGACGCCACCGGGGTAGCGGCAGCTCATGCCGACGATGGCGATGGGCTCGTCGGGGTCGGCGCCGGACGGCACGACGGGCACCACGGGCGCGGCCGTGGCCGTGTCGCCGAAGAGCTTGTCGTGCAGGTGGTCCGCGAGCGCCTGCGGCGTCGGGTAGTCGAAGACGAGGGTGGCGGGCAGGCGCACGTCCGCCACCTTGCTGAGCCTGTTGCGCAGTTCCACCGACGACAGCGAGTCGAAGCCGCTCTCGGTGAACGCCCGCTTCGGGTCGACGGCGCTCGGGCTGTCGTGGTGCAGCACCCCGGCGACGTGCGTGCGGACCAGGTCCAGCACCGCGCGCGCCCGCTCGGCGGGGCTGATCCCGCTCAGCCGGGTGACGATCTCCGGGCCCTGCGCCGCCGGTGCCTCGGTGTGCGCGGTGCGCCTGGCGGGAGCGGCGGGGTGGAGGTTCGCGGTGAGCGGCTGGGCGGGGTGCCGGGGGTTGATCCGTACGGGCAGCAGGGCCGGGTGGCCCGTGCTGAGGGCGGCGTCGAACTGCGCGAGGTTCTGCGCGGTGGTCAGATGGAGCAGCGGCCCGCTGTCGAGCCGTTCGAGGTCGCTGGAGGTGAGGTTGGCGGCCATGCCCTGACCGGTGTTCCACAGTCCCCAGGCGAGGGAGTGCGCGGGGAGGTCTTGGGCGGTGCGGTGGTGGGCGAGTGCGTCGAGGAAGGCGTTGGCCGCGGCGTAGTTGGCCTGTCCGGCGCTGTCGAGGGTGCCTGCCGCGCTGGAGTAGAGGACGAAGTGGGTGAGGTCGAGGTGGGCGGTGGCGTGGTGGAGGTGCCAGGCCGCGTCGGCCTTGGGAGCCAGAGCGGTGCCGAGGTGCCCGGACGTCTGGTTGGTGAGAATGGCGTCCTGGACGGTGCCCGCGGTGTGGACGATGCCCTTCAAGTGGGGCAGTGCGCCGATGAGTTCGGTGACCTGGGCGGGGTCGCTGACGTCGCAGGCGTGGAGGGTGAGGTGGGCGCCGAGGCCGGTGAGGCGTTCGGTCAGTTCGGCGGCGTTGGGTGCCTTGTCCCCGCTGCGGCTGGCGAGTGCCAGGTTCTTTACGCCGTGCCGGGTGACGAGGTGTTCGGCGATGAGTGTGGCGAGGCCGCCGGTGCCGCCGGTGATCAGGAGCGTGTCGTCGGGGCCCCACGCCTCGAACCCGGTCGTCGCCGAGGCCTCGGGGGCCGTACGGACGAGCCGGGACACGTGGAACGTGCCGTCGCGCAGCGCCAACTCCGTTTCACCGGCCGCGAGTGCCGCCGCGAGCGCGGACCGCGCGGGCCGTACGCCGTCCCAGTCCAGCAGGACGAAACGGTCCGGGTGCTCGGCCTGCGCGGAGCGCACCAGCCCCCACACGGCGGCGCCCGCCAGGTCCACCGGCAGCCCCTCGGGGCCCACCGCGCCCCGGGTCGCCACCACGAGCCGGGACGAGGCGAACCGCTCGTCGGCGAGCCACCGCTGAAGCGTCTCCAGCACACCGCCCGCGACCTCGCGCACCCGCTCCGGCACGTCGGTGCCCTCCCCGTTCAGGGGGCAGGTCAGCACGGCCACGTCGGGCACGTCGACGAGTTCCGTCAGGCCGGTGCGGGCGGTGGCACCGGCCCACTCCCACTCGGCGGCGTCGGCGCCGAGCGCCGCCCAACTGCCGGTCGCAGGCTCCACCCGGGCGGCGGTGAGCGGGAGCTCCTCCCAGCCGACCGCGTAGAGGTGGGTCTCCGCGCCGTCGCGGGCCTTGGTGATCTGCTCGGCCGACACCGGGCGCATGACCAGCCGGTCCACCTCGGCGACGGGGTGACCGGCCGGGTCGCTGAGCAGGAGGCGTACGTCGTCCTCGCCCGACTTGGTGACGTGCACCCGCAGCGTGGTCGCGCCGGTCGCGTGCAGCCGTACGCCGCTCCAGGCGAACGGCAGCACGGTCGGCCCGTCCTGCGCGTCGCCCGTACCGAGGTCGGTGGCGTGCAGCGCCGCGTCCAGGAGCGCCGGGTGGAGCGCGAACACGGCCGCGTCGTCGTGCGCCTGCGAGGGCAGCGCCACCTCGGCGAAGACCTCGTCGCCCCGCCGCCAGGCGGCCTTCAGGCCCTGGAAGACGGGGCCGTAGTCGTAGCCCTGGGTGGCCAGTTCGCCGTAGACGCCGTCGAGCGGGAGGGGCGTGGCGCCCGGCGGGGGCCAGGCGGCCGGGGCGGTGCCGGTGCCAGGGGCCGGGGCGTCGGCGGTGAGCGTGCCCGTGGCGTGCAGGATCCACGGGGCGTCGTCATCGGCGCCGTGCGGCCGGGAGTGGACGGTCACCGAGCGGTCGGACCGCGAGGTCTGCACGCGGAGGTCGGTGTGGGCGTCGGACCTGAGCGCGAGCGGGGCGTGGAGGGTCAGCTCCTCCAGGTGGGGCGCGCCGGTGCGGTGTCCCGCGTGCAGGGCCAGCTCCACGAAGGCGGTGCCGGGCAGCAGCGGAGTGCCCATGATCGCGTGGTCGTCGAGCCACGGGTGGGTCCTGGCGCTGATGCGCCCGGTCATGACGGTGGTGTCGGTCCCGGGGGCGTTGATCAGCGCGCCGAGCAGCGGGTGGTCGGCGGGAGCCTGTCCCAGGGTGGAGACGTCGCCGTCCTCGGCGACGGCCTCCAGCCAGTACCGGCGGCGCTGGAAGGGGTAGGTGGGCAGGTCGACCGGGCGGGCCGGGGCGCCGGTGTGCAGGGCGGCCCAGTCGACCGGGCGGCCCTGGACCCACAGGTGGGCCAGTGCGGAGAGGGCTTCCGCCCGCTCGGGCCTGGACCGGCGCAGCAGCGGTACGCAGTGTCCGGCGTCGGCGGCCATGGCGGTCAGGACGGCGTCGGGGCCGACCTCCAGGAACGTGGTGACGCCGTCGTCGGCCAGGGTGCGGACCGCGTCGGCGAAGCGGACCGCCTCGCGGACGTGGGTGACCCAGTACTCGGGCGAGGTGACCTCTCCCGGGGTCACCGTCCGCCCGGTGACGGTGGAGACGATCGGGACCTTCGGCTCGGCGTAGTCCAGTATCCGCGCGATCTGCTCGAACTCAGCGAGCATCGGCTCCATGAGGGGCGAGTGGAAGGCGTGGGAGACCTTGAGGCGGGTCGCCTTGCCACCGGCGGCCTTGACGGCTTCGACGACCGGGTCCACGGAGGCTGCGGCGCCGGAAACGACCACGGCGCGGGGGCCGTTGACGGCGGCTATCGCCGCGTCCGTCACGCCCTCCAGCAGGGTGCGGACTTCGTCCTCGGTGGCCTGCACGGCGGCCATCACACCGCCCTCGGGCAGGGCCTGCATCAACCGGCCCCGCGCGGCGACCAGAGCCGCCGCGTCGGCGAGGGAGAACACCCCGGCCACGCACGCGGCAGCGATCTCGCCGATGGAATGACCGGCCAGCACATCGGGGCGCACGCCCCACGACTCGACCAGCCGGAACAGCGCCACCTCCACCGCGAACAGGGCGGGCTGCGCGTACTCGGTACGGTCCAGCAGCGCCGCCTGCGGCGAACCCTCCGCCGCGAACAGCACGTCCTTGAGGGGGATGTCGAGCTGGAGGTCGAGGTGTCCGCACGCCTCGTCCAGGGCGTCGGCGAACACCGGGAAGGCGTCGGCGAGTTCGCGGCCCATGCCGATGCGCTGGGAGCCCTGGCCCGTGAACAGGAACGCGAGGCGGCCGCCCGCCACCCGGCCCCGGACGGTCCCCTGCGCGTCGTCGCCCTCGACCAGGGCGCGCAGGCCCGCGAGGAGTTCGTCGCGGCCGGCGGCCGGGACCACGGCGCGGTGGTCGAGTTCGGCCCTGGTGGTCGCCAGGGCCACCGCCACGTCCCGGGCGTGCGGGGCCGCTTCGGACTCCAGGACGCCCAGCACGCCGCGGGCCTGCTCGGTGAGGGCCTCCTCGGTGCGGGCGCTGAGGACCAGCGGCACGGCGGGTGCCTCGGTGTCCGGGCGTTCCCCGGCGGCGTCCGCGTCGGCGGCGGGGGGCTCCTCGATGATGACGTGCGCGTTGGTGCCGCTGATGCCGAACGCGGAGACGCCCGCGCGGCGCGGCCTGCCCTCCGGGGTGTCCCAGGGCCTGGCCTCGGTGAGCAGCTCCACCCGGCCCGCCGTCCAGTCGATGTGCGGGGAGGGGGCGTCGACGTGCAGGGTCTTGGGCAGGGTGCGGTGCCGCATGGCGAGCACCATCTTGATCACGCTGGCCGCGCCGCCCGCGGCCTGGGTGTGGCCCAGGTTCGACTTGGCCGAGCCGAGCCACAGGGGCCGGTCGGCGTCCCGCTCCTGGCCGTAGGTGGCGATCAGGGCCTGTGCCTCGATGGGGTCGCCCAGCTTGGTGCCGGTGCCGTGCGCGTCGACCGCGTCGACGTCGGCGGGGCGCAGCCCCGCGTCGGCCAGCGCCTGGAGGATCAGCCGCTGCTGGGACGGGCCGTTGGGGGCGGTGAGGCCGTTGCTGGCGCCGTCCTGGTTGACGGCGGAGCCGCGCACCACCGCGAGGACCTGGTGGCCGTTGCGGCGGGCGTCGGAGAGCCGCTCCAGGACGAAGACGCCGGCGCCCTCCGCGAAGCCGGTGCCGTCCGCCGCCTCGGAGAACGCCTTGCAGCGGCCGTCGGCGGCGAGCCCGCGCTGCCTGCTGAAGGCGGTGAACATGCCGGGGCTGCCCATCACGGCCACGCCGCCGACCAGGGCGAGCGAGCACTCGCCCGCGCGCAGCGCCTGGGCCGCCAGGTGGAGGGAGACGATCGAGCCCGAGCAGGCGGTGTCCACCGTCACCGCGGGGCCCTCCAGACCCAGGGTGTACGAGACCCGGCCGGAGGCCACGCTCGGCGCGTTGCCGGTCATCAAGTAGCCGTCGAGGCCCAGCGGGGCCTGGTGGACCCGGGTGCCGTACTCGTGGACCTCGGCGCCGAAGAACACTCCGGTGCGACTGCCGCGCAGGGAGGCGGGGTTGATGCCCGCGCGCTCCAGCGCCTCCCAGGAGGTCTCCAGGACCAGCCGCTGCTGCGGGTCCATCGCCAGCGCCTCGCGCGGGCTGATCTTGAAGAAGTCGGCGTCGAAGTCGGCCGCCCGCTCCAGGAAGCCGCCCTTGTCGACGTACGACTTGCCCGGCTGGTCGGGGTCGGGGTCGAACATGCCGGGGACGTCCCAGCCGCGGTCGGTGGGGAAGTCGCCGAGCACCTCGCGGCCCTCGGCCATCAGCTCCCAGAACTCCTCCGGCGAGTCGATGCCGCCGGGGTAGTGGCAGCCGATGCCGATGATGGCGATCGGCTCGTCGTCGTCGCGCACGGTGAGCGGGACGTCGACGGCGACCGGCTCGGGCGCGATGCCGAGGATCCTGCCCCGCACGTAGCGGCCCAGCTCGACGGGGGTGGGATGGTCGTAGGCCACGGTGATGGGCAGGGCGACGCCGGTGGCGGCGACGAGCCTGGTGTGCAGGTCGACCGAGGACAGCGAGTCGAAGCCCAGTTCCAGGAACGGGGCGGCGGTGTCGACCGCGTCCCCGGTATCGGGGCGGGCCCGGCGCAGCGCGGCGACGGTCTGCGCGTGCACGATCTCCAGCACCGCGCGCTCCTGCTCGGCGGGGGTCAGCCCGGCCAGCCGCTCGGCCAGGGCGGCACGCGGCGTCCCGGGCGCGTGCTCCGGCTCGCCACCGGACTCGGAAGGAACGTTCTCGGGCTCGGTCATGTCGGTGCACTCCAAAAGAGATTCCGGGGCGAGGAACACAGCAGAGTCGGTCGGCCGGGGGAGCCGGTCGGCCGGTGGGCCGGGGTGTCAGGAGGTCGGGTGGTCCCCGTACAGGAACGGTCCGTCGTGGCCGCGCCGTACGTAGGAGAGGGCGTCCAGCAGGTCGGACGAGGTGACGGGGCGGGTGGTGCGGGCACCGGCGATGTCCGCGATGGGCAGCGACCCGGTGTCGGCCCAGCGCAGCCAGCCGTCTTCGCCGATGTAGCTGCGGCAGCGGCCGGCGTTGTCCGGGTGCAGGCAGTACGGGATGTCCAGGTAGCCGCGCTTGAACGCGAGGAGCAGCGCGCTGCCCAGGTCCGAGTGGCTGTTGAGCACCGCGTCGACGAGTGCGCGCGCCTCGGCGTACGTCTGCGAGTCCGGGTACGTCTCGTGGAGCGGCGCGGCGGCGTGGGGCAGGGCGGCGCGGGCGGCGCGGGCCACCCGGTCGGCGTGCTCCAGCGCGGCGACGTTCTCCGCGATCGTGGGGATGCGGCGGGACTCGGCGACCGTCTTCACGATCAGCCGCTCGGAGCCGGTGTCCACCGCCAGCTCGGCGGCCTGCCCCAGCAGCGCGAGACAGCCCTCGGGCGTGGTGGGGTAGACCCCCATGTAGGCGTAGATCACCACGTGCCAGTCGGCGTCCGGCAGCAGCTCCGCGCAGAGCCTGCGGAGCGCGAACACCGCCTCGCGGTCCTGCGCGCGGCTGGTCTGCTGGGCGTAGCTGAGGGACACGTCGTCGATGCCCAGGCGGTGGAAGAACAGCGCCTCCAGGACGCTGACGGCGACCAGCACGCTCGGCGGGCACAGCTGGCCCAGCATGCAGCCGCCGAACGTCTCCAGGTGCGGCCGCATGCCCCACGCCCGTGCCTGGGCGAACAGGGCGGTGCTCCGCTCCCAGTTGCGCATCGACTCGTCGAGCGGGGTGCGGCCGTAGGGCAGGCAGTACGAGACGGGGCCGCCCTCGGTGGCGCTGAGCCCGGCCCGCAGCAGGGCGGCGAAGATGTCGATCGGCGCCGCCGAGCCGTGCCGGACCTGGACGGGGAAGTCGTCGGCGTGGACGCCGTCGAGCACCGCCCGGGTGGTGTCCGTGGCGTAACTGACGATGGGGTAGCCGTTGAGGCCGATGCCCTCGCGCAGCGCGGTCTCCACGGCGTCGAGGTCCCTGACCCGGGTGAAGCTGTCCAGGGTGAGCGTGCCCACGGTGGTGGCGTCCGCGCCCCGGGTGGCGAGCAGGCCCTCGCGCATCCGCCCGGGGTCGCCGAAGCCCATCCGGGGCTGGACGACGAGCCGCCCGGCGCGGGCCGCACGGCGCAC
The DNA here is from genome assembly GCF_044458065.1 of Streptomyces sp. NPDC050504. Taxonomy (NCBI): domain Bacteria; kingdom Bacillati; phylum Actinomycetota; class Actinomycetes; order Kitasatosporales; family Streptomycetaceae; genus Streptomyces; species Streptomyces sp. NPDC050504. The sequence continues at coordinate 24,134 of NZ_JBITHO010000012.1, read as the reverse complement.
GAACGCGCCGAAGTCCCCCACCAGCGGGCCGGGTCCGCCGGACCGCGCCGGGACCGGCCCGCCGCCGAGCGGCACCGCGGGGAAGTGCTCCGTCACGACAGCTCTCTTCGGGGTATGCCGCCGATGAGGCGCCGGAAGGCGGCGATCTCCTGCGCGCCGTCCTCGAAGACGCTGTCGAAGCCCGCGGCGACCAGCTCCGCCGCGTGCCCGCCGTCCTCGCCGCCCGTGATGCCGAGCTTCCCGCCGATCACCGCGGGCAGCTCCTTGAGCCGGTCCTCCTCGCGCAGCTTCCTGATGAGCCGCAGGCCGTCCTGGTGCCCGTGCCCGTTGACGCTGCTCAGGACGAGCATGGCGGGCGTGCGCTCCAGGCACTCCTCGATCAGCAGCTCGTCGGGCACGCACGGACCCAGGTTGACCACGTCGAAGCCGTGCTCCTCGATCAGCAGCTGGAGGAAGACCAGGTTCCAGGTGTGCGAGTCGGACGCCAGCCCCGACACCAGGACGGTGTCCCTGCGGCCCGCCGCGTCGGCGGTGTCCCGGGGGCGTACGGTGCCCGTCTCCTGGTCCGCCCACGCCGGCCCTCGTGCGGACAGTGTCATGCCGTCCCTCCGCCGAGCGGGGCCACTTCGGCCCTGGTGTGCTCGATCCGGGTCGCGGACACGACCTCGCCGCCGCGCACCAGCACCTCGGCGGGAGCGGGCCTGCCCAGGAACATCAGCAGGCTCGCGGTGGGCCCGTACGCACCCGCGTTGGGAATGCTGAGGACGTCGCCGACCCGCAGGTCGGGCAGGTCCACCTGGCGTCCCAGCACGTCGCCCGGCGTGCACAGCGGCCCCACGAGGGCGGCGCTCAGACCGCTGCGCTCCGCGATCAGCGCGGCCTGTTCGGCGTCCTCGGGCTGCACCGCGACCGGCAGCAGCCGGCCGAGGCCCGACATGCCGCCGAAGGTGTTGATCCCGGCGTCCAGGATGACGAACGTGCGGCCGCGGCTCTCCTTGATGTTGACGACCCGGGTCAGCAGCACCCCGCTGTCGCCCACCAGGTAGCGGCCGGACTCGCACGCGAAGTGCACCTCGCCGTTGCGCCAGTGCGGGAACGTCTCGTCGAGAGCGCTCTCCAGCCGTTCGCGCAGCTTCTCGTACACCGGGCGCTCGCCCGGCACCGCGTACGGGGCCGCGAAGCCGCCGCCGATGTCCACGAACCGCAGCGGCAGCCCGTGCTCGCTCTCCAGCCCCGCCGCCACCTCCAGCGTGTTGCGGAACTCGCCGACCAGGCTGTCCTCGTCGGACGCGTTGCTCAGCGGGAAGAAGTGCGCGCCCGCGATCCGGGTGCCGGCCACCGCCCGCAGCGCGGGCAGCACCTCGCCCAGCGTCTCGGCGTCGATGCCGAACTGCGAGGGCCTGCCGGTCATCCGGATGCTGGTGGTGGCGCTGGCCGACGCGCTGTTGATCCGCAGCAGGCAGTCCGCCTCCACGCCCGCGGCCACCGCCGCGGCGCCCACGTGCTCCAGGTCCGTCAGGGACTCCACCGAGAACAGCCGCACCCCGGCCGCCAGGGCCTCGCGCAGCTCCTCGTCGGTCTTGCCGGGGCCGGTGTACAGGATCCCCGCCGGGTCGAACCCGGCCTCCAGGGCGGCCGCCAGCTCCCCGACCGAGCTGATCTCGGCGCGGCACGTGCGCCCTTCGCCGCTCGCCAGCACCCGCAGCACCTCCGGGTGCGGGTTGGCCTTGACGGCGCTGAACAGGCTGAACGGTTCGGGCAGGGCGTCCAGCAGGTCCTGCCGCGCCGCCTCGACCCGGTCCAGGTCGTACACGTACAGCGGAGTGCCGTACCGTGCGGCCAGCTCGGTGTACCGGGTCACTTCTGGCTCCCGTCGAGCAGCTCGGCGAGCTGCTTCTTCTCGTTCTTGCCGTGCAGGGTCAGGGGGAACTCGCCGAGCACGCGGCACACCGCGGGCACCTTCTGCGGTTCGAGGCGGGCCGCCAGCTCCCGCAGGACGACCGGGGCGGCCAGCTCCGACTCCACGAACAGGGCCAGGTCGTGCCGGTCGGTCGGCGGCAGCGCCGCGGCGTGGCGCACCCCGGGGATGTCCATGGCGGCGGACTCGATCTCGATCGTGCTCATCCGGATGCCCTTGCGCTTGAACATGTCGTCGCGGCGGCCCTGGAAGTACAGGTAGCCGTCCTCGTCGAGGTGGCCGTAGTCGCCGGTGTGCAGGCACGGCTCGCCGGTGGCGGCGTGGCGGCGGAACGCGCGGGCGGTCAGCTCGGGGTTGCGCCAGTAGCCGGGCATCACGTGCGGGCCGACGGCGACGATCTCGCCCACCTCGCCGACGGGCACCTGCTCCCCGTCGTCGCCCAGGATCAGCACCCGGGTGCCGGGCAGCGGCAGCCCGACCGAGTCCGGCCGCTCGCCGTCCTCCAGCGGGGGCATGATGGAGACGCGCTTGCACTCGGTCTGCCCGAACTGCCGCACCACCCGCACCCCGGGGAACGCCTCGCGCAGCGTGTCGATGGTCGCCCGGGGCAGCGCGGCCCCGGTGTTGGTGAACATCCGGATCCGGGGCGCGGGGCCGTCGAAGCGGCGCGTCAGCGTGGCGATCATGGTGGCGAGCGACGGCACGATCGGCACGACCGTGGCCCCGCTCTCGCTCAGGGCGGTCAGCAGCCGCAGGTCGGACTCGCCGTCGGCGAGCCTGATCTCGCTGCGGCCCACCGCGCACATCAGGACCTTGTACAGGCCGTAGTCCCAGGACATCGGGAAGCGGCAGAACACCACGTCGTCGGGGCGGTAGCCGAGCACCTCGACCATGGCGCGGGTGGCGAACGCGATCTGCGCGTGCGGGCAGACCACCGCCTTCGGCGCCGCGGTGCTGCCGGAGGTGTAGACGAGGACCGCCGGGGTGTCGGGCGCCACGTCGACGGCCGCCTGGGCGTCGGGACCGCGCGAGGCGATCTTCTCCACCTCGCTCCACACCCCGCCGAACGGGTGCACCGGCACGTCGACGAGCTCCTCGAACGTGCCCTGCCGGCCCTCGGCGCAGACGACGAGCGCCGCCTCCGCGTTCTCCAGGACCGAACGCAGGTGGAACTCCTTCATGTTCGGGTTGAGCGGCACGAACACGACGCCGCGCCGCGACGCCCCGTAGAACAGGGCGGTCAGCTCCCGGTTGGTGGGGAGGTGGACGACCAGCCGGTCGCCGGGGCCGAGGCCCTGCGCGGCGAGCCAGTCGGCGAAGGCGCGGCTGTACTCGTCGAGGCGGGCGTAGCTCCACCGCCCGCTCGCGTCGCTGACCGCGGGCGAGGTCGGCGCGGCCGCCACCGCCTCGTCGAGCAGGTGGTGGACCAGACTGTCGCGGCCGCCGTGGCCGGGCACGGGGGCACCGTGCGCTGTACCGGAGGTGCTGGGCAACGCGGGTCTCCTGTCAGATCGTCGGCGTGCTGACGCCGTCAGTGGTCGTGCCGGTGCCCTGTCCGGCGGTGTCGTCGAGGGCGGCACCAGGACGCTTCGGGGTGCCCAGGCGCTCGGCGGCGCGCGACCGCAGCGCGCCGCGGTCGGTCTTCCGGTTGGAGTTGAGCGGGAACTGGTCCAGGTGCCAGTAGTGCCGCGGCGTCATGCCCATCGGCAGGACCTCGCGCAGCTGCCGGGCGAACGCGGCGGCGGGGACCTCGCGACCGGTGTAGAACACGACGAGTTCGGTGCCCGACGCGCCGGCCACGTCGACCGTCACCGCCTCGGTGACGCCCTCGCAGCCGCGCAGCGCGTGGTCGACCTCCGGCAGCTCCACGCGCCAGCCCGCGATCTGCACCTGGGAGTCGAGCCGCCCCAGATAGGCCAGTTCGCCGTCGTCGCCGATGGCGCGGACCCGGTCGCCCGTGCGGTACCAGGTGCGCCCGTCGTGCTCCAGGAACCGGCCCGCGTCGTCCGCCGCGTCCAGGTAGCCGCGCGTCATCTGCGGCCCCGCCACGCACAGTTCGCCCTCGTCCGCGTCCGGCCGCCCGTCCGCGCCGAGCAGCAGGTGCTCGTGGCCCCCGTTGACGCGGCCGATCGGCACCACGCCGTTCACCGCGAGCCGGGAGGAACGTTCCTCCTCCCAGCGGTGCGCGGCGATCGTGATCGTCAACTCGGTGGGCCCGTACAGGTTCTCCAGTACGGCGCCCGGCGCCGCCGCCCGCCAGTCTGCCGCGTCGCGGCAGGTCAGCGCCTCGCCGGCGAAGAAGCTCCAGCGCAGTCCTGGCAGCGCGCCGGGGCCGAGCCCGCCGAGGCGGCGCACCAGCGGGATCGCGCTGGGAGTGGAGAACCACACCGTCATCCGGTTCTCGGCCGCGAACGCCGGCAGCTGACGGTACGCGCCGGGCGGCACCCACAGGGCGGTCGCCCCCGCGCCCCAGGCGCAGAACAGGTCGAACACGGCGCAGTCGAAGTTCAGGTCGAACGTCTGCGAGAAGACGTCATCCGGAGTGAAGTCGTACCGCTCGTCCTGGAGCCCGAAGTAGTGCGCCGCGCTGCCGTGGCTGATCGGCACCCCCTTGGGGCGGCCCGTGGACCCGGAGGTGAACAGCATGTACGCGGTGTCGGCCGCCCGCACCGGGCGCGGCGCGACGAGGGCGCCCGCCGCGTCGGGCACGATCCGCTCCACCCCCGGGAGGGCGTCGGACGGACAGCCCGGCGCGAGGACCGGCAGCGGCTCGTCGGGACCGCCCGCGTCCAGCGGCGGCTCCCCGTCGGGACCCGGCGCCATCAGCTCGGGCAGCAGCGCCCAGCCCGCCGCGTCCGCGACGACCGCGGACACCTGGGCGGAGCGCAGCATGCGCCGCGTCCGCGCGGGCGGGAAGCCCGGCTGCAACGGCACCACCGTGGCGCCCGCGTACAGCCCGGCCAGGATGCCGACGTACGCGTCGATGCCCTTCGCCGCCAGCACCGCCACGGTCCCCGGCGGCTTGCGCACCGCGCGCAGCAGCGCGCCGGCCCAGGTCAACGCCCGCTCGTGGGCCTGTTCGTAGGTGATCGCATCGGATCCGACCCGCACCGCCTCGTTGCGCGGTGCGAGGCCGACCCCGCGTAGGAAGCGCTCGTGCAGAGCCGTTCCCGTGACTGAGTCCACCGCTCCTCCTTCGATGCCCACTGCTGGTCGCTCACGGCCTCCGGGGACGCGGTCTCAGGCGGCCTGTTCCGTGAGGAGCCCGGACAGCACCTTCCACAGCACGCCCGGCGTCTCGAAGGTCTCCCTGCCGAGCGCGTCGTCCTGGAAACGGACGTCGTACCCGCCCTCCAGGGCGGCGAGCAGCTCGACGATGCCGAGCGAGTCGAGCCCCAGGTCGCGCAGCGGCGCGTCCTCGGTGAGCGGCTCGTCGGCGCCGATGAAGGGCAGGAAACCGCGCAGCAGATCCTCGAAGTTCTGGTCCCACATGGTGAATTCGCCTTTCGAAGGTGAGCAGAAGCTCAGAAGGGGGGGGAGAGGGGGGAACGCGCTCAGGAGTCGGCGGGCCGCGGCCCGCGCCTGGGCTGGAGGGCGAAGCGCGGGGTGACCGGGAGCACCTCGAAGGCCTCCGTCGTGCGCCGCACCCGGCCGAAGAGCCGGTCGTGCCCCGCCACGCACACGGTGCCGACACCGGCCCCGCGCAGCGCGTCGACGACGGCCGGCCAGCGCATCGGGAGCACACAGCTGTCCAGCAGCATGGCGCGCACCCCCGCGCCGGTGGTGATCAGCGAACCGTCCTGGTCGGAGACGACCGGCACCCGGGGCTCCGCGTACTCCAGCGCGCCGAAGACCTCCGCCTCGGCCCGCTCGCGCAGCTCCCCGAACAGCGAGCAGTGCATGGGCGGCCGCATCGAGTACAGCGGCAGGCCGCCGAGCGAACGCAGCCGGGGCTCCAGCTCGGCGAGGTTGTGCTCGCGCAGCGTCAGCATGAAGAAGTCGTCGTCGACGTAGCTGGAGATCTCGTACGCCTCCCCGCGCTCGTCGAGCTCCGCGAGGACCCCGCGCAGCTTCTCCTCCGGCACCCGCACGAACGAGAGGGTGACCAGGTCCTTGAACCCGGTGCTGAAGTAGTCGTCGAGCAGCCGGGCGAACCGGGCCGTGGCCAGCACGGCGTCGGGGAAGTCCAGCGCGCCGCAGTACGCGGCGGCGGGCTTCTCGCCGAAGCTCGGCCCGGCGCACAGCGCCGCCTCGACGCCCAGTGCCTGCTCCGCCCACCGGGCCAGCGCCAGGGAGTTGAGCATGAAGGCGACCTGGGCGTACTCGCTGTAGTCGCCCTCCGTCTGCCGGTAGCGGTCGACGAGCGAGTACCCCAGCACCCGGTCGGCCTCGGCGACCAGCTTCCGCGCGAAGGGGTTGATCACCATGAACCTGCCGACCTCTTCGAAGGGGGTCGGCCCCATGCCGGGGAACACCATCGCGGTGGCGGTGCGCACGTCGGTGGTCATGGCCTACTCCTCGGGGGCGAGCAGCGCGCCGCTGGCGGCGTCGTGCACCGTGATCGCGGACACCGGACAGGTCTCCGCCGCGTCGAGCACCGCCTCGTCCGGCGCGGTGTTCGACACCCGCGGCGAGGACTTGCCCGCCTCCAGCACGAACAGCCCGGGGGCGTAGTTCGCGCAGACCGAAGCACCGATGCAGGCCGCCCGGTCGACGGCGACGGACCAGTCGCTCACCACACCACCCGCAGGCTCTTCGGGCCCCGCACCAGCATTCCCTGCTTCCACACCACGCCGTCGGCGCCGTCGGCGAAGTCCAGGGTGGGGAAGCGCTCGACGAGCACGCTCAGCACGCTCTGCAGCTCCATCCGGGCGAGCTGCGCGCCCAGGCAGTGGTGCGGTCCGTGGCCGAATCCGATGTGCGGGTTGTGCTCGCGGGTCAGGTCCAGCTCGTCGGGGTTCTCGAAGACTTCGGGGTCCCGGTTGGCGGAGGCCACCGAACCCAGCACCGGCTCGCCCTTCTTCACCGTCACGTCGCCGAACGACACGTCCTCCAGGGCGTACCTGGCGAACATCGCCGAGTAGTTCAGCGGGATCCAGCGCACCAGCTCCTCGACGGCCTGCGGCACCAACTGCGGGTTCGCGCAGAGCAGTTCCCACTGGTCGCGGTGGGACAGCAGGGTGTAGAGGAAGTTGGGTATCTGCGAGGCGGTGGTCTCGGTGCCGGTGATGAGCAGCCCGCCGGTCACGTTCATGACCAGCTCCTGCTCGCTGAGCCGGTCGCCGTCCTCGTCACGGGTCTTCACCAGCGCGCCGAGCAGGTCGTCGGTGGGGTTGCGGCGCCGCTCCGCGATCAGCGAACCGATGTAGCCGAACAGCTCCTTGGCGCTGCGCTCGATCTCCTCGAACGGCAGCGCCGTCGTGGACACCATCGCCTCCGACCAGCCGCGCAGCTTCTCGCGGTCGGCCTCGGGGACGCCCAGCATCTCCGAGATGACGGTCACCGGCACGGTGATGGCGAAGTCGTCCACCATCTCGAAGGGCCCGCCCCGCTCGGCCATGGTGTCGGCGAGGCCCTCCACGATGCGCCGCGTGTCGGCACGCATCATCTCCACGCGGCGGTTGGTGAACGCCTTGGCGACCAGCTTCCGCAGCCTGGCGTGGTCCGGCGCGTCCATGCCGACCAGGCCGTCGTCGAGGTTCTCGATGGAGTGCGTGCGCGGCTGGTCCCTGGTGCGGGCCATGGCCCGGCTGAACCGCGGGTCGGCCAGCACGGTGCGCACGTCCTGGTAGCGGGTGGCCAGCCAGGCCGGTTCGCCGATCGGGAACTGCACCCGGCTCAGCGGCTCTTCCTCCCGCAGCTTGCCGTACATCGGGTCGAGTTCGAGCCGGTGCGGTTCGCTGAACGGATAGGCGCGAACCTCGTGTGTGGCGGTCACCGCGTTCCCCTTCTTCTGCTTGGACGAGTTCACGGAATTTCCGTGTGCTGTGTGCTCCGTAATTCACGGAGGAATTCGGTCAGTATCGAGAGGAACCGTTCCGGCTCTTCGAGGTGGGGCATGTGGCTCGACTCCTCGAAGATTTCCCAGCGGACCGTCGCGATGCCGTCGAAGTACGGCTGCACGGTGGCCGGAGTCGCCTCGTCGTGACGCCCGCTCAACAACAGCGTGGGAACGTCGATGCGCGGCAGGACGTCTTCGACCGACCAGTCCTTCAGGCTCCCTATGACGTGGAATTCATTGGGGCCGTTCATGGCGTGGTAGACGGTCGGATCGTCATTGATCTCCATGAAGGTGGCCAGGTAGTCCCGCGGCCACGGAAGGACCCGGCACACGTGCCGGTCGTAGAAGACCCGCATCGCCGCGAAGTACTCCTCGGTGTCCGTGGTGCCCGCGGCCTCGTGGCGCAGCAGCGTCTCCTGCACCTCGGCGGGCAGCCGCTCCCTGAGGACCTTCATCTCCTGGAGCCACAGCGGCATCGACGCCGGAGAGTTGGCGATGACCAGCCCCCGCAGCCCCGCCGGACGGTCCCCGGCGTGGGACGCGGCCAGCATCCCGCCCCAGGACTGCCCGAAGAGGACGTAGTTGTTCCGGATGTCCAGGTGTCCGAGCAGGTTGTCCAGCTCTTCCCGGAACAGCTCCACGGTCCAGAAGTCCGTCCCCTTGTCCGGGAGCCGGGTCGAACCGCCGTTGCCGAGTTGGTCGTAGTGGACGACCGGCCAGCCGGCGTCCGCGAGTGCCGTCAGGCTCAGCAGGTAGTCGTGCGTGCTGCCGGGGCCGCCGTGCAGGGCGACCACGGGCGGCAGCCCGCCGCGCAGATCGCCCGTGACGCGGTACCAGGTCTCGTAATCGCGGAAAGGGACGGTTCCCTTAACGGATGCTGGCGACGACATGTTCCCCCTGCCCGGTGCCGTGTTTTCGCAGCTTGACCCGGGGAACGCTATAGCAGCGCCTGCTGCCGGGCAGACCCCTAGCAGCCCCTACGAGCCCTTAGTCGGCAGGGGTTCCGGGGGCCCCGCGAAAGAGCCCCGGGGCGGCGGACGGTGAAGTGTGGACCACTCCTTCGTTAAGAGCGCGTTACACCCCCAGGTAATACGGCGTCGGCCCCTGCTCGTTCGCGCCGGGCGACCGGACCCCAGGCACGGGTAGGGGTGGGTAGGGGGATCGGTGGGTGGTCGACGGCCACGAGTTCCCCGTAGCGTTCGTCGGGACATTCCGATGCGGGCGCAGGGGGTTTCTGAGTGGAAAGCGAGAAGAAGCTTCTCGAATACCTCAAGCGGGCGACGGCTGACCTCAGGGAAGCCCGACGCCAATTGCGCGAGGTGGAGCGCAGGGACCATGAACCCATCGCGATCGTCGGCATGAGCTGCCGCTATCCCGGCGGCATCACGTCCCCCGACGAGCTGTGGCGCCTGCTGGCGGACGGCCGGGACGGCATCGGCGAATTCCCCGCCGAACGCGGCTGGGACATCGAGCGGCTGTACGACCCCGATCCCGACCGGCCGGGAAAGACCTACGCCCGCGAGGGCGGGTTCCTCCAGGACGCGACCGCCTTCGACGCCGAGTTCTTCGGCATCGGGCCCCGCGAGGCCCTGGCGATGGACCCCCAGCAGCGTCTCCTGCTCGAAGCGTCCTGGGAGGCCCTGGAGCGCGCCGGGCTCGACCCGCACCGGCTGCGCGGCAGCGCCACCGGCGTCTTCGCCGGCGTCATGTACCACGACTACGCCGCACGCCTGACGAGCATCCCCGACGAGGTGGACGGCTACATAGGCAACGGCAACTCCGGCAGCGTCGTCTCCGGCCGCGTCTCCTACGTCCTCGGCCTCGAAGGCCCGGCGGTGACGGTGGACACGGCGTGCTCGTCCTCGCTGGTGGCACTGCACTGGGCGATCCAGGCGCTGCGCAGCGGCGAGTGCTCGCTCGCCCTCGCCGGTGGCGTCACCGTCATGTCGGTGCCCGACGCCTTCACCGAGTTCAGCAGGCAGCGCGGCCTCGCCGCTGACGGCCGCTGCAAGTCGTTCGCGGAGGGCGCGGACGGTACGGGCTGGGGCGAGGGCGTCGGCGTGCTGGTGGTGGAGCGGCTCTCCGACGCGCGGCGCAACGGGCATCAGGTGTTGGCGGTGGTACGCGGCTCTGCCGTGAACCAGGACGGCGCGAGCAGCAGCCTCACCGCCCCCAACGGCCCCTCCCAACAGCGCGTGATCCGAGCCGCGTTGGCGGACGCGGGCCTGCGGCCCGTCGACGTGGACGCCGTCGAGGCACACGGCACGGGCACGGTGCTCGGCGACCCCATCGAGGCCCAGGCGCTGATCGCCGCCTATGGCCAGGAGCGGGACGCCGACAGCCCCTTGTGGCTCGGTTCCGTCAAGTCGAACCTGGGCCACACCCAGGCGGCCGCCGGTGTCGCGGGCATCATCAAGATGGTGATGGCGATGCGGGAGGGGGTGCTGCCGAAGACCCTGTACGTGGACGAGCCGTCAAAGAAGGTGGACTGGTCGGCGGGGCGTGTGGAGCTGCTGACGGAGTCCCGGGTTTGGGAGAGCGAGCGGCCGCGTCGGGCGGGTGTGTCGTCGTTCGGCATCAGCGGCACCAACGCACACGTCATCATCGAAGAGGCGCCCGAACAGCCGGAGCCGGAGCCCGTGTCGGCCCCGTCGCTGCTGCCCGTGCTCCTCAGCGCGCGTACGGACGGCGCGTTGAAGGCACAGGCCCAGGGAGTGCTGGAGCTGCTGGCGGGCGAGGACGCGCCCGATGTGGCGGACGCCGCTGTGGCACTGGCCACCACCCGGGCGCGGTTCGAACGCCGCGCGGCAGTGGTGAGCACGGCACGCGAGGACCTGCTCGCGGGCCTGCGGGCGGTAGCGGCGGGCGGCAGCGCGACGGGCGTCGTCCAAGGCGCGGTCGCCGAGGGCCGTTTGGCGTTCTTGTTCACGGGTCAGGGTGCGCAGCGGGTCGGCATGGGCCGTGAGCTGGCGGAGAGCTTCCCGGTGTTCGCGGGGGCGTTGGACGAGGTGTGCGGGCATCTGGACCCGCTGTTGCCGCGTCCGTTGAAGGAGGTGCTGTACGGGGAGGACGCTGCGCTCCTGGACCGTACGGAGTACGCGCAGCCTGCCCTGTTCGCGGTCGAGATCGCGCTGTTCCGGCTGGTGGAGTCCTGGGGTGTGCGCCCGGACGTGCTGGCCGGGCATTCCATCGGCGAGATCGCTGCCGCATGTGTGGCCGGGGTGTTCTCCCTGCCTGACGCCTGCGCGCTGGTCGTGGCGCGGGGCCGGTTGATGCAGGCCCTGCCCGAGGGCGGTGTGATGGCCGCCGTGCAGGCCACCGAGGACGACGTCCGTACCCTGCTGGAGGGTGTGACGGACGCGGCGATCGCCGCCGTCAACGGCCCGCGGGCCGTGGTCGTTTCCGGCGCCGCCGCCTCCGTCGACACCGTCGTCGAGGCGGTCAAGGCCGCCGGTGGCAAGGCGACCCGCCTCAAGGTCTCCCACGCCTTCCACTCACCCCTCATGGAACCCATGCTGGAGGAGTTCGAGCAGGTCGCGGCGGCACTGGAGTACGCCGAGCCGCGCATCCCGATCGTCTCCACCGTCACCGGCAAGACCCTCACCCCGGGAGAGATCACCACCTCCGCCTACTGGGTCACCCACGTCCGTAACGCGGTCCGTTTCGCGGACGCGGTCCGCACGCTGGCCGACGACGGCGCCACCACGTTCCTGGAGGTCGGCCCCGACGCCGTCCTCACCACCATGACCGCCGACACCGGACACTGCGTACCCCTCCTGCGGCGTGACCGTCCCGAGCACACCCAGGCCCTCACCGCGCTGGCCGGCCTCTGGACCCACGGCCACCCCGTCGACTGGACCACCCTCCACACCGGCAACCCCACCCGCCACATCAACCTCCCCACCTACCCCTTCCAACACCAGCGCTACTGGCTGGAGAACACCCCCCACACCCCCACCGACGCCACCGCGCACGGCCAGGTCCCGGCGCACCACCCACTCCTCACCTCCGTCATCCACCACGCCACCACCGACGAGACCATCCTCACCGGCACCCTCAACACCCACACCCACCCCTGGACCAACGACCACCAAATCATGGGCACCACCCTCCTGCCCGGCACCGCCCTGGTCGAACTCGCCCTCCACGCAGGCAACCACGCCCACACCCCCCACCTCGAAGAACTCACCCTCCAAACCCCCCTCACCCTCCCTCCCGACCAAACCCTCGACCTCCAGATCACCGTCCACACCCCCGACGACGAACAGCGCCGCACCCTCACCATCCACACCCGCCCCCAAACCCCCCACGCCCCCTGGACCCAGCACGCCCAGGGCACCCTCACCCCCCACCCCACCCACACCCCGCACCAGCCCACCGACCTCACCGCCTGGCCCCCGCCCGGCGCCCAGCCCATCCCCCTCGACCACACCTACGACACCCTCGCCGCCCAGGGCTACCACTACGGCCCCACCTTCCAGGGCCTCACCAGAGCCTGGACCCAGGCCAACCACACCTACGCCGAAATCACCCTCCCCGAAACCGCCCACCACGACGCCGCCACCTACAACCTCCACCCCGCGCTCCTCGACGCCGCGCTCCACGCCAACCTCTTCGCCGAGGGCGACACCCAGGAGGACGCGACGGGGCCCCGGCTGCCGTTCGCCTGGAGCGGGGTGGCGCTGCACGCGACGGGGGCCACTTCGCTGCGGGTGCGGGTGACTTCCCACAGCCTCGACGAGGCTTCGGTGTTCGTCGCGGACGCGACCGGCGCCCCGGTGATGTCGATCCGCTCGCTCGCCGCGCGGGCCGTCGACGGCAAGCAGCTGTCGGCGGACGGCGCCGGGGACGGCGGCGACGCGCTCCTGCGGCCCAGTTGGAGCGAGCGCGCCGAGTGGCCCTCGGCCGAGGAGTCGGCCGGTGACTGGGCGCTGATCGGCACGGCCGACGACGCCGGGCTCGCCGCGGCCTTCGGGGACAACGTCCCGGTCTACGGCGACCTGGCGGCGCTCGCCGCCGAAGAGGGGCAGGCGCCCGAGCACGTGGTCCTCGTCTGTGCCGCCGACTCGGCGGGCGACGCGGCGGACGGTCTGCTCGACCGGATGCGCGCCGCGACGACCCGGGTGCTCCGGACCGTACGGGACTGGCTCGCGGACCCCAGGTTCGCCGACTCCCGCCTCGTCGTCCTCACCAGAGGGGTCACCGGGCCCGATCCGGCGCGCGGCGCCGTCGTGGACCTGGCCGGCGCCCCCCTCGCCGGGCTGGTGCGCTCGGCGCAGGGCGAGCGGCCCGAGGCCCGCGTCCTGCTCCTCGACTGGGACGGCACCGCCTCGTCCCAGGAGCGGCTGCGGCCGGCCGCGACCGCCCCGGCGGCCGAACTCGCCCTGCGCGAAGGCGTCCTGTGGGAACCCCGGCTGGTGCACGAACAGCAGGCCCCCGCCGGTTCGCTGCACGCGGCGCGCCTGGACCCGAAGGGCACCGTGCTCATCACGGGCGGTACGGGCGGCCTCGGCGCCGCGGTCGCCCGGCACCTGGTCGACCGGCACGGCGTCCGGCACCTGGTGCTGGTCAGCCGCCGCGGCGAGGACGCGCCCGGCGCGGCCGAACTCCGCACCGAGCTGGCCGAAGCGGGTGCCGAAGCGCGCATCGAGGCCTGCGACGTGGCGGACCGCGCCGCGCTGGAGAAGGTGCTCGCCGAGATTCCCGCGGAGCGTCCGCTCACCGCCGTCGTCCACACCGCGGGCGTCGCGGACAACGGCCTGATCGCCACCCAGACCGAGGAGGGACTGGACGCGGTCCTGCGGCCCAAGGCCGACGCCGCCTGGCACCTTCACGAGCTGACGCACCATCACGACCTGGCGGCCTTCGTGCTGTTCTCCTCGGCGGCGGGTCTCTTCCTCGGTGCCGGTCAGGCGAGCTACAGCGCCTCCAACGTGTTCCTGGACGCCCTCGCCCGTCACCGCAGGGCCGAAGGGCTGCCGGGCCTCTCCCTCGCCTGGGGCCTGTGGTCGGAGACCTCGGGCATGGCGAGCGGGCTGGGCGAGACGGACCTGCGGCGGATGCGGCGCATGGGCCTGCGCCCGCTCGCCACCGACGCCGCACTCGGCCTGCTGGACGCCTCGCTCGCGGTGGACGCCCCGGTGCTGGTGCCGGTCGGGGTGGACATGACGGTGATCGCCTCGCCCGGCGGCCCCGTGCCCCAGCTGCTGCGGACCCTGGTGCGCACCCCGGTGCGGCGGGCCGCGTCGGCCCCGGCCCCGGCGCCCTCGGTCGCCGCGGAAGCGCTGTCGTCGATGGAGGCCGCCGACCGGCACCTGCACCTCCTGGACCTCGTACGGGAGAACGCGGCGGCGGTACTCGGCCACTACAGCGGCGAACTCCTCGACCCCGGGCGGCCGTTCAAGGACGTCGGGTTCGACTCGCTGGCCGCCGTCGACCTGCGCAACCTGCTCAACGCGGCCACCGGGCTCCGGCTGCCCGCGACCCTGGTGTTCGACTTCCCGACCCCGACCGCGCTCGCCGCCTACCTGGCGACCGAGCTGACGCCCGCGCTGCCCCAGTGCCAGCCGCTGTTCGTCGAGATCGAACGGCTGGAGTCGGCGCTGCTGGCCGCCCCGCCGAGCGGCAGCGGCAGCGAACCCGACCACGCGGAGGTCACCGCCCGCCTGGAGACGCTGCTGCGCAAGTGGCGGGACCGGCACGACTCGGCGCTGGGCGCCGTGGTCCGCCCCGACTTCGAATCGGCCACCGACGACGAACTGTTCGCCGCGCTGGACGGCGAGGTCGGATTCCCGTAGCGGAAGCCGCACCGCCCCGGGGCGGCCCGTCGCGGCCGCCCCGGCACTCCACCCCGTACGCGGCCGAGTACTCCCGCATCTCCCTAACCCCGTACTCCCGTACGCCCCGTACGCCCCCGTACTCCTGTCACCTCCGGAGCTTTCGCGCGCGCTCTTCCCTGCTCCGACTGACCCCAGATTGGTTCACAAACGATGGCGAACGACCAGAAACTACGCGAGTACCTGCGGCGCGCGACGGCGGACCTGCACGAGACCCGCCGCCGGCTGCGCGAGGCGGAGGACGGCCGGTACGAGCCGATCGCCATCGTCGCGACGGGCTGCCGCTACCCGGGCGGCGTGGCCTCGCCCGATGACCTGTGGCGGGTCGTCGACGAGGGCGTCGACGTGGTCGGGCAGTTCCCCGCCGACCGGGGCTGGGACATGGACACCCTCTACGACCCGGTGCCCGGACGGCCGGGCCGCAGCTACGTGCGCCAGGGCGGATTCCTCTACGACGCGGCCGACTTCGACCCGGCGTTCTTCGGCCTCAGCCCCCGCGAGGCCCCGGAGACCGACCCCCAGCAGCGGCTGCTCCTGGAGACCTCGTGGGAGACCCTGGAGCGGGCGGGCATCGACCCGGCCTCCCTCCGGGGCAGCAGGACCGGGGTGTTCGCCGGGCTGATGTACCACGACTACGCGGGCGGCAGCGCCGCGGGCAGCCTCGTGTCGGGCCGGGTCGCCTACACCTTCGGCTTCGAGGGCCCGGCACTCACCGTCGACACGGCGTGCTCGTCGTCGCTGGTGGCGCTGCACCTGGCGGCCCAGGCGCTGCGCAACGGCGAGTGCTCGCTCGCGCTGGCGGGCGGGGTGACCGTCATGGCGGAGCCCGGCATGTTCCTGGAGTTCAGCAAGCAGCGCGGCCTCGCCCCCGACGGCCGGTGCAAGTCCTTCGCGGGGGCGGCGGACGGCGCGGGCTGGGCGGAGGGCGTGGGCGTCCTGCTCGTGGAACGGCTCTCCGACGCCCGCCGCAACGGCCACCCCGTCCTCGCGGTGGTACGCGGCTCCGCCGTCAACCAGGACGGCGCCAGCAACGGCCTCACCGCCCCCAACGGCCCGGCCCAGCAGCGCGTGATCCGCCAGGCCCTGCACAACGCCCGGCTCACCGCGAAGGACGTCGACGTGGTGGAGGCGCACGGCACCGGCACCACACTCGGCGACCCCATCGAAGCGCAGGCCCTGATCGCCACGTACGGCCAGGACCGGCCCGCCGACCGGCCGCTGT
The DNA here is from genome assembly GCF_044458065.1 of Streptomyces sp. NPDC050504. NCBI lineage: Bacteria > Bacillati > Actinomycetota > Actinomycetes > Kitasatosporales > Streptomycetaceae > Streptomyces > Streptomyces sp. NPDC050504. The sequence goes on along the minus strand of NZ_JBITHO010000012.1, from coordinate 8,157 downwards.
GGCTCGGCTCGGTCAAGTCGAACATGGGACACGCCCAGGCCGCCGCCGGAGTCGGTGGCATCATCAAGATGGTCGAGGCCATCCGGCACCGCAGGCTCCCGCGCACCCTGCACGTCGACGAGCCGACCCCGCAGGTCGACTGGGACGCGGGCCACGTCCGGCTGCTGACCGAACCGGTCGCCTGGGACAGCGCGGAGCCCCGCAGGGCGGGCATCTCCTCCTTCGGCCTCAGCGGCACGAACGCGCACGTCATCATCGAGGAGGCGCCCGCACCCGCCGAAGAGGCGGCCGACGAGACTCGGGCCGGGACGCCCGCCGGGACCTCCACGGGGACGCCCGCCCCGCTGCCGTACCTGCTCTCGGCGCGCGACGACCGGGCACTGAGCGCGGTCGCGGCCCGCCTGCGCACCCACCTCACCGCCGGATCCGCCGGAGCCGCCGGAGTCGAGGGATCCGCCGGAGCTGTCGAGGCCGCCGGAGCCCCCGGTACCGCCGCAGCCCCCGGTACCGCCGAAGTCCCGGGAGCCGCGCCCACCGCGGCCGACATCGCCTTCTCCCTGGCCACCACCCGCGCCTCCTTCGAACGACGGGCCGTCGTCACCGCCGACGACCGCGCGACCCTGCTGCGCCGCCTCGACGCGCTGGCCGCCGGGCAGGAGAGCACCGGCGTCGTACGCGGCACCCCGCGCGGCCCCGGCAGCCGCACCGCGTTCCTCTTCACCGGCCAGGGCGCCCAACGCCTCGGCATGGGCCGTGAGTTGTACGACTCCGAGCCCGCGTTCGCCGCGGCCTTCGACGCCGTCGCCGCCGAACTGGACCCCAGGCTCGGCACCCCCGTGCGCGACGTGATGTGGGCGGCCGACTCGGAGCCGAACGAGGCCGAGCTGAACCGCACCGGCCACGCCCAGGCCGCGCTGTTCGCCGTCGAAGTCGCCCTGTTCGGGCTGCTGGAGAGCTGGGGGATCCGCCCCGACCTGCTGATCGGCCACTCCATCGGGGAGATCGCCGCCGCCCGCGCCGCCGGGGTGTTCACCCTGCCCGACGCCTGCGCCCTGGTGGCCGCGCGCGGCCGGCTCATGCAGGCCCTGCCCGTCGGCGGCGCGATGGTGGCCGTCGAGGCGACCGAGGACGAAGTGCTTCCGCTGCTGGGCGCCGAGGTCGGCGTGGCCGCCGTCAACGGCCCGTCGTCCGTGATCCTCTCCGGCGCCGAGGACGCCGTCCTGGCCGCCGCCGACGAGTTGGCCGCGCAGGGCCGCAAGACCTCCCGGCTGCGCGTCAGCCACGCCTTCCACTCGCCGCGCATGGAACCGATGCTCGACGAGTTCCGCAAGGTCGTCGCGGCGATCCCGATGACCGCGCCCCGCCTGCCGGTCGTCTCCAACCTCACCGGGAAGCTCGCCGCGGGCGACGACCTGACCACCGCCGACTACTGGGTGCGCCACGTGCGCGAGACCGTCCGCTTCGCCGACGGCATCGCCACCCTCGTCGAACACGGCGTCGACACCTTCGTCGAACTGGGCCCCAGCACCACCCTCACCGCCCTCGCCCGGCAGTGCGTCACCGCCGACGCCGACCGGCCGGACGCCGCCTTCGTCCCCCTGCTGCGCGCCGACCGCCCCGAACCGGCCGCCCTGGTCACCGCACTCGCCGAACTCCACGTGCGCGGCACGTCCATCAGCTGGCCCGCGGTGTCCGCGCACTGGGGCGGCCGCCGCGTCGACCTGCCCACCTACCCCTTCCAGCGGCAGCGCTACTGGTGGGGCGAGGACGCCGCCCCCGGCACCGACGGCGGCCCCGGCACCGGCGGCGGCCCCGGGCGGCCGGGCGGCGCGGGCGACACCGCGTTCTGGCACGCCGTGGAGCGCGCGGACGGCAGCGCCATCGGTGACGCGCTGCACGCGGACGACACCGAGCGCGACGCCCTGAACGCCGTACTGCCGCTGCTCGCCACCTGGCGCTCCCGCCGCGTGCAGGAGGCCACCGCCGACGCCTGGAGCTACCGCGTCGACTGGCAGGCGCTCGGCGAGCCCGCCGACCCCGTCAACCCAGGCAACCCCGTCAACCTCGCGGACACGGCCGGGACCTGGCTCCTCGTCACCCCCGACGAGCCCGCCGCCGACCGCTGGGCCACCGCGCTCGAAGAGGCCCTGGCCGCCCGGGGCGCCACCGCGAGGCGCGTCACCGTCGACGCCGCCGAACTGGCCCGCGTCGGCGGCGCCGGTGACCGGGCCGCCACCGACGACGCCCGGCAGGCGCTCGGGGAGCGGCTGCGGGCGGCGCGCCACGACGGCGAACCGGTGCGCGCCGCGGTCTCCCTGCTCGCCCTCACCACCGGCGCGCACGGCCTCACCGCAACCGTCTCCCTCGCCCAGGCGCTGGGCGAACAGGCCCTGGGCGAAGGCGGCACAGAAGCCCCCCTGTGGTGCCTGACCAGCGGCGCCGTCTCCGTCAGCGGCGCCGAGGAACTGCCCCACCCCGAGCAGGCCCAGGTCTGGGGCATCGGCCGGGTCGTCGCCCTGGAACACCCGGGGCGCTGGGGCGGCCTCGTCGACCTGCCCGCGCACCCCGACGAGCGCCTCGCCGCCCGCCTCGCCGCCGTACTCGCCGCAAAGGAGACGGAGCACGGCCCCGAGGACCAGGTCGCGATCCGCGCCGCCGGCACCTTCGGCCGCCGCCTCGCCCACGTCCCCGCCGACACCAGCATCGCGGGCGCGGGCGAAGGCTGGAGCCCGCGCGGCACCGTCCTGGTCACCGGCGGCACCGGCGCCCTCGGCGCCCACGTCGCCCGCTGGCTCGCCCGGCGCGGCGCCGAGCACCTCGTCCTCACCAGCCGCCGCGGCCCCGAAGCACCCGGTGCCGGGGAACTGTCCGCCGAACTGACCGCGCTCGGCGCCCGCGTCACCGTCGCCGCCTGCGACGCGGCCGACCGCTCCCAACTGGCCGCCCTGTTCGCGGAGTTCCCCGCCGAACACCCGCTCACCGCCGTCATCCACACGGCGGGCGTCCTGGACGACGGCGTACTGGAGTCCATCACCCCCGAACGTCTCGACGGCGTACGCCGCCCGAAGGCGGAAGCCGCACGCCACCTGCACGAACTCACCAAGGACCTGGACCTCACCGCGTTCGTCACCTTCTCCTCCGTCGCCGGACTCCTCGGCAGCGCGGGACAGGGCAGCTACGCGGCCGCCAACGCCTACCTCGACGCCCTCGCCCACCACCGCAGGGCCCTCGGCCTCGCCGCGACCTCGGTGGCCTGGGGACCCTGGGACGGCGGCGGCATGGCGGGGGAGGAGGCGTCCCAGGACCGCTCCTGGTGGCGCGGCCTCGCCCCGATGGACGCCGACCTGTGCCTCACCGCACTGCAACGCGCCCTCGACGGAACGGCCCCGTGCGTCGGCGTGCTCGACGCCGACTGGCCGCAGCTCGCGGCGGGCTTCACCGCGGGCCGCCGCAGCGCGCTCCTCTCCGCGCTGCCCGCCGTCCGCGCCGCGGCCGAGACCGGTTCCGCCACCACGGCCGGGACCGCCGAGGCGGCGTCCGACCTGGTGGCCAGGCTGGCGGCGCTGCCCGAGAGCGAACAGCGCCGCGAAGTGCTCGACCTGGTGCGCGGACAGGTCGCGCTCGTCCTCGCCTACGAGGGAGCCGACGCCGTCCAGGCCAGCCGCGCCTTCAACGAACTCGGTTTCGACTCGCTCACCGCGGTCGAGTTCCGCAACCGCCTGAGCACCGTGACCGGCCTCAAACTCCCGGCCACCCTGCTCTTCGACTACGCCAACCCGGACGCCCTGGCCGCGCACCTGCACGGCGAGCTGTGCGCGGACGGGACGGGCCCCGCCGTACCCGTACTCGCGGAGCTGGAACGCATCGAGGCCGTGGCCGCCGCCCTCTCCGCCGAGGAGATCGAACGCAGCCGCATCAGCCACCGGCTCCAGGAACTCGTCGACGGCCTCAACGCCCGCACCGGGGCGTCGGACACGACCACGGTCACCGACAGCCTCGACACCGCGTCGGCCGAGGACATCTTCGACTTCCTCGACAAGGAACTGGGACGTTCCTGACCCACCGTTCCCGACCCACCGGCCCGCTGATCCGCAGACGCGCGGCCCACCCCGCTCCCACCCCATTCTTCCGAACCTCCCGCGCACGAAGCTCCCGGGAGATGACACACGGCGAGGCTCCGATGGCGAACGTGAACGAAGCGAAGCTCCTCGACTACCTGAAGCGGACGACCGCGGACCTGCAAGCCACCAAGCAGCAGCTGCGGGAGATGGAGAAGGCAGACCAGGAGCCCATCGCCATCGTCGCGATGAGCTGCCGCCTCCCCGGCGGCGTGCGCACGCCCGAGGAGCTGTGGCGGCTGCTCGCGGCGGGCGACGACGCCATCGGGGACTTCCCCGAGGACCGGGGCTGGGAGGTCGACGGGGGCGACGAGGACGGCGCCGACTACGCCCGCAAGGGCGGATTCCTCTACGACGCCGGGCAGTTCGACCCCGACTTCTTCGGCATCTCGCCCCGCGAGGCGCTGGCCATGGACCCCCAGCAGCGGCTGCTCCTGGAGACCGCCTGGGAGGCGTTCGAGCGCGGCGGCATCGCCCCCGACTCGCTGCGCGGCGACCGCGTCGGCGTCTTCGCGGGCACCAACGGCCAGACCTACTTCGAGCTGAAGCTGCCCGAGGAGGCCGAGGCGTACCTGTCCACCGGCAGCAACGCCGCCGTGCTCTCCGGCCGCATCTCCTACGTCCTCGGCCTCGAAGGCCCCGCCGTCACGGTCGACACCGCCTGCTCGTCTTCCCTGGTGGCGCTGCACCTCGCCATGCAGGCGCTGCGCAAGGGCGAGTGCACCCTCGCCCTCGCGGGCGGCGCCACCGTGATGGCCACCCCCGACCCCTACATCGCCTTCAGCAAGCAGCGCGGCCTCGCCGCCGACGGCCGCTGCAAGGCGTTCGCCGAGGGCGCCGACGGCACCGGTTGGTCCGAGGGCGTCGGCATGCTCCTGGTGGAACGCCTCTCCGACGCCCGCCGCAACGGCCACCCCGTTCTCGCGGTGGTACGCGGCTCCGCCGTGAACCAGGACGGCGCCAGCAACGGTCTCACCGCCCCCAACGGCCCCTCCCAGCAGCGCGTCATCTGGGACGCCCTGGCCGGCGCGCGGCTCTCGGCCGACCAGGTCGACGCCGTCGAGGCGCACGGCACGGGCACGGTGCTCGGCGACCCCATCGAGGCACAGGCGCTGCTGGCCACCTACGGCCGCGACCGCGCGGCCGACCGGCCCCTGTGGCTGGGCTCGGTCAAGTCGAACCTGGGCCACACCCAGGCCGCCGCGGGCGTCGCGGGCATCATCAAGATGGTCATGGCGATGCGCCACGGCGTCCTGCCCCGCACCCTGCACGTGGACCAGCCGTCCACCAAGGTCGACTGGAGCGCGGGACACGTCCGCCTGCTGACCGAGGAAGTCCCCTGGGGCGCCGACCGGCCGCGTCGCGCGGGCATCTCGTCCTTCGGGATCAGCGGCACCAACGCGCACGTCATCATCGAGCAGGCCCCCCAGGAAGAGCCCGCAGAGGACCCGGCCGAGCACCCCGAGCCCACCAACGAGCGTGCGGAGCCCACCGGTTCGGCGCTCCACCCGGTGTCCGCCGCGAGCCCGGCCGCGCTGCGCGCCCAGGCCGCGCACCTGATCGACCTGCTGGAGGGGGAGAACGCTCCCCGCACCGACGACGTCGCGGCGGCGCTCGCGACCACGCGGGCCCAGCTGGAACACCGCGCGGCGGTCGTGAGCACGGGACGCGAGGACCTGCTCGCGGGCCTGCGCGCGATCGCGGCGGGCGAGCACGCGCCCGGCGTGGTGGACGGCACAGTGACCGGCGGCCGCCTGGCCTTCTTGTTCACGGGTCAGGGTGCGCAGCGGGTGGGCATGGGCCGTGAACTGGCGGAGGCTTTCCCGGTGTTCGCGGGGGCGTTGGAGGAGGTGTGCGGGCATCTGGACCCGCTGTTGCCGCGTCCGTTGAAGGAGGTGCTGTACGGGGAGGAAGGCGACGCGGGACTCCTGGATCGTACGGAGTACGCGCAGCCTGCCCTGTTCGCGGTCGAGGTCGCTCTGTTCCGGCTGGTGGAGTCCTGGGGGGTGCGCCCGGACGTGCTGGCCGGTCATTCCATCGGTGAGATCGCTGCCGCATGCGTGGCCGGGGTGTTCTCCCTGTCTGATGCCTGTGCGCTGGTTGTGGCGCGGGGCCGGTTGATGCAGGCCCTGCCCGAGGGCGGTGTGATGGCCGCCGTGCAGGCCACCGAAGACGACGTCCGCACCCTGCTGGAGGGCGTGACGGACGCGGCGATAGCCGCCGTCAACGGCCCCCGGGCCGTGGTCGTTTCCGGCGCCGCCGCCTCCGTCGATGCGGTCGTCGAGGCGGTCAAGGCCGCCGGTGGCAAGGCGACCCGCCTCAAGGTCTCCCACGCCTTCCACTCACCCCTCATGGAGCCGATGCTGGCGGAGTTCGAGCAGGTCGTGGCGGCACTGGAGTACGCCGAGCCGCACATCCCGATGGTTTCCACCGTCACCGGCAAGACCCTGACCCCGGGAGAGATCACCACCTCCGCCTACTGGGTCACCCACGTCCGCAACACGGTCCGTTTCGCGGACGCGGTCCGCACGCTGGCCGACGACGGCGTGACCACGTTCCTGGAGATCGGCCCCGACGCCGTCCTGACCACCATGGCCGCCGATGCCGGACACTGCGTACCCCTGCTCCGCCGCGACCGCCCCGAACACCCCCAGATCCACACCGCGTTGGCTCACCTGTGGGTCCAGGGCCGACCGGTCGACTGGGCCGGTTTCCACGCAGGTGCCCCCGCCCACTACATCGACCTGCCCACCTACCCCTTCCAGCGACAGCACTACTGGGTCCCGAACGCCACGGTCACCGGCAACGTCGCCTCCGCCGGCCTCGACGCCGCCGACCACCCCCTGCTGGGCGCCGCCATGATGCTGGCGGACTCCGACGGCGCGCTGTTCACCGGGCGGCTCTCCGCCGCCACCCACGCCTGGCTCGCCGACCGCACGGTCGCCGGAACCCCGGTGTTCCCCGAGACCGGCTTCGTGGAACTGGCCATCCGCGCCGGTGACCAGGTCGGTTGCGGGGTGCTCGAAGAGCTGACGCTGGAGGCGCCGCTGGTGCTGCCCGAGCGCGGCGGCCGTCAGGTGCAGGTCGCGGTGGGCGCACCGGACGCCGGGACGGGAACCCGTGCGGTACGGGTGTTCTCGCGCGCCGAGGACACTTCAGGCGACGCCTCCTGGACGCGGCATGCCACCGGTGTGCTCGGCACCGGCGCACGCCCCGCGACGGACGACGCCGTCCTCGCCGAGTGGCCCCCGGCCGGGGCGACCCCCGTCCCGGTCGAGGACGTGTACGAACGCCATGCGGCGGCGGGACTGTCGTACGGCACCGCCTACCGGGGGCTCCAGGCCCTCTGGCGCCTGGACGACGAGCTGTTCGCCGAGGTCGCGCTGCCCGAGCAGGCCGCCGAGGACGCCGAGCGGTTCCGGCTGCACCCTGCCGCACTGGACGCCGCACTCCAGGCCCTGACCCTGCTGGACGCCGACGCTGACGCCGTCGCGGGGCAGGCAGTGCGCCCCCGGCTGTACGCGGAGTGGCGCGGCGTCACCCTGCACGCCACCGGCGCGTCCGCGCTCCGGGTGCGGTTCTCGCCGCTGAGCGGCGACGGCTTCGCGGTGACCGTCGCCGACGCCACGGGCGAGGCCGTCGCCTCGGCGGAGTCGCTGACCGTACGTCCCACCACGACCACCGAACTCACCGGAGACGCCGGTGTCCACTTCCCCGAGTCGTTGTATCGGGTGGAGTGGGTGTCGGGGGGTGTGGGTGGTTTGGTTGGTTCGGGTGTGGTGGCTGAGTTTGATGGTGTGGTGTCGGGTGCTGTGGTGGGGGTGCCTGATGTGGTGGTGTTGCGGGCGTTCGGGGATGCGTCGGGTGGGGTGGTTGACGGTGTGTCCGGGTTGCTTGAGCGGGTGCTTTCTGGTGTGCGGTGGTGGTTGGGGGAGGAGCGGTTTGCTGGTTCGCGTCTGGTGGTGTTGACGCGGGGTGGTGTGTCGGTTGGTGGGGGAGGTGTGGGTGATCTGGCGGGTGCGTCGGTGACTGGTTTGGT
>NZ_JBITHO010000011.1:0-345958 GCF_044458065.1 Streptomyces sp. NPDC050504 | reverse complement strand
GCGCGCGGTCTGCTCCGCAGACGCGACGCGGCGTCGCTACGCGACGCACTACAAGCCACGCTCCGCGTGGCGCCGCCGCTTCGCTCCGGCCATCCGGTCCGCTCCGCGGCCCGGGGTTCCGGCTCCGCCGGAACCTGGCTCGGATCGCTCCGCGATCCGGCCCCGGGACACGCTCCGCGCGCCCCGAAAAGACGGCTGGCTAGGGGGAGGGAGGAGTAGTTCCTCAAATCCGACCGGAGATGAGGGGCTGTCACGCCCGGTGGCGCCGGCGCTCTCCGTGTCGTCCGTACGGCGTCGAAACCGACCGGTGCGGGGTGGTGAAGTAAACCCAGACTAGCGTGATCGGTCGCTTCGAGACAATCCCTGCAAGCTGCGTGTGTCATCTCTCAGACTCCGATACGTTGTTGGTTGTGAAGGCACCCCCAGTGCAGTCGGTCAGCTGGGGCGGGCGGTGATTTTCAGGGTCGGTTCTTCTCGCTTGAATTCCGCCCCTTTCCGGGGCCGTCTTTCGGATTACAGCGATACGAGGGTACCTCGTATTTCGTTCGGTTACAGGAGGCTTCCTCATGTCGGTAATGCCGCTGCATGACCATCAGATTGAGGCCGTGGACGCCATTTTGAGGGCTCTTCAGACACCGTCGGACGGGCCGATGCCGTGGGAGGGTCTGCGAACCCAGGCGGTCGCCGCGACAGGGTCGGGCAAGACCCGCGTGGCGGTGGAGGTAGCCAGACGGCTGCGGGCGCGGCGGGTGTTGGTGCTGGTGCCGACGCGGGATCTGCTGATGCAGATGACCGGCGCGTGGCGGTCCTGGGGTCGTACGGGGGCGATGGTGGGTCTGTGTTCACTGCGGGCTTCGGAGTCGCAGGGGGTTCCTTGTACGACCGATGCGGGTGAGTTGGTCTCGTGGACCCGGGGGCTGGATCAGGTGACGGTGTTCGCGACGTACAGCTCGTTGGGGCGGGGTCGTCTCCAGCAGACGCACGCCAAGGGCCTGCCCGCGTGGGACCTGGTCGTCGTAGACGAAGCGCACCGGACGAGCGGGGACGCGGGGAAGCCCTGGGCGTCGATCCACGATCAGGGGGCCGTTCCGGCGTCGCGCCGGCTGTACATGACGGCCACGCCGCGGGTGTGGGAGGCGTCGGAGGCCGGGCAGGAGGCGGGGCGGCTGGTCGCGTCGATGGAGCCGGACAGTCCTGTGTTCGGGCCGCGGGCGTACGAGCTGTCGCTGTCGGAGGCGATCCGGCGTCAGATCGTGGCGCCGTACCAGGTGCTGTGCCTGGACATCCATGACCCCGAACTCCAGCATGCGCTGACCACGGACGTCGCCGGGTCGGACGTGGTGCGCGGGGCGCGGCTGGCCGCGTTGCAGACCGGGCTGCTCAAGGCCGCCGCAGAGAAGGGGCTGCGCAAGGTCTTGAGTTTCCACTCGCGGACCGTGGAGGCGCAGGCCATGGCGGCCGGGGTGCCCGAAGTCGCGGAGCGACTGCACCAGGAGGACCCGGACACCTACCCGCCGGTGAGGCGGGTGTGGGCGGAGTGGCTGTACGCGGATCACGAGCCGGGGCATCGGCGGGCGGTGTTGGAGGAGTTCGGGTCCGACGTCATCGAGTACCGGGACGGCCGTCAGCCTGAACCGGCTGTGCTGCGGGTGTTGAGTTCGGTCCGTGTTCTTGGTGAGGGTGTCGATTCGCGGGATTGTGATGGGGTGTTTTTCTGTGACACGCGTGGGTCGATGGTCGATATCGTGCAGATGGTCGGCCGCGCCCTGCGGAAATCCGAAGGGAAAATCGCGACACTCATCGTCCCGGTATTCCTGAAAGAAGGCGAGAACCCCGGGGATATCCTCACGTCCAGCGGGGCGGGGATGCTCGCGACGGTCCTCGAAGCCCTGCGGGCACACGACACCGAGGCGATCGAGGCGCTCGCCGATCCCCGTGTGCGCAGCGGGAGTTGGAGCGGGGACGAGGACGGCCAGGACGTCGATGCCGGTGCCGAAGGTGACGAGGCGGGCGACGGCGGGCAGCTGGGGGTGCGGGAGCGGGCGGCGTCGCTGCTGGAGTTCAGCACGCCACGGGATCCGGCAACGTTGGCGCAGTTCGTGAAGCTGCGGGTGATCGAGCCCGAACGTGAGTACTGGCGGCAGGGTGTCGCGGCCGCGACCCGGTACGTAAAGGAGAACACGGCCGGGCAGCTGAAGGTGGCGTACGACTTCGTCACCCCGCCGGACTGGTCGCCCGCGGGGTTCCCGCTGGGGGCGTGGCTGCGTGACCAGCGGCATGCCTTCAACGCCGGGCAGCTCGCCGCGTCGCGTGCGAAGGATCTGGACGCGCTGGGGATGGTGTGGTCGCACCACGAGTTGGCGTTCGAGGAAGGGCTCGCGGTCGCGCGGTCGTACGCGACGGTGCACGGGCACTTCCTGCCGCCGGAGAACGCGGTGTGGCAGGAGTATCCGATCGGGCAGTGGGCGAAAAACCAGCGGGCAGCCGGGAGGAAGGCGCTGCGGAACATCGCCCGCCGGGAGGCCGGGCTGCCCGTGGACGCGACGCGCGCGATGACCACCGAGCGCCTCGACCTCCTGGACGACGTCGACCCCGGCTGGTGCCCCGTCTGGGACGCCGGATGGCAACGGCACTTCCAGCTGACGAAGGCGCACTGCGACGCGGGCAACCCGGTCCCGACGGAGGCCGGCGAGGTCGTGGTCCAGGGCGACGACCTCGGACAGTGGGTCCGCGCGCAGCGCTTCAACTGGGAGCAGCTGACCGTCGGGCAGCGGGTCCTGCTGGAGATCCTCGGGCTCGAACCCGCCACGGCGGAGGAGCGGCCGGTGCAGCGGACCCAGGACGACAAGTGGGCGCTGAACATGGCCGCGGCCCGGCAGTTCCACGGCCGGGAAGGGCACCTTCGGGTGCCCCGGAAGCACGTGGAGCAGCTCGCGGCCGACACGGTGCCCGGAAGGGGTCAGGACGGCGCTGGCGGGGGCGTGGTGGTGAAACTGGGGATGTTCGTCGACAACGTCCGCCGACGTGCCGACAAGCTCACCGCGGAACGGCGGACGGAGCTGGACGAGCTGGGTATGCGCTGGTGATCGCGGAGAAGCTGGCTGCCGTTCGCCGGGAGGGATGTGCCGAGGCGCGATAGCTGTCACCAAGGCAGGCTTGCTGTCACTGAGACGAGCGGATATACAGGTTCCGGCTCGTCGGAGAGCCTCCTCCTGCTGCTCACACGGTCAATGGGCCGTCCCGACGGTGACAACAATCGTGCTTCTGGCGCCGCCGGTGCCAAGTAGCCAGCCGATCCGGCGACAACTACCGTGCTTCGCCGCCTCGGGATCGCAGGCCGGTGCACGTCGCTGGCGACAACTACCACGCTTCGGCATATGTGACTAGAAGAGCAGGGGGGCAGCATCACACGGTCTGGGGCTCGGCTGATGGGTGGCCATCGTGCGCCACTGTGGCGGCTCGGAGGCTGGTCATCGGCATTCGATCGTGGCTGTTTGGTGCCGACGTGCATCGGCACCGAGGCGGGGTTCAGTCCACAGAGGAGTCTTGTCCGTGCGCCCTGGGTTCGAGTTCGATTCCTCGTACCTGTCGGAGCCGAGCTGCTCCGACTTTCAGGAGTGTGTAGGCCAGCGCGCAGGGGCCGGACGCAACGGTCAGCAAGTCGTGGAGGCTGCGGCTGAGGTGGATGGCCAAGAGGCCGACAAGAGCTGCGATTAGTACGTCGGCGCGTCGGTCACTGCTCAGGATCCAGTCAATGGGCTTCCATACACGGTTGGCTGCTGCTGTTGTCCGGATGCGGAGTGATGCATAGATGCAGCCTCCCGCGTGCACCAGGCGCCGACGCGGCGACAGTTCATAGCCCTCTTCGGGGATGCCTATGAGGTCTGCATGCCAGGCGTCCTCGAGGTGAGCGTTGTTCGGCCCCGCCATGAACACGGCGATCCTGGTCAGTGACTGAGCAAGTCTCTGAGTCCAGGTGCGCTCAGGGTAGTGAACGGTCCGTACGTGATCGAGCAGTACGTTCAGTTCCTGTGCGACGGCTTCCGCAGCATCGAGCTTGTCCTGAGCGGTCGTGTGGGAGGCAAGCATCTGCTGCTGGAGTACGGCGAGTTCCTCGGACAGGCGTTCTTGCTCGCCAGGAGGGAGGCCGCCGTTCTTCTCGGCGGCCTTGATCGCCGCTTCTGTGCGGCGGATGGCGTCGGACAGGACGGTGGTGATCACGGCGGTTTCGTTCGAAGCTCGCCTGGATTGGGCAAGCAATCGGCGCGCGCGCCGTTCGGTGCGGCCGAACCGCACCACGGCTTGCTGGCGTCGGACGGACGGCACCATGACCCCGGCGCCGATGAGCAAGCACACGACGCTCACGGGCAGGGGAACGTAACCAAGGGTGAACAGCAGCGTCTGAACGATAAGCCCGCCGGTGTTGCAGCCGATGCAGAGGCGGTCTGCGGTCGTTTGCTTCATGTCAGCCGCTCGGCGAGCCGGAAGCGGGCCTGCCGGGCCGCCCGTTCTTTCAGAGCGACATCAGTGGCCAGGCGGCCCATGTCGGTGAGCTTGTAGAAGCGCCGCGGGGGACGACCCGGGTGGGGGTCGGTCTCGCTCCAGCTGGTCACCCAGCCGTTGTTGGCGAGGCGTTCGAGGATGGGGTAGACGGTGCCGGATCCCAGATCGGCTTCCATACAGATCTTCAGACCCCAGGCAGGGTCGTCATCCTGTGCCGACAGAAGAACCTCAAGCACCCCGATGGTCGGCTTCGTCAGCCGTGGAGTTGCCATGCCCCAAGTAGACCAAAGCCACAGACCATTTGTCGAGTACGAGCTATATCCGATACACCCTGAATGCCGAACCTGACGGGCATCCATGGCCCAACAGCCACATCAACCCGGGCCCAACACTGCTGCGGAAGCGGCGCGACGTGGCCACGACGACTGCGTCGTGGAGGTGAAGCTCGGGACGTTCCTCGACAACACCCGCCGCCGCGCCAACAAGCTCCCCACACAACGCCAGGCCGGTCTCGACGCGCTCGGCATACGCTGGTGAACCAGCCACGTGCACGCTGGATTGGCAGGACTTCGTAGACAATCCGTTGGGGCCCGGTGAACTACCGCCCCCTCCGCGCAAGCCAAGGGCATCCAGGAAGGCGCAATTCGCTGAGGCGGTCGCCGCGTGATGAATAAAGATGCGGACGCCAGTGGACCGGGCGGCACAGGAGGTGCGGGTCGGTGCTGCGGACAAGGGCTGGCGGTCGCGGTGCGCGTCCGCTTCAACGACCGTGCTCGTCATCGTGTCCTCAATCTGAGAACGGCAGGAGTGGTAGGCCTGCACCTCGGCCACACCGTCGGTGGTGGCGGTGTGGGGCGCGCGTTCTTCCAGCGCCTGGCGGGCGGAGGCTGGGGCGGGCGCAGTCTGCAGTCCTCGGCGAAGTCGGTGAGACGGGGGAGCGAGCCGCAGCCGAGGGGGTCGGTGAAGAGGAGGTCGCTCCTTCGTGCAGTGGAGAGGTAGTGGGTGAATGCCGCAGCACGTAGAAAGACTTGGGCCCAGTGCGGAACACGGTGGGTCACGCGGGGGTCGTAGGGCTGGGTCCGGTCGTGGAGGATCAGGGTGGTGCCGTCCATGGCAGTGTCGGCAACGCAGACGCCGCTGAGCTGGGTCATTGTGGCAGCCGCGAAACAGGCTGTGGCCAGCTCGGCCGCGAGGTGCGGATGTGCGGTTGCGGCGTGCAGGCGTTGAGCGATGCACCCTTGATCGAGCCGGGACACCTGTGGTGCCGGTGCCCGGCAGGAGCAGGGGGCGCTGGTGTAGGCGCAGTTCAGGGTATTGAGGGCTGGCAGGTTGATCCAGTGCCGTGACGGGCGAGTTGGGGTGGCGGGGGGCGGCTCTTCGCCGTCGGTTGCCTTTCGGAGGGAGAGGATCGCCTCGGCGTCTGCCAGGAAGTGGTCTGTGCGCCGCAAGGCCCGCTCCAGGGCGGTGCTCTTGCGTTGGTGGCAGACCAGGGCGAGGTGCAGGCCGGTTCGGGTGCGCAGGGCGAGAAGTTCGGCGAGGGCGCGGGGACTGAGGAGGTGGGCGCGCAGGACGGTGAGGGAGGTGACGGGCAGGGCGAGGATCCAGGCGGCGCACAGCGTCCAGGCAGGTTGGGTGTCGAGGGTGCGGTAGCCAGTCAGGGGTACAGGTTTGCCGAGGGCGGCGAGGATGTCGTAGGCGAGCGCGAGGGTGGAGTCGGTGCCGGGGGTGGGGTGGATGGTGACACGGCCGTGGGTGGGGTCGTGAGCAGCGAGGGCCGCGCGGGTGTGGGTGACGTCGTCGTGCGGGTCCATGACGAGGGTGACCGGGGGCGGGTGGGGGCAGGTCAGCATGATCAGGCTGCCTGGCGGGTGCGGAGTTTGCTGTAGGCCCAGCGCAGCAGGTCCTCGTCGACGGTGTCGCGGCCGGTTTCCTGCAGTCCGGCGTTCAGGTGGTGGGTGATTTTCGCCCAGGCGCGGAAGTTCCCGTGGGCGGCTTCCTGGTCGCACAGGGCGATCAGTTCGGGATCCGCCTGGGCCCAGACGGGGTGGAAGGCAGGGACGACGGTGAGGACTTCGTCCAGGGGCATGCTGCTGATTTCCTGCCAGGCGTAGACCCGGGATTCCAGCATCGGTTCGCTCTGCAGCATCTCGAAGCAGCCGTTCCCGCCGGTGAAGACGATCGTCAGGTCGGAGTCGGTGTCGTCCCACAGGTAGCGCAGGTACTCGAAGCACAGCTTCGACAGCCACTGGGCCTCGTCGCACACCAGGACCCGGGGCTCTTCCAGGGCGCCGCGCAGCGTCCGGTCGAATTCGATCGCGTGCGCGGGCGGTCGGCCCTGCAGGCCCAGGGCGTGGAACAGTTCATGGCGTAGGTCCCGGGTCGAGGGGCGTGCCCGGAACTGGATCCGGCGGGTGACCGTCGGTGCGAGTTCGCGCAGTGAGGTGTTGACCGCAAAGGACTTCCCGTTGCCGGCCTGCCCGTAGATGCAGATCATCGCTCTGGCATCGATTGCGGCCCGGATGTTCTCCCGGACGGTGAGCAGCGAGTGGGTCGATACGACATGGGCGCCGGGCAGGCGCATGAAGTGGTCCTCCCGCTCCCCTGGCAGCCGTCCCCTGCGCGGTGAGGTGGACATGGCGTTCCTCCTAGCTGCCCGTAGCGGGCTCGGTGGCGGGTTCGTTGCCTGCGTCGGGCGTGTTCTCGGTGCTTGGAGGGCGGGTTCGGTTCCTGGGTGCTGGGTGGGGGCGGGCCCAGCCCGGGGGCGGCTCGCGGGGCGGGATCAGGTCCGGCAGGGCCCGGGCCGCCAGATCCACCGCCCGGCCGCGGGCGAGTTCTTCCTGGGCCTGCTGCTGGGTGACCGTGCGGCGAGGGCGGGGTGCGGCAGGAGTAGTGGTCGCCGTGTAGCGGGTGCGCCGCAGCCGCTCTGCGGCTTTCAGGTCGGCTTTCAGCGCCCGGGCCTGGGCGTCCCTGAGCGCACTCAGCTCCCGGCGCTGCTCCAGCGTGGCGGCCTGAGCGAGGTGCGCGGTGCCCAGGTAGCGGTCCGTGTTGTCGGCGCAGAACACCTCGATCTGTCCGTCGTAGTGCGGCAGGTATCGCAGACGCACCCGCGTTCCCGCACGACCGACCATCCATGGGGCGATGTAGAAGCGGCTGCGCCACCGAATGCCGTTCGTGGAGATCTTCCGGGTACGTCCGTCGTCCTCCAGCGCGAAGAACGCCAGCTGCTCCACGGGCACTTCCTCGACGGGTGTGGGGTCCGCCTCCCACGCCGCCAGCGGGGTCAGGCCGCTCTCAAGGCCGGCGGGGCGGTGCTCGGTGTTCCACCAGTGCACCCAGCCGAGCAGCGCCTCGACGAAACCGGCAAACGACAAGAGGTCTTCCGCCCGGTCCGGGCGGTGCGCGCCCACCGGGCGGGCCCGGCGGGTATAGCCGGGCAGCGAGACAAGGAACATCTCCTCGACCGCGTTGTTCAATGACTCGACCGTGCCCTTGCGATAGGGCTTGTACGCGGGCAGGTCGTCCACCGGTACCGCGAACACCCCCAGGGCCCGGGAGACCGTGCGGCACAGGAACTCCTTACCGCGGTCCACCCGCACCACCGTGGGCAGCCCGCCGCACGGCCCGTAGGGATCGGCCGTGCTGATCCCCGCCCGCAGCGACGCCAGGACCGCATCACGGGCCGGCTCGTGCGGAGTAATCGCGACCCCCATGATCACCTTCGTCGCGACATCGATGAACCACGTCACCCACGGGCACAACGCCTGGCCCTCGACGTCCACCCGCACTGGGAGCCGTTTGTGATCGCCCTCCCAGCACGCATTGCGGTACATGGGCGGGCGTTTGCCGTATACGTCATAAGCGCGCCGTGCGGCCTCACCCGCCCGCAGACCGGCCCGCTCCCCCGCCGTAAGATCCTGGCGGACAGCGCGCTGCAGCGTACGCAGCGACGGGACCGGCTGCGTATCTCCGGCAGCCGCTGCCTCCGCCACCAGCTCGCGGTGCACGGCCGCAACATTGCCGCCCCACACTGCGAGACGTGCACGCAGATCAGGCGTCACCGAGACCCGCACGGGAGCGGCAGACTCCAGCCGCCCTTCCCGGCGGGCGCAGGCCACCCAGTTCCACACCGTCCGCAGCGACACCTCCATCGCCGAAGCCACCAGACGGGCGTGCGCTGTCTTCAACTCACCCCTTGCGTCCAGCGCCAGCAGCCGTGCCACCGCAGCAGCCCGGCTCGGGCCGGGCACCCGTACGACGGGCTCCTCACCTGCGGGAAAGCCGTGACCGTGCATCGTCCTCCCCGCTGGCGGTTTCAACGTCCTTCCGGGAGATGCCCGTACCGGGTGGGGCCCAGGCCGACACACCGAGTGCAGGCACACGAACGAGGGGAAAGCGGCGAAGCACCCTTGGCAGGAGGGCAGTTGGTATGCGTGCGCACCTCCACACGCCACCGAGGGAACAGACCCGCTCAGGGCATACGCGTGCGTCATCCGCCTTCCCTGGGAAACGCCAGCACCCTTCACCGGCCCGACGGCACCCATACCTTCAACAGCCCTGTCCCCACAGCCAGATCAGGGCACACAGATGAGGCACACCAGCGCGAAATCACGGCGGGCATCACCCAGGATTACGCTGCGTACAACGCGTCGGGAACCCTGCGGTGATTCCGGTACAAGAGGGGCGCACTGAAGCTACTTCAAGATTCTTTGCCGCTCTGGATGCCTGCCGGGACCGAAGAAGTGAAGCTGTCGGCCCATCGCAGAAGGAGCGCCCTCGTGTCCCAGTCCTCCACCACCGCTCCGGTACCCCCACCGTTCCAGGTGGGGCGCATAGTTCCCCCGGTCTGGTATGTCCGGAGTGAAGAAGTCCAGATCCGCGCGGCCTCCGGCGGGGTCTACCACCAGGAGACAGATTGTGGCCTTGGGGTATTCCTATACGAGACCCCCGAGGGAGGGCTGGTAGAACGGCATCCGCGCGACATGATCCACGAACCCGCGATGGACATCGTCATGGGGATTTTGAAGCCGGAGGCGCCTGACCCCCTCGACCGCGTCGCAGTACGCCTGCGCCTCGGCGTGAACGCCCGTTACAGCACTGACTGGACCGAGGTGCCCGACGGTCCAAAGCCGGACATGATGGCTGCGTTGGAGGCCCGCGCCGACGCGCTACGAGGTCGCGCGGACAAGGTGGAGGACTTCGCCTCGCGCATCCTGGCAGTCACCCGCAGCCAGAGATGGAGGGAGGCGGTGTCAACCGCGCTGCTCGGGGACTGGACTGCTCCGCTGGAGCAGTACGGCCATCTCCACCCCCATGCCCTCGGCCAGCTGCGCTCCGAGGTTCGCGCCATCCACCGCCAGCTCGTCCCACTGTGGCGCCGACGCGTACAACGCTCCCGGGTGCTGCTCCTGGACGCTCCACTCGGTGACGGCCTGTGCCTGTACGACCTCGTCGCGGACCAGGCCGACTTCGCCGATGCGCGACTCGGCACGGCTCTACACGACGACCGCCTCGTACGACTCGTGCAGCACCTGACTCCTGAGGAACGGCTCGTCCTGGTCGCCCTGGCCACCGGTGACGGCACCACCTGGACCGAGGCGGCCACCCTTGCCGGCGCCAATGACCCGGTCAGGTTCGGCGAGCGAGTCCGCCGCAAGACCCGCCGCCTCGCCACCCGGGCCGCAGAACGCCGTGCGGCCGCACGCACCACGTCCCAGGCGGCCGGTTCGTAGAAAAACGAGACACACGGCCGCAACTGACGACAGGATGTACACCGCACTGAGGGGATCACCACCCCTCCGGGGAACGGAACACGCCGGACACCGGACGGGGCTGCGCACTTACCTGAGGCCGAGACTCCCGGCCAACCACTTTGCCTGCCTGGCTCTTCGAACACGGAAGGAACCGGTACGCGACGGAGTCCATTGCGCGTGCCGTGACGCCCGTGTACGACGTTCTCCGCGATTCCCTGCCCGAATTCCTCGGCGGTCTGGGCACCGTTCTCGTCACCGCAACCGCCTCTTGGGCCGCGAAGAAGATCCGCGACCGCCACACCGGCCCGCCGCCCGCCCCGCCCGCAGGCCGCGAGGATCGGGCCAACGACCCGTACGCCACCTGACCCTGGCTGGGCCTTGGTGCAGCTACCTGGTCAGCTGTCGCCATTCGGGCAACCACATGACCCCACCGCCGCGGCCGTGCCGCACTGCACTGTCGCGCGGAAGAGCGTGTGGAAGGACATGAGCGTTGCGTACGGCCAGCGCTGCTGCCCGCGGACTATGGGGGAGCAAGTCGCCAGGCTGAAGCTGAAGTCCGGTGGCGGCTTAAAGCGTCTCGATGCCCGCCGCCACACCCGGAACTCCAACGCCCACGACCTCAATCTTCCTCGGTCGCACGGCGAAGGACCGTGCTTGGCCGTAGGCTCGACGGCACTCGGGACGAAGGGCGGGGAAGCCACATGACTCAGGACAGGAAAGAAGACGAGTACGGTCCTGGAAGTCCTGACTATGGCCTGTCGTACGAACCTGGTCCATGGACAGAGCCAGACCCCAACCACGACCCGGATGGGTGGGAAGCCGACTTCCGCGAGCAAGATCCCAATGAAGACCATGCTGAGGCTGGCTGGGAGAAAGCCCTCAGAGACGGCCACATCACTCGGGAACAGTTCCAACGCCGAAGGCAGGGCGGAACCGAGACCCCGTCGTTCTAACCCCCGCCGCCCGGCGGCGTACCCCCCCCCAACAGCCAGGCGCGGGGCCGGACCTCGTCCGGTAGGAGCAGGACGAGGCCCAGGCCGATTGACGCACCCCGAGCCGGCGTAACCTCCCGCGCCAGATCAGCCGACGGCCCTGCCATCGTCGTCCTGGCTAGCTCGCAGATCGTGGCGTGCCGTGGGCGGTGAGGCCGGTCTCGATATCGTGGCCGCGTCCCAAGCCGTACCTCGCCCCGGGACAGCCGACCGCGCCGCGAAGCTCACCGAACAGAAGCCGACTGCCTCATATTCCGGCCGAGGCGGCGGTAAGGGCGTCCTCAAGGCCAATAGGCATCTCCCCCACAAGCGACACGCTCCACGTGGCGGCCCATGACATCCGCGGCAAGCGCAGCAAGTTCCGCACCTGCCTACACGCGCGACATCCGATTTACCCGGAAAACGACAACACTCTTCACCAGTCAGACGACACCCGCGCACTCATGAACCAGACCCACTCCAGCCCGACATCAGTGCATTCACTTGACGCTCACACAGTGAAAGACCCATGACACACATCATCGAGGAGTCCGGACGTCTTCGCGTATGGTGCGCCCACCGCCGCGCGGAAGAGGAACAGCACACGTCCCTCGGACCCGAGGGGCGCACCGTGCCCGTCCCTCCCCTCCTTCTTCTTCCGGGTTGGACGGGGGCGGGGTGCCGTGAGGGGGTTGTCAGGGTTTTCCGGTGCCCGGGATTCTGGGGCTGACCTGGGCGTATGCCAGTGGGCAGGCCATTTCCTACTTGCCCGTTACCTACGGCGCAACAGCGGCGCCAAGCGTGGACAGGCAGGGAAAGGCCTTCCGCTCGGGAAGCGGCATGGGAAGCAACCGCAGGCGCAGCCGTACATTCCACAGTCGCTGTCCCATCTCGCTGAACCTCGACCGACCTCACTGCACTTTGACGGGTCACCAGATGGTTGGGGGCCCTGAGCAGCGGGACGGGCCCGTAGCGAAGGATCGGTGCCATGTACGAGACCTTCCGCTACCGCTACCTTCACGCTGGCATGGGCCTGGCCGCCGACCTGCGTGCCGATGCGTACCAGGCGGACGGGCCCCCGCCTCCACCCACCCTCCTCATCCACCGCTCCCTGTACCTGCGGTTGCCCGGAGACCGAACCCCGTACTGGCTGGATGCGGCCTGGCTTGCCTTCGGGGCCTCCCTGCACGCCGAGCAGCTGGCTGACGGCCGGGCCCTGGTCCTCGACATCGAGGCGTTCACCTACCCCGGCGCCGACTATCGCGCGGAGGTCGCTGCCCTTGCCCTCGACGGCTGGATCCACCGCCGCTTCGGGCTCGCCCCCTGCGGCGCCTCGGTCACGTACGACAGGCCCTCCCACCGCTTCGCCTTCACCTGGCCGAGCCCAGACGCCCCCTTCACCGACGAGTTCCCGCCCCCAGGCCCAGCCTGATCTTCCGCCACCGGTGAACGTTCCCGCCCTGCCCGAAGCGACCGCACCGGCGGGCAGGACCCCACTCCACGACGGCATCCATGCTCAGCACCCTCCCCTTGCCGCTACCTGCCGATGCAGGGAACCCGACGCCCGGACCTTCCCGGCCAGCTACGGACCGCCTCCACCAGCCCCGACTGGTCCACCGCCGCCTGCCCGGCACTCCCGCCCCTGCAACACCCACCCCTCCTCCCCCACCGCCGGTACCCGGGTCTCCGGTCGTGACGGACGTCGCCGACCACGACGTTCCGGAACCTGACGACGACACCGACACCGACAGCGGCCAGGCCCGCGACAGCAACGGCGACAGGAGCGGGAGCAGCGTGGTGTCGTTGGCGGTCTGGCGGACCCGCTGGACGATGTGCTGTCCGAGCGGTTCCAGAGCGCTGCCGGGCATGGTGCAAGGGATCTTTGACGCGTACCGGGAACCCGGACCGGGCACGGGCCGGAGATAGGGCGGATGCCGGTCTACCGGGAGAACAAGCTCACCGCCAACCGGCCGGTGGCCGAACCGACCTGGGCCCCGGACGGGACCGCTTCAAGAGAAGGACGACACCAGAGGGGAACGGCTCACGAGACGGACGGCTCGATCTCCCCCGCGAAGACGATGACCTGGTCGATGAGACTCCGCCGCAGATGGACGACATCCGTTCCCGCCAGGCGGGGACCCCCGTCCGGCGTCGTGAAGACCCACTGGTACCGGGCCCACTCGTCCGGCATGTCGACCGCCGAACAGCGCACCATCGTGCCGGTCCCCGCAGGATGGCGCCGGATGTCCAGCACGAACCGCTCGACCGCCTCAATCCCCTCACTGCGGCCCAACGGCCCCCAGAAAACCACGTCCGAGGTGAGGGCCTGGGAGAGCAACACAGTCACATGGCTGTCGTCCGAGGCATTGAAAGCGGAGATGAACGTATCGATCGCGGACCGCGCGGTCTCTTCCTGCATACACCAGTAATACCAGTCACCTCCCGGAACGCACTCGTCCCGTGAGCCACCCACGGCAACGGCCCCCGACTCGATGACCTCCCCGCTCCTGAGCCCATCCCGCCTGGACAACAGCCGCTGCAGCACGCACATCCTCAACGACAAACACCGGCACGCCCCACCACCACACAGAACCGGCCACTCCACACACACGCAAGCGATCCGGTAATCCACAAGTTCGGCGCCTGCGACAAGCAGTGCGCTCCGCGTGAACGAAGGAGATCGCGCGCACCAGCGTGGACCCCGCCCCACGTACGTATTACGCGTGTGCGTGCATGGGGCCGGTACGGAACCGGGCCACCTGACCAGGCGGGTTCGGGGGCAACACGGAGTTCCCGCAGACCCGGGGGCGTGACCACCGAGGTGTCGTTCGTTGGCTGGTTCTGTGGCCGACACTCCGCCATAACCGGCTGCGTGTCCACGTGGTGGACAAACCGCCACGTACCAGACGTGGATCTTCAATACTCTCGCGACTCCACATATCAACGGAGGAACTTGTGAAGGTATTCCGTGCGGCTCGCCCGCAACTGCGCACGCTGGGGGCCGCGTTCGTCGCGCTGCCCCTGATCGTCGGGGCGGGCGCCCAGTCGTTCGCCGCGCAGAGCGCGGAGGAGCCCAGACAGCCGTCGACCCAGCGCGTGAGCCTGAAGAACAACGGCGGGCAGACCAGCGGGGGCGCGTACAGCATTGCCACCACGCCCGACGCCCGGTTCGTCGCGTACGTCTCCAAGGCGTCCGACATCGTCCCGGGCGACACCAACGGCGCTGCCGACATCTTCCTGCGCGACCGGCAGACCGGCACCACCGAGCGCATCAACGTCTCCACCACCGGCGAGCAGGCCCAGAAGGGGCCGGTGATCGGCGGGCCCTTCGGCTGGAGCTTCGGTTCGACCAACCCGACGATCAGCGCCGACGGCCGCTACGTCTTCTTCAGCTCCGACGCCCCGAACCTGGTGCCCGGCGACACGAACGGCGCCCAGGACGTCTTCGTGCGCGACCGCCAGGCGGGTACCACCGAGCGCCTCAGCCTCAACAACAGCGGCGCGCAGGTGGCCCAGGGCGGCGACACGCCGTCCAGCAGCGCCGACGGCCGTTACGTCGCGTTCCTCTCGGGTGCGACCAACCTGGTCTCCGGCGACACGAACGGCGTCGTCGACGCCTTCGTGCGCGACCGCCAGACCGGCACGACGACGCGCGTCAGCCTCGGCAACACCGGTGCGCAGGCGAACGCGGACCTGCAGGACCTCCAGATCAGCGCGGACGGCAAGGTGGTCGTCTTCGGCACCACCGCGTCGAACCTGGTCACCGGGGACACGAACGCGCTCAGGGACGTCTTCGCGCGCGACCTGGCCGCCGGCACGACGCAGCGGGTGAACGTCAGCAGCACGGGCGCCCAGGCCACCGGCGGCGAGTCCGGCGTGGAGGCCGGCAGCGTGAGCGCCGACGGCCGTCACATCGCGTTCGTCTCGGAGGCCAAGAACCTGGTGCCCGGGGACACGAACGCGCTGACGGACTTCTTCGTCCGGGACCGTCAGACCGGCGTCACCGAGCGGGTCAGCGTCGACTCGCAGGGCGCCCAGATGACGGGCAACATCATCACGGTGTGGACGTCGAGCATCAGTGCCGACGGTCGCTACGTCGCCTTCTCCACCGAGGGCAGGCTGTCGGCCAACGACACGCCGTACTTCGTCTCCGACATCTTCGTACGTGACCGTCAGACCCAGACGACCGAGCTCGTCAGCGTCGCCAACGACGGTACGTCGGTCGGGAGTTCGGCCATCTACCCCGCGCTGAGCGCCGACGGTCGGCAGGTCGCCTTCGTCTCCCGCTCGTCGCAGCTGGTCGCGGACGACACCAACAACGCGGAAGACGTCTTCGTGCGCGACCGCGGCACGCTGTAACCGGAGCGGGCCGACGCCTTCGGGCCGGGACGTCTTCGTACCGGCCCGGGGCGCGTCGCCGGGCGCGCGCGCCCTATGCTGCCGGGATGTCCAATCCGATTGAGCTGGTGATATTCGACTGCGACGGGGTCCTCGTCGACAGCGAACGCATAGCGGTCCGCGTCCAGACCGCGCTGGGCGCCGAGCTGGGCTGGGCGCTCACCGAGGACGAGGTCGTCGACCGGTTCATCGGGCGCTCGCACGCCTCCATACGCGAGCAGGTGGCCGACCGCCTCGGCGCGGAGACCGCCGCGATCTGGTCGGAGCGGTTCGAGCGGCTCCACCGGGAGGCCGTGGACTCCGCACTCGCCCCCGTCGACGGGCTGCCCGATGCCCTTGCCGGGATCGCCCTGCCGACCTGCGTGGCCTCCAGCGGTTCCCACGACAAGATGCGCCACACCCTGGGCCGTACCGGTCTCTACGAACACTTCGCGGGCCGTATCTTCAGCGCCACCGAGGTCGACCGCGGCAAGCCCGCGCCCGATCTCTTCCTGCACGCCGCCCGCCGGATGGGGGTCGACCCCGCCGCCTGTGCCGTGGTCGAGGACAGTCGGCCGGGCGTCCTGGCCGCCCGCGCCGCGGGCATGCGTGCCTTCGGGTACGCCGGAGGGCTCACCCCCGCCGAGCGTCTTGAGGGCCCCGGGACCACCGTCTTCCACGACATGCGCAAGCTCCCCGTGCTCCTCGCCGAACACTGACCGGCGCGGGAAAGCTGATGTGCCCTGATGGGGTGCGTGCCGGCAGTCCTGGCGTTTCGTCACACCGGTCGGTGCCCATCCATTCGGAAGGCGCGTACTCAGGCCCTCGGTGGGGTTGATGGTGCTCCGGTCGCTCTGGACGGCCTCCGCTCAGAGGCTGCGGGCGTGGATGTCGCCGTGGGAGGTGGTCGCGCGGATGTGGAGTGCGGTGGTGCCGTCGTTCTTGAGCTCGTTGTGGATTCGGCCGTAGACGGTGCCCGCGTCCAGCGTGGCGGAGACTCCGTGCGCGGCGGTGACCGACACGTCGCCGGCCTCGGTGCGCAGGACGAGGGTGCCTCGTACGGCTTCGGTGATGCGGATGTCGCCCTTCTGAACGCCGATCTCGGCGGGGCCGGTCAGGCGGCCGAGGGTGACGTCGCCCGCGGCGGCGGTGAGGCGTGCGCTCATGGCTTCGTCGAGCTTGACCGTGGCCTGCGCGCCTTCGAAGGCGACGTCGCCGAGGCGTCCGACGCCTCGCAGGTCCAGGCTCGCGGCCTTCGCCTCCACGTGCGAGCCGACCGGCAGCTGGACCGTCACCTCGATGGTCCCGGCGGCTCCGGCGAGGTGGTTCTTCGCTTCGGCCTCGATGCGCAGGATGCCCTCGCGGAAGTCGACGCGGGTCTCCTGGGCCGCCTTCACGTCCCGGTTCTTCGCGGGGTTCGCGGGTCGGACCTCGACCACGGCGTCCGCCCGGTCGGCGGCGATGAACTGGACGCGGCCCGCGGGGATCTCCAGGACCGTGGTGACGGCGGCGGTGGTGGCGAAGGTCTGCATGATCGGCTCCTGATTGTCTGCGTTGCGCTTTCTGTTTCCTACGAGAGAAAAGCTACGTTGCGTTTTAGTCCTTGGCAACTGTTGCGCTGCGCTCTTGCCGCTTAAATGCAGGTCAGGATGGGTAAACTGTTGCAATGAATTGAAGATCAATGCAACGTGGCGCGCCTCTTGTGTTGCAATGGAGTGAGAGTGAATGCGACGCGCTTCGGGTTCGGCGCTCTGGGGTGTTGCTGGATGGGTGCGGCCGGGACCAGGGCCGGGGGGCCTGGGTGACCCGCAGGTGCGGGTCGGCAGGGAAGCGGTCGCGGCCGACGTACGGCTTCTTGACGGTCCGTTTCCTCTTGGCGGGGTTCTACGAGGCGGTCTTCCGCAACGGCGTCTTCGCCCTGCGCCGGAACCTGCTCGCTCCTGCCGGTCCTCGCTCTTGGCTCAGCGGTGCTTCTTCCCATCGGCTGCGTCCGACACGAGTCGTGCCAGCTGTGCGAAGAGGGCGTCGATGGTCTTCTGGTCGGCGAGCAGGGGCAGGGTGTCGAAGTACAGTTCCCATTCGCCGTCCGGGCCGAAGCGTTCCACGATGCCGAAGGGCACGCGCTCGCCCGGTGTGCGTGAGACCGTGCCGTGCCACTCGACGTACGTCGTGGTCGTGCCGAAGGCGACCTGGCCCGCTTTGAACTCGACGTCCGCGGTTTCGAAGAACCGCTGGAGGTAGGCGTTCTTGGCGGCCGCGGTCGCCAGTGGTGTGCCGAGTCCCGGTCCCGACAGGCGTGCGTTGCCCGTACGGGCCAGCAGGGCTCCGGCGTTCTCGCTGTTCCATGCCGCGAGGCGCTGGGTGAGCTCGGCGGGCCGCAGCCGCGCGGGTGACGCCGGTTCGGCGGGCGCGGGGCCGTTGTCGGAGATCCCGTCGAACAGGCCGACGGGCGCGCCGGGCAGGGTGTCGCGCAGGAGTACGTGGCGGTCGTAGTAGCGGCGGGCCTGGAGGGACTTGCCGTCGTCCCCGAGCACGTTGCGCGCGATCTGGGGGAAGGCGATCCGGTGGCCGTTGATCGTGGCCTCGTTCCACTGTCCGAAGACCACGACGGCCCCGTCGGCGACCACGTTCGTGCCCCGGTAGCGCAGGTCCTTCACCAGCCCCAGGGAGTTGATGATGGACGGGCCGATCTCGTCGCGGCCGTACTTCGCTCTGCTGCCCGCCTCCCAGAGCGTGGCGTCCGTGTCGAAGATGTCGAGGTACGCCTTGACGCGGGGGTGGTCGAAGTCTCCCGGCCGCGGCGCGGGACCGGTCGGCATCTCGCCGAACGCGATCTGGCGTTGCAGGAACGCGCAGACGTTGGGTGTGATGCGGCCTTCCAGCCGTTCCGCCTTCGTGTGCGCCGCCGGGCACGCCTTCCGGACGGCGGTGGTGCCGCGCTCGGCGGATCCGCTGCCCGGGAGTGCCGCCGCCGAGGCCGTCGTCCCCAGCACGACACTCGCCAACGCCATTGCCACGACGCCTCGCCGATTCGCCAACACGCCCGTCCCCGCTCTCTGTTCGCCCTGTGCGGCCCTGTGCCGCTCGGGGGAACAGCATGCGGCGCGGGCGGCACCGGGATCGATTACCTCCGGAGTCATTGCGGCGATGGCGGATGTGTGTCGTTGCCATTTTTTAGGAGAATTCGATGAGGGATTGTGTGGTTCTTCTCGGTGTGCAGTTGCCCGCTGCGGTGCGCGCCGAGCCGGAGATGGTGCGGATGGCCGTCGAGCTGTTCCGCGCGGACCTGGGCGTCGTGGGCAGCTGCCGCTTCCGCCCCGGCGACCGGGTGCGCCTGCCCGAGCACGTGGCGGCGCGTCCGCTGCGGGTACCGGGACGCGCGTCTCGGACGGTGTCTCACGCGGCGATTTCCATGAGCTTTTCCCGGAAAGTCAAGGCAGTTTCAGAAATGTGGGAGGAGGGGAATTGCGGACCCTCTCGCCCGGTTCGGAACGTGACGGCTTCACCGGCCGAGCATCGGATGGGGAACATCATGACCGCACACGACGTCGAGTTCATCGAGATCTACACCTGCGACCAGGAAAGGACCACGGACTACTTCGTGTCCTCTTTCGGATTCCGGGAGATGGCGCGGTGCAGTACGGGTGGTCTGGATTCGACGCTGTTGCGCCAGGGCGGCCTCCAGCTGGTCGTCAGTTCCGGGGCGGCGGCGGCCGGGTTCCTCGCCGAGCACGGCGACGGCGTGGTCGACATCGCGTTCGCCTGCGAGGACGCCAAGGCTTCCTGGCGCGGCGCGCTCGCCGCGGAGGCCCGTGATCTCACGGTGGACGGTGCCCCCTTCCCCGCCGTCTCCGGGTTCGGCGCGGTCCGCCACACCCTGGTCGAGCGCCCGGCAGGCCTGGCGGCCGGGCTGCCCGCCGGACGGCCGTGGGCGCTGACTCCGGGCTCCGGGGCGGGCCGCAGCGGTGTGCCCCGGCTGCGGCGCCTGGACCACGTCGCGGTCTGTCTGGCGGCCGGTCGGCTGCACAACGCGGTGCGCTTCTACGTCGACGGGTTGGGCTTCGAGAACCACCACAGCGAGTACGTGACCGTCGGCGAGCAGGCCATGGACTCGATCGTGGTGCGCAGCCGCTCCGGCGGGATCACCTTCACCATGGTCGAGCCCGACCCGGCGAAGGAGCCCGGTCAGATCGACGGGTTCCTCGACCGCAACGGCGGCCCCGGCGTCCAGCACCTGGCGTTCCTGGTGGACGAGATCGTCCCCGCGGTGCTGGAGTTCGAGGCCGCCGGCGTCGAGTTCCTCCGGACTCCGGGGGCGTACTACGACGCGCTCCCCGGGCGGATCGGGGACCTCGTCGAGGAGGTCGCCGACCTGCGCAGGACCAATGTGCTCGCCGACCGGGACGTGTGGGGCCACCTCCTCCAGCTCTGCACCCGCTCGCCGTTCGAGCGGCGCACGCTCTTCTTCGAGCTGATCCAGCGGCACGGCGCGCAGGGCTTCGGCAGCTCCAACATCCGGGCGCTGTACGAGGCCGTCGAGCGGGCCGGGGTGGTTGCGGAGGCGAACTGACCGTACGGGCCGAACGGGCGGGTGCCCCGTCGGCCGCGGCGTGCGGCGGACGGGGCACCCTGTGGTTCGGGACCGGGGACCTCTGTCAGTGAAGACCGGGGGCCTCAGTTCGTGAAGGCCGGGGGCCTCAGTTGGTGAAGGTGAAGTACTTCCAGGCGCCGTGCGTGGTGGAGTTGACGGAGTCGCCGGAGGCGCCGTTGATGTAGGAGGAGCGCATGCGGGCGTGGATGCCCGCCTCGCCGGGCGCGGGGAGGCTCACGGCGGACTTGCCGTTGCGGCCCAGGGCGAAGTACTCGGCGCCGTCGCCCGCGTCGTACCAGGTGCCCCGGTAGAGGACCTGGACCTGGAAGCGCTGCTTGCGGCCGCCGTAGTAGTTCATGGTGGTGGTGAACAGCGGGTCGGTGCTCTTGCGGAAGTAGTAGTAGGTCGTGGAGCCGATCCGGCCGGTCCTGTAGTGCCGGGAGACGGCGGTGGTGACCTTGGCCTCGGCGAGCGCCGTGGCCGTCACGGTCCTGGGCGCGGTGCGGGCGTCGCCCGTGAAGACGGCGGTGACGGTGGTGTCGCGGGTCATGTCGACGACCGCCGCGACGTTGCCCTTGGCGTTGACCTTCGCGGTCTTCAGCAGCTTCTTGGGCTTGTCGGAGCCGAAGGGGTCCGCGTAGAGGGCGACGGTGCGGTTCGTGTAGGTCGCGCCGAGGTGCGCGGTGAAGGTGACGTCCTTGCCGTACGCGTAGAGCTTGCCGTTGTTGTTCAGGCTCATCGCGGGCGTCTTGCGGGAGACGGTGACGGCCGCGGTCGCGGTGGCGGCCGCGCGGGTGGCGTCGCCCGCGTAGGTGACCTTGTAGCGGACCTTTCCGCCGGCGGTGGGTGTGTCGGTGAAGGAGAAGGTGCCGTTCGCCGCGGTCTTCACGGCGGGCAGCTGCTTGCCGCCCGGCCGTTCGACGTCGGTGCGGACGACGGTGAGGGCGGTGCCCGCTGCGGGGACGGTCTTGGAGGTGAGGCGGCCGGTGACGGTGAGCTTCTTGGCGCGCTCGGCCTTGGCGGGCGCCGAGACCGTCAGGGCGGGGAGTTCCCTGACCGGGTCGGTCAGGGTCCGCAGGGTGTGGACGTTGTGGTTGTTGACCGAAACGGCGAACAGGCGGGTGCTGTCCGGGGACCAGGCCAGCGCGCCGTCCACGAGGGTGTCGGCGCCGCTGCTGGTGCCGGTGTTGGGGAAGTCGTACTCCCGTACCGGGGTGCGGCCGCCGGGCTTGTGGATGTGGACGTCGTCGCCGTACCAGGATTCGCTGCCGCCCGCGATGGTGCCGTCGGCCGCGACCCGGACCGCGTTGGGGTAGGCCTCGATGGGGTAGCCGCTCTGCGCGGCGAGGTCGCCGGTCGAGTACTCGCCGAGGCTGTAGCCGTGGCCCATCGGGCCCCAGGAGGTGAGGACCCGCTTGCCGTCGGGCGTCAGGTCCAGCTGGTCGACACTGGTGCTCATGTCGCCCTTGACCCGCAGGACGGCTCCGTCGGCGGTGACGTCGTACACGGCGAGCGCGCTGCCGCCGCCCGCCACCAGGACTCCGGGCACGGCCGGGTCGGAGGCCAGCAGGGTGGCGCCGCTGAACGTCACGGCGCCGTTCTGGGAGAGGCGGACGACCGGCTGCGGGCCGGAGACGTCGAGCGAGCCGAAGCTGGAGTCGTGGGAGAACCAGATCCGCCCGTCGACGACCTCCAGTTCCCGCGGCGCCGCGCCGAGGTCGTAGCTCGCGGTCGTGGTGTACGTGGCGGTTTCCACCGACACGATCCGCCTGGCGTCCTTCACCGCCGCGTACACCTGGGAGGAGTCCGCGGAGAGTGCCAGGCCCGACACGCCGGACAGCCCGGTCAGGGTGGCCTTGACGGTGCCCGCGTAGTCGGTGACGACGATCTTGCCGCTGCTCGGGTCGGAGACGTACACCCGCTGGTGGACGCCGTCGACGACGAGGTCGCCGACCGAGGCGACCGAAAGGATCCTGGCCGAGTCGGCGGATGCCTGGCTCGCCGCGCCCGTGGCCAGGACGACGGAGCTGAGGCCGACGGCGAGTGCCGTCGCGATGGACGTGCTGCGTGTGCGCACGGTGATGTGACCCCCACATGTGCCGGCCCGGCACTCGCCGGGCCGTGTTGAACCGGCCGCGCGTCCCCCCTTTTCGCACCGCGTTGCGGGTGCGTGGACGCTGCCGCGGTTGAGCGTATGGCATGCCTGTGACATGCACGCACGCGGTGTCCCGGCGGCGGCCCCCGCCCGGCTGCGGCCCCGCCCCGGCTGTGGCCCCCGCCCCGGCTGCGAGGCCGGGGCGGGGGCCGTACCGCGGTCTAGTAGAAGCGGCGGATGAACAGGTCCGGCTTGCCGTTGGTGTCGCCGGGGACGATGTCGTCGGCCGCGGACCTGAAGACCACGTCACGGCCGTCGGCGCTGACCGCGTCGACCTCGGCCGTGGCGGGCTGGTCCGAGACGGTCTCGTCGGTGCCGGTCTGGAGGTCGCGCAGGACCAGCGAGGGGCCGGTCGTGCCGACCGGGGCGTACAGCAGGTAGCGGCCCGTGGGGTCGATGGCCACGCCCTTGACGTTCGGCACCAGTTGGGCGGTGCCCGCGCTCACGTCGTGGACGTAGGTGTCGGCGCCCGAGAGGTAGACGGCCTTGTTGCCGTTGTCGCTGAGCTGGACGAGGGTCGCTTCCTTGGCGGGGCCCTCGATCGGGCCCGTGCTGGTGCCGCTGGTGCGGTCCCACACGAAGACGTCCTTCGTCTGGCCGTCCTGGTAGGCGACGCGGCGCGCGTCGCCGCTGATGGAGGGCAGCGCCGACTGGGTGTGGTTGAAGGTGGCGACGGTCTGCCTGGAGCCGCTGATCCAGTCCCCCACCTCGACGCGCTGCTGGGTCGCCGACACCCTGATGACCACGGCGACCTCGCCGAGGCCCGCGGACAGGGACGGCTGGTCGCAGGTGTAGGCCAGGCAGTTGAAGGAACCCGTCGCTCCCGTCTGCACCTGGTCCTGGCGCACCCGGATGTTCCGCATCCACGGGATCGAGTAGGCGACGTACTGGCCGTCCCCGGTGATGACCGGGGGCGCGAGCGGGGAGTAGGAACCGATCCGCTTGTTCTGCCCCGTCCGTTGGTCGCGGACGTACGGGGTGTTGTCTCCCGGCGTGCCGCCGGGGACGAGGTTCGTCGCCGTGGACGTGAAGACGACGTGGCGGCCGTCGGGAGTGATCGAGGCGCCCGCGGAGTCGCCGTTGGACTGGCTGCCGTCGGGCGCGACGCTGATCCTCTCGACGCCGGCGCCGAGGGTTCCCGCGGCGCCCGTCGACTCCGCCGCGGCGGATCCGGGCAGTACCGCCGTGACCGCGCAGACCACAACTGCCGCGCTCAGGACGGTCCTTGTACGTCTGGTGGTGCTTCGGTTCTTGTTTCCTCTCATGTTTCCCCCCTGCAGGTCCTGCCTCCGGTTTCGTTACCGGAGGACCGCAAGCATGCAATCGCAGTGGCGCTGTGGGGTCAATGAGGCGCGTGGCGTCAGCATCTTTCCACTGGGACTGGGCGGTACGCGCTCAGCGGTACGCGCTCAGCGGTACGCACCCAGTAGTACGCGCTCAGCGGTATGCGCCCAGGAACGCGGCCACGCCCGCCCTGCCCTGGTCCGCCAGCTCCGCCCGCGTGTGCTGGGCTCCGCCGTGGAACATCGCCTTGTTCACCGGGATCCACAGCAGCAGGCCCGTGAAGTGGTTGGCGGCCAGCAGGGGATCGTCGATGCGCAGCAGGCCCGCGTCGGCGAGGTGCCGGAAGGTCGTCGCGAGGGTGCCGAGGACCCGCTCGAAGCCCTGCTCGTACCAGGCGGCCCCGAGTTCGGGGAAGGTGTCGGCGTTGGCGATGATCAGGCGGCGGAGCTGGAGCACCTGGGGCTGGGTGAGGGCGGTGAGCAGCTGGTCCGCCAGCCTGGTGAGGTTGGCCTCCAGCGCGTCGGCGTCGGCCGGGATGTCGGCCACCAGGTCGACCAGGGCGTCGACCCGGTCGGTGGTGGCCAGGACGATCTCCGTGAACAGCTTCTCCTTGTCGGAGAAGTGCTTGTAGACGGTCTGTTTGGAGACCGCGGCGAGTTTGGCGATGTCGTCCATGCTGGTGCCGGGGTACCCCTTGGCCATGAACACCCGGGTCGCGGCGTCCATGATCGCTTGGTGCTTGAGGGCCGACCGGGTCTGTTCCCCGCCCTCCGTCCGCTGCCTCGCCGCCATGTGCGCTCCTTCGTCGGTCAGTACTGGACAGTCTAGTTCTGATGGGTCTACTGTAGCGCCCGGAGCGCAAGCAGTACTAGACCGTCCAGTTCCAATCTTCGGGAGGTTCCTCATGACCCACGCCATCGGCGCACCGGCGTCCGCGACGCCCGCCAGGTCCGCGACGCGCACCCTGCTGGGCGGCGGGGTCGTGGCCGGGCCGCTGTTCCTGGGCGCGGGGCTGGTCCAGGGGCTGACGCGGGACGGTTTCGACTTCACGCGCAACGCCATCAGCCAGCTGAGCCTCGGCGACCTCGGCTGGGTCCAGATCACGAGCTTCGTCCTGACGGGCGCCCTGCTGATCGCCGCCGCGGTCGGCATGCGGGGAGCGCTGCGCGACGGCCCGGGAGGGACCTGGGCGCCCCGGCTGGTCGGGGTCTTCGGCGCGTCCTTCCTGCTGGCCGCGGTGTTCGGCGCGGACCCGGGCGGCGGCTTCCCCGTCGGCGACCCGGCCGCCGACTCCACCGCGCTGAGCTGGCACGGCACCGTGCACATGCTCGTCGGCATGGTCGGCTACCTCGCCCTGTGCGCCGCGTTCCTCGTGCTCGCCCGCGTCTTCTCCGCGCGGGGGCGGCGCGGTTGGGCGATCGGATCCCGTCTGCTGCCGGTCGGTGTGCTCGCCGGTTTCGCGGGCTCCTCCGCCACCGTCGTGGCCTTCACCTTCGGCGCCGGCCTGGGCCTGCTCGGCCTGGCCGCGATCACCGCGCGCCTCGCCGAGGAGTAGGGCGCGCTCCCCCCGCAGTCCGTACCGTCAAACCTCCGTACCGCACAGACAGGACAGGCACATGAGCGCACCCGTGAAGGGCCCCGCGAGCTACTTCCCCTCCATCGAGAAGAAGTACGGCCGCCCCGTCGCAGAGTGGCAGGACCTCATCCGTACCTCGCCCCTCACCAAGCACATGGAGCTCGTCGCCTGGCTCAAGGCCGAGCACGGCCTCGGCCACGGCCACGCGAACGCCCTCGTGGCCCACACCCTGGCCGAGGGCAAGGACGCGAAGGGCAAGGACGCGAAGGGCAAGTAGGCCGCGAGCGGGGCGAGGAAAGCGGGGCGGGGGCCGTATGGCCTCCGCCCCGCTCCCGTTCTTCCGGGGCGCTCCCCCTACGCGTACCACTGCTGGTACGGGTTGCTCTCGCCGTAGGTCTTCAGGTACGCGTTGCCCTTGGTGTTCGAGTCCACCGCGTAGCTGCGGTCGTCGACCATGCGGACCTTGCCGCCGATGGTCAGCTCCCACCAGAGCTGCTCGGGGTCGTTCCTGTCGCACGGCTCGGTGACGAGCCCTTCGGTCCAGGCGTCCTCTATGGTCAGGCACCGCCCGGTCCCGACGTTCTTGAGCTTGATCCTGCCGTTCACGACCGTGCGGTCCCACTTCTGGAACGGGTTCGTGCTCCCGCAACTCTTGGTGTAGACCGCCCCGTTGGCGTTGGAGTCGAGGCAGAGCCCCGTCTGGACGTTCCGGTACTGCTTGGTGTCGGCGGCGCTGGCGTTCGGGGCCGTACCGGTCACCAGCAGGACGCTCGCCCCGACGACAGCCGCGGCTCCGGCGAATCCTCTTCTGAAACGCATGGGTTTTCCTCCTTGGGGAACGTGGGACTGCTTCTGGACTGCTGGGTTTCTCTGGACTGCTGGGTTTCTCAGGAAAGTCGTGGGTTTCCCGGGCGGGGGGGGCGGGGGGCCGAGTGCGGGCTCAGACCCACCCCCGTTCGCGGGCGCGGAGCGCGGCCTGGAAGCGGTTGTCCGCGTCGAGCCTGGCCATGAGCCGGGCCACGTGCTTCCGGTAGGTCCGCAGCGCCATGTTCAGTTGGCGCGCCCCGGTCTCGTCCTTGTCGACGAGGTACAGGGTGCGGAGTATCCGCTGCTCGGTCTCGGTGAGGGTGGGCAGGGCCTCTTCGGGGAGTTCCTGCGAGGCCGCCCACATCCGTTCGAAGAGCGAGACCACGGTGCTCACCAGACCGGGCTCGCGGGTCAGGAGCGCTCCGCGGGCCGTGTTCTCCGGGTCGATGGGGGTCAGGGCGACCGCACGGTCACAGATGATCATGCGTTCGAGCGGATGGGGCGAGACCCGGATCTCCGCCCCCTGGGCCGTGAGTTCCCGCAGGTAGGCCATGGTCGTCCCGTCCCGCAGGCAGGCCGACGCCATCAGGGTCCTCATGCGGACCCCCCGGCGCAGGATCCTCAGGTCGATCGGGCGGGAGACCTCGATCGACTCCGTGGAGAGCACCCCGACCGGGTTGGTGGTGAGGTTCTCGGTGTGGGCGAAGAAGGTCATCTCGTCGATGGCGCCGCGCACCGCCTCCAGGCCCTCGATCTGACGGATCGCCGGGTTGTCGTACGTGGCCGTCCTGGTGGCCGTACGGGCGGGGTCGGCCTCCGCGCTCAGGGAGTCGACGACCCCCGCGCGCCGCCCCGTCTCCTCCAGGTCGTCCTGGACCTGGCCCAGCCGGTGCTCGATCAGCCGCTCGACGGCCCGCTTGGGGGAGAGCGGGCGCAGGCCGCCCGCCGGGGTGCGCACCACGACGCCCAGTTCCAGCATCCGGGTGACCACGACCGGTTCGTGGTCGCCCGCGGCCTCGCGGTCCCGCAGGAGGGCCCGGTAGAACCGCTCCTCGTCGGGCGAGACCCCGAGGAAACCGAGGTCGTTGGCCGTCCGTCCGGTGGTCACGGCAACCACCGCCCGCCCGGCGGCAGGTCGCGTCCCGGAGCCGGGAGCGTGCAGGAAACTGCACGGGAACCGGGTCCCTTGCTGCACGGTCGCGGCCCGCTGCCGACCCCTCCCAGCAGGCAACATTCTTCTTGTGAGGGCGGCCCGCCGGAACGAAAGCCGAAACGGCGACGGCGGGAGGGCCCGAACGGCGCACCACTGTCCAGCACTCTCGCCGCTCCAGGAGGTACCCCGTGAACCGCTTCGCTTCCCGCATCGCAACCGGTGCGCTCACCGCCCTCCTGGCCGTCGGCGGCGCCGGGTTCGCCCAGGCCCACGACGCGGCCCCCCGTACGGCCCCGGCCGGGCAGGTCGCCTCCGCTGACGCCTCGGCCTCCGTCGGTCCGCTCACCAACGACTGGGGATGAGCGGGTCCCGGTGACGGCGGCCGCGCCGACAGGAGCGGCCCGCACCGCCGGGAACCCGACCGGCCCGACCCGGCGGAACGCCTCCACCGGTCCCCCAGCACCCTCTGATCGACCCCTTCCGTACGCATCCCGGGCATCCCTTTGCCCGAAAACCCTTCCGAGGAGATCGAAATGTCGAAGAACCTGAAGCGCGCCGCCCTCACCCTCGTCAGCGCCGTCGCCGTCGGCGGGCTGATGCTCCCGACCGCCGCGCAGGCCGCCACCACCCCGGCCCAGGCCCCCGCGCCCGCTCCGGCCGCGGCCCAGCAGGTGGGCACGGCGCAGCAGGTGGGCACGGCGTCGATCCTCTCCCCGCTGGTCCGGGTCGACGTCATCAACATCATCGGCGGCATCGTCGCGTCCGCCATCGAGCAGGCCCAGGCGAACGCGACCCGGGACACCTTCGTGAAGAGCCAGCTGGAGCAGGCGTGGAACAAGGCCGGCGGGCGCTACAACGTCATGGTCATCAACACGAAGCTCAACTACTCGCTGGACCTCAGGGGCGTGGTGGGTGACGTCACCTACCACCACAACGTCTACGGCTACCGCGTCCTCGTCTTCGAGTCGGGCACCGTCGTCAACCGCGGCGACGGCGGCTGGATCAACTGGGGCTTCCAGGGCTCGTGGACCCGCAACGGCGGCACCGTGAACTTCAGCAAGTTCTGATCTCACCGCCCGGACCTCCTTCGTCCTCTTCCTCGGTCCCGAAAACTCACGCAAATGGGCCGGTCTCCCTTCGGGAACCGGCCCATGCCGCGTCCTTCCCGGGGCCTTCGGATCCCACCGATCGGCAGGAGAAGAGACCGTGGAACACAGAGTTCGGCTCACCGGTACGCCGCATGCCGCCTCCGAGCTGGCGTGTCTGCGCGTCATCGCCCGGCTGCCGTCCCACTGGTTCAGCGAAATACTGGAATGCGGAACCGGATACGCCGTCCTCGGACTCCACACGGACGCCTCCGACAAGGACGTCACCGAAAAGGTCGACGCGGCCCTCACGGCATCCGCCTTGCGCGACTGGGTACGGGATTGACGTGCCGCATTCGATGCGGGGGCGGCCGGTCAGGTGAACTGGACGGTCACGGTCTGGTCGTTCCAGTCGCCCAGCCACTTCACCGAGGCGTACCCGCCGAAAGACAGCTTGTCGCCGGTCCTGTCCCGCAGCCAGAGTTCGCAGTTCTTGGAGGAGGAGTAGAGCTTCAGGGACGATATCCGCCACCGCCACTCCGAGTTCAGCGGGAACTGGTACTCGGGAATCCCGTCCTTGTCCTTGCTGCACCCGTTCCCACGGAATTCGATCCGCGACCCGGTGAAGTTCGCGTCCGCGTAGACGATGCCGAGCACTTCCGGCCCTTCTCCCATGGTCAGGAGGTCGTAGGGCGGCTCGGGCGCGGGTGCCGCGCTGGCCGGCACGGCCACGCCCAGGGACAGCAGGGCCGCGGCGCACACTCCGAAGAGCCTCTTCTTCATCTGGTTTTCTCCACTCTCGTGTCTCGTACGAAGAATTCTTGACGGACGGGCCGGGGGACTTACTCGTACCACTGCTGGTACGGGTTGTCCGGCCCGTACTCCTTCAGGTACGCGTCGCCCTTGGCGTTCGAGTCCACGGCAGCCTTGACGAGAGTTCCGTTCGGAAAGGCGTATCCGGTGATGCGGGTCGTGCCATTGGCCTTCTCCTCAAGCCACTGCTGCGTGCCGTCGGTGACGCACGGCTGAGTGGTGATCTTCGACCCGCCACCGGCCTTGGAAAGGCAGCGGCCGGTCTTGAGGTTACGGAGCCGGAGAACACCGTCCTCGTACCTGCGCTCCCACTTCTGGTACGGGTTGTCGCTGCCGCACTGCTTCGTGTAGACCGACCCGTTGGCATTGGAGTCCAGGCAGAGTCCCGTCTGCGCGTTCCGGTACTGCTTGATTTCGGCGGCATTGGCGGACGTCGTCGTACCGGTCACCAGCAGAACGCTCGCCCCCGCCGTGGCGACGGCACCGATGATTCCTCTTCGAACGCGCATGAAATTACCCCTCGGTGGGATGCGGAGAATGGTGAAGGCCCCGTCCTGCGGGGGCTCCTTCACTGTGCCGGTGAGCCGGTCGGCCACTCAAGTCACGTATTTCCGTCACCGAAAAAGCGGTACCGCGGTCCCGTTCCACCTACCTGGCCCGGTCCGGGTCACGGGTTTTCGTGACTGGTCCCGCGGTGTCGCCGTACAGGAGAGTGCTCCTGTCGGGCGCCGCACCAAGGACGGAGGACACCCATGACTGACTCGGCCCACGCCGCGGACGGCCAAGCAGCCCTGCACCTCCAGGAGTTGGCCTACTTCCTGGGCGTCCACCTGAACCGGGCACCGGGCATCCTCTGGTCCGAGCACGACCATCCGGCGCTGGGCGGGGCGGCGGGTCCCCAGGAGCTCGACGCGTTCGCGCGGGCGCTGGCCCTGCTGACGGGCCTCCCGGTGCGCACCCGTCCCGGCCGGCGGCCGACCGGCGCCCCGGCGCACGGCACCACGGAGCACGGCACCACGGCCGGGCACCTGCTGGTGCATCAGACGGCGGGGGCGGGTTCCTGGTACCTGAAGCGGACCCCGCGGGCGAGCGTGCCCGAGGACGGGAGCAAGTTCACCGAATCGCTGCGGTTCCGGCTGCGGACGGGCGACGTGCTGTACGTCCCCGCGTACTGGGGCTGGGAGGCCGATCTCACGCCGGAGGCGGAGCTGGTGGTCTCGGTGCTGGGGGGACCGCCGGGCGAGGCCGCCGGGACGCCGTGAGCCCGGCCGGCCCGGCCGCATCGGCCTACTCGGCTTCCCCTGCTTCTTGCGCTGCTTCTTCTGCTTCTTCTGCTTCTTCTGCTTCTTCTACTTCGCGGCTTCGAGGGCGGCCTGCCAGGCCGGGCTGTCGACGTAGTGGTTGTCGTACAGCTCGGAGGAGTTCTTGATCTCCTCGAAGCCCGCCTCGCCGCGCATGACGCGGCCCAGCAGACGCAGGTAGTCGAAGCGCGGCATTCCGGGGCCGAAGACGAACAGGACGTCCGCCTCACGGCCGGGCGCAGCGGCGAAGGCGTGCGGGGTGTGCGGCGGGACCAGCAGGAAGTCGCCCTTCTCCAGGACCTTCACCTCGTCGTCCACGAGGACCTGGAGCGCGCCGTCCAGCACGAAGAACAGCTCGGACGCCTTGGTGTGGAAGTGCGCCGGGGCGCCGACCGCGCCCCGCGCGAACGTCGAGCGGTAGCTCGTGAGGGCGCTGCCCTCCGTGCCGTAGTCCGCGAGCAGCGTCATCACGCTGCTCGGGTCGGCGGTCGTCTCGGCGGTGGCGGCGCGGGTGAGGACGGCCTTGGCTGCGGGCTGCGCGTTCATGGTGCTGTTTCCTGCCTCTGAGCTGCGGTTCCGGGCTCTCCCGGCGCCTTGTGAACACAACTCTACGAGGCACAGTGACATGGCATCAGGTGCATTTTGCTGCCCGATCCATGGGTCAATTCTGCGCTCGGCCGTCAGCCTGCGATGACCTGGCCCGGGGTGACCTGGCCGTCAGGGAGGCCGTGGATGCGGCAGGCGACCACGGCGAGCTGGAACTGGTTGGCGGCTCCGGTCTTGGCACGGATGCGGCGCAGGTAGGTGTCGACGGTGTGCGGGCTGAGGCGGAGGTGGTGGGCTATCGCGGGGTAGGTGGAGCCGTCCAGGAGGAGCCGGAGGATCTGCAGTTCGCGGGCGCTGAGGGACGGGGGCGAGGCGTGGGACATCGGAGTCTCCCTTTCGGTGGAGCCCGGTCTTTCGGTGGGACTCGGTGGGCGGCCCTTCGGGGCGGGTCAGTCGAGCGGCTTGCACCGGGGCGTGCCGCAGCTCCAGGACGTGTCGTCCTGGCCCGGGTGGCCGCCGGTGTGGGCGCCTCTGGTGGGGTCGGACGCGGCGGCCCGTGCGGTGTGGTCGGTCGAGACGGCCGCGGCGGTGGGGGCGGCGGGCAGGAGGGCGACGAGTGCGGCGACGGTGACGATCCAGGGCTTCATGGTTCCTCCGGGGAGCGTTCAACTGTGTGCGGACGGGCGGTTCTTCACTGATCAGCCCCCTTTGAGGTGGGTGCCTCTCGTGGATCTAGGATGTGGCCCGTGGCAGGGGCGGCGCCATGCTGCGGGCCCCTCACCAACTTCCGCGGCAGCAAGCTGACGAAGGAACGAAATGGCCATACGCTCAGATATGCCGCACGAGGCTTCGGAGTACGGACCTGATCGGACCGATACCGCGGTCTACGCGTGGGTGCTGGAGCACCGGCAGGTCGATCTCGACGCACTGGCCGCCCATCTGAGCAAGCTCGGTCTGGACCCCGAAGACGCGCAGGCGGCGCTCGACCGGCTGGTGCGCCTGCAACTCGTACACCCCGATCCGCACGACCCGCGCCGGGCGCAGGCCGTCGCGCCGCACGCGGCCATCCACGCCGTCTGCGCTCCGCTGGAGGAGCGGATGGCCCAGTTGCACACCCAGCTCGCCACCAGCAGGACGATGCTGGCGGGGTTCCTGCCGCACTACCTCGGGGCGTCGAGCGGCCGCGCAGGTGACAGCGTGGAGGTCATCGCCAGCAGGTCCGAGGTGCGCGCGGCACTGGAGTACCAGTCCCACAGCTGCGGCAGCGAGGTCATCTCCAGCCAGCCCGGCGGGGTCAAGTCGCCCGAGGCGATGGAGGAGTCGCTGCGCCGCGACCGGGCGCTGCTCTCGCGGGGCGTGCGGATGCGGACGCTGTACCACCACACGGCCCGGTTCAACGCCTCCTGCCAGGCGTACGTGGAGCAGGTCTCCGCGTCCGGTGCCGAATACCGTACGGCGCACCAGCTCTTCGGCCGTCTGATCGTCTTCGACCGGCACACCGCCTTCGTCCCGCTCGCCGACGGTTCCTTCGGCGCGGTCGTCGTGCGCCAGGAGTCCCTCGTGGCCTACCTGTGCGAGATCTTCGACCAGACCTGGGCGCTCGCCCAGCCGTTCACGGCGGCCGCCGAGGAAGGGCTCGCGCAGGTGGCGCAGGCGGTCGACGACACCATCGTGCGCCTGCTGGCCGCCGGGCTGAAGGACGAGGCAGTGGCCCGGCGGCTGGGCATGTCGCTGCGCACCGCGCGTCGGCACATAGCCGACATCATGGAGCAGTTGGGAGCGGAGAGCCGCTTCCAGGCGGGTGTCGCGGCGGCGCGCGCGGGGCTGCTCGACGAATGAGGCGCGGTGCCGGCCGGTGGTCGGGCGGGGCCTAGCCGTCCATGAGGGTCAGGGTGGTGAGGGCTTCGCGCACGCGCTCGCCCAGGTCCGCCTGGCCCACCTCGTGGTGTGCCGCGGGGAAGGTGCGGTGCGGGGGCTTCTCCTCCCACTCGTAGACGCTGCGGGCGGCGCGGCGCACGAAGACCAGTACGCCCACCGCGTTCTGGAAGAAGACGACCTCCAGCTCCCCGAACCGGTCGGCCCTGGTGGGGTTGCCGAGGAAGAAGACCTGGTGCAGGCCGTGGTTCGCCTCGACGTCGGGGATGTACTCGTCCATCAGCTGCGAGCCCTCGACGCGGTACCCCTCCTCCGCGAAGGCGTCCAGCACCGCCTCGTACACCGGCGGGGCCGCGATGTGCAGGAAGTCCAGGTCCTTGACCGGGGAGTCCGACTCCCAGCTCAGCTTGGTGGTCAGCGACACGTCCACGCCCAGTGCCCGGCCGCCGAGCTCGGTGACCGGGCACTCCCAGGGCAGGCGTCCGCCGAACGCGGAGCGCTCCTCCGCGCCGGGCGCCACGTCCAGCGAGTAGCGGCGGGCGTCGAGCCCGGTCACCGTCTCCTCGTTGACCTTGCCGTCGTAGTAGTGGGCCTTGGCCACCACGTCGAGGTCCAGGTGCTCGACCTTCAGCCCCTTGCTGCCGCCCCTGAGGGTGACCTCGCCCTCGACCTCGTGGCCCGGCAGCAGGGTCACCGAGAGGATCTGCGTGTCGATCTCCGGCGGCTCCTGGCCGTCGCCCTCGTCACCCGTCCCGAACAGCCTGCGAAATCCCATGGCGCGTTCCCTCCCCCTGGTGTCTGGGGCGCAGCATAGCCGCTGGTCAGGCCGCGAAGCCCACGTTCGTGACGTACTCGTACTGGCCCCACTGCGACCCCAGGTCCGTGATCACATCGGTCCAGGCGTCGTCGAGGGTGCGTTGGTCGCCCGCCGCCCAGGCGCCGATGATGCGGTCCCACTTACGCACGTTCAGGGAGCGGTACTCCACCACGCGCTGGTAGGGGCGGGCCACCTGGGACTGGTTCAGCGGGTGCAGCTCGACCCTGGTGCCGCCGCGGGAGTTGAGGCGCTGGAGGAGGTGGCGGGCGACGTTCTGGCGGCGGACCGTGCGGTAGGCGCCCTCGATCTTCTCCAGGCTGGCCCGCGACGGCTGCCGGCTGCCCGCCAGCCAGGCCCGCAGGGTGCGGTCCGTGACCGTGAGGCCCGCGGCCCTGGCGGCCGCGCGGGCGTGTTCGGTACGGGTCAGGTAGTTCAGACGGGCCATCAGACCGCGCTTGGCGGTGATCGGGGTGGCGATGCCGCCGCTGAGCGCGTCCAGTCGGCGCGCGACCAGTTCGCTGCCCCTGCGGCCCTGTGCGCCGTACTTCCCGAAGTCTTCGTTGTGTTCAGGCACCCGTCCGTCTCGTCCCTGTCGCCTGGTTTCCGGTCAAAGGTATAGGAGGGTGGGGTGGGGACGCGTGATCAGGGCGGGAAGGGGACGACCCGTACCACCGTGTTCGTGAAGACGGAGCCCGACACGTAGTAGCGGATGATGACGCCCGTGACGGTGGCCTCGCGGCGGTCCCGGTCCGAGCCGACCTGGCTGGAACCGTGCCCGTAGGGATCGGCGCCCAGGGTGCGCTCCAGTTCCGCCCTGAAGCGCTCGGCCCCGGTCATCTTGGTGAGGGCCGTGTCCGCGGGCGGGGCATACGTGATGCGGTAGCGGGTCAAGCGACGCGCCTCTCCCGCTCCCGGAGCCGTGCGGTGATCGCGCGCTCGGACTCGTCCTCGGCGAGTTCGAGGATCCAGTGGCGCAGGACCCCGTGGATCTCGTGCACGTCCGCTTCGTTGACGGCCCGGTCGAACTCCGCGCGGCGGTGCTCGGGAAGGGCGGCCCTGATGCCGGGGATGGTGCTCGGAAGCTCGATCTCCCGCCCGTTGCTGATGGTTTTCAGCGGCTCGGCCATGGCTCGCGCTCCCCGGGATGGACGCCTGCTGCTGCGGCCACGTTAGCGAGCACGGCAGAACGGCCCGGGGCGGTCCCGGGCCGTTCCGTACGCCTGTTGCCGGTGCGTTTTCCGTCCGTGCCGTGCCGTGCGCGGTGCTGTCACCGGCGCGTGCCCGGCTTGGGGAGCGGCCGGGGGCGCGGAACGGAACGCGGCTTCGGCTGCCGGAAGCCACCGGAACGGTTGAACTGGTGAGGGGCGGTCACGGTCCCGCTGTGGTGGGCGGTACGGGTGGTGCTGGCTCGCATCGCGTCTCCTGGGAAGGTCGGACGTGCCGGTCTCCGCGTAGTACTCTGCACGAAGTGATGTGAATATAGTACTGCATTTGCAGTGGTGTCAATGGAATCCGGAGGCTTCCCCCGCCATGCGTACGAACACCGAGCGCCGCACCGCACTGCTCGACGCCGCCATCGCCGTCCTCGCCCAGGAGGGCTCGCGCGGGCTGACCCTGCGCGCGGTCGACGCGAAGGCGGAGGTGCCCGTGGGCACCTGCTCCAACTACTTCCGCAACCGCGGCGAACTGCTCCGCCAGATCATGGGACGCACCCGCGAGCGCCTGATGCCCGACACCTCGTTGATCGAGGGCATGCTCGCCCAGGGGCCCTCCCGCGAGCTGACGTCCTCGTTCATGCGGCTGGTGCGCGAGCGCATGCACGCCGACCGGGACAGCCACCTCGCCATGCTGGAGCTGCGCCTGGAGGGCGTGCGGCGGCCCGAGCTGCGCGCGGAGCTGACGAAGGTGCTCGGCGACGAGATCGAGAACAACATCGCGTTCCACCTCGACGCCGGGCTGCCCGGCGACCGCGCCACCGTGCTGCTGATGTACTTCGCGATGTTCGGGCTGTTCGTCGACGAGTTGACCATCCCGGAGGCCGTCGACCGCCTGCCCGTCGACGAGCTCATCGGGACCCTGGTGGACCGGCTCACGCCTGCGGGGGAGTGAGCCGGAGGGGGGAGCGGGGTCGCCGGTGCGGTCCGAGCGGACGGCCGGCTGTTCACGTCACGCCGTCGTACGGTTCATGCCGCCGTGCGGGTCGCGCCGTCGTGCGGTTCACACCGTCCTACGGTTCACGCCGTCCTATGGTTCACGCCACCGTACGAGGCGCCCGGCTTTCCCGTCACACCGCTGTACGGGTCGCCCGGCCGCCCTTGGAGAGGCTCGCCGAGACGTTGAACCGCTTGCTGAGCCGGTACATCTTCACCGGGCTGCCGCTGATCGTCTCCTTGTACGCCACCGCTCCCCTGCCGGTCAGGCACCAGCGGCGCGGGCTGTCGTCGGCGCGAGTGAACTGGATGACCGCGTCGCGGCGGCCGAGGCTGACGGGCTGGTGGAAGTAGCCGAAGCGGAACGGCCTGACCGGCTTGGCGCGCAGTTCCCTGGCGATCGTGTCGGCGGCGTGGGCGGCGGCGGGCAGACCGCTCTGGCAGGTGCCGTGGACCTTGCCCCACGCCTGCTCCACCGCGGCCGCGTCACCGATGGCGTAGACGGTGGGGTGGGAGGTCGAGCGGAGGTACGGGTCGACCTGGACCAGACCGCGCGCATCGGTGGCCAGGCCGGAATCTGCGGCCAGCGGTGAGACCCGGACCCCCGTGCTCCACAGGCACAGGTCCGAGGGGACGAGTTCGCCGCCGTCCAGCTCGACCGCGTCGGGCAGCACCTTCGTGACCGTCGCGCCGGTCCGCAGGGTGACGCCAAGCCGCTCCAGGGCCCGGCGGAGGTACGTGCGCGCCCGGTCGCCCATCATCTCGCCGGGCGTGCCGCGGCTGATCAGGGTCACGTCGAGCCCGGGGTGGCTCTCGGCGATCTCGGCTGCGGCCTCGACGCCTGTCAGGCCGCC
The DNA here is from genome assembly GCF_044458065.1 of Streptomyces sp. NPDC050504. NCBI lineage: Bacteria > Bacillati > Actinomycetota > Actinomycetes > Kitasatosporales > Streptomycetaceae > Streptomyces > Streptomyces sp. NPDC050504. Next base: position 309,350 of record NZ_JBITHO010000011.1, on the reverse strand, counting down.
GCCGCAGACGGTGACCGTGCCACCGCCCGCCGCGGACAGTTCGGCGAGGCGGGTCGCGAACTGGCGGGTGGATTCCTGGCTGTTGAGCGTACGGGCGTGCTCGGCGGCGCCGGGGACCGTGCTGGTGTCGGTGGTGCTGCCGAGCGCGTACACGAGGGTGTCGTAACGCAGGAACTCGCCGTCGCTGAGCGTCAGTCGCTGTTCCTCCGGGTCGATGGCGGTGGCCGCGGCCTGGTGGAAGGTCACGCCTGTGCCGTCGAGCAGATCGGGGATGTGGTGGTGGGGCAGCTCCTGGCCCGCGGCCACCTGGTGCAGCCTGAGGCGCTCCGTGAAGCGGGCGGAGGGGTTCACGAGGGTGACTCGGGTGGTGGGGGCGGTGCGTGTGATGCGAAAGGTGCGGCCGGTGCGGGGACTTGCTGTTGGGGCGTTGTCCGAGGCGGGCGCGATTTGTTGTCCGCGGACAACAGATTCGGGGGCGCTTACGGCTCCGGTGCGGTGGGCCAGGCGGATCGCGGCGAGCATTCCGGTGTAGCCGGCGCCGAGGACGACGATGTGGTGGGTAGCACGGAAGTTGGCGGTCATCTCTCGCTCCATGGGCGCGGTGGTGAGGCGGACGTCCATGGGACTGAGCAGGCCCTGCTCCCGTGACAAGCCCGGAGGGTGACGTGGGTCACGCACGGATGGACGGTCTGCCGGGGCTCTCGGAGATCCCGGCAGACCGTCCGACCTGTCGTGCGATGCCGGTCAGTCGCGGTACCGGTCGGTCGCGGTACCGATCAGTTGGTGGTGTCGATCAGCCCTGGTTCAGCAGAGCACTGATCTCTTCGTGGAGTCCGGTCGGTACGGCGATGCCCCAGCGGGCCGCCGCCTCGGTCGCGAGGTCGCGGCTCCACTGCCAGCTGTCGCGCGCGGCGGCACGGACGTCCTGCGGCCGGGCCGCGCAGGTCGTCGACGTGTAGCGGTCGCGGTCGGCGGCGGGCAGGTCCTGCTCCAGCGCGCGGCTCGGGGTCAGCCAGTGGGCGGTGCTGCCGCGCAGGAGACGGCAGAGCTGGAGCTGTTGGGGGGCGACGACGGTGCCCAGGAGCGCGTGGGCACGGGCGGTTTCGCCGCGCCGGAGGACGTGGGCGAGCATCAGCGTCCAGTTGGTCAGTTCGTGGGCGAGCCGCTGGGCCGTTGCCGCTGCCTCGGGCGGGCAGTGCTCGGCCAGCTCCCGGGCGGCTTCCGTGAGACGGCCCGTACGGTCGAGGAGCACGGCGGCCTCGGGGTTCGGGAAGTGGACCGTCCCCCGCCAGGAGGGAACCTCGGCGATGCCCGCCTCCGCGGGCGCGAGGTGGAACTCGCCGCGCATCAGGTCGTCGAAGACGACGGCGAGGATGCCGTACATGTTGGTGTACGCCAGCTTCAGCGGCGCCAGGCCCGCCAGGAACTCCCGGCCGTCGAACCCCTCGACGTACTCGTCCCCGATGTAGAGGTACGCCTCGATGTCGGAGTGGGCGTCGGCCTCGCCGAGGGTCCACGAACCGTAGAGCAGGACCCCTTCGAGACGGGGATCGACCTGGGCGAGGCTCCTGAGCCGTTCGATACGGGCGTCCAGAGCGGGGGCGTCCAGAGCGCGGGCGGCGGATCCGGTGGTGGACGTACGGGGAGCCGTGGGGTGGGGCGTCGCAGGGCGGAATGCCATGGCTGTGTCTCCTGGGACATGGGTGAAGAGGAAGCGACGGAGGCCGTGTACGGGTACGCGAAACCGTCCCGGGACCGCCGGGAGGTGCTGTCGCGGACTCGCGTCCGTCTACTCAGGAGACGCCCATGAGGGGCAGTCTAAGAGCCTGTGTCCGCTCTGGGTCCGCCCTGGGTCGGACAGCAGGCTCAGACACGGGCTCCGGCTCCAGGCAGTCAGTCGGTCTCGGCGCCCGCCGTGTAGACGTCCTTGACCTTCACTTCGGTGACGCCCCTGCCCTCGGTGAAGACGCCGCGCCAGTCGCCGATCACGTGGAGCTCGTCGGTACCCATGGCCCGTACGACCGCGAGACCCTCGTCGTAGCACCTGTACGCCTTCATCCAGAGGTTCGCGAACGCCTGGGAGCGGATCAGGTGCATCCAGTCGGGGCGGTACAGCTCGCGGTTGAAGTTCGACTCCCCCATCGTCGCGACGAACTTGGAGTACATGGCCTTCACGTACTCCAGGGTGACGTCGTCGCCCGCTGCGATGGCCTCCTGGCGGGCCTCGACCAGGGTGGTCCTGAACTTCTCAAGGAGGTTCTCCGTCGCGCCCGAGGTGTACGACTCGTGGATCTCCGGCGGGTCGCAGAGCCCGTACTTGCCCGTCGACAAACGCAGCAGGAGCCGGAGGGTCGGTTCGGTGACCCAGAGGGGGCCCGGCTCGTCGCGGGATCCGATGGGGTTGGGGAGCACGGCCTCGTGCTCCCAGGCGGGCGGGGTGATCAGGTGGACGCCCGCGCGACGGCGGTCGTGGTGGTTGCCCGTGGAGTGTTCGAGGGTGCCGATCGGGAGGTGCGTCTTGAGTGCGGACAGGTAGGCGCCGTTGATGTCGAGCGCGGTGATCTCGTGGCGGCCGGGCGGGAGTTCATCCCGGGTCCACTTCGGCCGGGCCTCCCAGATCTCGTCGGCACCCTTCGACGTCTTCTTGCGGAGGATGTCCGGGAGCGGGGGGTGGCCGATGATTTCGTAGCGGGCACCCTTGCGGCAGGAGTCGAGCAGGGCCATCGCGTCGGGGATCGCCCGGCGTACGAGACGTGCTGTCGCGGCCTCGACGTCACCGTCGTGCGTGGTGAGGGCGTCCCGCACCGCCGCGGCGACGAGGGCCACCTCGTCGGAAGGCTCCTGGAAGGCACGGTTGGTACGGCCGGTTCGGGTGGCGTGAGGCCGCGATTTGTTGTCCGCGGACAACACTTTGGGACCGGCGGGGGTGCTGGAGGGTCGAGGCGATCTGTTGTCCGCGGACAACAGATCGGGGTCGGCAGCGGGCACGGGGGGCGCGGCCGAGGTGTTGTCCGCGGACAACAGATTCGGGTCAGCGGGGGAAGCAGGGGGCTCGGGCGAAGTGTTGTCCGCGGACAACAGATTCGCGACGCCCGGGGCGGCACCCGGTCCGGGTGATGTGTTGTCCGCGGACAACACTTTCGCGGCGCCGGGGGCAGTCGCGGAGGACGGCGAAGTGTTGTCCGCGGACAACAAATCCGGGGTTGCAGCCTCTGCGCATTCCTCTGGAGTGAGGTGCTGCGGGAAGCCTTCTACCTGGTCACGGGCTGGTTGCCCGCACAGCACGCAAGGCTGAGGAGCGGCGAGTTCCTCGTCAGCGGAGACGGAGAGGAAGCCGGAGGCAGAGGCGGAGGCAGTAGCGGGCGCCGGGCCTGAGGCCGGAGCCGGGACCTCGGGCGCGGGGGGCTCTTCCACGGCCGGGGAGGTCTTCGCCCGGAGGCCGTCCAGGAGGTAGGCGTACTTGGTGCGGATCTCGCCGGTGGGCTCGCGGCCCGCTTCCCAGCCGCCGATCGTCGACGGGCTGACGCCGAGCGCGCGGGCGACCTGGGCCTTGGAGAGGCGGGCCGTCTCGCGCAGCCGGACCCGGTCGGCGGGGGCGGGCAGTTCGGCTTCCTCGGTCACCGAGTTCAGCAGGGCGTCGATCGCCTCGAAGTCGCTCACGGGTGGTGCCTCCGGTAGCGGTGCGCCGGGAGCACCGCGCATGCTCGACCCGGGCCCGCCAGCAGGTCGAGAACGGGAATGTCGTAGTGGGCGGCGAGTACCTCGCAGTCCTTCAGCGTCCAGGCCGTCGTTCCGGCCTGGCGGCGCGACACCTGGGTCTGTGTCAGGCCGAGTGCCGCCGCCAGCTCGCGCTGCGGCTCGCCCGTCATCTGGAGCAGTGCTGCCACGGTCGTTCTCAGTGTTCCTTCCAGGCCCGGCTCCATGCGGGGTAACCCTAGTCGACCTTCATGCGTTTTCTGCATGTCCGCCGGTTGCGCGCACCGGCGGGCGCGGGACGGGCCGGGTCGGCCACCGCTTCTGAGAAGTTGTCACGCCAATCCCGCGCGTTGTGTCGTGCATCAGGAGCGAAGGTGAGTAAGGTACCCCCATGACCGCCCCATACGCCCCAGAGGAACGGGAAAAGGTAGTTGCCAAGCTCCCGGCTTCCCTCCGCCAAGAACTGAAGGTCCGCGCCGCAGAATTGGGCGTCGACATCAAGGACGCCGTCACCGAAGGCGTCCACGCCTGGCGCGCCGACTCCGCCCCCCGGCCGACCGTCGACACCTCGGGGGCCAGCTCCTTCTCCACGTACCTGCCCGCGGGGCTGTACGGCGAGCTGAAGAGCGACTGCAAGAAGCGGGGCGTGCCGTTCAACCAGGGCATCGCCCAGTCGATCCGGCTGTGGCTCGACACCCACCGTTCGCCCCGCCGCGTCCCCCGCACCACGGGTGCGAGGCGTCTCGTCATCGGCAACCAGAAGGGCGGCGTCGGCAAGACCGCGATCGCGGCCGGTGTCGCGCAGAGCCTGGCGGAGCTGGGACACCGCGTGTGCCTCATCGACTTCGACCCGCAGGGCCACCTCACGGTGCAGCTCGGCAACCAGATGTTCGGCATCGAGGACCCGAGCCTGGCCAAGCACATGCTGGGCGAGGCCAAGGGCGAGCTGCGGGAGCTGCTGGTCCCGATAGAGGAAGGCGTCTTCGGCGGACGGCTCTTCCTGCTGCCCGCGTGCAAGGACGCGTTCCTCCTGGACGCGAAGCTCGCCACCACCCGCCACGTGCGGGTGAAGGAGACGGCGCTGGAGAAGGCCCTGGAGCAGCTGGAGCAGGACTTCGACTTCATCGTCGTCGACTGCCCGCCGAGCCTCGGCTACTCCATGGACACGGCGCTCTACTACAGCCGTACGCGCGAGGGCGAGGAGCCCGGCACCTCGGGCGTCTACGTCCCGGTGCTGGCCGAGGACTCGTCCGCCGACGCGTACGACATGCTGTCGGACCAGATCCAGGACCTGATCGACGACCTGGACGTCGAGGTCGCCCTGCTGGGCTTCGTGGTCAACATGTACGACGGGCGGAAGGGGTACATCGCGACCTCCTCGCTCAACAGCTGGAAGGAGATCGGGGACCCGCCGGTCGTCGCGGTGATCCCCGAGCTGAAGGAGCAGCGCGAGGCGGTCCGCCTCAAGCAGCCGCTCCTCTACTACGCACCTGAGAGCGAGCAGTCCGAGGCCATGCGGGAGATCGCGCGGAGGATCGTCGTATGAGCCGTGTCGGAGACCGTCTCGGAGCCGGGTCGTTCGGCAGCTCGCCGGCGCGTCCCGGCGGGCGCAGCGCGCGGGGCCGGGCCAAGGCCGTGGCCCAGGGCGACGTGCCCGCGTACGAGCTGGTGCGCATCCCGCTCGACCTCGTCTCGCCCACTCCCATCAACCCGCGCCGGAACTTCGGTACGGAAGAGGAGAAGGAGCGCTTCGGCGAGGAGCTGCGCCAGGCGCAGCTCGCGGCGTGCGTGGTGGTGACCAGGTCCGCGTACCTGAATCTGTGGCCCGAGCACGAGGCGGAGCTGGGTGCCGCCGACTACGTCCTGGTCAACGGCGAGCGCCGGTACCGGAGCGCCACGCACGTGGGGCTCGACGCGCTGGACTTCGTCGTCCGGGACGACCTCGCGTCGTCGCGGGAGGAGTTCGTCGACCACCTCCTGAAGGAGAACCTGGAGCGGGAGGACTTCGACGTCATCGAGCGGGCGCGCGGTGTCCTGGAGCTGGTGCAGGTCTGCGCGGAGGAGTCGGGGGCCGGGGCGAAGGCTCGGGCGTCGAAGCGGCTGGGCAGGGACCGGTCCTGGGTGACCAATCAGCTGGCGCTGCTGGACCTTCCGTACGAGATCCAGACGATGCTGAGCGCGGGCACGATGCCGGAGCGCGACGGGCGGCGGCTGGCTCGGCACAGCAAGGAGAACCCCGCGCTCGGGGCGGCCGGCCTGCTGGCCCACCTCCAGCAGTTCAAGGACCAGGAGGCCCGGACGAAGGCGGAGCAGCGAGCCATCCTCCAGTCCGTGAAGGAGGCAAGGAGCGCGGAGGCCGTCGCTGAAGTGTTGTCCGCGGACAACACTTCGGGGGTCGGAGCGGCGGGGGTGCTGACGTCGACCGCGGGTGCCGTGGAGGCTTCGGGTCCTGCGGCTCCCCCGGCTGATCCTGTTCGTCCTGCGGCTTCGGCTGTACCGACGGCCACCCCGGCGACGGCTCCGGCGACCGCTCCGTCAGCTCCGGCGAAGGCTTCGGCGGCAGCCTCGGCGGCGGCTCCGGCGAAGGCTTCGGCGGCAGCCTCGGCGGCGGCTCCGGCAGCCTCTCCGTCCGCCGCGTTGTTGTCCGCGGACAACACTTCGGAGCTTCGGAAGCCCGCGAAAGCTCCCTCGGAGGCTTCTGTAGGAGCCAACGTGCCGCATCAGGCCGCTGAGCCGAATCCGGCTCCTGGCGCTCAGGCGCTTGTACAGAAGCTCGGTTCGACACCCGCGGAGCAGGCTCGGACGCTCGCGGCGGGACTCAGCAGGAGCGATCTGCACGCGTTGGTGACCGAGCTGCGGACGTACGCATAGCCGGGAGGGAGGTCGATGTGTTGTCCGCGGACAACATCCGGGGCAACTCACGGACAGCACATCGACCCGCTCCCGTCCTCCATCCGAACCCATCCCCGTTACGGATATAACGATGACTCTCACGATGGATGTTCTGTTGAGTACTGTGATCGCTGAGACGAATGTTGTTGCCCTGTTGCTAGCTGTCTCCCTAGTCCACTATCGGGTGACTCAACGGACTGGCGTTCTCATTCGCTGATCTGATTACTCGACACCCTTCCGCTTCCGATACGGTTCCCCCTAGCCGCAGTGAAGCCCTGGGTATCACCCCCTCTCAGGACTTCTGGCGCGTCTCCCCGTGCGCGTAGGGCATTCCTGTTATCGTCGTGCGCACCAGCTCCCGTGTCGCTAGAGCCCCCTGAAAACGGGTCGCTCCAAGGCCGCCTGGTTACTGGGGGATTAGGGACTCATCGGGACTTACCCCCCTGGTGTCACGCGGCGACGACCAGCAGCAACAGCTTCAGAGAGGCGGAGTAAGCGATGAAGGTCATCGCCGTCGCAACCCAGAAGGGAGGGGTCGGCAAGACGAGCACCACCGTCAATCTCGGTGCGGGGCTTGCTCTCTCGGGCGCTCGGGTGCTCGTCGTCGACCTCGACCCGCAGGCGCAGGCAGGTACCGCACTGGGAGTGAACCTCTCCGGTGAGGATCAGTTGGCGCGTTCGCTGGGGTGGGTGCTTCAGGCCCGGCTCCAGGGCATGCGGATGGATCTCTCCACCATCTGGTTCGACCGCAGCGAGCTGCTGGCCGAGTGGGAGGACGCCGGTACGGTCCATCTGCTCGCCTGTGAAGAGTCGACCATGACCGCGGCCCAGGACCTCATCCACAAGAAGGGGTACCAGTCGACGCCCGTACTGCGTCGCATGCTGCTTGAGGCCGCCGACCACTTCGACTTCGTCGTCATCGACACGCCTCCCGCGGTCTCCTCCCTCTCCGCCACCGCACTGGCCGCAGCCGACTACGTCGTGACGGTGTGCATCCCCGAGTACCCCGCGCTCAAGGGCGCGGCCGCGACGCGGGGGACCGTGCGCTACGTGAAGGACCGGACGGGAGGGGAGTGCGACCCCGTCTTCCTCGGGGCCGTGCTCAACCGGGCCAATCCGCCGTCCAAGTGGAAGAGCCAGGAGATCAACATCCGCAACGGCATGCTCGAAGCCGGACTGCACCCCTTCCTCACCGACATCCGCATCGACAACCGGATCTCGGACTCCTTCGCCTACGGGGTGCCCGCCGCGGTCCGTTACGCGAGCCACGCGCCGGGCAAGGCGTACGGGCAGCTGATGCTCCAGATCCTGGAACGGATGCAGCAGCCGCCGGAGAAGTGGGAGACGCCCGAGCTGATCGACCCGGAGGCATCCGTTGACTGAGGCCGGCGGCGCCAGGAAGAAGGCCGCGGCCAAGCCGAAGAAGAAGGCGCCCAGCCACTTCAAGACCAACGGGTCCAATCTCGTGCAGGGGCTGATCGCCGGAGCCGATTCGGTCGCCGGTCGTTCGTTCCTCGGTGGGGGAGGGGTGCCGGAGCCCTCTCGGGGCACCGACGCGCGGTCCGGAGCCGGGTCCCGGGAATCCCTCGTTGACGTCGATGTCGTGGACGAGGCGGACGACGAGGTCGAGGCAGCCGCCGCAGCGGCGCCGCCTGTTGCCTCTGTTGCTCCCGTTTCCCCTGGTACACCTGGTGTAGCTGGGGTTCCGTCCCAGGCGCGGGAGGCCGCGGCTCCAGAGCCGTATCCGTCGCTTGCACCCACGCCCGTCAACCGTCGTCGCGGCCTTCCCTCTGTCGTGTACGAAGTTGTAGAAGCGCTTGACCCGCCCGAGCCGCATGGTCCGGGGCAGCCTTGGGCCCATGAAGCGCTGCACCGGAGCTTCGCCGAGGCCAAGATCCACTCGGAGAAGTGGCGGAGCCATGGATTCCGAATCGAGCCCGAGGTGTTGGAGCTCCTGAAGGACCGGATAAAGGCGGACCGGCGTTCGTCGCGGAACGCCGTGCTCAGCAAGGGTCACTACCTCGACGCCGCGCTGCGGCACGTCCCCGACGACATCGACGAGCTCATCGCCCTGGCCCATGACTTCCAGAACGAACGCATGGGTTACGTGGAGGCCGGTACCCAGTCGACCTACCGGGTCGGGGAGCACGCCTTCGCCTTGGTCTCGAACCTCAATCAAGCTCTGCAGGAGGTCGATTACGGCCGCCGGGGGCTCTACGTCGTATCTGCGGCACTCGAACGTTTTTTGCATGCTATGGCTCTTGAGGGTGAACTTCATAGGCCGCGACGCCGCCGGCAGGAAGCCGAACTGAGAGAGTCGGAAGGCGATCCAGGGGCACAGTAGACCTTTCCGTTTATGTGACGGTCCGTCATCCAGAGATGGGGCCAGCGCCTTGGCGCTGGCCCCATCTCTGCGTTGAGCTGCAGGTTCTTGCTAACGCTGTTGCTATAGCTGTTGCGAAAGATGTTGGGAAGGATGTTGCGCCGTGACTATCGCTGTCACAAATCCTGCGACACTCGATGTCGTGATGAAGCGTTTCGCCTGGGAGTCGGTGACGATGCCTCACTTTGGGCTTCCTGGTTGTAGATTGCGAGGCGGTGGTCGCACATTGAGAGACACGCATTTCTAGTGACGCGGGTTGGGATTGAGCCGGGTGCGCTAGTGTGAGACGCACGATCAACACAGGTTTTGGGAGCAGATCGATGTCATCGCTGTACGGGATGTCCGGGATGAGCAAACAGCTCAGCACGAATGCCGTTGCCGTGGCGGCCGGTCTCAGTGAGTCCTGGGCCTGGCGCGCCCGTGATCAGGGCATCCTCTTCGAGCCTCACTTCGAGGACTCGGTGGTCGCCCTGCGCGTGTACGCGTTCGTCTCCCAGATCGTCTGGCCCGGGACGCGGCGCGCGCGAAGCGCCCGTCAGGAGCTGGAGCTGTGGCAGTCGACGGCGGTCGAGACGGCCCGTCAGGCCGCTTCCGACCCCAACACGACGCCCGACACGGCGCTGTGGGTGCTTGAGGACTCCGTCCATCTCGTCACCACTCCCGCCGAGCGTGCGGCGTTCGACCTTGAGTATCTGAACGGACGAGTAGCGATCCGTATCCCTGTGGGGTTGTGGGTGGCCGAGCTGCCCGACGCGATAGCGGGTCAGGTCGACCGGAGCCGTAGTCGCCGACGCGCTACGGCCGCAAGGGCCCGCAACTCCACCGCCTCGCTGCCGGCTGCGGCAGGGGCCTGAGACGCAGAAACGGCCCGGGAGTTGAACCACCCGGGCCGTTCTATCGAAGGAGTGATGCCCGGCCAGTGACTGGCCGAACAACCTTCTCAGTGGCGACTCCTGTTTTCGCGGGCAGCCGTCGCCACTGATTTCCAAGAGCTCACGGGTTCTTGACCGAGGCGGATGCGAACCACTCCGGTCAAACCGTCAGCACTTTCGTCGCTGTTGCCAGCAACAAGGTGGGAGTGCTTGATCAATTGATCATCCGACCCGTGTAACCCGGCCTAAGCCGTGCCTTGGAACCCGTGCCGTATCCACACCCTTGGAGTGCATCATAGCCGCTGTTCCGAGGGCTGATTTAGTGTTGCCGCAAACTGACGCAAAGTCGTCATCTAAATCACACAAAATCAGTCCATACCGAAATGTTTCGCTCTCAGATCTCTCCGAGAGCGGTCCTCTTCAGCTCGGTCGCGCCATGCGCACCAGGCTGTTCTCCGCCGTTCGTACCCTCCTCGACGACCCCGCACTCGCGGGGCTGTCGGATGCCGCGCGGCTCGGTGCCGTCGTACTGATGGCCAAGGCCTCCGCAACTTCCCGCCGCACGTCCATCTGGGCCGCGGAGCTGGGTCGTTGGGAGGGCCTTTCCGAATCTTCCGTCGACCACGCGGTGCTGCCCGCACTGCGGGGGTCCGGTGCTGTCTCCACCCGTGCCGTCACCGACGCCTCCGGCCAGGTGACCGGGCTGGAGTGTGTCGTCATGCCCGTGTGGCGCGCCCGCCACGACGCCGGGCACCCGCTCGCCCTGTCCCGCAAGGAGCTCGCCACCCTTCTTCGACTTCTGGAAAAGCTCTTCGGTCCGGGCTGGGCGCCCAAGGGCCGCGAGGCGACGCCGCCGGGGCTGCTCGCCGGGCGCCGGGGGAGGGGTGCGGCCACGGACCGGCTCGCCCTGCTGCTGCTCGCGCTCCAAGCCCGTACGGACGGGCGCGTACGGATGGTGGGCGGAACTGTGGCCTCCGGGCGCGGTCGGGCCGGGGCGACGGTCGCCCGGCTGCTGGGCTGCTCGGTCGCGGGCGGCAGCAAGGTCGTGGCCCGCCTCGCGGACCTGGGAGCCGTCGAACTGCCGCGTGCGCAGAGCGGGTCGGGGCTCTTCGGGAAGGCGAGGTTGGTCGTCCCGGCGATCGCGGCGGCGAAGGCCTCGGCTGCGGCTGCGGTTATGGCTGCGGTGCCGGTGCCGGTCTCGGTGCAGGCTGTGGCGACCGCTGCCGGGGCCGGGGCGCGGATGGTGTCCGGTGGGGTTTCTGAGGTTGTTGTTGCTTCCCATGGCCGGGGTCTCCAGCGCCCCGCTGCTGCACCCGGGGGTGGCTGTGCGGGGGAGGAGGGGTTGTGGCCGGTAAACAGCGGGTTCGCGGCGTCTTCGGGAGGGGATGTCCGTGGAATTGCAGAGCGCCCCGGTACTGCCCCCCTCCACACCCACCACGCTTCTGTGGTCGATCCAGGTAATTCCGCTGAGGTTGTCGTTGGGCTTTCCGGCGAAGCCGTGGGGGGCTCGGGCCGTCTGCGGGCCGACGCGCGGGCGCGTGAGGCGGGCGAGGCGGGCGAGACCCACGACGTACGAGAAGCCCAGGAGGCTCAAGGGGCACGTGGGACGCGCCGAGGCGCGGAAAGGCAAAAGACTGCTCCGTCTCGGGATGAGGCGGTGTTCGAAGCGCTGCTGGACGGGCCCGCCTCGGGCCTCTGGGGGCGTATTTCGCGGGCAGGGGGCAGGGAGCGCGTGCTGGCTGCGGTCCAGGCCGAGTTGGGACGGCTGGTGGAGGTCCTGGGGGACCGTGCCGTGGCGGAGCGCGTGCTGGCCGAGCGGCTCGGGCGGCGTGTCGTCGCCCAGGGGTGCGCGCCGGTGCGCAACCCCGTCGGCTGGCTGATCGGGCGTGGGCTGCCGCGCCGTGCCTGCTGCTACGACGTGCGCTGTGACGACGGCGTGCGGATGGACACGGGGGCCGTCTGCGAGGCGTGCCTGGACCTCGTCGCGGGGCGGCGCGCCGAGCGGCGTGCGGTGGGGGAGCGGGTCGCTGCCGAGATCAGTGCGGCGGGGACGCCCTGTGACGGGCGCCGGGTCGCCGATGAGGTGGAACGGCGCTTGGGGGCCGCCGTGTTGAAGCGGGCCCGTGCCGTACGCGCACGGCACGAGGAGGCTCAGGCGTCGCGCGTCGCGGGCGGGGAGGTGGCTGCGGCGGCTGCGGCGCCTGCGGGCAATGGCCTGGGTTTGGGCGTTGAGCCTGGGACGGGATCGGGATCGGGATCGGAGCGAGGATCCCTGGCTGGTGCTGGTGCTGGTGCTGGTGCTGGCGCTGGTTTGGGGGAGGGCTCTGCCGGGGGCGAGTGCGTGTCCTGTGCGGATTGCGGGGCGGGGCACGGGTCCTGCCTGTGCGGTGAGTCCCGCCGTACCTCGGATGCGATCCGGGATGCCGTACGGGCCCACGTCGCGGGAGGCGTCGACCCATTGGACGCGGCGGGTCGGGTGCGGAGCGAGGTCGAGAGCGCGCGGGCGCGGGGGATCGAGGGCGGGGCCACTCGGCAGACCCTCGCGGTGCTGGTGCGGCTGACCGCGGAGAACGCCGCGAGTGCGGCGCGCAGGGAGGCGCTGGAATCGTTGGCGCGGGGGCCGTTGGCCGAGGAGGAGGCGGTACGGGCGTACCGCACGGAACTGGTGCGGCAGCGGGTGGTCGGCGGGCGTGGCGAGGCCGCGCTCGCGGTGGCCAGGGAGGCCGGTGAAACGGCCAGGGGGCGTGCAGCCGAGCGGTTGTTCGCGGAAGGGGTACGGGCGGAGGAGATGCGGGCGCGCGGGACAGGGCCCCTGGGCGGCGCGGCTCCGGGGGCGGCCGGGAAGGCGGCTTCGGTTCTGCACGCGGCGCCGTTCGTGGGCCTGGACGGACGCTTTGGCGCGGTGCCGACCTCGCGTACGGCTGTGGGCACAGCTGTGGGCACGGCGTCCGGTGCGGTGGCGGGCTCCCGTACGGGAGTGGACCCCCGTACCGTCGGCGTGGTCGGGCCCCGGGCCGGAAGCCGGGGGTTGTCCGTGCCAGGACAGACCCGGGCCGAGCGGCTGGCGGTGCTCGCCGCCCGGCCGCTGCCGGGGGAAAACCCCCCTCCGGGGGTGGGGGAAAGTGCACCCGCATCCGGGGGCCAGCGACATTCTGCGGTGGAAAATGCCTGAGCATACTGAGCCGCATGGTCAACAACACGGTGCTGGAACCGGCGATTTCGCCCGGTGCCCGGGAAGACTTCCCGGGAAACCTCAGGGAAAGCGGAAGCGACTTCTCCCGACTTTCCCGGAGAATAACCGAGGCGGGACTGCTGGACCGGCGGCCGCTCTATTACACCCTGCGGTTCGGTGCCGTGGGCGCCGTGCTCGTGGCGAGCTGCGCGGCATTCTTCCTCGTGGGGGCGAGCTGGTACCAGCTGCTGCTCGCGCCGGTGCTGTCCGTGGTGTTCGGTCAGCTGGCGCTCGCCGCGCACGACCTTGCCCACCAGCAGGTCTTCTCGCGCAAGCGGCCCAGCGAGGTCGGCGGGCTGATTGTGGCCAACCTCCTGTTGGGCATGAGCTACGGCTGGTGGATGAACAAGCACACCCGCCACCACGCGAATCCCAATCACGAGGAGAAGGACCCGGACGTCTCGCCCGAGATCCTGGTGTGGTCGCAGCGGCAGGCGCGGGAGGCGAAGGGGCTGCCCCGGTTCGTCGGGCGCTACCAGGCGTACCTGTTCTTTCCGCTGCTCCTGCTCGAAGGACTCAATCTCAGCTTCAACAGCTTCAAGGCGCTGCGCAGCCCCACGATGAAGCGGCCCAAAATCGAGGGGCTGTTGCTCGTACTGCATTTCGCGGCGTATTTCGGGGCGATCTTCACCGTGCTGCCGGTGGGCATGGGGCTGGCCTTCGTCGCCGTCCACCAGGGCCTCTTCGGCGTCTACCTCGGGTCGGTCTTCGCCCCCAACCACAAGGGCATGCCCATGATCACCAAGGGGCAGAAGCTCGACTTCCTGCGCCGCCAGGTGCTCACCTCGCGCAACGTACGGGGCGGTGCCTTCGTCGACGTACTGATGGGCGGACTGAACTACCAGATCGAGCACCATCTCTTCCCGAGCATGCCGACGCCCGCGCTGCGCAGGGCGCAGGTCATCACCGAGGAGTTCTGCGCGGAGCTCGGGGTGCCGTACCACCAGACCGGGTTGCTCGCCTCGCACAAGGAAGCCATGCGGCACCTGATGCACGTCGGCGAGCCGATCCGACAGGCGGGTTGAGTCGGCGGGCGGGGGAGGGGCGTCCGCATGCGGAGATGCCGGGGTACCTCTCGGTGCCATGACCATCTACGGTTCAGAGCATGACGACGGGGAAGCTCTGGGCGATCAGTGACCTTCACGTGGCGTTCGCCGAGAACAGGGCGATCGTCGAAGGGCTGCGTCCCGAGTCGGACGCGGACTGGCTCCTGGTCGCGGGCGACGTCGCCGAGCGGGTCGAGGACGTCGAATGGGCGCTGGGCGTGCTCGGCCGGCGGTTCGCCAAGGTGGTGTGGGCGCCGGGCAACCACGAACTGTGGACGCCCCGCGACGACACCCTCGGGCTGCGGGGCGTCGCCCGGTACCAGCACCTGGTGAAGCTGTGCCGCGCGGCGGGAGTGGTCAGCCCCGAGGACCCGTACCCGGTGTGGGACGGCGAGGGCGGTCCCGCGATCGTCGCGCCGCTGTTCCTGCTGTACGACTACACCTTCCGTACGGGAGGCGCGCGGGACAAGCAGGAGGCGCTGGACCGGGCCTACGAGACGGGCGTCGTGTGCAGCGACGAGTTCATGCTCCACCCCGATCCCTACGCCTCGCGCGACGAGTGGTGCAGGGCGCGGGTCGCGGAGACGGAGGCGCGGCTGGAGGCGTGCGGGCGCGAGCTGCCGATGGTCCTCGTCAACCACTACCCCTTGGTGCGGGAACCGACCCGGATCCTGCGGTACCCCGAGTTCGCACTGTGGTGCGGTACGGAGGCGACCGCCGACTGGCACACCCGGTTCCCCGTCCGGGTGATGGTCTACGGGCACCTGCACATTCCCCGTACGAGTCGGCACGACGGGGTCCGGTTCGAGGAGGTGTCGGTGGGCTATCCGCGCGAGTGGAAGCGGCCGAGGCACCCGCGCGTCGGACTGCGGCAGATACTGCCCGAGCCTGCTGGGCGTTAGATCGAGGAAGTTCACGCAGTCGATTCGCGCAGGCCATGTGCACGGTCGACGGGTGTGGGTGCTCCGCGTGGACCATGGGCGGCGAGAGCGAGGGAGTTGACCATGTCGGTGCTGCTGACCGGGGCTCTGAGCGAGACCCTGCACGGACTCCTGGCCGTTCACACGGCGCAGGAGCGCAACAAGGAGATCGCACGCTCGATGGTGCGGGCCGCGAACGACGGCGGGACGAACGAGCTGACGGGGCATTGGGCGCCCGGCAGTGCCCCAGGGCTCAGACTGGCCTGCGAGAGCGTCATCGCCGACGAGGACCGGGTCGCGCTGCGGCTCGCCGCGGTGAGCGGCGGGGCGAGCTGGCGGCTGCTGGAGGAGCTGCGGTTCGACGCGGCGGGGCGGGTCGTGGAGCACTACGGGGTGCTGGCGGAGGCGGAGCCCTCCGTGGAGGTACGGGCGGAAGCGGCGTAGTCCGGGGCGGTCGGGTAGTCCGGGAGTTCCACCGCGCTGCTCACCTTTTCCCCCGCCTTCAGCATCATGCCCAGCAGCAGCGGCCTGTTCAGCAGGCCGTTGCGCAGGCGCATGCCCGTCCTCGTGGCGGGCGCCAGGAACCTGCCCGTACGGTCGCCGCCCGTCTGGCACCGTTCGGCGTACGCGCGGAGCCTGCTTTCGTAGCGGGCGAAGGCGGTCCTGTGGTCGCCCCCGGCGGCGGCCAGCTCGCCCGCCAGTACGTACGCGGCGACCATCCCCGTGCCCGTGCCCATCCCGCCGATGGTCGCGCCGCAGGCGGCGTCCCCGACGAGGCCGATGCGGCCCTTGGACCAGGCGGGTACGTCCGCGCGGCTGATCGAGTCGAAGTAGAGGCCGGGGCCGGGCACTTCGCGCAGTGAGTCGAGCAGCCGCGGGACTTCCCAGCCGAGCCCGGAGAACGCGTCGAAGAGGAGCCGCTTCTGCTGGTCGGGATCGTGCCGGTCGTACGCGACCTCCGGCGAGGCGAAGACGAAGAAGGCGCCCGCGCGGGTCGGGTCGCGGTGGTCGACGCCGACGGACGCGAGGCGGCCGGGTGCGTTGAGGCCGACGGAACCCCCGGTCAGGCCCAGGTGGTTGGGGAGCTGCCAGGTCGCGGCGTAGTAACCGAGGTGGCTGACGTACTCCTCGTCGGGGCCGAACGCGAGGCGGCGGACGTGGGAGTGCAGGCCGTCCGCGCCGATCACCAGGTCGAACTCGCACGGGGCCGAGTGCCGGAACTCCGCGCGCACGCCGGTCGGGTGCTCGGTGAGCGCGGTGACCGAATCGCCGAACACGTACTCGGCGTACAGGCGGCTGTGCTCGTACAGGATCCGGGTGAGGTCGCCGCGCGGCACCTCGACGGCGCCGCCCGCGAACTCCGCGGGGAGGTCGAGCAGGGTGCGTCCTTCGGCGTCCACGAAGCGCATCGGGCTGCCGCCGGTCTGTGCGCGGCGCAGTTCGGGCAGGAGGCCCATCCGTTCGAGGACGGTCAGGTGGGCTTCGCCCCTGAAGTCGACGGCCTGTCCGCCCTCGCGCAGGGCGGGGGCCAGCTCCACGACGGTCGGGCGGAAGCCGTGGCGGCCCAGCCAGAAGGCGAGGGCGGGGCCCGCGATGCCGGCGCCGGAGACGAGGACGGTCTTCTGGGGCATGAGGGCTCCTGGGAAGGGTGGCGTGTGGGCTGCTCAATAACTGTGTCCATTGGACTCAGTTATTAATGTGTACGGTAGACGCAGTTTTGGTCTTCCGGCAAGGCCTTCCGGCGAGGGGACGCGCATGAGCGACAGGACGGTGCGGCTGCTGTGGGGGCCCCAGCCCACTCCCGCGCGGGGACCCAAGCGCACGCTCGACCTGGACCGGATCGCGCGCGCGGGGGTCGAGGTCGCCGACGCCGAGGGGCTCGCGGAGCTGTCGATGCAGCAGGTCGCGGCGCGGCTCGGGGTCACGAAGATGGCCCTCTACCGGTACGTCCCCGGGAAGGCGGAGCTGGTCGCGCTGATGGTGGACGCGGCTGTGGGGGAGTATCCGGAGGGGGGCGGTTTCGGAGGGGAGGGCGGTCCTGGAGGGAAGGGCGGTTCTTCTTCGGAAGGGGCGGCTTCCGGGGCCGGGTGGCGGGAGGCGCTGGGGGAGTGGGGGCGCCAGCTGTTCGCCGTCTTCGGGCGGCACCCCTGGCTGCTGGACGCCACCATCGGGCCCCGGGTGATGGGCCCCTGCGAGCTGGCTTGGACGGAGCGGGCCGTGGCGGCGCTCGACGGTACGGGGCTCAGCGGCGCCGAGCGGATGGACGCGGTCGTCCTCCTGGTCGGGCACGTGCGGGGCATCACCCAACAGGGGCGGGCCGTGGGGGCGGGCGACAGCCCCGAGGAACAGTTCGGCGCGGTGCTGGGGCCGCTGCTGCGGGAGCACGGGGAGCGGTTCCCCGCGCTTGCGGCGGTCTTCGGGGAGGCGGCGGGGGCGAACGCGGAAGAGGGGGGCGCGGGGAGCGCGGGGAGCGCCGTGCAGCGGGACCAGGCATGGGAGTTCGGGCTCGAACGGATCCTGGACGGACTCGCCGTCCTCATCGAGGGGCGCCGCTCGCGCTGAGCGGTCCTGCGTTGAGGGGAGCGGTCCGGTCTACGGGGCGGTGTCGGGCTTCGCGCGTACGTGCAGGCGCTCGCCCTGCGGGCCGAACAGGCTGAGCAGCTCCGCCGGACGGTCCCCGACGTTGTAGAACGCGTGCGGGACGCGCGTGTCGAACTCCGCCGCCTCGCCCGCCGTCAGCTCCAGGTCGTGCTCGCCGATCCGCAGGCGCACCCGGCCGTCCAGGACGTACAGCCACTCGTACCCCTCGTGGACCCGCTGGTCGGGCGGGCAGGACTCGTCCGCCTCGCCGGGCGGCAGGATCATCTTGAACGCGTGCAGCCCGCCCAGGTGGCGGGTGAGCGGCACGAAGGTGCGGCCGCCCCGCGCGAACGGCTTCGGGTGGATGCGCGGGTCGCCGGTGGTGGGCGCGCCGACCAGTTCGTCCAGCTGGACGCCGTGCGCCTTGGCGAGGGGGAGCAGCAGTTCGAGAGTGGGTTTGCGCTGGCCCGACTCCAGCCGGGAGAGCGTGCTCAGGGAGATGCCGGTGGCCTCGCTGAGCTGGGCGAGGGTGATCTCGCGCGTCAGGCGCAGGGCGCGCAGGCGGGGGCCGACCGACGTCAGGACGTCGGAGATCTCGGCCTCGGGCGTGGTGGCGCGCGTCGGGGCGGGCGCGATGGACCGGGGCGCGTGGGGTGTGTGGGGCTTCTTGGCGGGCTGGGCCTTCTTGGGGGGCTTCGGTGCTTCGCTCATGAACTCATTTGCCGGTTCGGCAACAAAGTTTGTCAAGCCGTGGAGTGCGGGCGCACCATCGCCAGCGATGACGGAACTGTACGGATTCAGTGGTGGAGGTGCGGTCATGAACGGCAAGACTGTCGACAGTGCTGGGGGCGGGATCGTGAGCGAGGACGCGGGTACGGGCGCGGGTGCGGGTACGGGGGTCTCGTACGACGTGGTGGTCGTCGGCGGCGGCGCCGCCGGGCTCAGCGGTGCGCTCACCCTCGCCCGCGCCCGGCGCCGCGTGCTCGTCGTCGACTCGGGCGAGCCGCGCAACGCCCCGGCCGCCCACATGCACGGCTACCTCGGCAGCGACGGGATCGACCCCGCGCTGCTGCTCGCCGCCGGGCGCGACGAGGTGAAGGCGTACGGCGGCGAACTCGTCCAGGGGCAGGTGGTGGACGTCGCCCGGGACGGGGAGAGCGGTGCCTTCCGCGTCGTGCTCGACGACGGGACCGTGCACACCGCCGCCCGGCTGCTCGTCACGACGGGCCTCGTGGACGTGCTGCCCGAGGTTCCCGGGCTCGCCGGACGGTGGGGACGGGACGTCCTCCACTGTCCGTACTGCCACGGGTACGAGGCGCGCGACGCGGCCGTCGGGGTGCTCGCCACCGGGCCCAGGTCCGTGCACCAGGCGCTGCTGTGGCGGCAGTGGAGCGCGGACGTGACGTTCTTCGCGCACACCTACGCGCACGCGCTCGCCGACGAGGAGCGCGAGCGGCTTGAGGCGCGCGGGATCGCCGTGGTGGAGGGCGAGGTGTCGGAGGTACTGGTCGAGGGCGACGCGGTGCGTGGCGTACGGCTGGGCGGTGCGGCACCGGAGGGTGCGGAGGGTACGGCGTCGGGCGGTGCGGAGGGCGGGGTGGTTCGGGAGTGCTCGGCGCTGGTCGTCGCGCCCGAGCTTCTCGCCCGGGACGGCTTCCTCGGTGCGCTCGGGATCGGCGGTGGCGGGACGGAACCGGTCGCCGTCGACGCGACCGGGGCGACGGAGGCCGCCGGGGTGTGGGCGGCGGGGAACGTCGTCAGCCCCCACGACCAGGTCCTCTCGGCCGCCGCCGCGGGGTCGAGGGCCGCGGCCGCGATCAACGCGGACCTGGTGGAGGAGGAGACCGCGCGGGCGGTCGCCCACCGCAGGGGTACGGAATTCTGGGACGGCTTCTACGGGGAGAAGGACCGGATCTGGAGCGGCAACCCGAACGTGGTGCTGGTGCGGGAGGCGGCCGGGCTCGCCCCTGGGCGGGCGCTCGACCTGGGCTGCGGCGAGGGCGCCGACGCGGTGTGGCTCGCCCGGCAGGGATGGCGGGTCACCGGCGTGGACATCTCCCGGGTCGCCCTCGAACGGGCCGCGGGGCACGCGGCCGACGCTGGGGAGGAGGTCGCCTCGCGGATCGACTGGCAGCGGCACGACCTCGCGGAGACGTTCCCCGAGGGGGAGTTCGACCTGGTGTCCGTGCAGTTCCTGCACTCCACCGTCGAGCTGCCGCGCGAGCGGATCCTGTACCGCGCGGCGCGGGCGGTGGCGGCCGGCGGTGTGCTGCTCATCGAGGGGCACGGCGGGTTCCCGTCCTGGGACGAGGAGGCTCGGGCCCGGCACGAGCACGTGCACTTCCCCACTCCGGAGGAGGTCGTCGAATCGCTGGAGCTTCCGGAGGGGGAGTGGGAGGTCGTGCTGAGCGAGGAGCACGAGCGGACCCAGAAGAACCGGGAGGGGGTTGAGGGGACCCGGATCGACAGCACGGTGTTGTTGCGGCGGCGATGAGGAGGTTTTGGGCGGGGGTGGGGCCCCGTTGCCCGGGGTGGGCGTTTTCGCCTGCGGCGGGCAAGTCCCCTCCCCGCCCCTTCCCGAAACCCTGCCGGGGGCTGGGTGGGTGGGGTGGGCGGGGTGGGTGGGGGTGGGGTTCTGGGGCGAGCCCGCTCGGGGTGGGTGGGTCGGTGCGGCGTGTGCCCCACTCTCGCGCAGTTCCCCGCGCCCCTATCGGGGCGCTCCTGTGCTCGCGCCCGCGCGGCGGAGCCGCACATCGGGTACAGCCCCGCGCCCCTATCGGGGCGCTCCTGTGCTCGCGCCCGCGCGGCGGAGCCGCACATCGGACACAGCCCCGCGCCCCTATCGGGGCGCAGCTGCGGGAGGTGTTGTTCGTTTCTACTGCCAGGCGTTTTCTGCTGCTGCCCTTGTTGCCCACTTCTTGAGTGGCGTCGCCTCGCGGTTCAGGATGTGGGGGATTCCTGTTGCCGGGGTCGTCGTGTGGCCCTTCCTGTGCAGGGCGAACAGGGCGTCCAGGGCCGATACCCACTCCTCGGGGACGCCCGCTTCCCGGAGTTCCGTGCGGTATTCCTCCGGGGTGAGTTCCACGTACTCCACCGTGCGGCCCGCCGCCTCCGCGACCGTTGCCGTCGCCTCGCGGAAGGTCAGGGCCTCGGGGCCCGACAGTTCGTACACCTGGCCCACGTGCCCCGCGTCGTCCGGTGCCGTGAGGATGGTCGCCGCCGCCTCCGCCAGGTCCTCCAGGTCGATGAACGCCTCCGGCACCTCGCCGATCGGCAGCGCCAGCCGGCCCTGGAGCACCGGTGTGTGCCACAGGTCCTCGGTGAAGTTCTGGAAGAAGTTGGTGGGCCGCAGGATCGTCCACTGGGCGCCCGAGCCGCGCACCGCCTCCTCCGCCGCCAGCATGCCCTCGCCGAAGCCCGAGCCGACCGCGTGCTCGATGCCCCGGCCCGACAGGGCGACGAAGCGCCGTACGCCCGCCTCGACGGCGCGGTTCACGAAGTCCCCTATGGGAGTCGGGTCTTCGGGGGCCACCAGGTAGACCGCGTCCGCTCCGTCGAGCGCCGGGCCCCAGGTCGTGCGGTCCGTCCAGTCGAACTTCACCTCGCCGGAGCGGGACGCCGCCCTGACGGTGACTCCCGCCTCGCGCAGGACCCGGGTGACGCGGCGGCCGCTCTTGCCCGTCGCGCCGAGGACGAGGACGTCGGAAGGGGTGTTGGGGGTGCTGTCGTTCGTTGTCATGGGGACATGACATCAAGGGGTGGTCAGGGGCGGCCATGGCCGTTTGTCCGCGGTGCATAGGCGATCGTCCGGGCCGCGGGTCGCGGCCGCATATCGTGACCGTATGGACGTGTTCGACGAGCTGTTGAGGGGCGTGCGCGGTACGGGGGCTGTGTTCGGACACTCCGTGCTGTGGCCGCCGTGGTCCCTGCGCTTCACCGACGAGGCGTATCTGACACTGTGCACACCGCTCCACGGGGAGGGGTGGATCGTTCCGGCCGGCGGGGAGCCCCGGTTCGTACGGGTCGGGGAAGTCGCGATCGTACGGGGGCCCCAGCCCTTCGTCTTCACCGACGATCCCGAAGGGCGCGGCGAATCGCTCGACGTGTCGTGCGCAGCGGACCGCGATGTCGACGCCCCGGCGGGTGCGACGGTGCTCCTCGCGGGTGCGTACGACGTACGGGCCGAGGCGCCGCAGCGGCTGCTGCGCGTGCTGCCGCCCGTCCTCGTGGTTCCGGAGGAACAGGACTGTTCGGCCGTGCGCGACTATCTGGAGATCCAGATAGCGGCGGCCAGGCCCGGCCGTCAGATCGTGCTCGACCGGCTGCTCGACTGGCTGCTGGTGTGCACGCTGCGCGACTGGTTCGACCGCCCCGAGGCACGTGCGCCGCAGTGGTACGCGGCCTACGGCGACGAGGTCGCGGGGCCCGCGCTGCGCGCCCTGCACGAGGATCCCGCGCATCCGTGGACGACCGCCGAACTGGCCGCGCGCGTCGGGGTGTCCAGGACCACGCTGGCGAAGCGGTTCACGG
The DNA here is from genome assembly GCF_044458065.1 of Streptomyces sp. NPDC050504. NCBI lineage: Bacteria > Bacillati > Actinomycetota > Actinomycetes > Kitasatosporales > Streptomycetaceae > Streptomyces > Streptomyces sp. NPDC050504. The sequence goes on along the minus strand of NZ_JBITHO010000011.1, from coordinate 287,199 downwards.
ACCTGGTGGGGGAGGGGCCCGCCGCGTACCTCGCGGAGTGGCGCATGACCCTGGCCGCCGACCTGCTGCGCCGCCCCGAGCTGACGGTGGGCGCGGTGGCGCGCAGGGTCGGGTACGCGGACGCGTTCGGGTTCAGTGCCGCGTTCAAGCGGGTGCAGGGCATGAGCCCGACCGCCTACCGGAAGGAGACGGTCGAACAGTCCTCGGGCGCCGGGGAGCGGCTCCTCAGCGGCGGGACGGTTCCGCCAGGACCAGGGGGAGCAGCCCGGGGAAGCGGTTCTCCAGCTCGTCGCGGCGCAAGCTGATGTAGAGCTTGCGGCCCTCGGGGCGCTGCCGGATCACCCCTGCCTCGCGCAGCGCGCGCCAGTGGTGGGTGAGGCTCGACTTCGGCACGTCGGGCACGATCGCTCCGCAGAACAACTCCTCGTTCGCGGAGGCGAGTTCGCGCACGATCGCGAGGCGGACCGGGTGTCCGAGCGCGGCCATGACGTCGACGATCTCGATGTAGTTCAGGTCGGGATGGGGTGTTTCGGGCATGGGGCAACTGTACGCGCTCTTCGTACTTGACCAACTGTACGGAGATCTCGTACGGTCATGATCGTACGAGAAAGTCGTACGATCCTTTCGGGTTCTCGAAGTGAGGAACAGTCATGACCGATGCCCACGCCCTCTCGGACGCCGCACTCGCCCGCTCCCTGGACGGCGACTTCACCAGCCGGTACGCCGACGTCAACGGCGTGCGCCTGCACTACGTCGAAAGCGGTGGGAGCGGCGGGAGCGGAGGGAGCGGAGGCGGGGGCGAGGCCGGGGACCGGCAGCCGCTGATCCTGCTCGGCGGCTGGCCGCAGACCTGGTGGCAGTGGCACAAGGTGATGCCCGAACTCGCCCGCCACTACCGGGTGTTCGCCGTCGACCTGCGCGGCATGGGCGGCTCGTCCAAGCCGGAGTCCGGCTACGACAAGAGGACGATGGCCGAGGACGTCCACGCGCTCGTGCGCCACCTCGGCCTGGGGCCCGTGCACATCGCGGGCCACGACATCGGCGCGATGGTCGCGTACGCGTACGCCGCCAACCACCCCGATGCCGTCGGGCGCATCGCCCTGCTGGACGTGCCGCACCCCGACCCCAACTGGTCGTCGATGACACTGCTGCCGGGACCGAACCAGCACGTCGACGGGGACATCACCAGGGGCGCCGACGGCTATCTGTGGTGGTTCGCCCTCAACCAGGTGCGCGGGCTGCCCGAGGCGCTGCTGGACGGGCGGATGCGGCTGCTCGTCGACTGGCTCTTCGACCGCGAGGCCAAGGACCCCGCCTCGGTCGACGAGCGCTCGCGCGAGATCTACACGCGCGCCTACTCGACCGCCGACGCCGTCCGCGCGGGCAACGCCTGGTACCAGGAGTTCAACCAGGACATCGCCGACTTCGAGACGTACGAGCCGGTGTCGCTGCCGCTGCTCGGGCTGGGCTCGGAGGGCTCCAACCACGCGTTTCTGGCGGCGGTGCTCCCCGAGCACGGGACGGACGTGCGGCTGGTGCAGGTGAAGGGCTCGGGGCACTACCTCCCCGAGGAGCAGCCGGAGGCGGTGGTGGAGGAGCTGGTGGCGTTCCTGGGATGAGTCGCGAGGTGTTGTCCGCGGATTTGTTGTCCGCGGACAACAAATCCGCGGATGCGCGTCAGGCCGACTCGGGGAGCGCCTCGCCCGTCTCCAGCAGCGTCTTCATGCTGGACAACAGCGCGGGCCAGCCCTCGCTGATCATGGGCAGCATGGTGCTGTCGGGGACGAACCCCTCGTGCGTGACGGTCAGCTTCACGGTCGCGCCGAGCTGCTCGATCTCGAACGTCGCCCGCGTCCTGGGCTCGGCCGCGAGCCTGGTGCGCACCTCCTCGCCGATCCCGACCGCCTCGGCCCACTCGGGCGTGAAGGTGTGCCAGGTGTAGGAGAGGCGGCGGTACGGCTCCGCCTCCAGGACCGTCTGGTCGGGGTCGACGGTCCTGCGGTCGCCCTCCACCCAGACCATCGGGGATCCGGGGCGCCAATCGGTCTCGAAGGCCACGCCCCAGTACCGGCGGGTGAACGCCGGGTCGGTGAGCGCCTGCCAGAGCCGTTCGGGGGTGGTGTTGATGTGGGTCCTGTAGACGAAGACGGGGTTGCTGTCGGAGGACATGGGGGGTTGCTCCAATGCCGCTTTCAGGTCCGCGAGCGCATGTGCGCGCCCACGGTCGTACTGGTTGATCCACCGCTCGGCGATGGCGTTGATCGGCGCGGCGTTGAGGTGGTGCAGCTTCTCCCGCCCGCTGCGCGTCGTGACCACCAGATCGGCTGCCTCCAGCAGGGCCAGGTGCTTGCTGACCGCCTGCCGGGTCATGTCGAGACCGGCGCACAGCTCGCGCAGACTCTGGCCGTTCCTGGCGTTGAGGCTGTCCAGCAGGCGTCGCCTGCTGGGGTCCGCCAGTGCCTTGAAGACCTCGTCCATTCCGGTCCCGCCCTCCCCACCATGAAAATGCAACCTATTGGTTGCCTAATACGATAGGCAGCCAATAGGTTGCATGTCAAATGTCGGGCCCCCGGCTGACCGGTCTCAGCGCGGCTTCAGCAGTTCGTACAGCGCGGCGACGCTGTGCTCGGCGTGGCCCTCCGCCACCCCGCGCCGCAGAAGCTCGTGCATCGGCTCGTGCCAGCCGTAGTCGACGCCGGTCTCCTCGGCCAGCTCCTGGTCGTGGGCGATGGACTCGTGGAAGAGGCCGAGCGAGGAGAGCGGGTCCGTGTAGCTGCCCCGGTCGATCTCGTCGGCGTAGTGGGGGAGGAGCGAGATCACCATCTCCAGCCACTTCGCCGTGTACGGAACCAGCGTGCTCGCGTCCAGCCCGCGCTGCTTCACCATCGCGGCGGCCTGGAAGTAGCCGAGCAGTACGGGCAGCAGCGTCGTGCCCACCGCCGACTCGTACAGTGCCGCCAGGTCGGGCTCCGCGCCCAGGTGGCGGGTGTCGCCGCCCATCACCCGCAGCACCGCTTCGTACGTGTTGAACACCGCCTTGTCGCCGCTGTAGTACAGCAGCGTGTCCGGCAGGCCGACGGCCGTCGGCACGTTCTTGACGGCGCCGTCCAGGAAACGCGCACCGCTCTCCGCCGCCCAGGCCGCCGCCTCTCGCGCGCCCGACGGGGTGCCGCTGTTGAGCGTGACCAGGGTGCGGTCGGCCAGCGCGGCGCGGGCAGGGGCCAGGGCTTCGAACGTCGCCCGGTACGTGGTGAGGCAGGTGACGACCAGCGGGCTCGCGGCCACCGCGTCCTCGACGGCGGGCCGGAACACCGCACCCTTGGCGACGAGACGGTCGGCCTTGTGCGGAGTGCGGTTCCAGACGGTCGTGGGGTGACCGGCCGCGAGGTACGCGTCGGCGAGCGCGGCGCCCATGGAGCCGAGGCCGATCACGGTCACGGGAACGAGGGCGGAGGGAGCGGCGGCCGCGGGGGCCGCGGGGGCGGCGAGGACGGCGGGGACGGCGGGGACGGAGGCGGCGGAGGCGGCGGAGGCGGCGGAGGCGGTTTCGGGCATGGCGGAGTCCCTGAGAATGTGAGGCGGTCCGGGAGGACTCCATGCTCTGCGGCGGGCGCGCGCACGCTCAAGTACCGACAAAAAAGTGCGCACTTACCTCCAGGTCAGCATGTGAGTGCCGCACCGGCGCGCCGCACCGCCGTTCCGACGCGGACCCGCCGGAACGGGCGGCCCACGGGAAGTGACCCGGAGTGACGACGTCGGCCCGACGCCGGGCTTTACGCGTGCCGGGTAGATGAACGTCGTACTACAGTCGACGGAGAGGCTCGTAGAACTCATAGAGACTCGTAGAGAAAGGGGCACCGAGTTGGCCGGTCGAATTCGTCGAGTCCGTGACCCGGAAGCCGAGCGCGCCGCACTGGTCGCGGCGGTGGATCGGATGTTCGCCGGGGAGCCGCTGCGCTCCGAGGCGGGACAGCTGACGGTGGTGGCGCTGCTCGCCGAGTCCGGTGTGCGCAGAGACATCGCCTACCGGGCCCACAAGGGATTCCTGGAGGCGTTCCAGGCACGAGTGGCCGCCCACAGAGCGGCCCAGGCCGCTCAGGTGCCGGTGACGACCGGAGCTTCGTAGGCCGATTGCGGTGCCGCCGATTTGTTGTCCGCGGACAACAAATCGGCGGACATGAACGACCGGGCCCACCCCGCCCCCGCCCCCGCCCCACCCCGTCTCTGCCGCCTCAGCCCAGCAGCACCGGAATGGCCTGGTGGCCGTTGGAGACGAAGGACTCCAGGGGCTTCAGATGGGTCGAGGGGACTGCCAGGGACAGGTGGGGGAAGCGGGCGAAGAGCGCGGTGAGCGCTATGCGGGTTTCGCAGCGGGCCAGCTCCGCGCCCAGGCAGTAGTGCGTGCCGTAGCCGAGCGAGAGGTGTTCCCTGCGGGTGCTGCGGGTGATGTCGAAGGCGTCCGCGTCCGCGCCGTGCACCAGCGGGTCGCGGCCCGCCGACGAGTAGCTGAGGAGGATCGGCTCGCCCCGGAGCACGGTCAGGCCGGACGGCCGGTCGTGGATGTCGTCCGTCGCGTAGCGCAGCGGGATGTGGGCGATCGGGGCCTGGTGGCGCAGCGTCTCGTCCACGACGTCCGCCCAGGTGGACTGCGCCGTACGGACCAGGGCCAGCTGGTACGGGTGGGTGAGGACGTTGACCACGGCGTGCCCGAGCAGGTTCACCACGGTCTCGTGGCCCGCGCATATCAACAGGAGCAGGCTGTCGCGGAGTTCGTCCTCGGAGAGGCACCCGCCGTTCTCGTCGCACGTCCCGACCAGGGTGCTGGTGACGTCCGTGCCGGGTTCGGCGCGCTTGACCGCGATCAGCTCGTCGATGAGTGCGTAGGCCGTACGGGAGTTGGCGGCGGCCTGTTCCGTGGTCAGATCGGTGTCGAAGATCCCGTCGGCCGCCTCGCGGAACGCGTCGTGCATCGAGTCCGGCACGCCCAGCAGCACGCTCAGCACGTGCAGGGGCAGCCGCCAGATGAAGCGTTCGCGCAGGTCGACCGGTTCTCCGGGCGGGAGGTCGGCCAGCTCGTCGAGCAGCTGGTGGGCGATGCGCTCGACCTGCGGGGAGATGGCGCGCGCCCTGCGGGCGGTGAACGCGGCGCCGATCAGCCGCCGCAGCCGGGTGTGCTCGGCGCCGTACGAGGTCAGCGCGTTGCGCACGTCGACCCAGATGCGCAGCGGCCAGCTGTCGGGTATCTCGCCGCGGATGAAGTCCGGCCAGTGGCGGTACGCGTCCTTGGAGACCCGCGAGTCGATCAGCAGCCGCTTCGCCAGCGCGGTGTCGGTGACCGCCCAGGCGCGCACGTCCCCGGGCAGGGCGACGGGCGTCGCGGGGCCGCGGGCCCGCAACTCCCTGCCCTCCGCGTGGATGTCAGCCCCGGTGGCGTCGAGGACGTAGGGACACCTGGCGGTGCCGAGCTCGGGGCGAGGTGTGGTGTTCATGACTCTCCGATCCCGTGTGCCGTAGCCGTGCATGACTCTCCGATCCCGTGGATAGCGGTGCGCGGTGCACACCGGTAGACGCGTGCGTGTGGGGGCGGGGTGGGTGGAGCGTCAAGCCGGGTGGTCCGGCGGGAGGTGGCGGCGGTACCAGGGCAGCGCGTCCGCGAACCGCGCGCCGAACTCCTCGGCGGGGCAGGAGCCGAGAAGCTGCCACAGACGTGACGAGTCGTACCAGCGGTCGGTGGTGAGCGAGTCGAGTCTGCGCCGCCACACGGCCTCGTCGGGCCCGGCGCCCAGCAGTTCCAGGGCGTCGGCGGACCGGACGGAGCCCCGGGGCTGCGGCAGCGCGAGCCCGTGGGCGACGGCGGAGAGCAGTTCGCGGACCCGTACGGGCCTGGGGTGCGCCGCGTGCAGCGCGCTGCCCGACGGCAGGGCGGGGCGCCCCGCCAGCTCGGTCAGCGCCCAGGCGAGGTCGTCCACGTGGATGAGCGACAGCCTGGCGCGGGCGCCGTCCACCCAGTGCGGCACGGCGGTGAGCAGCCGCACCAGGGAGGGGACCACCCAGGTGTCGCCGGGGCCGAACACCAGGTGCGGGCGGACGACGACGCCGCCGGCCGCGAGGACCTGGCGCTCGCCTGCGAGCCGGGTGACGCTGGTGACGGAGGCCGGGCCGAAGGGCAGCTCGCCCTCGGCGGCGCCCCGGTGGACCCCGTCGCGGTACACCGCGGTGGTGCCCAGCTGCACGATCCGGGAGACCCCGGCGCGCGCGGCCTCCGCGAGCAGCGCGCGGGTGCCCGCGTCGTTGACCGTGCGGCACTCCTCCTGGTCACCGCCGATCAGCGAGGCCAGATGGAGCACGGTGTCCACGCCGTCGCAGATGCCGCGCAGCGTCGAGGGGTGCGCGAGGTCCCCGCGTACGGTCTCCACCGCCCCCGAGCGCACCAGCTCCTGCCGCACGCCCCGGCGGTGGAGCAGCACGCGCACCACCGGGTCTGCGTCGTCCCGTCCCGGTGCGGTGAGCCGGGCCACGACGCGCGATCCGACGAATCCGGTGGAGCCGATGACGAGAACGCGTCTCCTGGCCATGTGCTCGTCCCCTTCCGTGGGCGGTGGTCGTTTCTTCGTGGTGGCCCCGCTCCAGCGGCGATCGGCCAAGCCGTTCACCCCATCGGGGATCGCAATGGGATGGATCGAGACAAACTCGTTCCCGGAAGATCAACTGCAACTGTTCCTCCATTACGTTGCTGTCATGGCGACAGATCTTCTTGCGGGTAAACACGCCTTGATCACGGGAGCGAGCAGCGGCATCGGGGCCGCGGCCGCCCGGGTGTTCTGCAGAGAAGGAGCGGCCGTCACCCTCGTGGCACGTAGGGAGGAGCGCCTCGCCGAACTCTGTGCGGTGCTGCGGGCCGAGGGGCACGCGGCGGCGTACGTGGTCGCCGACGTCGCGCGCCGTACGGACGTCGAGCGGGCCGTGGACCGGGCAGTCGCGCACTTCGGGCCCCTGGACGCGGCGTTCAACAACGCGGGCACCGGCGGCCGTCAGACGCCGATGCACCTGATGACCGACGACGTCTACGACACGATCATGGACACCAATGTGCGCGGGGTGTGGAACTGCATGCGCCTGGAGATCGCGGCGATGCTCGGCCGCGGCGGCGCCATCGTGAACAACGCCAGCACGGCGGGGCTCGTCGCCACTCCCGTCGCCGCCCCCTACACCGCCTCCAAGCACGCCGTCCTGGGTCTGACCAAGGCGGCGGCCGCGGAGTACACGGCGCACGGGATCCGGGTCAACGCGGTGGCGCCGGGTACGACGCGCAGCGAGCTGGTCGAGGAGTGGCTCGACCAGGACCCCGTGATGGAGCAGCAGTTGCTCGCGTCGGCGCTGATGCCCCGTACCGCCGCTTCGGAGGAGATCGCCGAAGCGGCGGCGTGGCTGTGCAGCGATCGCGCCTCATTCGTGGTGGGCGCGACGATGCCGGTGGACGGCGGATGGACCGTCCGGTGAGCCGGGTGCCTGCGACGTACCCGAGCACTGTTCGGGGTGGGGGCGGGCGCGGCCCGTGCGGCGGCCCGGGAGCCGTCGTACGGGCGGTCCGCGGTGGCGGTCCTGTTCAGCCGGCGGTGGGGTCGCCGTCGAACTGGGCCGTGAAGAGCGAGTTGCCGTCCTGGAGGCCGGTGACCCGCAGGCCGCCGTCCCCCGTGGGCTGCGCCTCGATCCGGATCGGCACGCCGAACTCCGCGTAGCGCGTGAAGGAGAGTTCGGACGAGCCGGGTACGAAGGGGGCGCGCAGGGCGAGCGACTGGGCCGCCTGGTGGGCCGCCTCGACCAGGACCATGCCGGGTATGTGGTCGTTGGCGTGGTCGAAGAGCGAGGGGTTGCTGGTGTCGGCGCGCAGCAACCACTGCCCTTCGCACTCGCCGGGCGACAGGACGACGTCCCGGTGCTCCTTGCGGCAGACCGAGGCCGGTTCCACCGCCGTGGGCAGGTCCTGGGGGAGCGGCGCGGGCAGGTCGAGCGGCACGGCGCCGCCGCGCATCCTGCGGTAGGCCGCGGGGGACATCAGGGAGTAGCGGGTGCTGCCCGCGGCCACGATCCGCTCGCCCCTGCGGAGCACCATCTGGAGCGTGACCTCGCCGGGGGAGCCGCCGCGCATGCGCAGGTCCGTGACCTGCACCTCGACGTCGATCATCGCGTCGGTGCCGCCGGTCAGCAGCCGCCTGGGCCAGGCGCGGTGGCGCAGGTCCCACATGACGAAGTGGTGTCCCGTGGGCACGCCGAGCTCGGCGTACGAGAGCAGGAGACCGCACTGCCTGATGGTCTCCAGGATCAACTGGGAGGAGTAGCGGCCCTCTTGCGGGCCGAAGTAGCGGTGCTTGAGCGGCCAGCGGACGCCGACCGTGAACTTCGTGTCGCTGTGGCGTTCCCACCCGACGGGCAGCACGTCGGCCGCGCGGGTGCGGTTGACCAGGGACTTCTCCACCGGCGGGCGGAGCCGCTCGGCGGGTATCTCGACCGGTATCTCGACCGCTATGTCGAGGGGTATGTCGAGGGGCATGGCGAGTGGAACGGCGCCCGGGAGGTCCACCGGGGCGCCCAGCGGAGCGTCCAGCGTGATCACAGCAGGCTCCTCCGTCGTCGCGGAGCGTAATTGCTGCGGAAGCACGGCGTGGGTGTGCAGGGTCATGTCTCCCCCTCCGAGAGGCCGCCTGAATCGGCCTCAGAAGAACCACTGACGACTGAACAACTCATGTGCGGGTGTTGTGCGCATGGAGCATGACGGTCTTCGTGCTCTGGCCGTCTTGACGGGGCAGGCAGTAAGATACGTGCTTGCGGGTTTGTTATTCAATGGCAACCCTGTCATTGCACGGTAAAGCCGCCCGCGGGGCGGCGGTGGGCAGGATGGGAGTGGGAGTCCGCATGGCACAGCAGGAGCGTGCGGTCAGGACCAGGCAGGCGATCCTGGAAGCGGCGGGGGCGGTCTTCGCGGAGCGGGGTTACGGCTCCGCGCGGATCTCCGACGTCTACAAGCGGGCCGGGATGACGAAGGGCGCGTTCTATTTCCACTTCACCTCCAAGGAGCAGCTGGCCCAGGAGGTCCTCGACGGGCAGGTGTCGCAGCAGACGACCTATCTGCCGCTGTACCCCCGGGAGGTGAAGCTCCAGGAGCTCGTGGACTCCGCCCTGCTCGTGGCCCACAGGCTCACCTTCGACAGCCTCTTGCAGGGCAGCATCCGGCTCTCCGTGGACCAGGGCAGCGTGCTCGACAGGCGCCGTCCCTACCGGTCGTGGATCGACTTCCAGGTGGCCGTGCTGACGGAGGCGCAGGAGCGGGGCGAGCTGTTGCCCGGGGTGGACATCGAGGTGACGGCCGAGGTGCTGGTCGGTGCCTTCTCCGGGGTGCAGCTTCTGGCGGAGGTGATGACGGGGCGGACCAACGTGGAGGAGCGGATCGCCGATCTCTATCGGGTGATGATGGCGTCCCTCGCCGTTCCCGAGGTCTTCGCCAGGCTCGACATCTCCCCCGACCTGGGCAAGCGGTTGATGGCCGAGGGTCTTGCCTGACGGTCCGTCAACTCACCTGTGGGCATCGGATCTTCCGATGCCCATTGATAACAGGCACTCGGGTTTGTTTATATCGAGTGGGCTCCCAGCGGGAGCCGCGGACAGCGGACAACGGGTGGCCCTAGCCGAGGGAGCAGTCACATGATCAAACTTGACGACATCCGGCGTCATGCGGCGGGCGACCCGGACCGGATCGCCCTCGCTGCCGGTGGGGCGAGCCTGACCTGGCGGGCGCTCGCCGACGTCGTCGAGGGCGCGGCGGCCGGCCTCGTGCCCGCGCTGCCGTCCGACCGCCCCGCCCGCGCCGTGCTCCTCACCTCGGAGAGCGGCTGGGAGGCCGTGGTCGCACTGGCCGCCTGCGCCACCCTCGGCATCCCCTGCGCCCCGCTCGACCCCGGCCTCGGCGAGGCCGAGCTGGGGCGGCTGCTCGGCCGGATCGAGCCCTGCGCCGTCTTCGTCGGCGGCGGGGCGGGACGGCTGCTGGAGCGCTGCGCCTGGCCGGGCGGCGACGGGGTGTTACGCGTCTTCCTCGACGAGGAGTCCGCCACCGACCGCAAGCCCGCGCCGTCCGCGCGGCAGCCCGTCACCTTCGCCTGCCTCCAGGCGGCCGAGCCCGTCGGGCAGCTGCCGCCGCCGCAGCCGTACGAGTCCCTGAGCCTCGCCCCCTGCGGGGAGACGAACCGGATCGCCGTACGGAAGACCTCCACCGAGGGACGCCAACTCATCGACCTGGTCGACGAGTTCGGCTTCGACGCCGACGACGTGCACCTCTTCGCCGCACCGCTGTGGGAGCCCGTCGCGCTCGGCCTGGCCCGCGCGCACCTGGCCCTCGGCGCCACGGTGGTCCTCGCCCCCCACGACGACCCGGCCGGTCTGGCCCGCGCCATCGGGGACGAGCAGATCACCACCGCGGTCGTCGCGCCCGACACGCTCACCGCGCTGCTCGCCGGGCCCGCGGGCAGGCCGGTCGCCGAGTCCGCGCGGCTGCGCTGCGTGCTGACCCTCGGCCGCCACCTGGGCCGCTGGGTCGTCAACACCGCCTGGGAGCGCCTCGGGCCGGTGCTGCACCTGGTGCACGGCACGGCGGAGACCGGGCTCAACACCGTGCTGACGCCGGAGGAGTCGCTGGTCGCGCCGCTGCGCTCGGGGCGGCCCACGCTCGGCAACACCTTCCTGGTCGTCGGCGACGACGGCGAACCGCTGCCCGAGGGACAGGCCGGCAGGATCGCGCTCGCGGGCTACCGGCTGATGGACCACTACCTCGACGGGGACGCCGAACTGCCCCGCGTCGAGGTCGGGTCGGCCGGGTCCGCGCGGGGCGGCGGGGCGGGGGAGCGGGAGCCCTTCCGGCTCACCGGCGAACTCGGCCGCATCGACGAGCGCGGGCGCCTGGTCGTCACGGGCCGCACCGCCGAGGTGGTCGCGCTCGCCCGCGACTCGGACGCCGACACCGCGCTGTTCCGGCTGGAGTCGGACCTGCTGAACCTGCCGTGCCTGCGGGACACCGCCGTGATGCGGGTCGACCTGCCCGAGCTGGGCGACGCCCTCGTGGTGCCGTTCATCGCGGTCGCGGTCGGCCGCGAGGTGACCGGGCGCGCCGCGCTGACGGCCGCCTGCGCCCGCCGGGTGCCCTTCCTGCCCGCGCACGTGATCCCGGTCGACACCATCCCGTACAGCCCGACGGGCCGCATCGACACCGCCGAGCTGCTGGAATCGGTGCTGCCGATCATCACGCTCAACCTCCAGTTGGAGAAGGCCGTCCAGCAGGAGGTGTCGGCATGAGCTGGTACGCGAACGAAGGGTACGAAGAGCACGGAGAGTACGGGGGGTACGGAGGGTACGGGGAGCACGAGCCGTACGGCCCCGGGGGCGACGGGATCGACGAGGGGCGGTTCGGCGGCGCCGAAGGCGGCCCCGGCGGCCTCGAAGACGGGTTCTTCGCCCTGGAGCGCGAGATCCTGGAGCTGCCCTGCGTCCGCGAGAGCGCCGTCCTGCTGACCTCCCTGCCCGACCTGGGGGAGACGGTCCTGGTGGCGTTCGTACCGCTCGACCCCGACCAGGAGGCGGCCGGGCGGCGCGCCGTCCTGGCGGCCTGTCAGCGCCTGCTGCCCTGGGTGTTCGCCCACGCGCTGGCGACCGACGAGATACCCCGCAGCGCCACGGGGAGCGTACGGGCCCCGGCGCTGCTCGACCGGCTGCTGCCGCAGATCGCCCGCGACCTGATGTCCCCCGTGGCCATGTCCGACTGACGATCCCCCTCCGCGCGGAAGTTCCGCGCGGAGGTCTGCCGCAAGAACATACCCGCTTGCGGGTTTGTATTCATAGGACACGTACAGGGCCGAGCGGCCCAGGAGCCGCAGGAAGGAGCCGCGACATGCAGCTGCAGCAGCTGCGCGCGTTCTGCGAAGTGGCGAGGGAGCAGAGCTTCACCCGGGCCGCGCGCAACCTCCACTACGCGCAGTCGAGCGTCACCGCCCAGATCCAGAACCTCGAAGTCACCGTGGGCGTACCGCTCTTCCACCGCGGCGGACGTCACGTGACGCTCACCGAAGGCGGTCACAGCCTGCTGCCGTACGCCGAACGCATCATCGAGGTCGCCGAGGAGGCCCGCAGGCGGGTCACCGAGGCCCCGCGGGCGCCCGAGCGCCGCGCACCCCGCCCGTATCCCACCCCCAGCCGCGCGGCCTGACCCGCGGAGGAACCCATGGACATCCGGCAGCTCACCACGTTCCAACGGGTCGCCACCCTGCTCAGCTTCACCAGGGCCGCGGCCGAGCTCAACTACGCCCAGTCCAGCGTCACCGGGCAGATCAAGAGCCTGGAGAACTCGCTGGGCGTCCTGCTCTTCGACCGACTCGCGGGCGGCATCAGGCTGACCCCGGCCGGGCTGCGCCTGCTGCCCTACGCCGAACGGCTGATCGCGCTCGCCGAGGAGGCGCGCGGCGTGGCGGGCGGCCAGGGCCTCTCGGGAACACTGACCATCGGCACCACGGAGAGCGTCATCTCCTACCGGCTGCCGCCCGTCCTGGAGTTCTTCCACCGGCGCTTCCCCCGGCTGCGCGTCGTGGTCAGGGACGGCAACTGCCTGGACACCCTGCACGGGCTGCGCCAGGGCACGCTCGACATCGGGCTGCTCACCGTGCCCGACACCGACCACGCGGGGCTGCACACGGCCGTCCTGGGCCCCGAACCGCTCGTGGTGGCCGCCGCGCCCACGCACCCGCTCGCGACGGCCGGCCCGATCGGGCTCGACCAGCTCGGCCAGGTGCCCGCGCTCGCCCCCGACGGCGGCTGCCGCTGCTACCGGGAGCTGTTCGAGTCGACCCTGTGCGAGCACGGCACGACCCCGTCCCTGGTCCGCGGATTCGGCAACATAGAGTCCACGAAGCAGGGCGTGGCCGCCGGGCTCGGCGTGGGGCTGCTGCCCGCCGCGGCGGTGGCGTCCGAGATCGCCGACAAGTCGCTGGTCGCCCTCGACTGGCAGCCGCCCTTCGAGCTCTTCGCCCAACTCGTGTGGCGCCGCGGCCAGGGACTGCCCAGGGAGCACCAGGTCCTCGTGGACCACACCATCGCCTTCATGACCTCGGAACAGCCCCGGCTGGTCGCCGCATAACCCCGGCGGACCGCCGCACAGCCGGTGCCCGATTCCCGCGAACAGCGCCATCATCAATTCCCAATCGGGCTGTCCGATTTCCCGATTCGCCGAGGCCAATGGGGTATTCATTGACCTCGCGGCGGCCCGTCTGGTCGACTGAAACCCGTTGAGAAACGGGCCTGAGACGAGGAGACGAGTTGTCATGTCGGACCCCGCAGCCACCAGGCCGGCGAAGGAACTTCTCGAACGGCTCTATGCCGACGACACCGAGCGCGACGCGGATTTCGACGCCACCGGGGATCCCGTGCTCATGCGGTTGCGGGACGCCTGCGACACGGGCGACGAAGCACTCCGGATGTTGATGTCCAACCTCGCGTTCACCAAGTTCACCGGCGACACGGACGAGGCGGCCAAGGTCGCGGCGGCCCTCGGCGCGATCATGCAGTACATGGTCAACGAGGTGCTCGACGGACTTCCGACCACCACCGTCGCCGATCTGCGCGACGCGGCCGACGCCGCCGGCTGGGACATAGAGATCCTCGGCTGAACGGCACATTCAGGCACGGGGAGAGGGATATCGTGAGCGAGCAATTCTCCATAGGCCAGCTCGGCTGGCAGGAAAACGCGCGGACCGGGGCGGGAAACTCATCGTGCGCCGCCTACTTCCCCGGACCGCGCCCGGCCGCACTCGTCTTCCACGGCGAACGTGAATTCAGCTACGGACACTACGGAATTCACCTCGGCCAGGCCGACGTCCTCACCTTCATGGGCCCGGCGCAGCAGCGGATCACCGGCACCTTCATCGACTGCCGCGCCGGGTCGCCCACCGCGGGCACCCTGGAGCGGCGGGAGTTCACCCCGTCCGTACGCCGTGCGCTGCGCATCCCGCCTGGCGTGGCGCACACCTTCGAGGGCCTGGAGCACGTCCACACGCTCAACACGTACGAGCTGTACCTGCCCGAGCCCGAGGAATGGGTGCACGGGGAGCTCCAGTGGCGGCCCGACGCGGACATCATCAACGTCCCGTTCGGCGTCAAGCGCGACGAACTCCCGTACTTCACGCCCAATCCCCACCCGGCGGGCGCGCTCTGGTACGAGATCGTCGCCGCCAGGCAGCGCGAGATGATTCCCAGGCTCGCCCACGCCTACCCGCTCACCCGCGAGCTGCGGTTCGACGACGGCGACGTCCGGCGCATCGAGTTCCGCCGCAGGCTCGACCGGGTCCAGGCGGCGGGCGGGGACGGCTGGCAGCCCGTCGAGGGCATCGACGGCGTCGGCTGGGGGAGCCACCCGGTCGTGCGCAGCGGCCCGCACTCGGGCCTCAGCGCGCTCCTGGACCCCGAGCCGATGTACGTGGCCGACCACTCGGCCAACGCCCCCGAACACCGGGCCCACCGCGTCCACCTCGGCCAGGAGGACCGGCTCACCTTCCTCGGCCCGAGCCACCACCGGGTGACGGCACACCTCCTCGACACCCGGCCGGATTCACCCACGTACGGCATCGAGACCACCCACGTCTTCGGTCCCGACCCCGAGCGCTACCTGCTGCTGCCCCCGGGCGTCGGCCACTTCTTCGAGCACCCGGAGCCGGTGCACACCGTCAACCGGCCCCACGTGCTCTCCCGCACGCCGGACGCACCGCACGTGTCGTTCGAGCGGGCTTTCGAGTCCATCCAGTAGCTCTCCGCACCTCCGCACTCCAGGACCTCCTGTGTCCCAGCAGACCTCTGCTCTCTCCACCGTCCCACTCTTGGAAGGAACCACCATGGGCCAGCACGAAACGGCGGACTCGGCGGACCGCGACGAGGCCGCCGCGGAGCTCCAGATGCCCCGCACCATGCGTCACTTCGAGGCGGGCACCTGCGTCGTCACCACCTACCGGCAGGGCGAGGACGGGCGGCGCGAGGTCGTCACCGCCGACTCGGTCACCTCGCTCGCGCTGGAGCCGCCGCTGGTGTGGCTGAGCTTCCGCAGCACCTCGGACTTCCTCGCCGACCTGATGAAGTCCCGGGTCTGGGGGATATCGATCCTCGACACCGAGAGCCCGCAGGACGCGCAGGAGAACGACAACGTCGAGTGGATGGTCTGCCGCTACCGGGACCACCTCCCGGCCGGTGAGCAGATCATGGTCGTCGGCGAGATCACCGTGTCCGGCCAGCACGAGCTGCACACCCCGCTGCCCGTCCCGAACGCCGTGCGCCGCACGGACGAGGAGCGGCAGGACGAGGAGCAGCGCCAGAACCGTCAGGACCGGCAGGACGGCCAGTCGCGGGACGAGCGCTCGCAGACACAGCGGGTGTGATCCACATGTCGCGTGGACTATCGATCGGCGTGGTGGGCGGCGGCGCGGCCGCCGTCTGCTTGATCGACGCGCTGACCTGGGCCGACAGTGAGCCCGGCACCCTGACAGTCTTCGAGCCCTCGCCGCACTTGTGGCGCGGCCGCGCCTACCAGATGGACACCGAGACCCTGCGGGTCAACGCCACGCCCGACGACATGTCGGTGCGCTACGACGACCCCGGGCACTTCGAGCGCTGGCTCGAATCCCGGGACCGCGTCTCCGGCGTGCGCGACGGGGTCGACCGGCTCACCGGGGTGCGCTTCGCCCCGCGCACGGTCTACGGCGAGTACCTGGAGCAGACCGCGAACGCCGCGCTCGGCGAACTGCGCCGACGCGGCTGGCGCGTCGACATCATCGGCGAGTCGGTCACGTCGGCCCGCAGGCTGCCCCACCAGGTGCAGCTGCGGGCCGGCGCCGGGCACACCCGCACCTGCGACTACGTCGTGCTGTGCATCGGCGGCGACAGCCCCAAGGACGTCTACGGGCTGGGCGGCACCGAGGGATTCGTGGGCGACCCCTACCCCGTCTCCCGCACGCTGGCCGACGTCGGCGAGGACGAGCACGTCGCCGTCATCGGCAGCGGGCTCACCGCCGTCGACATCATCCTGGCCCTGGCGGCGCAGGGGCACCAGGGCCGGATCAGCCTGCTGTCGCGGCGCGGGGTCCTGCCGGGAGTGCGGCAGCGGCCGGTCGACTTCACGCTGCGGCACCTCACGCCGCAGCGCGTGAAGTCGCTCGGCCGCACGCGGCGCGGCTTCTCCGTCGAGGACGTCGCCGCCGTGCTGCGGGCGGAGTTCAGGGACGCGGACGAGGACCTGGACGCCGTCATCACCGAGATCATCCGGGTGGACCTGGAGGATCCGGTGGACCGGCTCAGGCGCCAGATCGGCGAGGTCGACTCGCCCCGGCTCGGGATGCGGATCCTGCAACGCGCCGTCCCCGAGAGCGGCGCCGACACCTGGCCGGTGCTGCGCGAACAGGACAAGGTCCAGCTGCTGCGCGCGCACTACCGCACGATCATGAGCCTGTGCTGCCCGATGCCGCCCAGCAGCGCGTCGGTCCTGCTCGGGCTCGTCGAGGAGAAGCAACTGGACCTGATCACCGGGCTCCAGGACATCGCCCCGGCGGAAGGCGGCGGCTTCGACATCGTCGCGGCCGACGGCAGCGAGTTCCACGCCGACCGCGCGGTCAGCGCGGTGAACGCCGCCGAGGGCCGGATCCCCACCGGGGCCCTGCCGCTGGTGACGTCCCTGATGCGCGGCCGCGCCGCCAGCAGGCACCCGCTCGGCGGGCTCCGGCTGGCCCCGGCCACCAGCAGGCTCGTCACCGACAGCAGGCCGGACCCCCGGCTGTACGCGCTGGGCAACATCGCGGCGGGCGAGCTGTTCTTCACCTTCGGCGTGCCGTCCCTGGTGGACCGGAGCCACGACATCGTCACCGCGGTGCTCGACCACGCCGACACCGTCAGGGCGGCCAGGGAGGAACGCGACCTGGTCGCCGCGTGACCCGGGGCCCGATGCCCCGGGGCACTCCCTCGAAAGGAACACCCGTCCCATGAGCACCACCACCCGAGACGAGAGCACCACCTACCTCGCCGACACCGCGACAGGGCTGCCCATCCCGGACAACCCGCGGTTCGCGACGTACGCCGAAGAGCGGCGCCACCGCAAGCAGCGACTGGCCGCCGCCCTGCGGCTGTTCGGCAAGCACGGCTTCGCCGAAGGGGTCTCGGGCCACGTATCCGTACGCGACCCGGAACACCCCGACGAGTTCTGGGTGAACCCCTTCGGCCTGTCCTTCAAGCACGTCAGGGTCGCCGACCTCATCAGGGTCGACTCCACAGGCCGGGTCGTGGAGGGCACCAGGCGCGTCAACCCCAGCGCCTTCGTCATCCACTCCAGGATCCACGCGCTGCACCCCGGCGCGACGGCCGTCGCCCACGCCCACACGGTCAACTCCCGCGCCCTGGGAGCACTGGGCCAGCTGCTCGAACCCCTCGACCAGGAGTCGGCGGCCTTCTACGGGCGACAGGTGCTCTACGACGCGTACCACGGTCCCACCGTCTCGCTGGAGCAGGGCCAGGACATCGCCGAGACCCTGGGCGACAACCGGGCGCTGCTGCTGCGCCACCACGGTCTGATCACCGTCGGCGGCTCGCTCGACGAGGCCGTGTACTGGTTCTTCACCTACGACGGCTGCGCCCAGGTGCAGCTGCTCGCACAGGCGGCCGGCACCCCGCGCCCCCTGACGTACGAGCAGGCGCTGGCCGCCCGCGCCGGGTTCGGCGACGAGCAGCTGGGCCGGTTCAGCTTCCAGCTCATGTGGGACGAGATCGTCCGCGAGGAGCCGGACCTGCTCGACGAGGAGTGATCCCCGTACCCCAGAAGCCCCCCACGGCGTCCACGGCACGCCCCACACGTGCCGCGTTCCACCCGGGGCGTCCCCCGCCGCCCCGGATCCCCGAAGCCCAGCCCCTACGACGGATTGAGGCCACGACACGATGAACGCCGACCCGATATCCCGGGCCGCCGCTTCCTGGCGCGCCCGGCCCGCGGCCCTCCAGCCCCGGTGGCCCGACCCGGCCGCCCTCGACGAGGCCACCGGGCGCCTCGCCCAGGAGGAGCCGCTGGTGAGCCCGGCGGACTGCGACAGGCTGCGCGGGCGGCTCGCCCGCGCGGCCCGGGGAGAAACCTTCATCCTCGCGGGCGGGGACTGTGCCGAGACCTTCGACGGCAGCTCGCCTGGCCAGGTCAGGGCCACGGCCACCACCCTGCTCGAAATGGCGGCGGTGCTCGCCTGGGGGACGGGCGTTCCGGTGGTCCCGGTCGGCCGGATGGCCGGACAGTACGTCGTGGCGTGCGACCGCTCCACCGAGACGCGCGCGGGCGTCGAACTGCCCGCGTACGCCGGGGACGCCGTCAACGACACCCTGTTCACCGAAGCGGCGCGCACGCCCGACCCGAGCCGCCTCGTGCGCGCCCGCGACGTCGCCGCCGCCACCCTGGCCGCCGTCCGGCCGCTCACCGCCGAACCGCACTCGCCCCTGCGCGACGACCCCGCGACCCGCCCCGCCTGGTGCGACACCACCGAGTTCTACGTCGGCCACGAGGCCCTGCTGCTGGACTACGAGGCCGCGCTCACCCGCGCCGACCCGGCCACCAGGACCCCCTACGACCTCTCCTCGCACCTGCTCTGGATCGGCGGGCGCACCGCGCGGCCCGACGGCGCCCACGTGGAGTTCCTGTCCCGGGTGGCCAACCCCGTCGCCCTGCGCGTCGACGCCGCGACCCGCGCCGACGACCTGGTCGAGCTGGCCGAGCGGCTCGACCCGGACCGCGCGCCCGGACGGCTCACGCTGATCGTCTCGATGGGCCACCTCAGGGTCCGCGACCTGCTGCCGCCGCTGATCGAGCGGGTCACGGCCGAGGGCCTGTGCGTGACCTGGCTCAGCGACCCGGTCGAGGCCAACACCTTCCGCGCGAACGGCGACCTGACGGACACCGGCCGCAGCTGCGGCGGCACCAGGACCTGCCGCTTCGACCACGTACTGGCCGAACTCACCGGCTTCTTCGAGGCGCACGACGCCCTCGGCACCCCCGCGGGCGGCATCCACCTGCGCTTCGCGGGCGAGCACGTCACCGAGTGCCTCGGCGGCAGCGGCGCGGGCCGCGTCGACGCCCTCACCCGCGGCTACGCGTCCGCAGGCGGCCCCCGCCTCAACCGCGCCCAGGCCATCGACCTGGCGTTCAAGGTCGCCGACCTGCGCCGGGGCAGCCCCCGCCGCACGGGCCTGCCCGACCTCCCGCACCGCGTCCACCGCCCCGCGGCACCGGCGGACCGCGCCGGGACCTCCGGACCGATACCGGTGGACCGGTGAGCGCCACGGCGGCGTCCGAAGCGCCGCTCATCGCCGGCTGGGTCGCCCGCGGCCCCGCCGCGCTCGCGACCGCCTTCACCGACCGGGTGCTCCGCGTGCTCGCGCCCCGGGACCGGGAGGCCGCCGCGCACTACACCAGGTCGCTGCGCTCCGCCTGGCACACCGGGCCCGCGCCCTGGCAGCGCACGGCCCCCGTGGCGTACCCGGTGCCCGACACGGACGCCGTCGAGCGCGCCGACTGGGACTGGCGACCCGTGCGCCGCGCGCTCGTCGAGGAGCTGGGCAGGTCGCGGCAGCCGTCCGCCTGGGTCGTCAGGCCCGGCGCCGTGCCCTGGCCGGGCGCGGGGACGCAGCGGGTCGTCACCGTGTGGATGACCACCGCGCAGGGCGGCGTGCCCGTCGACTGGCAGCTCGTACGGCCCGACCGCGGCCCCGCGAACGCCCTGGCCGCCAGGACGTCCGCGGCCCTGGAGTCCGCGCTCGACGCCTGGACCTTCAGCGCGCGGCCCGCCCCGCTCGTGCTCGACGTGCGCGACGCGGGGCTGCGCGGCGCGGTGGAGACGCTGTCCGTGCACGACGCGGGCTACCTGCTGCGCATCAACCACTCGACCTGCGTCTACCCGGCCGTGCGCACCGCCGTGCGCGGCCTGCCCGCGCTGGCCACCGCGCGGCAGTTGACGCTCTCCGCCGACCACACGGGCCACCGCGCGCTGCACACCGTCGCCATCGGCAGCGGCCCGGCCGCCGTCCGGCGCGACATCCTGCAGACCGGCTGCGACGTGCCCTGGGGCCACTCGCAGCGGCGCCACGTGCTGTTCGCCGAGCGGGACCCGGACGACAACAGGCGCTGCGCCTTCTGGCTCACCAACCTGGAGCGGTACGACGCTTCGGGGCTCGCGCGCCTGGCCCACGCCTCGTTCCTCACGGCCCGCTCCATGGAGGTCGCCGCGCGCCGGGCCACCGGATCCGGCTTCGCTTCGGTCGATCCCGACGCCCGCGAGCGCCACCTCACGCTGGTCTCGCTGGCCCACGCGGTCGCCCTGCTGCACCCCACGAGGCCGCTGCGCAGGCGCCCGGCAGTGGTCGGGGCCAGGACGGCCCGCTGAAGCCGGTGTCCGACACACCTGCTCCGACGAGGCAGCGGGACCGGCCGCGTCCGGCCCCGCGCCCACCACACCGGGCGCCCGCGCGCGGGCGGCGCGATCAGCTCGCGGCCGCCGCTCGCAGCAGTCCTCCGTCGGCCGCCACCCGCAGCAGCCGGTCGTTGGCGTCGGCCGTCCCGACCGACACCCGCACCCCTTCGCCCGGGTACGCCCGCACCGCGATACCCGCGGCCGCGCAGGCGTCGGTGAACGCGGCGGTGCCGCCGCCCAGGCGCAGCCAGACGAAGTTCGCCTGCGAGTCGGGCACCGTGAGGCCCGCGCCGCGCAGCCCTTCGACCAGCCTGGTCCGCTCGGCCACCACCGAGTCGATCCGCTCGGCCAGCTCGCGCTCGGCGCGCAGCGAGGCGAGCGCCGCGGCCTGGGCGAGGCCGCTCACCGCGAACGGCAGGCAGCGCGCGCGCACCGCGGCCGCGAGCGCGGGGTGCGCCAGCGCGTAGCCGACCCTGAGCTGCGCCAGCCCGTACGCCTTGGAGAAGGTGCGCAGCACCGCGACGTTGGGCCGCGCCCGGTGCAGGGCGACCGCGTCGGGCACCTCGGGGTCGCGGACGAACTCCCGGTACGCCTCGTCGACGACGACCAGCACGTTCGGCGGCACCCGGTCGAGGAAGCGCTCCATCTCGGGGCCCCGCACGACGGTCCCCGTGGGGTTGTTGGGGTTGCACACCAGGACGACCCGGGTCCGCTCGGTGACCGCGTCGGCCAGGGCGTCCAGGTCGTGCGCCTCCGCGCGCAGCGGCACCGTCACGGAGCTCGCGCCCGCCGCCCAGGCGATGCGCGGGAACGCCTCGTACGACCGCCAGGCGAAGAGGACCTCGTCACCGGGTCCGGCCACCGCCGCCACCAGGTCCTGGACGACGCCCGCCGAGCCCGTGCCGGGCACGACGTGCGAGGCGGGCACGGAGTGCCGCTCGGCGAGGGCGGCGACGAGCTGTGCGCAGCCGGGGTCCGGGTAGCGGTTGAAGCGGTACAGCTCGGCCTGGACGGCCTCGACGACCGAGGGCAGCGGCGGGAACGGGTTCTCGTTGCGCGAGAGTTCGTCGGCCGGCGGGAGGTCGTCGACCGGGGGGAGGCCACCGACCGGGGGGAGGCCGTGGACCTGGGGGAAGCCCGCGGCGGGGGGCGTTCCGCCGGTCGGGAGGAGGACGTCGGGTCCGGTGGGCGCGCCGGGGGGGACGGGCCCACCGGACCCGGTGGGGGAGACCGGTGCCGTCGGGGGACGCGGCACCGGCGCGGAAGCGGACGTGAGCCGGGGGAGGGGCAGCGGGGCGGCGGGGGGCGTCGGCGTGGGCAGGGGCGTCATCGCTCCGGATCTCCAGTTCTCCGCCCTCCGGGTCGGGGAGGGACGGCGCCGTAGGGGATGGTCGCCGCGTCGGGCGCGGTCCGGCCGTGTCGTGGCGTGGGTGTGGTCGACACGGCCGGCCCCGCGGCCCGACGCGGCGGGGTCCTGGCGTGGAAGGGTGCGCCAGGGTTCGAAGGGGCACCGGGTCCTGGGTGCCCGGCCCGCCCGTCCCCGCGGGCTCCTCGTAGCGACGGGCCCTCGGACTGAAACGACGTTAGGAACCACCCACCGCCCCGAGTTGCCCGTTCGCGCACGGCTTCTGTGCGGATCACGCCCCGTGCGCGGACCGGCCCGCGCACGCCCCCGCGTCGGCCCTGGCAGGGCCCCCGCGAGCCGGGTCATCGAAGCTTCCGATGGCCAATTGAATACCGGCAAGCAGGTATGTTGCACTCGCTGGGACAGGTTCTCCCGGCCACGGAGGGTGAGAAATGCCGCGCATCAAGACGCGCACCACCCCGTACCACCGCACGCCGCACGCTTCCGCCCCCGCCGCCACCACGTCCGGCAGCGTCCAGGTGCTGCGCACGCCCGACGAGGAGCTGCGCGGCACGGCCGCCCGCCACCTGCTCGGCGACGTCCGGCTGCGCACGGTGACCTCGGGCCCCTGCGAGACCATCAGCCCCGCCTGTCCCGCCGACGTCGCCGACGAGGGGTTCGTACGCCTCCTGCGGCCGCTCTCCGGAGAGCTCTGGGTGCTCCAGGACGGCCGCAGCGCGGTCCTGCGCGCCCCGCAGTTCGCGTTCTGCGACACCACCCGCCCGTACCGCGTCGTCATGCCCGAGGCGCTGACCCTCGTCGAACTGCTCGTGCCGCACCGCAGGGTGGGCATCAGCCCGCGCCACAGCGAGTCGCTGACCGTACGGCCCTGGTCCGGCACCGAAGGCATCGCCGCGCTCGCCGCCGGGCTGCTCGCCGGACTCGACGGACACGGCACCCGGGACCTCATCGCGCTCGACCTGCTCGGCTCCGGCGTCGCGGGACTCACCGCGGCGCTGCTGGCCGAACGCATGCAACTGGCCCCGGAAGACGGCGAGCTGCGCCCCTCGGTGCTCATGCTGCGCATCCAGTCCTTCATCCGGGAGCGGCTGGCCGACCCCGGCCTGTGCCCCGCCCTCGTCGCCGACCACCACAAGGTCTCGCTGCGCTACCTCCAGAAGATGTTCCAGGAGCACGGCACCAGCCCGGCGCGCTGGATAAGGGACGCCCGCCTCGACCAGTGCCGCGCCGAACTGGCCGACCCGCGCTGCGACCACCTGCCGGTCGCGGTGGTCGGCGAACGCGCCGGGCTCTACGGCGCCGCCCACTTCAGCCGGGTCTTCCGGGGCCGCTACGGCATGACGCCCCGGGACTACCGCAGGGCGCGCACGTCCGCCCGGACGGGGGCCCAGCGGTGACGAGCTTCGAGTTCCCCGGCGCGTACTACGAGATCATGCGCAAGGACTTCCGCGACCTCGCCGCCGAGACCAGGCTGCTGGCCTCCTGGCTGCCGCCCGGCGGCAGCGCGCTCGACCTCGGCTGCGGCACCGGCAGCAACCTGCGGGAGCTGGCCGGACTCGGCTACCGGGGCGTCGGCGTCGACCAGAGCGCCGCGTTCACCGAGCACGCCAACGCGGTGCCCGTCGAGGGACTGCGGTTCGTCCGCGCGCGGGCCGAGACCTTCACCACCGACGAGCGCTTCGACCTGGTCTACAGCCTGTTCCTGACCCTGAACCAGCTGCCGAGGGCCGAGCTGCCCGCCGTCCTGCGCCGGATGCGCGCGCTGCTGAAGCCCGGCGGGCACGTGCTCCTGGAGTTCGGCCCGGTGGGCGGCGGCTTCGGCGGGATCGGCGTCTACGGCGGTGGCGTCGGCGGCGGCGCCGCGGGCTCGCTCGGCGGCACCGACGCCTTCGGCGGGTCCCAGACGATCGACCACCACCGCGCGGGCGGCGTCCTCGTCACCCGCCTCGCCCGCCGCGCCGCCGCCGCGACCGAGGCCTGCTGGCGCGGCGAGGAGACCCTGCTCATAAGGGATGAACAGGGCCAACTGGCGCTCTACGAGAACGTCGTCGAAGAGGCGGTACTGACCCGGCGCGAGGTCGCCGGGCTGCTCGCCGGGGCGGGTCTGGCCGCCGTGGCCGAGTACGGCGGCTTCCACAAGGAGCCCGCCCCCCTGCACGGCCAGGGCCCCCTGGTCGTCGTCGCGACGGAGGTGTCCGCCCGATGAACCCCCGCACGCTGACCCACCTCGTCAGCGCCCGCGCCCTCTCGCTGCTCGACGGCGGGCCCGCGCCCGAGCTCGAACTCTCCGACCTGGGACAGGCCCTGGTCCGCGCCGCGGGCGCCCCCGGCACCCAGGGCCTGTGCTTCGTGGCCTCCGACGGCACCGAGACCTCGCTGAGCTACGCCGAACTGCTGCGCGACGCCTCCCGGATCCTGGCCGCGCTGCGCGCCGCGGGCACCGCGCCCGGCGAGACCGTACTGCTCCAGATCGACCGCGCCCCGCAGCTGCTCGCCGCGTTCTGGGGCTGCCTGCTCGGCGGCTTCGTCCCGCTGCCCGTGCCCGCGCACGGCGCGGCCGACCACGAGCTGGACGCCCCCGTGCTGCTGCACCGCGTCTGGACCGGCCACGGCAGGCCCCGCGTGATCACCTGCGCGGGCGGCCGCCTCGCCCCCGACACCACCGCCGACCTGCGCTGGCCCGAGGCCCACCTGGGCGAGGTCGCCGTCCTGCTGCGGCACTCCCCGGACAACACCCACCACCGGGCCCGCCCCGACGACCTGGCCGTCCTGCTGCTCACCTCGGGCTCCACCGGGGCGCCGCGCGCGGTCGCGCTCAGCCACCGCAACGTCCTCAGCCGCAGCGCCGCCACCATCGCGGCCAACGGGCTGGGCCGGGCGAACCGCAGCTTCAACTGGATGCCGCTCGAACACGTCGGCGGCCTGGTGATGTTCCACCTGCGCGACGTGATCCTGGGCTGCCACCAGGTGCACGCCCGCACCGACTGGATCATGCGCGACCCGCTGCGCTGGCCCGCCGCCGTCGACCGGCACCGGGCGAACACCACCTGGGCGCCCAACTTCGCGTTCGCCCTGGTCAACGACCGCGCCGAGGGACTGCGCGGCAAGGACTGGGACCTGAGCTGCCTGCGCTACATCATGAACGGCGGCGAGGCGGTCCGCGCGTCGGTCGTCCGCACCTTCCTCGGCCTGCTCGCGCCCTACGGGCTGCCGGGCGACGCGATGCGCCCCGGCTGGGGCATGTCCGAGACCTCGTCGGGCGTCGTCGACTGCGACTTCGCCGCCGACTGCGCGGGCGACGAGCGGTACGTCCCGGTCGGCAGGCCGCAGCCGGGCACCGCGGTGCGGATCGTCGACGACGCGGGCCGGGTCGTCCGGGCCGGCACCACGGGCCACCTCCAGGTGTCGGGGCCCGCCGTGACCAGGGGCCACTACGCGGCCGGAGCGCTCGACGGATCCTGCCTGACGCCCGACGGCTGGCTGCGCACCGGCGACCTCGCCCACGTCAGGGACGGCGTGCTCGCCGTGACCGGCAGGGCGGAGGACGAGGTGTGCCTGGGCGGGGCGACGTACCACGGCCACGAGATCGAGGCGGTGGTCGAGGAGCTGGCGTTCGTCGAGCCCAGCTACACCGTCGCGAGCGCGGTGACGGGACCCGCGGGCCGCGAGGAACTGGCCGTCTTCTTCCACCCGCGTACGGGCGAGGCCGACGCGGCGGCCCTGGCGGCGGTGCGCGCCCGGGTGCGCGACCGCCTCGGCGTCGACGTGCGGCACGTGGTGGCCGTCGACCGGGGCGACGTGCCGAAGACGGGCGTGGGCAAGCTGCGCAGGTCGCAGCTGCGCAGCCGCTTCGAGCAGGCGGGCGCGGCGCACGGCGCGGTCCTCGGCAGGGCGGCCGGATGAGCCGCACCGGGCTCCGGGAGCGGTGCGGGATCAGGCAGCGGCATCGGCAGCGGTACGGGCTCCGGGAGCCGTACGGGCCGCGAAGGCACGCGTGCCACGGGAGCGGCGCGTGTCAGAAGTGACAACTACCAGAGCTGGAGGGCGCATGGTGAAGCAGCAGAGGGCGCGGCGGACCCGGCAGGCGCTGATCCTGGCCGCCGCACGGGCCTTCGACACCGAGGGCTACGACCGGGCGTCGCTGACCCGGATCGCCGTGTCGGCCGAGGTCACGAAGGGCGGCCTGTTCTTCCACTTCCCGTCCAAGGAGAGCCTGGCCGAAACGGTCCACCAGCGGGCCCACCTGCTGACCGGCGAGGCGGTCAGGGCGGTCGCGCAGCCGTCGACGCACCCGGTGCAGGAGCTGATCGACGTCTCGCACGCGGTGGTCGCGCTGCTGGAGCACGACCCGGTGGTGCGCGCGGGCGCGCGGCTGTGGCGGGAGGGCGCGCCCGAGACGGGCCGGCTGCCCGAGGACACCTGGTACTCCGCGTGGCTGGAGCGCACGACGGCGCTCCTGAAGGAGGCCGAGCGGGACGGCGCGCTGCACGAGCGGGCGGACGCGGCGACGGTGCTCGACGTGGTGGCCCACGTCCTGGTGGGGCTTGAGATGTCCCTGCCCAGGGACGAGGTGCCGCGCCCGGGGCAACCCCCCTTCGCCTCGGGCCCGTTGCGGCCCCGGCTGGCCCGCATCTGGGACGTCCTGCTGCCGGTCCTGGCGCCGCCGGGCGAGGCGGGCGGGCTGTGTCCCGAGGGCCGCGCGCACCACTACCACCCGGGGCAGGACGCCCCGTTCGCAGCAGCACAGGCGTCGTAGGCCGGGCACGGCACGCGGCGTAAGAGGAAGGGAACTCTTCGATGACCGGGACGATCGACTTCTGGTTCGACTACACCTGCCCGCTCAGCCTGCTCACGCGGCGCGTGGTGGCGGACGCGATCAGGGGCACGGGCACCAGGATGACGTGGCATCCCTTCGAGCTGCGGCCCGGCGGCTCGGTCTGGCCGGTCTTTCCCGACAAGGTCTGGGAGAACGCGGTGATGCCGCTCGCTGAGCGCATCGGCGTGGTGCTCACCGGGCCCCCGCCGGTGCCGATCCCGCCCACCAGGCTCGCCTTCCAGGGACTCCAGTACGCCCTGGACAGGGACCTCGCCGACCACTACAGCGACCGGGTCTTCGCGGCGTACTTCGTCGAGCGGCGCGACATCGCGGACATGGCGACGCTGGCGGGCGTGGCGCGCGCGACCGGACTCGACCCCGAGGAGTTCAGCACGGCGGCCGTCTCCGAGGACCTGGCGGAGCGCCACCGGCAGGCGCTGCGGCGGGCGGAGGGCGCCGTGAAGGTCATCCCCACGCTGGTGGTCGGCTCCAGACGGATCGAGGGAGTCCCCAGCAAGGACCAGATCGCACGGCTCGTCGCGGCGTGAACGGGCCCGCGGGGCGCCAGGACCCCGCTTCAGAGCCCCCGGCACCGTCGACACACCCGGCGCCCGTGCCGCCCTCAGCGCCCGTGCCGCCTTCGGTGCCCGCGACGCCTTCGGCGGCCTCAGCGCCCGAGGTGCTCCAGGGTGCGCTCCAGCGCGTCGAGCAGTTCGTCGGCCAGTCCGTCGGGCAGCCGCCGGAGCAGCCGCGCGTGGCCGTCGTCCACGGACGCCCCGATCGACCCGGCCAGCGCCGCGCCCTCCTCCGTCAGCTGCACCCAGCTGCTGCGTCCGTCGCTCTCGTTGGCCTCCCGGGTGAGGTATCCGGAGGTCGCGAGGCGGCGCACGATGTTGCTGGTGCCGCCGGAGGAGAGGCCGCAGGCGGCGGCCACCTCACTGGGCGTCAGGCGGCCGCCGCGCGCCCGGTGCAGCGCCTGGACGACGTCGACGTCCGCGCGCGTCAGCCCGGCCTGGGCCGCGGCCTTGTCCGCCGCTTCGTCGAGGACGGCGCCGAGCTGTGCGGTCTGCCGCACCAGACGCTGGGCCGCGCCGGCCGGCCCGGGAGGGGGGCTCTTGGAGGTCATGACCCCAGCATGCCCGCCCGAGTGCGCTCTCGACCACGAAAGCTTTTAAAAAAACCTTTCGCGATGAGATACCTCTGCTACTCTTCCTTTCAGGAAAGCTTTCTGGAAACCGTTCTGGACGGGGGAAGCGGCATGGCGGTACAGCAGCGGGCGGAGCGGACGCGCCAGGGCATCCTGGCGGCCGCGGCACGGGTCTTCGACGCGTACGGCTACGAGGGCGCGTCGCTGGCCAGGATCGGCGCCGAGGCCGGAGTGACCACCGGCG
This sequence comes from Streptomyces sp. NPDC050504, assembly GCF_044458065.1. Lineage (NCBI taxonomy): Bacteria > Bacillati > Actinomycetota > Actinomycetes > Kitasatosporales > Streptomycetaceae > Streptomyces > Streptomyces sp. NPDC050504. Next base: position 259,122 of record NZ_JBITHO010000011.1, on the reverse strand, counting down.
CGCTGATGTTCCACTTCCGCACCAAGGCGGACCTCGCGGACGCGGTCAGGCAGCACGCGCGGGCCGTGACCCAGAAGGCGGTCGAGACCGCGGGCGGCGACGGCACGGCGGTGCGCAAGCTGGTCGCCGCCACCCGTGCGCTGGTCCGCCTCTTCGAGACGGACGAGGTGGCCAGGGTCGGCGAACGACTCGCGCGCGACCTCGGCCCCGCCGGTACGGGCACGGACCAGGAGTGCCCCTGGCGGCGCGAGGTGACCCGGCTGATCAGGTACGCCGCCGCCGAGGGCGCGCTGCGCCCCGGCACGGACGCCGCCGCCGTCGCCGCGCTCGTCAGCTACATCGTCACCGGCGTCGAGCTGGCGATCCGCCGTCCCGCCGCCCCGGCCGACGAGCCGTGGCTCGGCGAGACGGGCGCGCTCGACGGTTCGGCCGAAGAGCGGCTGGAGCGGATCTGGGACCTGCTCCTGCCCGCGCTGGAGGTGTGATGGGCTCCTCGTCGCACGACGGATTACGCGGTGGCCCGCGGGGCGCGTTGCGGGCAGGACTGCGCGGCGCCCTGCGGGGCGGGCTGCGCGGCGGTCTGCTCGGCGCCTGCCGCAGGTTCGGCCTCAGGCGCTCACAACGCGCCTGCCCCGCCCAGCAGTTGCCGGGCGCTCCAGCTCAGGCTCAGGGCGATGCGCTCGCGGGAGAGTCCGCGGACGTGCCGCTGGAACTGGTAGAGATCCGGCGCGACCGGGGCGAGCAGCAGGTCGACGACCGCGTCGGGATCGGCCACGTCCGCGTCCTTGAGCAGGGCGAGGACGTGCACGCGCCAGAAGCCGTACGCCCCGGTGGCGAAGCGGGCGGACCCCGTCTCCGCGCCGAGCGCCAGCGGAAGGTGCTGCTCCAGCAGATCGGTGGCCGCGAGGTAGAAGGCCGCCAGCCGCTCGGGGGCCGGTGCGCCGGGCCCCAGCGGCGGTGGACCGTAGATCAACTGCCCCTGCAGCCGCCGTTCGTGCTCGTCGAGCAGGGCCACCGCGATGGCAGGGGGGTCGGGGAAGCGCCGGTAGAGCGTGGCCCGCCCGACCCCGGCCGCCTTCGCGATCTGGTCCATGGTGACCGACCGCGGGTCCCCTTCGCCGAAGAGGCGCCGTGCCGCCTCCAGGATCTGCCGGCGGTTGCGGGCCGCGTCCGCCCGCTGGCGGGGAGCCTCCGGCGGATGGTCCGGCACGTGGCCGGGCAGCGCGCCGGGCCACAGCGTCCCCGGCCCCTGGGCCCCCGTCCGCACCGAGGGGTCCGTCACTCCCGGTCCGTGGCGCTCATCGGAGTTGCTCATGGTCCGACCCTACTTTCCCCATCAAGAAATGGACACCTTGTCCGCTTGTCCGTTCCGTGCTTAGATTAACCGGACACGGTGTCCAGTTACCCGTTCGAGGAGAATCGCATGCACACCGCGCTACTCGCCGTCGCCCTCCTGGCCGGCTGCCTGTTGGCCGTCCAGGCGTCGGTCAACCTCCAGCTGAACTCGGCAGTCGGCACCCCCTACGGCGCCTCGACGATTCAACTGGGCGTCGCCACCGGCCTGCTGGCCGTCATCGCCGTCGGCGCCGGGGCGCTCGGCGCCCTCGGCAAGCTGCCCGACGTAGAGGGCTGGCAACTGCTCGGCGGGCTCGCCAGCCCGCTCTACATCACCAGCGGCATCCTGTTGTTCCCCAGGCTCGGCGCACTCGCCTCCGTCGGACTCTTCGTCACCGGCCAGATGTTCGCCTCGCTCGCCCTCGACCTCTTCGGCCTGTTCGGCCTGGAGCAGAAGAGCCTCAACGCCGGCATCGTCATCGGCGCCGCCGCCGTCGTCGCGGGCATCGTCGTGATCATCAGGGGCCAGAAGGCACCCGCGGGCGCCGGTGCCAAGGTCTCCGGCGTCGCCCGCCTCGGCTGGCTCGCGCTCGGCATCGTCGCCGGTGGCGTCCTGCCGATCCAGGGCGCGGTCAACGCCAAGCTGAAGGCCTCGCTCGACTCGCCGATCGCCGTCGCCGTCATCAGCTTCGTCGTCGCGACCTTCACCATCGCCGTGGTGCTCCTGGTGCTCTACGCCACCCGCCGCACCCCCAAGCCCAAGGTCGACACGCTCACCAAGATGCCCTGGTGGGGCTGGCTCGGTGGCGCCTGCGCCGCGGCCTACGTCACCGGCACCTTCCTGCTCATCCCGGAGATCGGCGCCGCCGTCACCATCGCCCTGACCGTCACCGGCCAGCAGCTCACCTCGGCGCTGATCGACCACCGCGGTCTGTTCCGGCTGCCCCAGCGCACGCTGACCGCCCCGCGCCTGGCGGGCCTCGCCCTGCTCATCGCGGGCTCGCTCACCATCCAGCTCGTCTGAACCGACCACCGGAGAACGCCCCATGCGCGAGATCTACACCGCGGGCCCGGACATCAGCGTCCTGCCCTCGATCCTTCCCATACCGGACCTCGGGGACCAGCCCGTCAACGGCTTCCTGCTGCGCGGCGCCGAGCCGCTGCTCGTCGACACCGGCATGCCGGTCGACCGCGAGGGCTTCATCGAGGCCCTGTGGTCGCTCATCGACCCGAGCGAGCTGCGCTGGATCGCCGTCACGCACGACGACCGGGACCACACGGGAGCGGTGGCGGCCCTGCTCGACGCCGCCCCGCAGGCCAAGCTCATCACCAACGGAATATCGCTCACCCGGCTCACCGAAGAATTCGCCATCCCCAAGGAAAGGGTGGTCACGGCGAATCCCGGAAACCGGTTCAAGATCGCCGACCGGGAATTGAGCTTCTACCGGCCGCCCACCTTCGACTCGCCCGGAACCCTCGCCGTATTCGACCACGCGGACGGCACGCTGTTCAGCTCTGACAGCTTCGGGACCGTACTCCAGAATTACGCGCAGGATATCTCCGACATTCCGGAGGAGGAATTCTTCGCGGGATTCGACGTGCTGAACAGGGCCATAGCGCCGTGGACCGCGCTGGTGGACGTGCACAAGTTCCAGAAGTCCGTGCGCACGCTCGCGAAGCTGCGCCCGGCCCGGCTGCTCAGCGGGCACGGACCGACGGTCGAGGGCGAGCGGGTCGACTCGCTGTTCAGGGCCATGGCCCGAATACCCGAGCTGCCGGCCTGGCTGCCCGGCGCCGACCTCGACCTGGAGGCCGCGCTCGACGCCCACGAGGCGTCGGCCGACGCGGCCGCCGGCACCGGCGAAGCGGCGTGAACGGGCCGGCCGGATCCCCGGTACCCGGCGACCGGCCGGCCCGTACCCGGACAGGACACAGCACCACGGCAGCACAGCACCACGGCAGCACAGAACCACCGCAGCACTGCACCACCGCAGCACCGCACAACGACGCAGAGCAGACCGAACAACCGAGGAGCCCTCGTGCCCGAAACGTCCCTGACTCCCGAGCCCGGCACAGTCGTCGTCTACTCCGACATCTGGTGTTCCTTCGCCCACATCGCGATCCACCGCCTGCACGCCACCCGCACCCGGCTCGGTCTTGAGGACAAAGTCAGCTTCGACCTGCGGGCCTTCCCGCTGGAGATGCTCAACGACGCGCCCAGCCCGCGCCCCGGCACCGACAGCGAGGTGGCCCGGATGGCCAGCCTGGAGCCGGCCGCCGGCTGGCAGCTGTGGCAGGCCAAGGACTGGCTCTACCCGTCCACGACCCTGCCCGCCCTGGAGGCCGTGCTCGCCGCCAAGGAGCAGAGCCTGAAGGCGTCCGAACAGCTCGACCTCGGGCTGCGCCGCGCCTTCTGGGCCGAGTCCCGCACCATCACCCACCGCAAGGTGATCCTCGACGTCGCCAAGGAGACCGGCGCCGTCGACGTCGACGCGCTCGACGAGGCGCTGAACGACGGCCGTGCGCGCAAGGCCCTGTCCGAGCAGACCGCGCTCGCCCGTACGGACGCGATCGTGTGCAGCCCGCACATCTTCCTGCCCGACGGCACCAGCCACGCCAACCCGGGCATCGACGTGGGCTGGGAGGGCGCGTACGGCATCGGCTGGCCCGTCATCAAGTCCGACGACCCCAAGGTGTACGAGCAGCTGCTGGAGAGCGCCGCGGCCTGACCTTCACCCGTACGGCACCTCCACGAAAACAGGCATTCCGCTGATGCGGAATGCCTGTTTTCGTTTGCCTTGGAACCGCGGGAAACATAATGGTGATAATTGGTTGCGCAACTCTTCCGTAATCAGGGCTCCCGAAAGTCTCAGTAAAGTAATTGGTGTCGGACCGGAAGAACGAAGAGAAAAACGAGAACCGCAAGCCGGCCGCACCTCGAAATTCCAAGCGGAATATCCGAATCAACGGAATTCAAAAAGGGAGCACTGTCATGCAGAAGGCCGATGTCAGCACTTTCGTCGACCTCACCCAGCACGAGATCGAGGCCCTGAAGACCCGCTTCAACCTGGCGGACGCGCACACCCACCAGCGTCAGTCGGCGACGCAGCGCAAGATCGTCGCCAGCCTCCCGGACCTCTGGTACGAGTCCGAGAGCAAGCAGCAGGCGCACTTCGAGGCCCAGTTCATCGACGCGTTCTTCCGCCTCCACCAGCAGCCCACGGCGCTGGAGATCGACCGCACCCTCCTCTCGTACTCCGCGAGCGTCGCGACGATGGTCGCCGGCATGTACCTCAAGCAGCGCGACCTCTCCGTAGCGCTGATCGAGCCCTGCTTCGACAACCTGGTCGACCTGCTCCGCAACATGCAGGTGCCGATCTCGCCCTTCCCGGAGCACACCCTGCACAAGACCGAGGAGATCTACGACGCGCTCGTCGAGCACGTCGACGCCGACGCGATCTACCTCGTCGACCCGAACAACCCGACCGGCTTCACCCTGCTCGCCCAGCGCCTGGAGGGCTTCCGCGAGGTCATCAGGTACTGCGTGGACCACAACAAGGTCCTCGTCATGGACTTCTGCTTCGCCTCCTTCGCCCTGTGCGACGAGGGCGTCGGCCGCGTCGACATCTACAAGCTCCTGGAGGAGTCCGGCGTCACCTACATGGTGATGGAGGACACCGGCAAGACCTGGCCGATCCAGGACGCCAAGGCCGCGATGATCACCCCGAGCCAGGACATCTACAAGGAGGTGTACGACCTCCACACCAGCGTCCTGCTCAACGTGTCGCCGTTCGTCCTCAACATGGTCAGCCACTACATCGAGGACTCCATCAACGACGGCATGGCCTCGGTCCGCGACATCTTCACCACCAACGCCGAAGCCGCCAAGGTCGCCCTCGCGGGCACGATCCTGGAGTACCAGGAGCCCGTCGTCGGCACCAGCGTCGCCTGGTTCAAGATCAAGAACGAGGCGCTGACCTCCACGCAGCTCCAGGCCGACCTCTTCGAGGAAGAGGTCTACGTCCTCTCCGGCACCTTCTTCTACTGGAAGAACAAGGACCAGGGCGAGCGCTACATCCGCCTGGCCCTGGCCCGCGAGCCCGAGATCTTCGCCGGCGCCATGGAGCGGATGCGCAAGGTGGTCGAGCGGTATGTCGACTGACCGGACGAACGAGACGACCCAGACCGTGACCGCCGAGACGGAGGTTCCCGACACCGTGACGACCGACGCCGCTACGACCGAGACCGTGACGACCGAGACCGTGACGACCGACGAAGCGACCGCCGAAGCCCCGAAGTACAGCACGTTCATCGACTTCACGATGTTCATGGGCATGCACAGCGAGAACGAGGAGATCCGCAAGGCCGCCAAGGCGTTCTTCGCCGAGCGGCTCGGCAACACCTCCGTCGTCCTCAGCTGGGAGCAGGTCGGCCGCTGCGACGACTACGTCTGGGGCTTCAGCCGGGAGATCCAGGACGCGTACTACCCGTTCATGGACGTGCTCCACACCGACATGGACATCGTCCGCTTCGGCTACACCCAGGCCGACGTGGACCGCGCCTTCACCGCCCCCGAGCTGATCGGCCTGCCCGCCTACGAGCGGCTGCTGCTGGCCCAGACGCTCAACCACGGAGGCACCCTGCACACCGCGAGCCCCCGGCTGAAGGACCGCACGGACCTGCCGGTCGTCCCGCTGACGGCGCCGGACGGCGAAGCCTCCTTCCCCGAAGAGCTGGAACGCCTCTACCACGAATCCCTGGTGCTCTCCGTGGCACCGGACGAACTCTAGGAGCACTGATCATGTACTCCGGTACGATCGTCCCGCTGATCACCCCCTTCGAAGAGGACCGCACGGTCTCCGAGAAGAGCGTCGCTCAGCTCGTCGAATCCATCCGTGACGACGTCTCAGGACTGATGCCGGCGCTCACCTCGGGCGAAGGCTGGAAGCTCGACGCACAGCAGTGGCACGACGTCGTCGCGCACACCGTCCAGCACTCGACGGGCCTGCCCGTCCTGGCCGGCATCCAGCTCCCCGACACCGCGTCCGTCATCGAACGGGCCCGCACGGCGGCCGACATCGGCGTCGACGCCGTCGTGGTCACCACCCCGTTCGGCAAGACCGTCACCCAGGACGACATCCTCGACCACTACCGCGCCCTGCGCGCCGCCGTGTCCACCCCGATCTTCCTCTACAACGAGGAGGCCCTGTCCGGAAACCGCATCGAGTTCGAGACGCTGCTGCGCATCTGTGAGATCCCCGGCATCGTCGGCATCAAGGAGTCCAGCGGCGACCCCGCCTTCACCCGCAAGATGGCCGAGGCCGAGACCGGCATCCCCGTCTTCGAGGGCTGGGAGAACCTGCTCGTCGACGCCAAGGGCGTGGACGGATTCATCGGACCCCTGGCCAACCTCGAACCGGCCCTGAGCAACGCGATGCTCGCCGACCCCACCCCCGAGCGCCAGGCCGAGATCAACGCGGTCTGCGAGCGCTACGGAGTCTTCCTCGACGACTGGTACCGCTGGGTCAAGAAGGAACTGCACCTGCGCGGGGTCATCACCTCCGACACGATATTGGGGGACGCGCCGTGACCTCCCCCACCTTCGCCGTCTCCCCCATCACCTACACCGACCACCTGGACCTGACGGACCAGCGCGAACTCCACGACCTGTACGGCCAGGTGACCGACCTGGCGGGCTACGCCAAGATGATCGAGATCGAGGAGCGGTGGATCAACCCGCTCGCCGCCTCGTACGTGGAGAGCGCCCCGCACTTCGACAACCCCGGCCACCTGCTGCGCACCATGAAGGACTTCATCGCGGAGGAGGAGGTCGCGTCCGAGGACGACCCCGACGGGAAGTTCCTCGCCGAGGAAGCCACGCTCGACCAGTTCAAGACCGTCGTCGAGCAGTTCGCCCTCGACGGCCTGACCGAGTCCGAGGCCCTGCTGCACGCCGTGCCCCGGCTCTCCTACCGCTCGGGCATGGCCGCCTTCCGGGTCCTCATCGACGAGCTCGGCTGCGGCAACGACGACAAGGCCCACTCCCAGCTCTACCGCGACCTGCTGACCGAGCTGGGCATGTCCATCGACGTGGCGGACTACCGCGACCTGACGACCGCGGCCAACTACGGCTACGTGAACATGTTCCACTGGGTCGCCAACCGCGCCCCCGAACCCGAGTACTTCCTGGGCTCCTACACCTACTTCGAGACCAGCGTGCTCTTCGGCTTCAAGCCCTTCGAGGCGGCGGCCAAGCGGCTGGGCATCTCCAACGGCTCGTACTACTCCGAGCACCTGTACATCGACACCTACCACAGCAACCACATGCGGACCGCGGTCCGCACCCTGGAGAACCCCGACCTGGCCAAGGTCTGGGCCGGAGTGCGGCTGACCAGCGACATCGTCGCCGCTGCCAACTCAGCCGCCATAGCTCTCGCACGGGAGGTCAACCATGAGCCGTGACCACGCCGACGGCGGCGAGCGCCGCGCCCCGGCCGTGCACCAGGTCACCGAGGACCTCGTACTGGTCGACGTCGCCAGTCGCCGGGTCCTGGCGGCCGCCATGTGCCCGCACCGTCAGGGAAAGCTGAAGTTCGGCTACGTCGACGACGAGAGCCTGCGCATCAAGTGCCCCCTGCACTACGCGACGTTCGACCTCGACAGCGGTGAACGCGTCGCCGGCCCGGCCTGCGACCCCCTGCGGATCTACGCCGTGCTCCCCGAGGACGGCGTCAAATCGTCCGACCTGTCCGCCCTCGCGGGCCCGCCACCCACCACACCACCCGAGGGGACGACATGACAGTGACCCCGACCGGGGCGGCGCCCGGCACGGCGCCGCCCCCGGCGGGGGCTCCATCGGGAGCCCCCGCAGCGGCAACGGAGACGGACGCGGTGACGACCACTGTCACCGCCCCCGTCACCACCCCCGTCACCACCCCCGTCACCGCCGGCACCCCGGCGGTGACCCCCGCGGGCACCTCCGTCGACGACGGCACCACCCCGGTGCCCGAGGCCCAGCGCACCTCCACCCCCGGTGACTTCGGGTGGATCTGGCCCTCGGCCCAGTTCTCCTTCGGCACCGTCGTCCTCGGCGCACTGCCCGTGATCTTCGGCCTCGGCTGGTGGTCATCCGTGACGGCGATCCTGGCCGGTGTCGCCGTGGGCACCGGGCTCCTCGCCCCACTGGCCCGGTTCGGGCTCCGCACCGGCACCAACGACCCGCTCTCCAGCGGCGCCCACTTCGGCGTACGGGGCAGGGTCATCGGCAACGTCCTCACCGTCGTCGTCGCCCTCGGCTTCTTCGCGATAGCCGTGTGGACCGGCGGGACCGCCGTCATGGTCGCGGGGAACAGGATGTTCTCCACCCCGACCGGATCCGGCGCCCTCACGGTGTCGATGCTGCTGACCGCGGTGCTGGTGATCCTGGTGGCCGTACGCGGCCACGCCGCACTGGTCAGCACCTACCGCATCACCGCGGTCGTCGGCGGCATCGTCCTCGTCGCCGTCGCCCTGGCCCTCGCACCCGACTTCGACCCCGGGTACGCGGGCGGGGAGTTCGCCCTGGGAACCGAGCTGCACACCTGGCTGCTCGCGGCCACCGCCGCGGCCACGGTCCCGCTGTCCTACGCCCCCTTCCAGGGCGACTACACCCGCTACATGCCCTCGGCCACCGAGCCGGGGCGCGCGGTCCGCAGCAGCGGCGTCGCGATGTTCTTCAGCAGCCTCTTCGCGCTCCTCGTCGGGGCGTACGTCACCACGCTGCTGCCTTCGCCCGACGTGCCCTGGCTCCAGGGGCTCACCGACGTGGTACCCGGGCCCTTCGCCCTGGTGGTGGCCCTGTTCGGGTTCGCGGGAACGCTTCCGCAGGCCGCACTGTGCCTCTACGCGGCCGGCCTCTCCGCCAACTCGGTGTTCTGGCGCGCGTCCCGCGCCAAGGTCACCGGCGCGGTCGCCGCCCTGGCCCTGGTGGTGCTGTACCTCGGCGCCGTCGTCTACGGAGCCATGGACGCGATGTCCGCGTTCGTCACGCTGCTCCTCACCGTCGTAGCCCCGTGGGCCGCCGTCCTCATGGTGGGCTACTCCCTCCACCGGGGCCGCTACACGGCGGAGGACCTGGGCACCTTCGCCACCGGCGGCGGTGGCCGCTACTGGTACAACGCGGGCTTCAACCCGCGCGCCGTGACCGCCTTCGTGGCGGGCTCGGTGGTCGGTGTCCTCTGGGTCAACAACCCCCTGTACGTAGGGCCGTTGGCCAATGCGACCGGAGGCGTCGACCTGAGCCTCCCGGCCTCCTTCGTGGTCGCGGCGGTGCTGTACTGGGTGCTGGCCCGGGTCTCCCCCGAGCCCTCGACCCGCCCCGCGGTCCAGGCCGACTGACAAGTCCCCGTCCCTCCGACCCCGTCCCTCCGACCCCCGTCCCTCCGACCCCCTGTGGCCCCCTGCTCCCGCCACGGAAGCAGGGGGCCACTCGTCCCACTCCCCGAAGTCCTCTTGCCCCCCTTGCCCCCATAACTGACGCCGCCGTACCCAAAGGACCGAACCGATGACTGCTGAACAGGAACTCCTCGTCCAGGAGACCCGCCAGGAGGCGGACGGAGTCCTGGGCCTCCTCCTCACCCATCCCGAAGGCGCGGAGCTGCCCGCCTGGGAGCCCGGCGCCCACCTGGAGCTGACGCTCCCCTCGGGCCTGGTCCGCCACTACTCGCTCAGCGGCGACCCGGCCGACCGGAGCGTCTACCGGCTGGGCGTCCTGCGGGTGCCCGACGGGCGGGGCGGATCGGCGGAGCTGCACGACACGGACCTGACCGGCCGGCGCCTGACCGTACGCGGCCCGATCAACCGCTTCCCGCTGGCCCCCGCCGAGCGCTACCTCTTCATCGCGGGCGGCATCGGCATCACCCCGCTGCTCCCGATGGTCCGTCAGGTCGCCGCCGACCCCGACGCGGCGCCCTGGTCGCTGGTGTACGGCGGCCGCTGCCTCACCTCGATGGCGTACCGCGACGAGCTGGCGGACCTGCCGGGCGACGCGGTGACCTTCGTACCGCAGGACACCGACGGCTGCCCGAACCTGGACCTCCTCCTCAAGGACCTCGCGCCCGGCACCGCCGTCTACACCTGTGGCCCCGAGGGGCTGCTGCGCGCGGTCGAGGAGCGCTGCGAGCGCTGGCTGCCGCCGGGGACGCTGAACCTGGAGCGGTTCGGCGCGGGCCCGAAGCCGGAGAAGCCCGCGGTGCCCGACGGCGCCTTCGAGGTGGCGCTCAGCCGCACCGGCAAGACCCTGCTGGTCCCGCCGGACCGCACGCTCCTCGAAGTCGTGCGCGAGGCGGTGCCGAAGGTCGCCTCCGGCTGCGAGGAGGGCTTCTGCGGCACCTGCGAGACGAAGGTGCTGGGCGGCGAGCCCGAGCACAACGACACGGTGCTCACCGACGACGACCGCGCGTCCAACACGACGATGATGATCTGCGTGGGCCGGTCGAAGGGCGGACTGCTCACGCTGGACCTGTGAGGGCCCCGGTGGACCGGGGGCGAACGGCGCGCCGCCGTCGCCCCCGGTCCGCGCGTTCGCCCCGGAAGACGGCTCCGCCCCGGAAGACGGCGAAGGTAGCGAAGACGGCGAAGATGGCCGAAGTCATGGTCTACACCAACCACTCCCGTCCCCGTATCCTCACCCGTGGCCAGTAGCACACCGTCCCCCCACCCGTGCTGCGTGCCGGCCCCGGGCGACGCGTCCGCGAATCCGCCCCGAGCAGCCGGGTGACCTCCCCAACCCCCAGGAGGATCACGGTGAAAGTACGCACCGGAAGTTCGGCGATCGTCGGCGCCCTCTGCCTGGTCGCCTCCCTGGCGTTCAGCACGGCGTCCGCCGAGGAGGCGAAGGCCCCCCGTCCGATCGCCCCGAAGGTCGCGCTCACGAAGGTGGCCACGGCCCAGAACCCGATCGCGGGCACCGCGGGTCCGGGCGGCACTGTCTGGATCGCCGAACGGGCCGGGACCGTACGGGTCCTGGGCCACGGCGGCCTCGGCGCGCCCGTCCTCGACATCACGGCCGAGACCACCACCGACGGCGAGCGCGGCCTGCTGGGGATCGCGTTCGACCCGAAGTTCGCGCACTTCTACATCTCGTACACGAACCTCCAGGGCACCAGCACCGTCGACGAGTTCGCGGTGCGCCGCGGCAAGCTCCTGCCGAGCACCCGGCGCACGGTCCTCACCCAGGAGCAGCCGTACGCGAACCACAACGGCGGCGACATCAAGTTCGGCCCCGACGGCTACCTCTACATCGCCTTCGGCGACGGCGGCTCGGGCGGCGACCCGCACGGCAACGGGCAGAACCTCGACACGCTGCTCGGCAAGCTGCTGCGGATCGACCCCAGGGGCGGCAGGCCGAGCGGCAAGCCGTACGCGATCCCGGCGGACAACCCCTTCGTGACCGCGCCCGGGACACGGCCCGAGATCTGGTCGTACGGGCTGCGCAACCCGTGGCGCTTCTCCTTCGACGCGCGCACGGGCGACGTGCTGATCGGCGACGTCGGCCAGAGCGAGTGGGAGGAGATCGACTGGTCCCCGGCGCGCGGCAAGGGCGGCGAGAACTACGGCTGGTCCCAGATGGAGGGCACCCACCCCTTCCGCGGCGGCACGGAGCCCGCGAACCACGTCCGCCCGGTGCACGAGTACGACCGCAACGGCCTGGGCTGCTCGGTGACCGGCGGCTTCGTCTACCGGGGCGGCGCGATCCCCGCGCTCAGGGGCCAGTACGTGTACGCCGACTACTGCGACGGCACGCTGCGCACCCTGCGCATCAGGAACGGCAAGGTGACGGAGAGCGGCGACCTGGCGGTGGACGGCGGCTCGGTGTCCTCCTTCGTCCAGAGCGCCAGGGGCGAGCTGTACGTCCTGGACCTGGGCGGAGCGGTCAACCGGCTGGACCCGGCGTGAGGACGGCGGTACGGGCTCACGCTTCCGGCGCGAACTCGTACCGCAGCTCGTAGAGGTGCCCCGCCTTCACCATGACGGTGACCTCGACCGGCCGCCGGTCGTCGCCGTACACGACGCGCAGCGTACGGAGCACGGGGAGGTCTCCCGGTAGACGCAGGAGGCGGTACTCCTCCTGGGTGGGGACCCTGGCCGAGACCCGGTCGACGCCGAGCCGGGGCGGGTGCCCCAGCTCGGCGAGCAGCGTCGGGGTACCGCCCTTGATCTTCCGCCTCTCCGCGAGAGGCGTACCGCGGGCGATGGCCAACGGATAGTAGGAGGTGACGAGTTCGGCGGGCTCGCCGTCGATCGAGAGCACCTGGCTGCGGAACTGCGCGTGCTCCCCGTCGGCGAGCCCGAGCGCGGCGGCGACATCGGCCGGAGGCCGGACTTCCCCCACGTCCAGCAGTGTGCTGCGGGGGTCGGCACCGAGCTTCGCCAGCTCGGCGAGCCACGGGTAGGGCTCGCCTGGGCCGGCCGGATCGAGGGAGGAGGCGGGGCGCACGGTCCGCTGGCGGTTCTCGCGGACGGTGACCGCGGCTCCGGCCCGGCCGACGACCAGCTCCTCCTCCTTGAGGAGCTGGATCGCCTTCTGGATGGTCGCGTTCGAGGCGCCGAAGCGGTCCTTGAGCTGCGTCGTCGACGGCAGCTTGGCCCCGGGGGCCAAGTCGCCGCCCATGATTTCGTCGCGGAGGTCGGCGGCGATCCGCTCGTGCAGGGAGCGCCGGTCTTCGTGGAGGGGCACGGTCATCCGATCGCGATCTCGTAGCGCAGCCGTTGGCGGTGCGCGGGCATGGTCATCAGGTCGGCCTGGACGGGGCGGCCGTCCCCGTCCAGGGTGACTCGCGCGATCCGCAGCACCGGCTCGTCGCCACCCATGCGCAGTGCCTCGCGCTCGGCCGCGTCGGGCATCCGCGCGGTCACGTCCTCCCGGACCTTGACCCCGACGTGGCCGAGCGAGGCGAGCAGCGTGACGGCGCCGCCGGGGATCTTCGCGGTCCCGGCGAGGCGGGTGCCCGCCGCGATGGACGCCGGGTAGTAGGTGTCCGTCAACTCGCAGGGCACGCCGTCGAGTTCGATGACCCGGCGGCGTACGACGACGGCCTCGCCCACCGTCAGTCCGAGCAGCCCCGCCACGTCCTCGGGCGCGGGCACCTCCCCGGCGTGGACGATGCGCTGGCTCCCTTTGCCGCCCCGGGCCGCGGCCTCCTCGGCCCAGGCGTCGGGCCGCCCCTGCTCGCGGGGCAACAGATACGGCATCGAGACGCTGACCCAGGCGCTGTCGTCGCTCATGGTGTCCTCCTGCGCGGTCGGGGGTCCTGCGCTGCTGCTTCACACGGTAGGCGACAGGGACCCGACATCCGTTCCCCTTGTCATCCTTGCTGCTTTTCGCGAATAGCGATACGTTCGCCCTCATCGTACAGCCCAGGATCAAGGCGGTGGTTCACCGTGCCCCTGTCACGGCAACGACGTTTTCCCCGCGCACGGCGCTCAGTCCCGGAGGCCCGGTCCTTCGCGCGGGAGGTGCTGACCGAATGGGGCGTCGCGCGAGGGCTGGACGACATCTGCCTGTGCGTGTCCGAGCTGGTCACGAACGCCGTACGGCACGGAGCCCCGCCGGGGCGAGAGTTCGCCCTGACCCTCGTAGGGGAGGGCGAGCTGATCCGCGTCGAGGTGCGGGACAGCGGCGGCGGAACACCGCGCGTCACGCACGCGGGGCCGGAGGACTGCACGGGGCGCGGACTCCAGTTGGTGACGGCCCTGGCGAACGACTTCGGCGTCACCGAACACGCGATCGGCAAGACGGTGTGGGCGTCCTTCAAAGGGACCGCGCCGGGCGAGGGCTCTCGGTCGAACGGGCGGTCCTGAGGCGTCGCGGCCGTCAGTGCGCGGTAGCGTCGCCGAAAAGACTCCCCCCTGAGGGAAGGAGCAGCCACCGGATGCCACACAGGACTGATGTCGCCGACAGGCGCGGCCTGATCCTCGACTTCGCCGGGGTGCTCACCGCCAGACCGACCGACGTCCACCGTGCCTGGTGCGTGTCTGAAGGGCTGGACCCGGGCGCCTGGCGCGACACCCTGAACGGCCACCCCGAGGGGCGGCGGCTGTACACGGCGCTTGAGGTCGGGGAGATCGGGCAGGTCGAGTGGAACGAGGGCACGGCCGCGCTGCTGGGTGCGCACGTGGATCCCGTGAACCTCATGGGGCGGGCCTGGACAGGGGTGCCTGCTGCACACCGGATGGTCGCGTTCGCACGCGCCGCGCGAGCTGCCGGTCATCGACTCGCCCTGCTTTCCAACAGCTTCGGTCTCGATCCGTTCAATCCGTACGAGCACGTGGGGATCTGGGACCTCTTCGACGTGCACGTCGTGTCCGAGCTGGAAAGGGTGGCGAAGCCCGACCCCGCGATCTACCGGCTCGCCCTCGACCGCATCCGACTACCCGCCGAGCGCTGTGTCTTCGTGGACGACCGTTCGGCGAACCTCCCGCCAGCCGCCGCACTGGGAATCACCACGGTGCACGTCACGGACGAGGAGGCGGCCGTGGCCGAGCTCGCGGCGCTGCTCGGTGTCCCTGTCGGGTGAGCCAGCGGTCCTGCCTCGCAGTCCTGCGCGCCGCCCGGCGCACGTGACGCTCGGAAGGCGGGCAGTCAGTCTTACTTTCTCCTCGGGACTGTGGCGTTTGCATTCATTTCGGTCCGCATGAGGGACGTTGGATCCGTGTCGTACCGGAAGAGCCTCTCCCGTTCCCCGTTCCCGCGTCGGTCCGTGCTGACCCGGCGGGGGTTACTGCGGGCTGCCGGGAGCGGTGCCGGGGCGCTCGTGCTCGGGGCCGGGACCGGGGCGGGGGACGGGGCTGCCGGGGGCGGGGCCGCCGCCTTCGCCGCCGACGCGTTGTTCGGGGTGCCGTTGCGGGTCGCGCGTACGCTGCGCGCCCACCCCCGGCGTACCGGCAAGGGCGTCGAGTACGACCTGTACCGCCTCGTCACCCGCGAGTCGACCACCACGATCGTGCCCGGCACCACCACCCGCCTGCGCACCTTCAACGGCGAGCCCGTCCCCGTCATCCGCGCCACCCAGGGCCGCCCGGTCGTCATCCAGCAGGTCAACCAGCTGGACGTGCCGTTCGCCATGCACCTGCACGGCGGCCACGTCGCCGCGCACTACGACGGGCACCCGGTCAACGAGCTGGCCCCCGGCGCCAGCCGCTTCTTCCAGTACCCCAACAAGCAGCGCGCGTCGAGCATGTGGCTGCACGACCACTCGCACCACGCGCACGCCGAGAACATCTACCGGGGCGCGGTCGCCGGGTACCTCCTGACCGACGACTTCGAGCGGAAGCTGCCGCTGCCCAAGGGCGCGTACGACGTCCTGCTGCACCTGCGCGACGCGAACGTCGCCCCCGACGGGACCCTCGTCTACGAGCAGACCGGCGGCGCGGCCGCCCGCACGGTCTTCCTGGTGAACGGCTCGCCCCGGCCGTACTTCCGGGTGGCCGCCCGGAAGTACCGTTTCCGCTTCACCAACACCTCCAACGAACGCGGCTTCCTGCTCCAGCTGGGCGACGGCGACGAGATGACGCACATCGCGTCCGACGGCGGGCTGCTGCCCGCGCCCGTGAAGACCGGGTCCCTGTGGCTCTGGCCCGCCGAGCGGCAGGAGGTCGTCGTCGACTTCTCCCGCTACCCCGTCGGCTCGAAGGTCGTCCTGAAGACCCTCGCCACCAACGGCGACGAACCGCCCGAGATCATGCGCTTCGACGTCGCCCGCCGCGCGGCCGACGCCAGCTCGGTCCCCGACGAGCTGCGCCCCAACCCCGCGCTCGGCGCCCCCGCCGTCGAGCGCTCCTTCACGATGTCCTTCGACCCGGCCGCCGGCCACCACCTCATCAACGGCAAGCACTTCGACCCGGGAAGGGTCGAATTCCGGCCCAAGCTCGGCACGACGGAGATCTGGACGATCCACAACGCCGACACCGGCTTCGGCATCCCGCACTCCTTCCACGTGCACCTGGAGCACTTCCAGGTCGTGGACAGGGACGGCCGGGCGCCGGGCCCTGGCGAGGCGGGGCTGAAGGACACGATCACCGTGCTGCCGGGCACCAAGGCCCGGGTGAAGGTCAGGTTCACCGACTACAAGGGTCGGTTCATGTACCACTGCCACATGATGGGGCACCTGACCATGGGAATGATGGGGCAGATGGAGGTCGTGGACTGACGGACCGCCCGTCCCTTTTGACGGAGACCCGTCCCTCCCGGCGGAGACCCGTCCCTCCCGGCGGGGAGCGGAGAGCGGGGAGCTGAGGGATGGCGGGCAGACGATCACTGGGGCGGGGCTTCGACCTCCTCTGGGCGGCGTACGCGGTCAGCACGTTCGGCACGTGGCTCGCGTTCGACGCCTTCGCCCTGATCGCGATCCTCGTGCTGCACGCCGGACCGGCCGAGGTGTCGGCACTGGCGGCCGCGGGCCTCGCGGTCGGCGCGGTGGCGGCCGTGCCGCTCGGGCCGTGGGTGGAGTTCCGCCGCAAGCGGCCCGTGATGGTCGCGATGGACCTGATCAGGTGCGCCGCGCTGCTGAGCGTGCCCGCCGCGTTCGCGCTCGGACACCTGGGCCTCGCACAGCTCGCGGTCGTCTCGGTGGTCGTCGGCGCGGCCGACATCGCCTTCAGGGCGGCGAGCGGCGCCTGTCTGAAGGCGCTCGTACGGCCCGAGGACCTGCTCGTCGCCAACGGCAGGTTCGAGTCCACGACCTGGACCGCCACCATGCTCGGACCGCCGCTCGGCACGGCCGCGATCGGGTTCTTCGGACCCGTACCGACCGTCGTCGCCAACGCGGTCAGCCACCTCCTCTCGGCCGCCGGGATCCGCGCGATCGGCGGGGACGAGCCGCGCCCCGAACGCACCGGGGCGCCGACCCGCTTCCGGGCCCGCGACCTGGTCGAAGGGTGGCGGTACATCCTCACCCACCCGACGCTGCGCCCGCTCTTCGCCAACACGGTCCTGGTCAGCGCCCTGATCATGGCGACGTCGCCGCTGCTCGCCGTCCTCCTGCTCGCCGACCTCGGCTTCGCGCCCTGGCAGTACGGCCTCGCGTTCGGCGTGCCCTGCGTCGGCGGCCTGGTCGGCGCGCGGCTCGCGCCCCGGTTCGTGGTGCGCTTCGGACGGCACAGGACCCTGCGCGTCGCGGGGACGCTGCGGGCGTGCTGGCTGCTCGGCCTCGCCTTCGTCGGCCCAGGCCCCGCCGGGCTCCTCCTCGTCGTGCTCGTCGAGTTCGGGCTGATCACCTGCATGGGCGTGTTCAACCCGGTGTTCGCCACCTACAGGCTGGAGCGGACCGCGAAGGACCGGATCGCCCGCACCCTCACCGCGTGGACGATCACCAGCAAGCTGACCGTCGCCGCGCTGACCGGGCTGTGGGGGCTGCTGGCGGGGCTGACCGGGACGCGTACGGCGATCGGGATCGCCGGGCTCCTGATGCTGGCGACGCCGCTGTTGCTGCCCCGGCGGGACAGGGCTGAGACGGGGGCGGATGTGGGGGCGGAGGCGGAGGCGGAGCGGGGGGCCGACGCGCGGAAGTGAGGCGTACGCCGCCGAAAACCGGCGCGAAACCGACGGCCGCGACACTCGTCGAAACGCGGTGCGCGGTGCGCACCGCGGGGCGCGCGGCGTACGACGCACGGCGTACGGGCGCACCGAGCACGCGGTTCCGCGACGGAGGGGAAGGCCGCCATGACCCGGTTCAGGCACGCGAACGTCACGGTCGAGGACATCGAGGACCTGGTGGCCGACCTTCAGCTGGAGCGCGCGGGTCTCGCGGGGCGCGACCCCGAACCGGCCGCGGCGCGCGCGGCGCGCTTCCGTGACGAGGCGGCGTTCCTCGGACTGTCGCGGCTGGTCGCGGAGTTGACCGGGGCGACCGGGACGACTGGGGTGAGCGGGGCGACTGGCGCTGAGGGTGGGGCGTACGCGGCCGGTGCCCCCGCGTACGACGCCGCCGACGAGGACGCCCGCCGCGCCGCGTACCGCACGCTGCTCGCCGCCGAGCGCGCCGGTGCGGACGAACTGTGGCGGTCGCTGAGCGCGGGCCGGGTGACGGGCCGGGGGACGGACCGGGGCGACGCGTGCTCGGGGCCCGTACTGCCCCCGCTCCCCGGGGCGTACCGGCAGAACACCGCGTCGGCGGCGGCCGCGGCCGTACGGGACCTGGGGCCGATCGCGCGGGGCTGGGCGCGCGCGGCGGGGCTGCGCCAGGACGCCGGGACGGAGCCGTACAACTGGCCCTGGCTGCGCACCGGCAGGGGGCTCGTGACCGGGCCCGCGGCCGTGGCGCTGCCCCGCCACGACGAGCTGCTGTCCGCGCTGGTCGAGCGGTTGCGGGGGTACGGGCTGCTGCCCGCCGCGCACCGGATGCGGCTGGTCCCGGCGGGGGAGAGCGGGGTGCGGGCCACGCCCGTACGGCTGCCGGGACTCTCGCTGCTGGGCGTCGAACCAGAGGTCGTCCCGGCGACGTTCGAGCGGCTGCCGCACGCGCTCGGGCACGTCGCGGAGCACGCGGCGCGCCCGTCGGGGGGCCGGCTCGCGGAGCGCTGGGAGCTGTGTCCGCTGCGCTCGGAGGGGTGGGCGCTGCTCGTCGGCCGCCTCACGCAGTCGCCCGCGTTCCTGATGGGGCTCGGCCTGGAGGAGCGGGACGCGCGGGCGGTCGCGCGGTTCCTGGTGACCGGTGAGCGGTTCGACCGGGGGCTGTTGGCGGCGGACCTGGTGCTGGCGGAGTGGCTCGCGGAGTGCCGGGACGCGGCGGGCGCGCTGGCGGCCGCGGCGGAGGTCGGCGCGTGGACGGGCCTCGGGCGGGCGCCCGAACTGTGGCTGCGGCGGCAGACCGGGGTCGCGGCGGCGCGGCGCCGCTTCGAGGGGTACGCCTGGCGGGACGCGGCGCTCGCACAACTGACGGCGGCCCACGGGGCGGACTGGACGGAACGCGACGGGGCGTGGGAGGCGTTGACGGGGGCGCTGTCCGGGACGGAGAGCGCGGTCGACTTCCTGGCCGCACTGCGCGGCACGCCACCCCGGGGCACGGTCCCGGCCCGGGGGAGCGGCCCGACTGGGGGGAGCGGTCAGGAGCGGGGGAGCGGTCAGGAGCGGCGGCTGATGGTGGCCGCGGCGGCGTGAGCGCACCCGTACCCGTAACCCCGTACCCCGTGCCCGTACGCGGTCACGTGCTCATGCCGTAGCCCAGTTCCTCCGCTCCGACGCACCAGAAGGAGTTCTCGTCGGCGACCGCGTCGGGGTCCGTCGCCCCGAAGCGTTCCAGCAGTGCCTCGGTCAGTGCGTCGGCGGCCTGTTCCGCCAGGTCCACCGCCTCGTCATCGGGCAGGTCGTCGCCGGGTCCCTCGTACGCGGCGGCCTCGGCGGCCGCTTCGGCGTAGGCGCGGTTGAAGGCGATGAACGCCTCGACGCCGGTGTTCAGCAGGTGGGGCGGGGCGTCGTCCGGCAGGCACCACAGCGAGCCGTCGTCGTGCCGTACGCCGAGCGCGCTCACTCCCGGGTCGACCGCGACCAGGGAGTACCGCGCGCCGTTCGTCGTGCGCTCGGGGAAGGGGGCGTGCTGCCACGTCCCGGGATACGGACAGCCGGTGCGGTCGGCGCCTTCGGCGTACCGGGCCAGGAGCGGGGCCAGTTCGGTGCTGGTCATGCCGGGAACCTAACCCGGGCCACTGACACTCCGGGGCGGGCGGGGGTGTCGTAGGCTCGCCCTCCATGTCCGTAAGCACTTCGCTGTGGTCCTTCGCCCTCGTCGTGGGGCTCCTCACCCTGACCCCCGGTCTCGACACCGCCCTGATCCTGCGCACCTCGGCCGTCGGGCGGCGCAGGAAGGCCTGGGGCGTCGTCCTGGGCATCCAGTCGGGCACCCTCATGTGGGGCGCGCTCACCTCCCTGGGCGTGACCGCGCTCCTCACGGCCTCGCACCTCGCCTACACGGCGTTGCGCTGGGCCGGCGCCGCCTATCTCGTGTGGATGGGCGCCCGCATGCTGCTGGCCACCTTCCGGGGCCTGCCCGCGACCGGCGACGACGACGGCGACCTGCTCAGCGGGAAGGACTCGGTCGCCGCTGGCTGGCGGCAGGGGACGCTCACCAACCTCCTCAACCCGAAGGTGGGCGCCTTCTACGTCGCCGTCCTGCCCCAGTTCATCCCCGCGGGCACCAACCACTTCGCCATGGGGCTGCTGCTCGCGTCGGTGCACGTGCTGCTCGGTCTGGTGTGGTCGGCCGTCCTCGTCGGGTTCGCCCGCGCGGTGCACGGCTGGCTGCGCAAGCCCCGGGCCCGGCTGCTGCTCGACCGGATCACCGGGAGCGTCATCGCGGCCTTCGGCGTACGGCTGGCGCTCAGCGACTGAGGAGGCGCGCCCGGCCTGGCTCTGCCCGGTCCAACCCGGCTCGGCCCGGCTCCGCCGTAATTCGGTTGACCGGGCCACGGGTCGGCGCTGCATGGTGGCCCGGGGCCACGGGGCGTGGCACCCGTATCCCGAGGAGGCAGCGGCAGCGATGGAGATCCGTTCCACGACCGACGAGGACTTCGACGTCCTCATCGACACGGTCCACTCCGCGTTCGGGCTCGACCTGGAGACCCCGAAGGACGGCGGCGGGCTCTGGTGGTCGGCGATCGAGGCGGAGCACGGCCTGCTCGCCCGTACGCCGGAGGGGCGGCCCGTCGGCACCATGGCCTCGTACCCCTTCGAGCTCACCCTGCCCGGTGAGGTCCTCGTCCCCGCCGTCGGACTGACCTCCGTCGGCGTCCTGCCCTCGCACCGGCGCCGGGGCGTGCTCAGCGCGCTGATGCGGCACCAGTTCACCGCGTTGCGGGAGGGCGGCGAGTTCCTGTCCGTGCTGCTGGCGTCCGAGGCCCTGATCTACGGCCGGTTCGGCTACGGCCCCGCGACCCGCACGTCGCGCCTGACGGTGCAGCGCCACCGCTCGGCCCTCGCCGTTCCCCGGGCGCGCGGGCCGCTCCCGGCCGGTTCGACCAGCGGCTCGGTTGACGGCCCGACCGGCGGCTCGGTCGACGTGCTGCGCCGTGCCGAGTGCGGCGAGATCCTGGAAGAGGTCTACGACCGGTACCGCCGCGCCCAGCCCGGTGCGCTGTCCCGGTCGCGCCGCTGGTGGACCTCGGGCGGAGGACAGCCGCCGGTCGCCCCGGCGCCGCGTTACGTCGCCGTCCACCGGGACGCCGACGGAGTGCCCGACGGGTACGCGAGCTATGCGATCGACCGCACCGGCGACGTCAGCACGCTGACGGTCGACGAGACCGTCGCCGTCGACGACACCGCCTTCACGGCCCTGGCCCGGTTCGTGCTCGAACACGACCTGGTCTCCCGGGTCGTGTTCAAGCACGTTCCGCCCGGACACCCGCTGCGCTGGCAGCTCGCGGACTTCCGCGCGGGCGAGGTGAGCGGGGACACCGACTGGCTCTGGGTGCGGCTGCTGGACGTTCCGCGCGCCCTGACCGCGCGCGGCTGGTTCGCGGACGGCGAGCTCGTACTCGACGTGGACGACCCGTTCCTCGGCGAGCGCGGCCGCCACCTGCTGACCGTCCGGGACGGCAAGGCCGAGTGCGTCCCGACGGACCGGGACCCAGACCTGTCCCTGGACGTGCGCGACCTGGGTTCGGTCTACCTGGGCGGCACCGCCCCGAGCACGCTCGTGCGCGCGGGCCACATCAGGGCCCACCGGCCGGACGCGGTCCAACTCGCCGACGCCCTCTTCCGCGGCGAGCGTGCCCCGCACTGCCTGCACTGGTTCTGACCGCACCGATCCCGCGTCCGCACCCGTCCCGCGTCCGCACCCGTCCTGGTTGTGGCTCCGGCTGTGCGCCCTGACGGGGTGCGGACGCGGGACCTACGGGGTGGCGGCCCGGTCGGAGTCGCTGCGCAGGACGCAGAATTCGTTGCCCTCGGGGTCGGCGAGCACGACCCAGCCCGCGCCGTCGGGCTCGCGGCGGTCGGCGACGAAGGAGGCGCCGAGGTCCAGCAGCCGGGCCACCTCCTGGTCGCGCGAGGTGTCGGGGCGCAGGCACAGGTGGATCCGGTTCTTGACGGTCTTGGGCTCGGGCACCTGGTTGAAGTACAGCACCGGGCCCTCGGCCAGTGTCACCTGGGTCTCCCGCGCGCCCGGCACGTCCTCCGGGTGCAGCGGACAGCCCGTCACCCCGCTCCAGAACCGGGCCAGCCCGTAGGCATCTGCACAGTCGATCGCCACGTTCTGTATCACCGAGATCATGGACGCGAGATTACCGAGATCACGGCGCGCGCCTCCCCGGTCTCCGCGCCGCGCGCCACCCGATCGCCGCCCTCGCACCCCTCTCCAGCAGGAACTTGAGAAGAACTAGAGAGAAAATCGAGATGCCCCCGGCACGCTGTTCGTCCGAGGGAACACCGCCTGATCTGGACGGAGAGCCGCCGTGCACCAGAACCACGAGAAGTCCCGCCGCCAGTTCCGCGACATCCCGCCGACCGCCCCGCCGCTGCTCCTCGCGGGCGCGGACGACGAGGACGCGACGGAACCCCACCTGGTGCGCGGCATCGACTGACGGCGCGGTGGTTCGACCCGTACAGATTCGACCCGTACAGACGTGGCTATTCGCGCTCCGGATCCTCCGGACCCGCTCCGCCCTCCGGACCCGCTTCGGCCGCGTTCTCCGGAAGCTGCTCGGGCTTCGTGTAGAGGACCTCCCGGGCCTGTTCCGCCGCGCGGATGATGCTTTCGCCCACGAAGTCGACGAAGCGGGCGATGTTCTCCAGGCGGACCGCCGCCGGGGTGCCCGAGCCGAGGACCGTGACGCCCTTGCGTGCGGTTTCGGCCAGTTGGGCGTGGGAGCGGGCACCCGCCACCATCGACTGGTACCAGACGTCGTCGTCCACGACGTACCGCTCACGGCGTTCGTCGCGTTCCCTGCGGATGAGGTTCAGACTCTCCAGGAACGCGACCGACTTGGAGACGGACGCCGGACTGACCTGAAGATGCCGGACCAGTTCGGACGCGGTGATGCTGCCCGCGTCCGTGGTGTATAGGCAGGTCAGCACCCGGGAGGCCATCTTGGGCAGGCCCGACTGGGCGAAGACGGCGGTGAACGCCTCCTCGAACTCGCGCACCGACTCCGCGTCGCGCCCGTGTCCCTGCGGGGGCGCCTGGGTGTCACGGGGCGCGGTCTGTCTGCGGCGGTGGGCGCGGCGTTCGGTCGCGCGGTGGGCCGCTTCGGCGCGGTAGGCGGTGGGGCCGCCGTTGCGCATCACCTCGCGCGTGACCGTCGACGTGGGGCGCTCCAGGCGCCTGGCGATCTCGGCGTAGGCCAGGCCGTCGGCCAGCCCCAGGGCGATCTGCCGACGTTCCTGCTGGGTGAGCCTGCCTCCCGGCATCGCGGCCTCCTTGTCCTTGCTCCGTCTGTGCTTCCGGTGCGGTCAGCATAGCTTTCACTCTTAATTCATTGCAACGCACTCGCGTATTGCGTTGCGTTGATATTGATTCCATTGCAATGGTTTCTCTACTCTGACCTGCAGTAATGACAATTCTGCGCAACGATCGTGTTGCTCTAATGATGAATGCAACGTAGCTTTTCCCTTGTCGGAAACAGAGACCAGCACAGGAGAGACACCATGGAGAAGTTCGCCACCACCGCCCCCGTCGCCGCCGTCCTCGACATCCCCGCGGGCCGCGTCCGGTTCATCGCGGCCGACCGGGCCGACACCGTCGTCGAGGTCCTGCCGGCCGATTCCGCCAAGGGGCGCGACGTGAAGGCCGCCGAGCAGACCACGGTCGAGTTCGGTGACGGCGTCCTGCGGATCGCGGCCCCGGCGCAGCGCCAGCTCCTCGGCGCCGTCGGCTCCGTCGAGGTGACCGTTCAGCTGCCGACGGGCTCCCGGGTCGAGGCGAAGGCGGCCGGCGCCGAACTCCGGGGCGTCGGACGGCTCGGCGACGTCGTCTTCGAGGGCGCGCAGGGCGAGATCAAGCTCGACGAGGCGGCGAGCGTCCGCGTCACCACCGAAGCGGGCGACGTCGCGATCGGCCGCCTGGGCGGCCCCGCCGAGATCACCACCAAGAAGGGGAACATCCGCATCGCCGAGGCCGTGCGCGGCGAGGTCGTGCTGCGCACCGAGGCGGGCGACGTGTCGGTCGGCGCCGCCCGCGGAACCTCCGCCACGCTGGACGCGGGCACCGGATACGGCCGGATCCGCAACACGCTCAACAACGTCGAAGGCGCCGCCGCCGGGCTGAACATCCGCGTGACCACGTCTTATGGCGACATCGAGGCCGACAGCCTCTGACGGTGACGACCCCCGAAACCCGTCGGCGGCGGCGCCGAGTGGCAAGAACCGGACTCCCGGCGTCCCACGGTGTTGCCGTGGCGCGATCATCGCGATAGTCGTTCTGCGCATACCGACACCGACCGGTCGGTAACCGCAGACCGTCACACGGCGGTCGAAACCGCAGGGGGAAGGGGAACGAACGTGGTCCAGGAATTCAAGGCGGAGGGTCCCGCTCCGCTCGATCGAACCATGGAGGCGGCCTTCGCACCCATGACCGCGCTGATACTCCGCGCCGCCGTACGACTCAGGATCGTCGAACTGATCGGCGCGGCATCCGGAACAGCACCCGGAACAGCACCAGGTACGGCATCCAGTACGACGGGCAGTACGGCATCCGGTACGGCGTCCAGTACGGCCGGCACGTCGTACATCGACGTCGCCCGAGCCGCGGGGACCCACCCCGAATCCACCCTCCGGCTGATGCGCACCCTCGCCGCCCTCGACCACCTGCGCGAGGACGCACCCGGCACCTTCTCCGTCACTCCCGCCGGAGCCCTGCTGGACCGGGACCACCCGGGCTCGATGGCCGCCCTGATCGAGGTCTTCACGGACCCGGTGACACTGCGCGCCTTCGACCACCTGGACGACAGCGTGCGCAGCGGAGAGCCGATGTTCGACGCGGTCTTCGGCACCGACGCCTTCTCGTACCTCCATCGGCACCCCGAGCTGACCGAGCGGTTCAACACGGCGATGAGCTGCTTCACCGGCCAGATCGCGGCGGCCCTGCCCGAGGCGTACGACTTCGGGCGGTTCGGCACCGTCGCCGACCTCGGCGGCGGCGACGGCACCCTCATCTCGGGCGTGCTCCGCGCCCACCCCGGGCTCAACGGGATCCTGTACGACACCGAGGCGGGCCTCGCCCAGGCGCCCGCGACGCTGAAGCGCAACGGCGTCGCCGACCGGTGCTCCCTCGTGCCCGGCGACTTCTTCCGCTGGGCCCCCGAGGGCGCCGACCTCTACATCCTCAAGAGCGTGCTGCACGACTGGTCGGACGACCGGGCGGTGACCGTCCTCGCCAACTGCCGCGCCGCGATGCCGCCCGAGGGGCGCGTACTGATCCTGGAGTCGGTGCTGCCCGAGACCGTCGCGCCGGACGGACCGAAGGCGCCGTACATGACCGACCTCAACATGCTGGTCAACGCGGGCGGCAAGGAGCGCACCCGTCGCCAGCTCGACGAGGTGTGCGAGCGGGCCGGACTGACCATCACCGAGACCGGCGAACTGCCCGCGCCCCGTGCGTTCTGCTACTTGGAGGCACGCGCCCTCTGAGCTCCCGAGCCGTGCGTTCCCGAGCCGTGCGTTCCCGAACCATGCGCTCCCGAACCGTGCGTTCCCGGACTCCAGGTCCCTGAACTGCCCGGCTCCCGGCGGCCGGTGCCGCGTCCCGCACGGGACACGGCACCGGCCCGAAGGCCTCCCGCCCCGCCGCCCCGCGCCACCTTGACCGCCCCCGCCAGCGCCACCGCCCCGAGCACCGCGACCAGGGCGCACACCCCGGGCCACCCCACACGCTCCCAGGCTCGCGCCCCCGTCCAGGAACCCGCGCTCCCGCCGAGGTACGCGCACGTCATGTACGCGGTGCTCAGGCGCGAGCGCGCGTCGGCGCGCAGCGCGTAGATCCGTACGGTGTTGGCGACCGAACCGCACTGCATCGCCACGTCCAGGACCAGCGTCCCCGCCACCAGCCCCGCGATCCCCACCGCACCGCCCAGCGTGCCCAGCGCCAGCACCGGCACCGACGCGAGGACCCCGACGAGGCACACCAGGTTGACCGCGTCGGGCCCGCGCCGGTCGACGACCCGGCCCGCCACCGGCGTACAGAGCATCGTCACCGCGTTGACCAGCGCGAGCGTCCCCGCCGCCCGCGCGTCCAACCCGTACACCGGACCCGTCAGCAGCAGCGCGACCGCCGTCCACACCGCCGAGAACCCGGCGAACACCGCGGCCTGGTAGCCGCACGAGCGCCGCAGCCCCGCCTCGGCGCGCAGCAGCCGCAACGGCTCGGCTAGCAGCGCCGGATACCGCTGCCGCGACGTCGGCGCCGTCACCGGAAGCGCCCGCGCCAGCACCGCCGCGACCAGCAACGACAGGGCCCCGGCCAGCAGATAGGGGGCCCGCCAGCCCAGCCACTCGCCGAGCGCCCCGCCCGCGGTCCGCGACAGCAGCATCCCGGCGATGCACCCGCTCAACAGCGTCCCGCTGACCTGCCCGCGCCGTTCCCGCGGCACGAGCCCGGCGGCCAGCGGGCCCAGCACCGGGGCGACCACCGTCGCCGCACCGACCGCGACGCTCGCCGCGGCCAACGGCACCAGCCCCGGCGCGGCCCCCGCCGCGAGCAGCGCGAGCCCGGCGGCACAGAGCAGCGCCACCATCAGCGGGCGGTGCGGCAGCCGGTCGCCGAGCGGCACGAGCAGGAAGATCCCCAGCGCGTACCCGCACTGCACCGCGGTCACCACCAGCGCCGCCGTCCCCTCGGGCACTCCGAGCCCGGACGCGACCAGGGGCGCGACCGCCTGCGGGAAGTAGACGTTGCCCACCGCGACCCCGCAGGCGAGCGCGAGCAGCAGAACGGTCCCCCGGCCGATGGGGGCGTTCCCCGTGCGGGCATTCCCCGTGCGGGCATTACTCGTTCCGGTGTCCGTGTCTCTCATACGGGAAGTGCAGCCGGAACCGCGCCCCCTGCCCAACGATGTAGCCCAGCGCTTAACGTTCGAACGTGATCAGCTTTCTGCTCGGCGCCGACGACCTCGCGGACACCCGGTTCGCCATCTCGCCGTTGCAGGAGGCCATGGGCAGTCTGTGGGCACTGAGCGACCCGGGGCGCTACCCGCTGCACGCCCCCTGGCGCCGCGCCGTCCTCGAACGGCTCGATCCGCGCGACGCACGCGTGCTCCTCGCCCTCGTCGGGCCCCGCTTCGCGCTGCCGGACTTCCTGACGCCCCGCCCCACGAACTTCGCGCCCACCCTCGACGAGGAGCTGGCCGCCGTCGCCGCGACCGGACCCGACGTCGTACGCCGCGACCTGCGCGCCACCTACGCACCGCACCCGCTGCCCGCGCTGTTCGCCGCCGTGGACGCCCCCGGCGACGAGCCCGTCCTCGCGCTGCGCGACCGGCTCGGCGCGCTGCTGCGCCGCTACTGGGATCTGGCGTTCGCCCCGGACTGGCCGGCCATGCGCCTCGTACTGGAGGCCGACGTCACCCACCGGGCCCGCAGCCTCGCCACGGGCGGCGCACGTCGGCTCTTCGACGAGCTGCACCCCAACCTGCGCTGGGACAGGGGAGCCCTGCACATCGAGCAGATGATCGGCAGGCACCGCGTCGCGGCGGACGGCCGGGGGCTGCCGCTGGTGCCCTCCCTCTTCGCGTACAAACCCGTGCCGCCGCTCAGCCCTGACGTGCCGCCGGTGCTCACCTATCCGAGCCGGGGCGTGGCCACGCTCTGGCAAGCGGCGCCGGAGCCCGTACCGCGCGGGGCGCTCACCGCGCTGCTCGGCGGCCCGCGGGCGCGGCTGCTCGGCCTGCTCGACGAGCCGCTGCCGACGGTCGAACTGGCCCGGCTGCTCGCGGTCACCCCCAGCGCGGTCTCCCAGCACCTGCGGGTGCTGTACGGCGCCGGGCTGGTCACCCGGGTCCGGGACGGCCGCCAAGTCCTCTACCGAAGGAGCGAGTTGGGGGACCTTTTGGCGGTCGACCGTGCCGGAGCCGGGTGACACCGACCTCAGCCCGCGCGGCTCGGCCTCGGTATCGACGCGGCGGGCGCTGCCCCGGCGATCGGTGCGGCCAGTGGCGCGGACAGCGGCGCGGCCAGTGGCGCCGGTATGGGTGCCTGTATCGATGTCGACGTCGGTGCCTGCTTGTCGAACATCGCGCACATCGCGCCGGACACGAGTGCCCGGGAGGCCTCGGTGAGCTTCGCGGGGAACGCCTCCGGGTACTCGGCGAACGCCTCCGTCGTGACGACGACCGTGGCCGTACGGCTGCCCGTCGAATCCGTGATGTTGACGCTGAGGTAGCCCGGTATGCCGCCGTCGTGCGTCCACACCGTGCCGCACGGGGACGTGGTGGTCATGATGCCGAGCCCGTAACCGGGTCCGTCAGGCAGGTCCGGTATCACCGGCACCGTGGTGCGCAGCTGCGCCAGCTGCGCGGCGGGCAGCAGCCTGCCGGACATCAGCGCGGCGTAGAACCGGTCCCAGTCGCGCGCGGTGGAGACCACGGCCCCGGCCGCCCCGCCCCACGAAGGGTTGTTGTCGGTCACCTCCACGTGCCCCGCGCGGTTCGGCCCCGCGTACTCCCGCAGCTCGGCCGGCACCCCCGGCGGCATGTGCGCGGCATCGGGTTCGTACCCCCTGGCGTGCGGGCCGCGCAAGGTGGAGTCCGTGGCGTAGTAGGTGTGCTTCAGGCCCAGCGGGCGGGCTATCCGGTCGCGTACCAGCGAGGCCAGACTCCTGCCCGTCGCCTTCTCCAGGACGGCGCCCACCGCAGCGTAGTTGGTGTTGCTGTACGCCCAGGAGGTGCCGGGCGGGAACAGCGGATCGTGCTTCACGCCCACGGCGAGCAACTGCTCGGAGGTCCACGGCCGCTGGTCCTTGCCCAGGATCGCCGGCGTGAGCGCGGGGTCCGCGGTGTAGTCGGCCAGACCACTGGTGTGGTTCAGCAGCATGCGCAGCGTGATGGCCCCGCCGTCGGGCACCTGGCCCGGCAGCCACTTCTCCACCGGGTCGGTCAGCGCGAGCCTGCCATCGGCGACCAGTTGCAGCACGAGGACGGCCATCATGGTCTTGGTGTTGGAGCCGACCCGGAATCCGTCGTCGGCCCGCAGCCGCTGCTCCTTCGCCGCCCAGGGCGCCTGTTCGGTGATCTCGACGGGCCGCCCCCGTCCGTTGTTCACGCGCACGATCACCCCGGGCGCCCCCGCGGCCACCATGTCCTTCGCCAACAGCTCAAGCCGGGAACGCTGACGGGCCTCGTCGCCGCTCGGGAGGGTCGCAGCGCCGCTCGGGAGGGTGGAAGCGCCGCTCGCCGCGTCGACCGGGCGCGCGGCTGCCTGCACCGGCTGGCCGAGGGTGACGGCCAGCCCGGCCGCGGCCAGTAAGGAAGCCACGGCAGCGCGCCGGGCACGCCGTCGTCGGTGGGCGGTCCTGGCCGAGGGATGTTCGTACGCGCTGCCGTACGCATCACCGCTGTACACATCACTGCCGTACGCATTGCTGGACTGCGACTCTGCTGTCATGCAGATCATCGTCGCGCCCCGACACCCCCGAGGTCACTGAGGAAAACCGTACGACTGAGGTGGTGCATGCCCCAGTTCGCAGCTGTGGCGCCCCGTACCCCTCGCCCCCCGTACCCCTTGCCCCTGGGTCCCTCGCCCCCCCGCACCCCTCAGCGGCCCACCGTCACCACGATCTTCCCCACCTGTCCCCCCGCCTCCATGTACCGGTGCGCCTCCGCGATCTCCTCCAGGTCGAACACCCGGTCCACCACCGGCACGAACGCCCCCGACCGCAGCCCCGAGGCGATGAACGCCGCCGCACGGCGCAGCCGCTCCGGGTCGCCGGTCGTCTCCGGCAGCACGTAACTCCGCATGCTCCGCCCCCGCATCGTGCTCATCGGCGGGAACGGCGTCGGCTCCCCGCTCAGCCCGCCGTACACGATCAGGCTCCCGCCCGGCGCGAGCGTCTCCGCCAGCGGCACCACCCCGGGGCCCGCCACCGGGTCGAAGACGACCTCCGTGCCCCGGCCGCCGGTCAGTTCGCGCACCCGCTCCGTCACGTCCTCCTCGTCGGTGACGACCACCGCGGCCGCCCCCGCCTTGAGTAGCGCGTCCCGCTTGGCGGCGGTCCGCGTCGTGGCGATCGGCGTCGCCCCCAGGTGCCGGGCGACCTGGATCGCGGCCACGCCGACGCTGCTGGACGCGGCGGTCAGGACGGCCGTGTCCCCCGCGCGCAGCCCGCCCGCGTCCACCAGCGCCCCGTACGCCGTCAGGTACGCCATCCACACCGCGGCGCCCTCCACCGGGCCGAGCCCTTCGGGCCGCCGGAACACGTGGGCCACGGGGACGATCGCGCGCTCGGCGTACACCGCGTAGTCGTTCATGGAGAACCCGGGCACCACGCTCACCTCGTCCCCGACCGCGAACCCCGTGACACCGGGACCCACCGCCTCGACCGTGCCCGCCGCCTCCACGCCGAGCCGGCCGGGGAACTCCCTGACGGGCTCGATGTACTGGCCGCTGCGGAACAGCACCTCGGCCCGGTTGAGGCCGATCGCGTCCACCCGCACCCGAAGCTCGGCCGGCCCCGGCTCGCCGATCTCCACGTCCTCGATCCGCAGTACGTCGGGCCCGCCGAACTCGTAGAACCGCACGGCCCTGGTCGTCCCGTTCTCCACACCCGTCGTGCTCGCCGCACTCGTTCCGCTCGCCGCGCCAGTCCCGTCCGCCGCACCCGTCCCGCTCGCCGCGCCAGCTCCGCTCTTCGCACCCGTCCCGCTCATCGTGCAACGCCCCTCGCCCCGGGGCCGAGCCCCGGCTCTAAGTACGACATCATTCGAACTACGATGAAGACCGTACAACGGAAATCGATCGCCCGTACGGCAGAATCCAGCCATGACGATCACCGCCCGCGCCCTCAACCGCGCCACGCTCGCCCGGCAGTTGCTGCTCGCCCGCGAGTCGATCGGCGTCGGCGACGCGCTGCGGCAGGTCGTCGCGCTCCAGGCGCAGCAGCCCGCGTCCCCGTACCTCGCCCTGTGGAACAGGGTCGAAGGCTTCGACCCCGCCGCCCTCGACGCCGCCGTGGCCGAATCCCGCGCGGTCAAGGCGACGCTCATGCGGATCACGCTCCACCTCGTCGATGCCGACGACTACCGCGACTTCCGCGAGGCCGTCGAGCCGACCCTGCGCGGCTCGCGCCTCGGCGACGCCCGGTTCCGCTCGTCGGGCCTCACCGCGGACGACGTCCACGCGGCGCTGCCCGACCTCCTTGCGTACGCGGAGCAGCCGCGTGCGGCGGCCGAGTTGAGTGCCTGGCTCACCGAGCGCTTCGGCGCGCCCGCCGACCCCGCCGCCTGGCGCATGCTGCGGCACTACGCCCCGCTGTGGCACGCGCCGACCGGCGGCCCCTGGCTGTTCGACACGAAGCAGTCGTACGTGGCGGCCACCGCGCAACCCGCACTGACGGAACCCGCACTGACGGAACCTGGGGCGGCCGAAGCCGGGGCGGGCGAACCTGGGGTGGTCGAACCCGGTGCGGCCGAAGCCGCCGCGGCAGGCTTGCGCGTCCTCGTCCGCCGCTACCTCGCGGGCTTCGGCCCCGCGTCGGTCGCGGACGTCGCGCAGTTCGGACTGCTCCAGCGGACCCGCGTCCGCGCCGCGCTCGCGGCGCTCGCCGCCGACGGCGAGGTCGAGGAGGTCCGGGGCGCGGACGGCACGGTGCTGTACGACGTACCGGGCGCGCCGCGCCCCGACGGCGACACGCCGGTGCCGCCCCGGCTCATGGCGATGTGGGACAGCACGCTGCTGGCGTACGCCGACCGGAGCCGCGTCATCCCGCCCGAGTACCGCAAGCACGTGACGCGGATGAACGGCGACGTGCTGCCGACGCTGCTGGTGGACGGGTACGTGGCGGGCGTGTGGCGCGTCGTCGACGGCACTGTCGAGGCGACCGCGTTCCGTGCGCTCCCCGAGGGCGCCTGGGCGGGGCTGGGGGAGGAGGCGGCGGCGCTCACCGCGTTCCTCGCGGACCGGGACCCGGAGGTCTACCGCAGGTACGCCCACTGGTGGACGAAGCCGCTGCCGGGGGTCGAGGTGCGGAAACTGGGGTGAGGGCCCGCGTCTGGACCGGGGTAGCGCGGGAGTCGGACGGGCCGGTGCCCCCGTGACCGCCCCCGCCTCAACGAGCCCTCGGGGCCCTCAGAGCCCGCAGCGCCCTCAGTCCCGAGGCGGCTCCCACTCCGCGACCGGTCCGGTGCCGTACTCGCCCTGTTGGCGGTCGCGGGCGGCGCGGTCGTCACGACGCGCGCACGGCAGCGCGGCTGAGCCCAGGCCGTACGGCCCCGAAGACCGCCCCGCGCCCCTCCACACCTCAAGCCCCCGCCCCGCGCCCCCCCACGTCTGAAGCCCTCACGCCCCCGCCCCCGTGTCCCCCCCACAGCTCACGCCTCGCCCGACGACCTGAACCGCAGGCGGTACTCCGTGGGCGTCGTGTTGAGCCTCCGGCGGAACGCCCTGATCAGGGTGTCCGTCGTACCGAAGCCGCAGACCGTCGCGATGCGGTCCAGC
This sequence comes from Streptomyces sp. NPDC050504, assembly GCF_044458065.1. NCBI lineage: Bacteria > Bacillati > Actinomycetota > Actinomycetes > Kitasatosporales > Streptomycetaceae > Streptomyces > Streptomyces sp. NPDC050504. The sequence continues at coordinate 226,178 of NZ_JBITHO010000011.1, read as the reverse complement.
GTCACGTCCGTGGACTCCAGCTGGTTGCGCGCCAGCTCCACGCGCGCCGACTCGATGTACACGCTCGGCGTCGTCCCCAGCTCGGTCTTGAAGATGCGGGTGAGCTGCCGCTCGCTGACGTGCGCGTGCGCCGCCAGGTCCGTGACGGTGAGCTGCTTGCCGATGTTGCGCGTGATGAAGTGGCGCAGGTCCTCGATGCGCCGGGTGGTCGAGACCGGCTCCAGCGGCACGCTGAACTGGCTCTGTCCGCTCGGCCGCTTCAGGTACATCACGAGCTGCCGCGCCACGCGCAGCGCGATCGCCTCGCCGAAGTCGTCGGCGACCAGCGCGAGCGACAGGTCCAGGCAGGCGCTGATGCCCGCGCCGGTCCACACGTCGCCCTCGCGGATGAAGATCGGGTCGGCGTCGACCTCGACCAGCGGATGGTCGGCGGCGAGCTGCTGCGCCGTGGACCAGTGCGTGGTCGCGCGCTTGCCGTCGAGCAGTCCCGCGGCGGCGAGGATGTGCGCGCCGACGCAGACAGACGTGACCCTGCGTGACTTCCCGGCGAGTTTCCGCACCCAGTCGACGACGACGGGATCGACGAGGGCGTGCACCCGGCGCCGACTGTCGACCTCGACCGACCCCGGTACCAGAAGGGTGTCAATGCTTCTTTTGGCCGCCTCGTGAAAGGTCATGTCGGGGAGGATGCGCACCCCGGCGGAAGTGGTGACCGGGTCCATCGTCCCGGCGGCCAGGACGACTTGATAACCCGTCACGTCGTCCGTCTCGCGCTGGACCAGCGCGAACACCTCCGGCGGGCCCGTGACGTCGAGCAGGTCGACGCCCTCGAAGAGGGTGATGACTATGAGTCGTCTGACGGTGCTCATGGTTCTCCGTCTGGGTCGGGCAAACGTCGGTGTCCGGATCTGCATGTTAGATGACATTGCTGACGCACCTCGAATGGCCGTAACTTCCTTCTCGTAGCCACTCACCGCGCGGGGCGGGCTACGAGAAACACCTTGGAACATTGCAAGATACCTGTGGGGGGTATTCCAATGGCTACGACGACTCTGCGTGAGCTGAACGGCTTCGATCAGACGCCGGCGACGCTCGCCGATTCCACTCTCATCCTCGTGGACTTTCAGAACACCTACGTCGAAGGCGTGATGGAGCTGGAGGGCTGGCAGGCCGCCCTCGATTCGGCCGCCACGCTGCTGACGCGGGCCCGTGAACTCGGTTCGAGCGTCATTCACGTCATCAATGACGGCGGAGAGGGGACTCCGTACGACATCCGCGCCGAGATCGGGCAGATCCACCCGAGCGTCGCCCCCGTCCAGGGCGAGCACGTCGTGGTGAAGAAGACCCCGAACGCCTTCTTCGGCACAGATCTGGGGGAGCACGTCGACGCCGCGGGAAACACCGACGTCGTCGTCATCGGATTTATGACGCACATGTGCGTCTCCTTCACCGCCCACGGTGCCTTCCTGCGTGGAAACCGGCCCACCGTGGTCGCCAGCGCCTGCGCCACCAGGGCGCTCGACTCGGTCACCGCCGAGCTGACCGCCGAGCAGGTCCACGACAGCGCGCTCGCCACGATCGCCGATCTGTACGGCGTGGTCGTGGAGTCCGAGAAGTCCCTGGTCTGAGCGTTCCCGCGAGCCCGGCCCGAGGGGGGGGACCCGAGGGGACCGGCTGCTGGGGAGCGGCCGGTCGACCACGGACTCAAGCGGAACGCGCGGCGCGCGGGATTCCACGCGCGCCGCGCCAGTGACGTCTCACTTCTTCCCGTCCCTCGACGGGGGTCGTCCGTAAGGACGTTGGTTCGGTACGGGTGTCGACTCCGTAGAGGCGCCGACTCAGTAAGGGCGCCGACTCCGTAAGGCCGTTGAGTACGTAAGGCCGTTGAGTCCGTACGGGCATTGAAAGCACCGCGCCCGCGCCCATACCTGCACCCGCACCCGCACCCACGCTCGCCACCATTACCGCTGGATTCCACACGCTTCCGGACGGCTCACGCCCTGTTCCGGCGAGCGTTCTCCCGCCGCCCGCACCTCCGCGCGCGCCGCGTCGCACCACACCCCAGCGCCTCACATTCCCGTACGCGATCCAGCTTTCGTACGCGAATCAGTACGGCACCCCGCGCGCGCCACGCCCACGCGACCGTACGCGCATCTTCCATACACGCACCTTTTACGCACCTTCGCACACCTTTTAACGCACCTTTTGACGCACCGTTTCACGCACTTTTCCACGCCTCCGTGCGATCTCCGGCCGAGGCGTTTCCCGAGAGGCCGCCGCGCGCTCCACCGCGTCCCAGGCCCTTTCGTCACACGCGAGCGCCTTTCCGCGCGCCGCCACACACCCCGAAACACATCCGTACTCGCTTCACCTCCTGTTCCGACGTTCAGCGGGAAATCCGCCCACTGAATGAAGATCGAAAGGCAGAAAATGACCACTCGCAGAGGCTTCCTCGGTGGCGCAGGCGCGGTCGGCGCCGCGACCCTCCTCGGTGCGGTCCCGTCCACCGCGAACGCCGCCGAGCCCGCGGCGGCGGACACGGCGAGCCTGCAGCTCCAGGCGCGCAACGCGATGCGCGCCGTCAACAGCGGCATGCGCTCGAACTACGCCGTGCTGAAGTCGGACCTGATCAAGCAGCTGAACCCGGTCATCGTCGTGCAGAACGACGCCAAGGGCGGCAGGTTCACCCTCGTGCACAACGGCACGCAGGTCTCGGAGAACCCGGTCTCCGAGATGTTCGAGCTGGCGAAGTCCATCGCCCACGTCCCGCTCGGCGTCTTCTCGGTCATCGCGCCCTACCTGAGCGACCAGGTCCCGAACCTCCCGAACGCCGCCCGCATAGACCCGCACGACCTGGACATGGTCGCGTTCAAGTCCCCGACCTCGCTGGACTGGATCGCCCCGCTCACCAAGTTCTCGACCACCCTCACCACCGCCCGCGTGCAGCTCAGCTACGCGAACCTGCCCGCGGCGCTGGCGACCTCCTGCGGCGCGATCATCGACGCCGCGAACAAGTTCATCAACGACTCGATCCGGCTGCGCTCCTTCGACATGAAGTCCTTCGAGGACTTCTCGGGCAGCGTGTACCCCCACATCCGCACGAACATGACGCACGCCGCCAACGCGCAGATCGCCGGTGTCCTGGACGTCATGAAGCGCTGGCGCACCAAGGTCGGCGAGGAGGCGTGGAAGGACCTCTACACCGTCGTCCTCTCGCAGTGGACGACCTCCGAGCTGAACCAGAACTCGATCATCATCAAGCCGTGCATGAACCCGGCCAAGGTGAACACCCACCTGATCGACCTGGCCACCGTCGAGCCCCCGGCCGACCCCATCTTCGTCGCGCTGGACAACCTGGCCCGCATCGTCCAGGACAACATCGCCGCCGAGATGGTCTTCCCCGTGGACCAGAAGGTCGCCGACGCCCTCAAGGGCAAGGAGGACCTGCTCTCCGACGAGATCCTGAAGCAGATCGGCGGCACCGCGACCACCGCGAGCACCGCGTCCCTTGCGACCGGCGCGGCGGCGGGCGGGGACGCCTGCCCCTTCCACCAGAAGACGGCCCAGGCGTAAGGCACGGAGGCGTATGGCACGGTGCGTGCGCCACCGGCCGTACGCCGCAAGGACCGGCTTCCCCGCCCGGAGCGGCACGCGCCGCCGCCCCCGGGCGGGGAAAGCCCTCAGAGCCTCAGACCCTGACGACGGACCCCGACGACAGATCACGTCGACAGGTCCCGGCACCAAGGTCCCGACACCGGGTCCCGGCACCGAGGTCCCGCACCGGGTCCCGACACCAAGGTCCCGCACCGGGCCCCGACACCGGGCCCCGACGACAGGCCCTACCCCCACCACATCCCGATCGCGTCGAGCAGCCGCCGCCGCTCCTCGGTCAGCGCCCCGGCCCGCGAGCGCTGGTTGGCGACCCACGTCCCGGTCGCGTACGACGCGTCACCGACCGCCTCGACGTGCTTGCGCGGCACGCGCAGGTCGCCCTCGCGCTCGAAGTACTGCCGGGCGGCACCGTAGTTCGCCGCCCACCGCTCGGCATGGCCCACCCGCCCGCCGCTCCGCCCGCCGCCCCGCCCGCCGCCCCGCGCGTCGCCGTCCGCCGCGGGCTCCACGCCCAGCAGTTCGAGCAGCATCCGCTGCGGCGCGGTCAACGGCTCCCGGCCGGCCTCCTGATCCCGTACCCACGCGCCCAAGTCCTCGCCCTGCACGACGAGTTCACCCGGCTCGCGCGGCACCGCGCCACCGGCCCGCACGTGCACCCTGAGCAGGGTCAGACAGCGCTGCCAGCCCACCGGCCACACCGGACACCAGCCCGGATCGACCTCGTCGAGCAGCCACTGCCGCTGCTCCGACAGCTCGCCCCCGCGCGCCTCGGGCAGCCCCTCGGCACGCCGCCGCACGTTGTCCCTGGCCCGCCGGGCCGCGGCCCGCTGGTTGCGCAGCCACGTACCGACGGGCCGCCCCTCCCACACCGCGTCGACCGGCGCGAGCAGATGCCCGCCGTGTGCCGCGGCCCAGGCCCGCGCGACCGCCAGGTTCTCCTCCCAGGACGTGTCGAGGTGCGACCAGACCATGCCCAGAGCGGCCAACTGCCGTACCCGCGCGGCCCCCAGGGTGCCCTGGGCGTAGCCGTGGCGCGCCCCGGCGATCCAGTGGCCGAGCCGGAACCCGCCGGGGGAGCGGTAGGCGTACGGCACCCGCAGGTCGCCGCGTTCGCGCGCGTACGCGGCCGCCGCCTCGTACCCCCGCCGCCACAGCACCCGCTCGGGCGCGATCACCCGCAGTTCCATGAACCGCGCGAGCCGAGCCGGGTCCACAGGGGCGGAGAACCGCAGGATCTCCCCGGCCCACGCCTCCAGCGCGGCCGGCCCCGCCCCGCTCTCCGGCCCAGCCCCGCCTCCCGGCCCAGCCCCGCTTCCCGGCCCCGCGCCGAAGGCGCCCGCGCGCTCTCCGGCCCTTCCCGACTCGCCAGCCTCTCCCGGCAGGGGCTGGGCGAGCCGCACGTCGTGGGCCCGCAGCGCGATCAGCAGCTTCGCGAGGCCGTTGTACGCGGGCGAGGTGAGCATCGCGTCCCGGGGCTCGCCCGCCCGGTGGAAGATCGGTACGACCAGCGAAGCGACCTTCCCCTCGCCGGGCCCGATCCGCAGCGCCCGCCCCACCGCTTGGACGAGGTCCGGCATGGACCCGCGCACGTCCGCGAAGAACACCCCGTCGCACGCCCGCGAGTCGATCCCCTCGCCCAGCACCTTCACCGAAGCGAGCACCGCCCGCTCGACCGGCGCCCCGCCGCGCTCGAACTCCGCCAGCACCCGCCGCCTGTGCTCGGTCGGATGCTCCCCGTACAGCCACCGCGCCCACACGCCACCGGGCTTCGGGTACCGCGCCCGGTCGGCGGACCACAGCGCGGCCGCCACGTCCGGCAGCCCCTCCGCGAACGCCCGCGCCTCGGCCACCCGCTGGTGGAACGAGAGCACCCGCGTCAGCCCCCGGTCGGCCGCGGCCTTCAACACGGCGGTCTGCAACGCGGCGACCCGAGCGCCCCGCACCGCGGCCAACGACGCGCCCCCATCGCCCCCGTCATCCCCCTCATCCCCGTCCTCCCCCTCATCCCCTTCGTCCTCGACCTGAACGTCGACGCAGACGACCTGATAAGGAGCCACGACCCCGCGATCGATGGCCTCCGAGAGGGACAACTCGTACGCCACCGAGCCGTACGGCCCATCGGGATCGTCGGCCATGGAAGCAACGAGCCCCCCACCGGATCCAGCCCCCGAGCCACCAAGGCCAACCTCCAGAGGCCCCCCAAGACCCCCCAGGCTCCCCAGGCCCCCCACATCACCCACGCCCCCTACATCCCCCACATCCCCGAGGTCGAGCAACTCCTGCTCGACCCCGTCCCCGGCCCGCTCCCGCAACCGCGCGCGCCGCTGCTCCCCGCTGGTGTCGGGCGCGTCCCACAGCCGGGGAGTGGCGGTCATGTACAACCGGCGCTCGGCCGGTACGCGGTCGTCGTCGTGGACGACGGCCCACGGCTTCCCGGCCCGCCCGGAGGTCCGGTGCGCCTCGTCCACGACGACCAGGTCCCAGGGCGCGAGCCCGTACGACAGGTGCGCGCGCTCCAGCACGCCGAGCCCGAGCGAGGCGTACGTGCCGAACACGGTGACCCGCCGCAACCCCTCGGTCCACGCCGCGAGCTCGGCCGGCGCCGTAGTACTGGCGAAGCCGAACCCGTCACCCCGGATCGAACACACCCCGAACACCGGCCCGCCCCGCCCACCGGCCCGCCACGCGTCCACGGTCTGGGCCAGCAGGTCCAACGAGGGCACGAGCACCAACACCCGCCCGGCCCGCAGTTTCGCGGCGGCCTTCACGGCGACGAGCGTCTTGCCCGCCCCGGTGGCCATGACGACCTGACACCGGGACCCCCCACCCCCGAGCGCCCGCACGACGGCATCAACGGCCTCCACCTGATGCCCCCGAAGACCCACCACGAAAAACTCCTCCACGACCGCCACACCACTCCGCCGAGACGCTACAACGCCCCACCGCTCACGTTGCCGGTAGCTGATACGCCAACACGTACGCGTCGCCCGCCATCACGGTGTCGCAGACCTCGACGGCCCGTCCTCCGGTGTCGAAGGCGGTGCGGACGAGACAGATCACGGGCACGCCGGAAGCGAGGTGCAGCGCCTTGACCTCGGCGGGCGAGGGCATCCGGGCCCGGATCTCCTCCTCGAAGTGGTCGAGGCGGCGGACGAAGACGCCCTTGTCGTGCTCGGCGTGGACCGGGCCCTCGGCCTGGAGGATGGAGAAAGAGTCGCGGACGGTCGTCTGGGAAACACCGTAGTAGTCGACGATTTCGGCTTCCGAAGGGAAGCTTCTCGCCCTTGCGGAGCTGGTCGGCGATCTGCCTGAAGACTGCGCGGCCGCTCATGAGGGCGAGATCGCCGAGGAGGATATTCGTGGGAGTTCGAGAGGGCCGAGCACCGTGAGCAGCGAGCGCCCGCATTCGGTGAGCGTGGCCGGGGTCGTCGTGGACGAGTCGGGCCGGGCTCTGCTGATCCAACGCCGCGACAACGGCCACTGGGAGCCGCCGGGCGGTGTCCTCGAACGCGAGGAGACCATCCCCGAAGGACTGCAACGGGAAGTCCTCGAAGAAACCGGCATCAAGATCGCGCTTCCCGCGACGCTGACCGGCGTCTACAAGAACATGACGGGCCTGATCGTCTCGCTGGTCTTCCGCTGCGAGGCCGCCGACGGCACACCCACCACGGGGAGCGAGACCCGCGCACTGCGTTGGGCCACCCGCGAAGAGGTGTCCGCACTGGCCGACGAGGCGTACGCGATCCGTGTCCTGGACGCGCTCGACGCAGCATCCCCACCGGCGGTCCGCGCCCATGACGGCGTGAAACTCGTCTAGCCCGAACTCGCTGCACATGGTGGCCTACCAGCACAGCGAAGGTCTGGGGGCTCAGCTCCCCAGCATTCCCGGAGGAGGTGCGCTGGAAGGGCTTCGTGGGCGGGTCAGGCCGGCCACGCGTCGGCGACCACGAACGAGACGACCGTTCCGCCGAAGTCGCTGGGGCCGGAGCACCAGGAATCGGCGATGGAGTCGACCAGGAGCAGCCCCCTGCCGTGGGCGTCATCCGCCTCCGGGTGCCGTAGCCGTACGCCTGCCGGGAAGCCCGGGTTGTGCACGTCGACACGGAGCGAGCTTCCCTCGCGGTACCACTCGACCCGCACCACCCACGGTTCGTCCGACCTCCCGTAGCGGATGGCATTGGTCACCAACTCGGAGATCAGCAGCACGCAGTCATCGACCGAGCAGTCCGGGCCGTACGGAGCGATGAACCTCCGGAACCAACGCCGGGCCCTCGGTACGGACTCCGGCTCCGGATGCAGGGTCATCGCTCCGAGCCGTGGCGACCCCTCACAGGGGTACCGATCAATTGTGTAAGCCATCCGCGCTCACTCCTCACCGCTGCCGTCGCGGTCCGGGCGACGCCGCTTCACCGTGACGCGATCACCGCCGCCCCCAAGTGGCATTAGCCACTTACTGGATGGTGGCATTAGCCACTTTGGAGGCGCAAGCGGTTCGCCGTAAACGACGGGCAGGGGCAGTGGTCAGGTCAGCGGATAGCCCTGCTCGAACGCCCAACGGTGAGGCGGGTAGGTGGCTTCCGCGAACTCCAGCGGCCGGTCCTGAAGGTCGAAGACGACGTGGTGGACGACGAGGACCGCGGATTCCGGCGTCAATCGCAGGTCGGCCGCCTCCTCGTCCGTGGCTGTCCGGGCGCACACGCGGTCCTCGGCATAGCTGCCTTGACGACCCGTCATCCGCTCGACGTACATGAGCGTGCCCTCCTGAATCCGGTCGGAGCTCAGGAGCCTGGGCGCACGCTGCCCGACGTCTGCCGCGAACCAGGAAACGGACAGGTTGATCGGGCCGTCCTGGTTGTTCGTCACCCGCCGACGGTGCACGGCCCGACGGTCCTTCACGAGCCCGAGGGCCTCGGCGACGTGATCCGGCGCCTCCAGCCACCCGGCCGAGGTGATCACCGCATACTCGCCGGGCGCGTAGATCTTCCCGGTCTGCCGGGCACGCCCGTACAACTCGCGTGCACGTCGGTTCACTTCCAGGCCGCGCACGTACGTCCCCGAACCTTGGCGCTTCTCGACCAGGCCCTGACGGCTCAGCGCCTCCAACGACCGCGCCGCCGTGGGCCGGGACACGTTCCAGTCCGCGGCGAGCTGCCGTTCCGAGGGCACCTCGTCACCGGGCCGCAGGTCGCCCCGGAGGATCTGGTCACGAATGTAGTGAGCGATCTGAAGATACTTCGGCTGGGCCTCTTCGATCTGCGGCATGTCCCCTCCTCGATCAAGTGGCTAGGGCCACTGGCCACTATAGGGTGAGCGGCCAATCCCCAGGCCCGTAGCCTGAGCGCATGACGCGGTTGATCGTGGCAGCGGGAGGCGGGGGCGACGCGGTCGCCGCCGCCCTGCTTTACACCGCTCTCTACGACGACGAACACCAGGCCGTGATCCTCACCTACTCCTGGGACCGACTGCTGATCGACCCGCTCCCGGGACCACGAGGAGCCGACGCCTTCACAGGACTCGAACGCATCACCCAGTCCGTTGGCGCGGTGACCGCCAAGACCCGGCCGGTCTCCCCGGCGGGCTCCACCCTCCCTCGGCTCGCGGCAGAACTTCCGCACACACTGGCGCTGCTGGATCCGTACCGGGGCGCCGAGGGCATCACCCGCCAGCTCGAAGAGTTGGTCTCCTGTTTGGCACCGGTATCGATCGACCTGCTCGACGTCGGCGGCGACATCCTCGCCCGAGGTGACGAGCCCACCCTCAAGAGCCCGCTCGCCGACGCCCTCACTCTTGCCGCCTGCGGTCGGCTCGACGCTCCGGTCCGACTCCTGATCGCGGGACCGGGATTGGACGGCGAAATCCCTCCCGCCGACCTGCGCCCCCTCTTCGGCAGCCTCGTCCACACCTTCACACCCCAGGACGTGAAAACGATCGACAGCATTCTGGAGTGGCACCCCTCAGAGGTCACCGCCATGCTCGCCGCGACAGCGCGAGGAACACGCGGCACCTGCGAGGTACGCGACACCGGCCTGCCCGTACCCCTCACCGACGAAGGCCCCACGCTCCACGAAGTCGACCTGGAACGCGCGTTGAACCACAACGCCCTGGCGCGCGCCATCATGCCGACCTCCACCCTGGACGAGGCCGAGGCATACAGCCGCAAGATCTGCGGCTTCTCAGAAATCGACTACGAGCGCGACAAGGCGCTACGACGCAAGCACCCCCAACCCACAGAGCTGGACCCGGCCCTGATCCTGTCCCGGTACGACCGGTTCGCGGCCGAGGCACGGGCGCGCGGAGCCACCCACACAACGCTCCGCCGCATCGCGGAAACCCTGCCCCTCGACGGCTCACAGCTCGACGAACTTCGCCAACTCCTTGTTAGTGACCGTCCGGAGCGGGGTACGGCGCCGTTGTGGCAGGTCGCATGACAGGAGAGGGCGGATCTCAGGCTTTCAGGGAAACGGATAATTCCTGACACCTTGAGCACTGACCTGGCACATCACCCTCGAACCCACTATGGGAATAAGCTCACTACCCCGACAGGTGTTTAGCCCTTCTGGAGTACTAGCTGACTGGCGGTAGCATCGGGTGTAGCCCCACTTTCTTGGCCACCGAGCGCAGGAACTGCTTGCGCGGCTTCCCGCTGACCATTTCGTCGAATGCGTGCCCCGCCCAAACGAGGCACATAGCGACAGTCGCCTCCACCACCGAAGTACCCACCCTCGGCTCTGAGCGGAGGCTAGGCGGCTCGGTCGTCGGCTCAATGAAGGCAAAGGCACCGGATGTACTCGGGTGTGCGTAGCCACAAAGGTGGCGGTAGACCGAGTACAACTCCCGCTTAGGATCGATCGCGTCACACTGCGCCTGAAACTTACGGAAGATCTCACTCTCGTCGGTCTTCTCGACCGCCACCTTCTTGATCGCGTCGGTGAGGTCCTGCGGCAGTCGGAAGGCCTTCTCCAGGTCCGTCAGAGCGGCTCGGTTCGCCCGGTCGCCCTCGGCCAGTACACCGAGTGCGCCGGCGTCGCCCTTCTGAGAGAGCCAATGAAGGCTGATGGTGGTCTCGAACATAGTCCGGAGCAGAATCAGCGCTTCATGGGCATATCCACGATCGACGAGAAGAAGTGCGGACTCGGCCAGGCGATGTACCTCGGCGCACCATCCGTGCCCGATCAGAACCGACCGATACTTGGGCTGCTTTGCCTTGATCGCCCCCGCCGCTCGATAGTTGGCGATCATCTTCTCGGCAGCCTCACGGTACTGCTGCGGGGTGACCTTGCTCATGCGCTTTTCCCATCTTCATAGGAATTACACGCTACTTGATTGAAGTCCGGTCGGTTCGCGAATTCCCAAATAGCGGCCACGGCGAGGACGCTGCCTCATGGGAGTCGAAGGGAGCCGTCCGTGGTAGGCGTTGGCCGACGGCCGTGGGCACCGACGGCCGTGGGCACCGACGGCCGTGGGCACCGGCGGCCGTGGGCACCGGCGGACAGGCGTGCCGCCGGGCCGGGCCGACGGCGGTCCCGTACGTACCCGGCGCATTACCTCGCGGGTAATCGACCCGCCCCCGGCCCCCTGACAGGCTGGGCTCCATGAACGCCACCCCCGCCACCCCCGCCGCCACGAAGTCCATCACCCCCACCACCGCCGACGTCACCCGCGCCACCGTTCAGAAGTTCCTTGACCTGCGCATCGCTGGTGACACCGCAGGGCTTGCCGCGCTCTTCTCCGACGAGGTCGACTGGCTGCTCGCCGAGAACCCCGGCGTTCCCTGGATCCGGCCCCGTACCACCGCCGCCGAGTGCGCGGCGCAGGCCGACGAGTTGGGGGCGCACACCGTGCCCGAGGACGCCCGGGTGTCCCTGGACACCTTTCTCGTGGACGGTCACGACGCGGTTCTGATGGGTCACCTCTCGGGGACCGTACGCGCGACCGGCAAGTCGTTCGAGGGGCCGTTCGCGCTGCGCCTCACCGTCGAGGACGGTCGCATCGTCCGCCACCACCTCTACGAGAACAGCCTCTCGATCGCCGAGGCCTGCCGGTCCTGAGCAGGGCGTGCCGACCTCGGGCCGTGGTGCGCCGGTCCCCGGGCCGGGCATGCCGCCCCTCCGGCCACGGTGCGCGTGCTCTGAGCCGGGTGCGCCGCCCCTCCGGCCACGGTGCGCAGGCCCCCAGGCCATCGAGCGCGGGCCCCGGGCCGAGGCGCACCGGTCCCGGGCCGGGGCACACCGGTTCCGGGCCGATGCACACCGTTCCCGGGCCGGGGCGTACCGCCCCGGTCCACGGTGCGCCGCCCCCGCGCCGAGGCACCCCGGCCCCGAGGATCCCCGGCCCCGAGGATCCCCCTCACCCCACCGCCGGCTTGCGCGCGATTATCTGGATCCCCGTCGAACCGTTCCCGTTCCCGTTCATCGTCGCCACCGCGACCGTACGCGTGTCGACGGTCTCGAACCCCGCGAGCAGCGCGGCCAGCCACTCCCGCGCGTGGTGCCGGCACACCGCGCCGTCCCCCGTCTCGAACACCCCGTAGCTGCTGCCGGATTCGCCGTAGTGCTCGGCGTGGCTGCGGTACCGCTCGCGGTTGCGCGCGTCCTCCTGCAACAGCAGGTCGCTCACGTACAGCAGCCCGCCCGGACGCAACACCCGCTCCAGCTCGGCGACCAGGAGCCGCTGCGCCGCGTCCCCGGGCACGCAGGTCAGCACCGCGAACAGCAGGACGGCGTCGAAGGAGGCGTCCGGGTACGGCGAGCGGGGCGGCGCGTCCAGGGCCTCGAAGCGCAGACCGGGGTGCAGCCCCCGCGCCCGCTCGACCATCCCGGGCGAGACGTCGACGCCGGTCAGGTCGTCGAAGCCGAGCCGCTGGAGCTCGCCCATGGTGCGCCCGTACCCGCACCCGTAGTCGAGGACGGCCGCGCGCCTGTCGACCGCGTCGAGCCACGGCAGGTGGAGCGGATGCGTGAACGTCTTCGTGGTGGCGGCGTCCCAATAGGGGACCTGACGGTCGAGGTCGGTCGGCACGGCGGACGCTCCCTGGTGGTGGCGGGTCGAGCGGGGTCCGGTCATGCTGCCACGCCCGCCGCGAGTACCACTCGGAGGGCGGCTGAGTACGCCTCGGTACGGAGATGAGTACGCGCCCCCACGCCCCGCGCCGCCCCCGGGGCGAGGATCGGAGGAACCCGGAACGGCCGCCCGGGAAGGACGACCGCGCGGCCCCCCGCCCCGCACGGCCCCCTGCCCCGCAGGGCCCCGCCCCGCACGGGCGACCGACGGAAGGAAGGCAGCCGCTCATGAACCCCCGTACGTACGCGACCCTCTACGGCCCGTGGCGGCCCGCGCCGCCCCCGCGCCGCACGGGCACCGTGCTGCTGTCGTTCGTGGTGTGGTCGCTCGCCCTGGGGCTGTTGGGCCTCTTCACGGCCTGCGTCGGGCTGCTCGCGCTGCTGTTCGTGGAGTCGGGGAACGCGACGGACCGGCTCCTGTGGGGCTGGGCGCTGACCGTTGCGGCGGTGGGGGCATCGGCGGCCGCCACCGCGTACGTACCGGCCGTCCGCCGGATGACCAGCCCGAGCACCACGCTGGTCCTGGGCGTCGTAACGCTGCTCGCGTCCGTGATCGCGGTGGGCTGCTGCCTGGCCCAGCTCTGAGCGCCCGCCAGGCCGCAGCCGCAGCCGCCGCACTCAGTACTCAGCTCCGCACCCGCACCCGCACCCGCACCCGCACCCGCACCCGCAGGCTCTCAGCCCCGCACCCGCCACAAGTCGCGCAGCAGCGCGATCTCCGCCATGTGGTGGATGAGTTCGATGTTGTCGCCCCACAGCACGGCGACGAACGGGTCGTCGGGGTCCGAGCCGTACGGGTACTGCGAGAAGCCGACCGTGTCCAACTGCTCGTCCGTGACGCTCGCGACGCTCTCGCGCCAGAGGTCCAGCGTCGCCCAGAAGCGCTCCAGCGCCAGACCGGCGGAGGGCGTGAAGTCGACGAGTTGGTACGGGTCCTGCCGCCGCCCGCCGAAGGTCCACTCCCACCGTCCCGCGAAGGTGGAGTGCAGGTGCCCGAGGCGCCACGCGATGGTGGTGATCGGGGTTTCGTCGGGCTCGGGCTCCCCGGTGTGGGCGAGCACCTGCTCGACCCGCTCGACGCCCACGCTCCAGTCCTCGGCGATCTTCTCGACCGTCATGCCGCTCGCGGCCTGCCGCGCGACCTCGGCGTACTCGTTCGCCGGGATGTCGGGTGCGCCCTTGTCGATCACCCACTCACCGGGCCCGTACGCCCGGGGCGTCACCGCGTCGCCCCGCCGCCGGATCGACCAGGAACCGGGCGCGGGCTCCCACAGGTACTCCTCGTCGCCGAGCCCGGTCAGCCGAACCTGAGCCATCTCCCTGGCCATGTCGAACTGGTCGAGCAACAGACCCAGCCGATCGGTCCGTACGCCTCCGGTGCCCATGCCGTGCTCCCCTCGCCGGGACGCCCGGTGCGCCCCGGCGGAAGGTAACGGACCACCGGGGGAGAAGCGACCGAATTCCACGTACCGCTTCCTCCCCCGCTCCCCCTCCCCGCTACCCGCTACCCGTTCAGATCGTCGAGGAGCCCGTCGAGCGCCTTGCCCAGCGCCGCGGAGTTGTCCGCGTCGAACCAGGTCGTCCGGATGCGCTCGTTGCTGCCCCCCGGGGTCTCGTGGTCGGCGGCGAGCTGGTGCAGCGCGCGGGTCCCGTCGCCCAGGGTGCGCCCGACGCCCTGGAAGAGCCCCCGTACGTACCGGTCGGCGTCACCGGCGTCGATGCCCTGGTCCGCGGCCCACGAGGTGAGCGCGGTGAGGTACGCGTAGTGCGTGGTCAACGTGCCCGTCAGCGCGGACAGCACGTTGAACGCGGCCTCGTCCGCGACGGGCAGCGCCCCGCCCGTCCGCTCGAAGAGGGCGTCCACCTCGGGGTGGGAGGGGAAGGTCACCGTGACGGAGCGGCGCTCGCGTACGGCGGGCAGCGGGATGGCCCGTACCAGCGCGGCACCGGTGTCCAGCGTCCCGCGCAGCTCGTCGTTGCCGACCCCGGCCATCACGTTGACGACCACCTTGTCGTCGCCCACCCGCACGCCCGCCAGCGCCTCGTGCCGGTCCTGCCTCCGTACGGCGACGAACACCAGGTCGGAGCGGTCCGCCACCTCCTGGTTGTCGGCGCACACCCGTACGCTCGCGTAACGCGCGGCCAACTCGGCTGCCGTACGCGCCCCCCGGGGCGAGAGGAACACCTCAGGCGCCTCCTCGACCCCCTCGCACAGCCCCACCACGACGGCCCTGCCGATCTCGCCCACCCCGATGATGCCGATGCGCTTCACTTCGTCTCCCTCCCCGTCTCTCCCCGATCAGTGCGCCGATCGTGCCCCACGCGCCCCGCGTCCGCGATGCCGGATCCGCGCCCGCCACGGCCATAGGCTGCGATTTCCCCGCGCAACGGACAGGAGACCGCCATGGCCGCACCGAAGCAACCGAAGCCGAAGCAACCGAAGCAACCGGAGCAACCAAAGCAACCGGAGAAGCAAGAGAAGGCGGGCGCCGAACCGGCCGTGCCCACGGTCGACGAGGTACTGGCCGAGCTGGCCGAGCTCGACGACCCGAAGGCCCGCGCGGTCAACGCCGGGCACGGTGACGACCACGGCGTGAACCTCGGCGCGCTGCGCGCCCTCGCGAAGCGGCTCAAGACGCGGCCCGACCTGGCGCGCGTGCTCTGGGAGACGGGCGACACGGCCGCGCGCCTGCTGTCGCTCCTGATCTGCCGCCCGAAGGCGTTCTCGCGCGAGGAGCTGGACGTCATGCTGCGCGGGGCGCGTACACCCAAGGTCCACGACTGGCTCGTCAACTACGTGGTGAAGAAGAGCCCGTACGCCGATGAGCTGCGCGTCGCCTGGCTCGCCGACCCGGACCCGGTGGTCGCGAGCGCGGGCTGGGCGCTGACCACCGAACGCGTCGCGAAGGAGCCCGAAGGACTCGACCTCGCGGGGCTGCTCGACGTCGTCGAGGCGCGCATGAAGGACGCCCCGGACCGGTTGCAGTGGGCGATGAACCACTGCCTGGCCCGGATCGGGATCGAGCACCCCGAGCACCGCGCCCGTGCGATCGGCATCGGCGAGCGCCTGGGAGTGTTCGAGGACTACCCGACGCCCCGGGGCTGCACGTCCCCGTACGCGCCGGTCTGGATTGCGGAGATGGTGCGTCGGCAGCGGCAGGCGTAGCGGTACGGACCCGCACCGCCCCGTACCGCGTGGGGCGCCGTCACCTGCCGGGCCACGGGGCGCGGTTGGTGAGCGCGGTCCACTCCTCGTCGTACCGGCCGGGCACGAGCCGCCCCGCCGCTTCCCACTGCTGCACGAGCTGGGTGTAGATGGGCTCCCGTTCGGCGTGGAGAACCGATTCGTCTCCCCGGCGGGGAGCGCTGCTGACAGGGATGAGCCGTATGGTCGTCGTGGTCGTCGTGGTCACGCAGGGCTCAACGCGGTCTGGGCCGTCCGGGTTACCGCCGCGGACCGCCCGGGACCGGCGGGGCGAAACGGTCCCTCAGGAGGTCGAGCGGCCGGTCCAGGCCGCCGAGCTCCCGCGCCCCGTCGACCGCCCCGGCCAGACTCAGCTCCGCCGCCAGGGCACGGGCCGCGGTCCGCAGGACGCTGGCGACGCCGAGCACGTAGAGGTCGGACTCAGCGGCGCGGGGCTGCCCGCCGCGCGGCGCCGCGCGGTTGTACGCCGTGGCCAGCTGCCCGACCGCCGCGCGGAGCAGCGCGGCCCCCGCGTGCAGCCCGCCCGGCCCGCCCTGCTCACCCGGCCCGCCCGGCTGACCTGGCTCACCTGAGTGCGGCCCGCCCGGCCTTTCGGGGCCCGGCGGCCGACGCGCCTCGGCGGTGAGCTCCGCGACGGCGGCGGCGAGCTGCGCCCCCGCCTTGCCGACGGCCAGCGACGTGCGGTGCGCTGCGGCGGCCCGCGTCAGCAGCCTCTGGTGCTCGACCGACAGCAGCCGGCACGCGGTCAGAAGGGCGTCGACGGCGGTCCCCAGGTGGTTGCCCTCATCGGCGCCGCACCGACTGGGCGTGAAGTCCGGCGTGAAGTCCGGCACGGAGCCTGGCGTGAAGTCCGGCACGGAGCCCGGCACTGAGCCCGGCACGGAGTTGACTACGGAGCCCGGCACGAAGTCGCGCACGAACACCTCCTGACTCGACCCGTCGCGCCGCTCGCCGACCGCCCGGCACACGGCTGCGCCTTTCGAGTAACGGCCCCTTGAGCAGGGAGGACACGGGCCCGTCGGCAAGGACGCGCGGAGGATGTCACTCGCACACCGCGACCGCCAACCGTTGGGGTGAACTTCGGGCGTGCGGGGCGCCGTCCACATGCCCGCACGGGTCGCGCGGTCGTTTCCCTGGCATGACGGACTTCCAGGAGGACCTCCCGCGGTCGCCGCACATCCTGCGGCCTGAGCTGTACTGGCAGGATCCTCCCGCGCTCGGCCCCGACCCCTGCCCCCGGTGCGCCGACCTGCGCAGGTCGGAAGGGCTCGCAGAGCTGGCCAACGCCGTACGAGAGGCGAGAAGGAACGGTTCTGTACGCGGCTGGCCGGAACTTCCCCTGGCCCTGCGGGGAAGCGACGAGCGGGTGCTCCGCACGCTGGCCGCCGCCGCGGTGCTCGTGGCGCTCGCGGTCGCCGCGAGACACGCGGTGAGGCCCGAGTGAGGCCTGAGTGAGGCCCGAGTGAGGCTCCCCTCCCCGTAGCCGTTCCGCGCCGCCGTCCGGAGCGCACCACGCTCCGGACGGCCAGAGGATTTCGGCGGGGAACTCCCGGCGCAACGAAAAACGGGGTGTTCGTAAAACCAATCGGTTTCACGAACACCCCGTCGGGCGCCACCGTGCCGGGAGCGGTGTCTCTCACAGCGCTGAGCGCTGACGGCTGGCCAAGAGAGCGGCTCCGGAACCGGCTCACGAATTCATTGGACCGTGCGCGGCGGCCGAGGGAGTGGGAGGTTCACCCGTTCACCGAACAGTTCACGGGTTCGGTGTCGGCCACCGCACGGGCCGGGAAGCGCAGGCCCGCAGGGGCGAGCGTGAGCCGGTGCCAGGCGTACGGCTGTCAGTGGTTGCCGGCGCCGTTCCCGGACAGGACCGGGATGTCCTCCAGGATGTGCGACAGCGGCTCGTCGCCCTTGGCCTGGGTCGAGTTCTCGACGCACTGCTGGTTCTGCGGGGCCGACAGGACGGGGATGTCCTGGACGGAGACCGGCACGACGCCGACGAGCGAACCCAGGTTGGCCTTGGCCGGCAGGCCGATGCAGGGCTTGTTGAAGGAGCCCTGGATGAGCGCCATCTGGGGGCTCATGTTGCCGTTGGTGGTCGAGTTGCCGTAGGACTGCACGGCGCCGTTGCCGCTCAGGGACGTGGTGCCGCCGTCGTCACCGATGGCGAGGGCCTGGGGGGCGGCGATCGCCGAGGCGCCCACGATGGACGCGGCCATGGCCGTGGTGGCCAGCAGCTTCTTCATTGTGTGAATCCCTTTCGATATCGACACCGTGATCCGGAGCCGAGCCCCGCGAGTGGAGCCGTGTTGACCAACTCCCGCGGCGGGAGAAAGTTTCGTCAACCCATCCAGATGGGTTGCACATCCCTTGGCGTTCGTCTTTTAGTCGGACGTAATACCGGCTTGTGATCAACGGCAGTCGAGCGAAGAACCGGACACGGGTTTGTACGAATCGAGAATCGGGTGCCCGGGGTGCTGGGGCTCCGTCTTCTTCGGCAGCGGACGGTCCCGGCCCAGCTCGGCGAAGATCCGGGCCGCCGCCTCCTCGTCCCACTGCAGGGTCGACCCGGTGCCGTCCCGGTTGTCGTTGAACCCGCTGATCGGCACGATCGCGAACTCGACCTCGGACGGGGTGAGTCCGCGCAGCCGGTAGGCGAGGTCCACGATCTCCCCCGAGGCCAGGGCACGGCCCGCCGACTTCTTCGGCACCAGGACCGAGGCGAACGAGCTGACGCCCTTCTTGCCGAGCCGGTCGCGCAGCTCCTGCCCCAGGGCCAGGACGAAGCGCTGCTGGCGCTTGATGCGGCCGAGGTCGGCCGAGGCGTCGACGTGGCGCGAGCGGACGTACTGCAGGGCGCGCCCGCCGCTGAGGCGGTGCGCGCCCTTGGCCAGGTTCAGCGCGGTCACCGAGTCCTTGAGGGGCTTCGCGGTGCAGACGGGGACGCCGCCGATGCTGTTCACGCTGTCCATGAACCGGCGGAAGTCGACCTGGAGGACCCGGTCGACGCGCAGGCCGGTCATCAGCTCCACCGTCCGCGCGGAGAGGTCGGAGCCGCCCTCCGCGTACGCGCCGTTGATCTTCGAGGCGTGCTCGGGGTGGAGCTCCCCGGTGCGCTCGTCGCGGTGCTCGGGCAGCCGGGCGTAGGAGTCCCTGGGGAGGCCGACCACGCTGACCCGGTCCCCGCGCGCGGCGACGTGCACGAGCATCATGACGTCGGTGCAGTTGCAGGCGACGCCGCCGAGCCGGTACCGCTGCTTCTCCTGCCGGGTGATCGTGTCGCGCCCGTCCGTGCCCACGACCAGGAGGTTCAGGCCGTCCTTGGGGGTGGGCAGGCCGCTGAGGCCGCCGGCCGGGACCGCGCCGACGGCCAGCCCCAGCGCGAGCGCGCCCAGCAGGACGGTTCCCGACCGCCTTCGGAAACGGGTCCCGCCCGTCGGAGCGGTTTCACTCGCCGAACTGCGCAATACCACGACGCACCACCAGATCCACGGAATGAGAACGCGTGAACCATAAGGCGGCGAAACGGGCCGATCGGCGCCGGGACGAGGCGGCGCGCTGCAATCAGCCCGTTTGTATCAATCGGTTGTAGCAATAAAGGAATCCGGCGGGGACTTCCGGTGCCGTTCGCACGGCGGAGACGTCGGGTGGGTGACCACAGGACAGGGAAGGAGCCACCCACCCGGGGCGGCTCGGATCAGTGGTTGGCCACGCCGTTGCCGGAGAGCACCGGGATGTCGTTGAGGATGTGCGACAGCGGCTCGTCGCCCTTGGCCTGGGTCGAGTTCTCGACGCACTGCTGGTTCTGCGGGGCCGACAGGATCGGGATGTCCTGGACCGCGACCGGCACGACGCCGACGATGGAACCGGCGTTCAGCTTGGCCGGCAGACCCACGCAGGGCTTGTTCAGGGAGCCCTGGACGAGGCCCATCTGGGGGCTCATGTCACCGGTGATGGTGGTGTTGCCGAACTCCTGGACGGCGCCGTTGCCGCTCAGGGACGTGGTGCCGCCGTCGTCGGCGATCGCCATCGCCTGGGGCGCGGCCGCCATGGCGAGCCCGAGCACCGAAACCGAGGTGGCGGCGGCCTTCATGGTCTTGTTCATTTTCTCTTCCCTCTTCATCGATTCTGGCTCTTCCCGGGAGCTCGCTGACCAACGGGGTGGTGCGGCAGAGGTTTCGCACGCTCACCTCAATGGCTCAACCCCCGTGAACCGATGCGACGGCGTGAGCCGTACGGGTGGAGTCGGCTACCGATCGAGTGGTTGGGCGCAACGCGGGGAATGCGGCGGCGTTGACAGGGCGCACCGGTCGCGTCGCGTGATCGGCCGAGAAAGGGAATGAACTGTGAAGAAGACCATGAGGGTCGCCGCCACCTCCGTTTCGGTCCTCGGGCTGGCGATGGCCGCCGCGCCGCAGGCGCTGGCGATCACCGACGACGGCGGCACCACCTCCCTGAGTGGCAACGGCGCCGTCACGGAGTACGGCAACACCACGATCACCGGCAACCAGAGCCCCCAGCTGGGTGCGGTCCAGGGCTCGCTCAACAAGGCGTGCATCGGCCTGCCCGCGAAGGTCAACGCCGGTTCGATCGTCGGCCTCGTGCCGGTCGCGGTCCAGGACATCCCGATCCTGTCCGCCCCGCAGAACCAGCAGTGCACCGAGAACTCGACCCAGGCCAAGGGCGACGAGCCGCTCTCGCACCTGGTCAACGACATCCCGGTCCTCACCGGCAACGGTGTGCAGAACGGCTAGTCGTACCTCTTGGCTCTCGCGCCGGTGTTCCTCCTCCGAACACTGACGGCGCGGGAAACGGCCGGCGGGATCCTGGTGGCTGGACCCCGCCGGCCGTAGCTCGTCGATCACCGGGTACGTCGATCACCGGGTACGCGATCATCCGGTACGTCGATCACCCGGTACGAAGTACAGCGCGTACCGCCCCAGCCGCCCCTCCCACCGCTCGCCGCGGGTCCGCAGCTCGGCGGCCCAGCCGCTCGCGAGCAACCCCTCGCACACCGCGGGCAGTTCCCGCACCTCGACCGCGCAGGCCCGCGCCATCTCCCGCTCCCCGATGCGGAAACCGCCCCCCGGCTCCGCGTGGGCGGCCAGACAGAGCGCGGCCAGCCGCACCGAGGCGTTCTCGGGCCGCAGCCCCCGGAACGACTTCCCCTTCGTGGCCCACCCCGAGATCCGCGCCCGGTCCTTCTCCTCCAGCGGGAACTCGCCGCGCAATTCCGCCGGACGGCTCACTCGGACGACCGCGGGATCGGCCGGGGGAGCGGTCAGCATTTCGGCCACGGAAAAGGCGGCCCAGCCGGAACTCAGACACTCCGTCAGGGCGGATCGCGGATTTTCCAGGCGCAATGCGTTCAGATCGCCAGCGCAGAAGGCGGTGACGCCGGTGCGGGCCATGCGAAGCACCAGGAAAAGCGCGAAGAGTCGGGCATCGGGCGAGACGTCGGGAAAAATGTCGGCGAGTTGGAAGAAAACCCGCCGGGCGAAAACGCCCTGACGGCGGGTGAGAATGCGCGGAGCGGTGTCGGCGGAGCCGGCGTTGCCGCTTTCGGCCGCCGGATCGCGCACCGGGCCGGTCGGGCCCGCCCGACCCGTCCGGGGGCGGGAGCTCGCGATGGCCTCGGCGCCCTCGTTGGCCGCGACGCAGGCGGAGCACGCCTCGATGGCCTCCCAGCCGTCGGGCGTGGAGAGGAGCGCCAGTTGTACGGGGCCGTGGCAGAGCAGGCTCAGCTCGTGGTGGCGGCAGCTCTGGGCGCGGCACCGGCAGAAGGCCCCGGCGCTCGGGGCGCCGGCCGCGCGCGCGTGGGCCAGCAGATGGGCGCCGGCCCACTCCTTGGGGGTGCCGCACGGAATGGGGGTCTCGATTTCACAGCCCGTCAGTGCGCAGTGCACCTCGACGGAATCGTGGACGGAGCTGGACGAGGGGGCGGTGTGGACTTCCCACATTCGGCCCGGCGGACGCCAGAGCAGAGTGTCCGAGTGCATTGAATCCCCATCCTGAAAAATTCAGTGGCGCGCACGAGATCGTAGTCCATTTGGCCTCGACGGCCCTAACGGCATTCGGGTGAATAAGGCACCCATTCGCCCCGTGATGGTTTCTCCGAGTTCGCTGCGTCGTTTGTCATGACGCAGCGGGAGCCAGCCACGAAATCCGTGAGTCGTCTCTCCTGCAGATCGGATCGTGTGCAATGAAGTGCAAGAAGGCTGCCGTCGTCGTCGCCGGACTCGTCATGGCTCTCGGTGCCGCCGCCCCGGCGATGGCCGACGCCGGCGCCGAGGGTGTCGCCCAGGGTTCGCCGGGCGTCCTGTCGGGCAACCTCGTGCAGGTCCCGGTCCACGTGCCGGTGAACGTCTGCGGCAACAGCGTCAACGTCATCGCGCTCCTCAACCCGGCGTTCGGCAACACCTGCTCGAACAGCTGACCCTCGGTCAGGAACGCGGGTTCCGCTCACCGCTGAGAGCCGGGAACCGTCAGGGATACACGGGACGGCCCCCGAAGCACACCGCTTCGGGGGCCGTTCCGTTGTTCGGGCGCCAATTCCCGTGCGTACGAATCGTGCTGAAAGTACGGCCATTCGAGGGATGAAAATCACTAACGGTCCATCAGAATTACTGAGCGGGTGGTCCGTCGGCCCCGTAGGAATACTTTCAAGAGGTGTCCCCTGTCGAAGAAGGCATCTCGCGAAGGAGCGGTCATGGCCGAGCGGAAGCAAAGACCTAGGCGCGCGTGGCTGGGGACGGCAGCGGCGAGCCTGCTGGTTTCCGGCTTCGTCCTCCCCCAGCCGTCCGTCGCCGCGGGGCTCGGCGACCCCTCCCCGCCGGGCCCGGTGGTGCGGGAGTCCGCCACGGCCGACGTGAACGGCCTCTCCGTCGGCAAGGAGACCTCCGTGGGGGAGGAGCCGGGCGAAGGGCCGGACACGGCCAACGGCGCCTACCTCGACTACGGCCCCCGGGGCGTCAAGCGCATGGCCGAGCTGGAGAAGTGGCTCGGCGGCGCGGAACTCAAGGTCGGACACACCTACCTGCCCGGGGACCTCTGGACGAACATCGAGGGCACGCCCGGCTTCCTGGAGGACTGGGCGGCCTGGCGCAAGGCCGACCCCGAGCGGATGTTCGTCCTCAACGTCCCCATGCTCGAACGCAACGAGGACGGCGTCCCCGACTTCCTCGTGCGGCGGTGGCTGCGCGACGGCGCCGCGGGCGACTACGACCACCACTTCAGGGCCCTCGCGCAGCGCCTGGTCGACCTCGGGGTGCCCGACACCGTCGTCGTCCTCGGCTGGGAGATGAACGGCACCACCTACACGCACCGCTGCGCGCCCGACCCCGAGGCGTGGAAGACGTACTGGAAGCGGATCGTCACCGCCATGCGCGCGGTCCCCGGCCAGAAGTTCAAGTTCGACTTCACCCCCAGCAGGGGCCGCGACGCCATCCCGTGGACGGAGTGCTACCCGGGCGACGACGTCGTGGACATCCTGGGCATGGACTCCTACGACCAGCCGCCCGACCGCAGCTTCGAGGAGCAGATCAGCGAGCCGTACGGGCTCCAGCACCACGTCGACTTCGCCGCCGCGCACGACAAGCCCATCTCGTTCCCCGAGTGGGGCCTGTTCCGGCAGGGCGACAACCCCGAGTACATGCGGGGCATGCTGAAGTGGATCGAGGAGCACAAGCCGCTCTACCAGACCATCTCCGACTACTGTCCGCACGGCGTCTGGCAGTGCGACGAGAACCCCGAGTCGTCCAAGGTGTTCCGCGCGATGCTCTCCAAGGAGCCCGAGCCGACGAAGCCGCCGGTCGAGCCCACGAAGCCGCCCGTGCAGCCCAACAGGCCGCCGAACTGCGTACCGCTGGAGCTCGGCTCCTGGGTCGAGTACTGGATGGGCGGCAAGCTGTGCCTGCGCTTCGACTGGTGGGACAAGTGGCGCTGACCCGCTGACCCGCCCGTCGGAGGCGGCCGCGCCGGCCCTCAGCCGGTGCGGCCGCCCCCGCGCAGTCCGCGCACCCACGCCCAGTCCCGGGCGGTGTCCGCGGCCCAGGCGCGGCCGCGGGCCCGCGCCACCAGCAGGGCCAGCAGCGGCGCCGTGCGCCGCCCGGCCAGCAGGATCCGCCGGTTGCCCACCGTCTCGGGGCACCAGTGGTCCTTGTACGGTTCCGTGCCGCGCAGCATGCTCAGCGTGGCGCTGCCCCCGGCGCCCGCCTCCCGCGCCCCGTGCCGCAGCAGCATCGTCGCCACGTCCAGCTTCATCGAGCGCAGCACCGGATCGGCCCCGTACAGGTAGCCGCCCGACAGTCGGGGCGACACCAGCGTCAGATCGGCGGCCACCACCCGACCGTCGAGGCTGAACTCCGTCACCCGCGCGTCGCCCCCCGCGACCATCGGCGCCACCGCGCGCCGCAGGTGGTCCGCGAACCGCGCGCTCAGGTGCTCCGCCGTCACGCCGCGCCCCTGCCACTGGCGCCTGTGCAGTTCCAGCAGCCGGTCCAGGGCCTGCGGCACCTCGGCCGCGCCCACGTCGCGGTGGACGACGCCCGCGGCGTCCAGCTTGCGCAGCTTGGCGCGGGTGCGCTGGGCCCGGGACGAGGGCAGCCGCTCCACCAGCCGTTCCATCGGTACGGCTGGCAGTTCGAGGCAGACCGAGTCGGGCAGCACCCGCGAAGGTCCGCGCCACACCTCCCGTACGCGCTCCAGCGCCGCGCCGGGCCGCACCTCGCGGAAGTCGACCACGGCGGATCCGGCGAGCCGGGCGAGTCCCGCCGCCAGGGCCTCGGCCGCGCCCGCGCACTCCTCGTCGAGCAGCACGTCGCAGAAGTCCGTGATGCCGCCGCCGAGCGGTGCCAGCACCATGCTGCCCGTCCGGTGCAGCGGCGCGGCCCCCACCAGCCGCCCCTCGTGCCGCACCAGCACCAACCGCAGCCGCCCGGCCGTTCCGTACGACCGCCACCACGAGTACAGCCAGGCGTGGTGCTGGAACGGAGTCGCCGTCGGCGAGGCGCGGCACAGCCGCTGCCACTCCTCGGCGAGCGCCCCGAACTCCGCGCCGTCCCGGCACACCGTCACCGTGCACGGCGACAGCGCCGCGCCCGTCGCCGCGCCCGTCGCTTCGTCCGCCGACGTGCCCGCCGTCACGGGCGCGCTCACACGGGCTCCTTCTGCGAGGACGCCTTCCGCACGGGGGCCTGCGCGGGCGCGGTCTGCGCCGGGGCCGACTGGGCCTGTACGGCACCTGCCTGTACGGCACCCGCCTGTGCGGGCCCCGGCACCGCCGCGTACGGCTCGTCGGGCTCGCGGCGGGGCCGCACCAGCAGCCCGAGCCCGCCCAGCAGCCCGCCCGCGCAGCCGCCGACCAGCACCGACACCGCGACGGACGGCGACACCGGCTCGGTGGGCTTCGTGGCTCGGGAGAAGTTGAGCACCTTCACGCCCGTACTGCCCTGGGTCAGCGAGCTGTTGGTGACCACCGCGCGCGCCACCGCGTCGGCCATCTCCACCGCGCGGCCCGGGTCCTCCGAGCGGGCCGTGAACGAGATCATCGGGGCGTCGGGCGACGTCGCCGCCTGGACTCCGGCGCGCAGCGTCGCCACCGGCACCCGCGCCGCGACCGCCGCGTCGCCCGTCACCGCCACGTCCATCGCGACCCGCCCGTACGCCTGCGCGAAGCCCAGCGCGGCCGACGCGTCCCCCTTCTCGGCGGGCACCACCACGACGTAGCTCGTCGCCGCGTACTGCGGCGCCTTCACCACCCCGTACACGAGCCCGGACAAGGACCCCAGCGCGATCGCCCCGGGCAGCAGCCACACCGCGCGCCGCGACCACGCCCGCGCGGCGCCGCCGGTCCTCCGGTGCTGCGTCGGTCCGGATTCCTGGTTCATCCATACCTCACTTCGAAGAAGAGACGGTCCGCTGGAGGACGTCCTCGTACAGCGACATCAACTGCCGGGTGCTGTGGGCGATGTCGTAGCGCAGCACCCCGTCGGCCACCGGCCTGCGGGCGGGCCGCTCGGCCGCGAACTTCCGCAACAAGGAGGCGAGTTCATCGGGGTCACCGCTGATGGGCCGCGCGGCGGGCACCGCGTCGCGCGGCAGGTCGGCGATCGCCGGGCACGCCGCGTACAGCACGGGCAGCCCCGCGGCCAGCGCCTCGACGACCGCGAGCCCGAACGCCTCGTCGGGGGAGGTCGACACGAACACGTCCATCGCGGCGAGCAGCGCGGGCAGGCCGCTGCCCGCGGGCGCGCCCGGCTCCGGCGGGTCCGCGCAGGCACCCGTCAGGACGACCCGGCGGCGCACCCCGTGCTTCTGCGCCGCCCGCAGCAGCCGTACGCGCTCGTCGCCCTCGCCCACCAGCACCAGGTGCGCGTCGGGCACCCGCGCCACCGCCCGCACCAGCAGGTCGAACCGCTTGCCCGCCGCCAGGCGCCCCACCCCGCCCACCACGAACGCGTCCGGCGCGATCCCCAGCCGCCGCCGCGCCGCCGCCCGCTGCTCCGGGTCGAAGGCGAAGCGCCCCGCGTCGATGCCGTTGGGCACCACCCTGATCCGCGCCCCGTCCACGCCCCAGTCCTCCAGGCGCCGCGCCACAGAGGGGGAGACGGCCACCGTGCACTGCCCGAGCCGCTCACTGGCCAGGTACAGCCCCCGCGTCCCCGCGCTGAGCGGCCTGCCCTCGATCTGGCTGCCGCCCAGCGAGTGCTCGGTGGCGACGACGGCCGGCACCCCGGCCAGCCGCGCGGCGAGCCGCCCGTAGACGCACGCCCGGTACAGGTGGGTGTGCACCACGTCGTAGCGCCCGCGCCTGATCAGCCGTACGAGCCGGGGCAGCACGGACAGGTCGCGGTTGCCCTCCATCCCCAGGTGGGCCACCGGCACTCCGTCGGCGCGCAGCCCGTCCGCCACCTTGCCGGGGTTGGTCAGCGCCAGCACCCGCGTCTGCGTCGGCATCCGCGAGGCCAGCAGCCGCAACTGCTGCTCGGCGCCGCCGATCCCCAGCCCCGTGATCACGTGCAGCACCCTCATGGCTGAACCGCCCCCCGCCCTTGCCGCTTCAGATCCGTCGGCGCGGTTCTGCGCACCCGGTGCAACTTGTGCTTGGCGAACAGCCGGAACCTGTTGTCCCGCTGGTCGATGTGGGCGCGCGGCAGCGCGAACACGCTGGACAGGCCCTTGGGGTCCACCGCGCAGGCGTACGAGTAACCGGCGTCGCGCACCGCCTTCACCGCGCGCGCGTCCAGGTGCCCGTACGGATAGCAGAACCCGTCCACCGGCACCCCGATCATCCGGCGCAGCGCCACCCTGCTGTCGACCGTCTCCGCCCGCAGCGTCGCCCCGTCCGAGGTCGGCAGCGACACGTGGTGCAGGCCGTGCGAGGCGATCTCCATCCCGGCGTCCGCCGCCTGCCGCACCTCGTCGACGGTCAGCAGCGCCTTGCGCGGCCCCTTCGCGTCCCAGGAGTTGTCCTTGCCGAGCAGCCCAGGCAGCACGAAGACGGTGCCCGTGCAGCCGTAGCGGCGCAGCAGCGGCACCGCGTGCGCCAGGAAGTCGCGGTAGCCGTCGTCGAAGGTCAGCCCGACCAGACCGGCCGCCCGGCCGCGGGCGTGCGCGCGCAGCAGCTCGCGCATGCTCACCCCGCGCAGCCCGCGCCGCCGCAGCCACAGCAGCTGCTGCTCGAAGCGGTCGGGCGAGACGGTCACCCGGTACGGGTCATGGGTGGGGTCGTCGATCGAGTGGTACATCCCGATCCACATCGGGGTCCGGGGCACCTGACGTACGGCTCTGGCCAAGGAACGGGCTGCGTGCGACATGGGCAAGCCTTCGGGAAACGGAAGCGAGCAGAGAGACAACCTCGGTGGCCCCGACCAGCGAGGCGACCGTCAGGAAGGCCGCGGCGGCGGCGACGGCGGCCAGGGCGATGGCGGCCGGGGAACCGTCCGGCACGCCCGCGGCGAGCGTGCCCGCCGCGGTGGCGGCCACCGCGGCGACGGCCAGCCTGGCCAGGCTGCGGCAGATGTCGCCGGTCGCCAGCGGTATGCCGTGGCGGCGCACGCCGCACAGCAGCAGCACCGCCGTCGTGCTGATGCCCAGCGCGTTGGCCGCCGCGATGCCCGCGGCGCCCCACCAGCCCGCGGTGACGACCCCGCAGACGACGTTCACCGCGATGCCCGCGAGCATCGCCACCGCCGGGTACCACAGCGGTCTGGCCGCCGAGAAGTAGCAGCGGGTGAGCGCCCCGACCAGCGTCTGGCCCAGCAGCCCCAGCGCGTACACCCGCATGATGGCCGCCGTCGCGGCCGTGTCCCGCGCGTCGAACGCGCCGCGCTGGAACAGCAGGCCGATGATCTGCGGGGCCGCCGCGATCACCACGGCCGTCCCCACCAGCACGATCGCGGCGGCCGCCACGAGGTCGCGCTCCATCCGGCGCTGTGCGAGGCCCGGCTGCCCCGCGGCCAGCGCCCGCGCCACCACGGGGAAGCTGACCGTGCACAGCATCAGCGACAGGACCATCGGCAGCTGCGCGACCTTCTGCGCGTAGTTCAGGTGCGAGATCGCGCCCTCCGGCAGCGGCGACGCCAGGAACCGCTCGACCAGGACCTGCGACTGCCGGAACACCGCGAAGACCACCACGGGCGCCACCAGCGCCACCGCGAACACCGGCCCCGCGCCAGGATCCGAGGGCCGCGCGGCCCCCGCCGATGGGGGCTCGGCGGCCTGCGGCGGCCTGCGCAGCACGCGCCACAGCGCGGGCGCCTGGACCGCCGCCATCAGCAGCCCGCCGATCGCCACCCCGGCCGCCGCCATCCGCACCCCGCCGCTGCCGCCGGCCAGCAACAGGGTGGAGATGATGCCCACGTTGTACGCCACGTAGATCAGCGCAGGCGGAAGGTACCGGCCGTGGGCCCGCAGCGCGGCGCTGAAGTACCCCGTCAGCGCGAAGGTGAACACACAGGTCGCCGTGAGCCGCGTGCAGTCCGTCGCCAGCTGCGGCTGCGGCAGCCCCGGCGCCAGCACCCGCACCAGCACGGGCGCCGCCCACACCACGAGCGCCGCCACCGCCCCCGTGACCAGCGCCAGCTGCGGCAGCGTGCCCCGCAGCAGCCGCCGCACCGGATCCCCGTCCGCCGCGCCGAAGACGTCCCGGCGTGCCAGCGCCCGGCTGAACGCCGGGACCAGCAGCAGCGCCATCGCCTCCTCGATGAGCAGCGTGGAGGCGAACTCCGGCACCGTCCACGCCACCAGGAACGCGTCGGTCTCGCCGCCCGCCCCGAACACGTGCGCCAGCGTCTGGTCCCGTACGAGCCCCAGCAGCGCCCCCGCCGCGGTCAGCACCGCCGTCAGCAGGGCCGCGCGCGCCAGCCACCCGGGCCGCCGCCCGCCCTGCGCGGCCGACGCCGCACCGCCCGGGGACGCCTGCTCCGGAACCCGGCTGCGGACCGGAACCCGCCCCGTGCGGGCGGCCGGTGACTGCCCGTCACCCACGGAGCGCCCCCGGCTCCCCGGCCCGCCCGCGCAGCGCCCAGGCGGCCGCGAGCCCCAGCACCACGGACGTCAGCACCGTCGAGGGACCGCCGATGTCCGCGTACGCGAAGTCCACCAGCTGCCAGACCAGCAGCCCCAGCGCGACCAGCGCGCAGTGCGCGTCCCGGCCCGTGCGCACCGCGCCCGGCAGCCGCCGCAGCGCCAGCACGAGCAGCGCGGCCCAACTGCCCGCCAGGGCCGTGAGCCCCACGAGGCCCTGCTCGCCGAGGACCAGCAGGTACATGTTGTGCGGCGACAGCAGCGGCTGCTTCTTGAACGCCTGCCCGGCCCCCGCGGTGTCGCTGCCCGCCGACAGCGCCAACGAGGCGTTGCTGTCGCGGTACTGGGGGAAGCCCTTGAGCCCCACCCCGGTCACCGGATCGTCGCCCCACATCCGTACGGCCGCGGCCCACATCGTGTACCGGTCCGTCACCGACTGGTCGGGCGCGCCCGAGACCTGCGAGATGCTCGCCGCCCGCTCCTTGACCATCGAGGAGCCCACCCCCAGGCCCAGCACCAGCACCACCCCGAGCGCCGCGACCGTCGCCAGCACCCGCACCGCCCTGCGCCCGCCCGACAGCAGCAGCTGGAGCGCGCACGCCACGACCGTCGCGATCCACGCGCCCCGGCTGAACGACAGCACCAGCGGCACCACCAGCAGCACCGCGCAGACCAGCGCGGCCCTGCGGGAGGCCGCGCCGTCGTCGCGGCCGAGTCCCAGCGCCAGGCCGACGGCGACCACGAGGCCGTACGACACGACGGTCGACATCCCCATCACGTCGGACGCGCCGAAGGTCCCCACCGCGCGGACTTCCGAGCCCATGTACGAGGCGCCCGTACCGGTCAGGAACTGCCCGACCCCGATCGCGCCCTGTCCCAGCGCGAGGGCGACCAGCGCCCACGCCACCACCGCGAAGTCCCGCCGGGTGCGCACCAGCAGCAGTACAGCCGTCGGCACCAGCACGAAGACCTGGAGGTAGCGCCCGACGCCCGGCAGGCTCGCCCAGGGGTCGGCCGACGTGACGCAGGCCAGGCAGATGCCCAGCACCGGCAGGCCCAGCACCAGGGCCGCGGTGGGGGAGAGGGGCCGGCTGCGCCGCCGCAGCAGCCGCAGCGCGCAGTGCACGACGACGACGCCCGACGCGGCGTCCGCGAGCGTCGCACCGCCCGAGGCGCCGTCGGCCACCGGCGCCATCAGCAGCGCGATCAGGGCCAGCAGGGGCGCCAACGGCGCCACGGCCCGCAGCCGGGACGGCCACGGACCGTACCGGCCTGCGGGGGAGTGGTGGACGACGCCGCTCGCCGTCGCCATCAGCTGCCCGTCGGGCGGATCAGGGACAACGCGGTCCGCAGGAGGATGCACATGTCCTGCCACAACGACCACTGGTCGATGTAGTGATTGTCGAAGCGGCACCGCTCCTCGATGGAGGTGTCGCCCCGCAGGCCGTTCACCTGCGCGAGCCCGGTCAGCCCGACCGTCATCCGGTGCCGCGCCGCGTACCCGGGGTAGGCCCGGCTGAACTGGGCCACGAAGTACGGGCGCTCGGGCCGCGGCCCCACCAGGCTCATGTCACCTCGCACCACGTTCCACAACTGCGGCAGCTCGTCCAGCGAGGAGCGCCGCAGGAACCGCCCCACCGGGCTCATCCGGGCGTCGTGGGCGACGCTCCACTTGGTGTTCGCCTCCCGGTCGTCGGCCGGGCGCAGCGTACGGAACTTCAACAGCACGAACAGCCGCCCGTGCTGGCCCACCCGCTCCTGCCGGAAGAGCACCCCGGGGCCGTCCGAGAGCCGCACGGCCGCCGCGCACACCAGCAGCAGCGGCAGGACGCACACCAGCAGCAGACCGGCGGCGGCCGCGTCCAGGGCCCGCTTGGCCTTCAGCCCGGGACGGTCGCCCGACGGCGGTTCGAGACGCCGGAACCCGTACCCCCACAGGTGCGCGCCCATCCGCGGCGCCGTGCCCTGCCCGGGAACCGCCGTGCCCTGCCCGGGAACCGGGGCGCCGAGCAGCCACACCGTGCAGCCGTACCGGTGCAGCAGCTCGATCATGCCCGTACGGTCCTGCTCGCCCTCCGCGGGCGCGAACAGCACGTCGCGCACGCTGTTCTGGATGATCGCGCGGAGCATCTCCGCCTCCGACGTCAGCACGGGCAGCGCCGAGCCCTCGGCCGCCTGCTGAGCGGCCCCCTTGCCCCAGGCCACGGTCCCCACCGGGCGCAGCCCGTACTCCGGGTGCTGCCCGAGCAGCGCGCACACCCGCTGCGCGGCCGGGACGGTCCCCAGCACCAGCGCCGACCGGGGCCGCGCCCGCAGTCTGCGCCGCCGCCGCGCGAAGATGACCCACCGCAGGGAACACACCACGGCCAGGTGTACGGAGGCGGTGCCCGCGACGTCCGCGAGGTCCACGCGGCCCGCGAGGGGCCCGCGCGCGCTCAGCGCGGCGGCCCCGCACCACACCACGGCGATCCGGCCGGCCAGCACGGGCAGTTCGTCCAGGACGCTGGGCAGGACCCGGTCCCGGTAGAGCCGGGCCTGGACGTTGAGCAGCACCGCGAGCACCGTCAGCTGCAACAGCAGGGCGCCGCCGCGCTGGGCCTCCTCCAGCACCGTCCCGGCCAGGAGCACCGCCGTGCAGTCCGCGGCGATGAGGGGCGCGGCCGTGGAAGCGGCGGGCGTCTGCGGTCTGGCCGGGAGCACCCTGCGGGACGTACGGCGCGCCCGCTGCGGGGCCACGGAGGGCACGAAGGTGCTCTGCGACGGCATGCGCGAGCTGTCTGTAGTCACGGGGAAACGAGCTCCCTGCCCGTGTGGGGTCCGCAGGTCACCTCGCGGTAGACCTCTGCAACGGCCGCGCCTGAGCGCCGCACATCGAACTGGCCGACGACGTGACGACGGCCCGACTCGCCCTGTGCGGAACGCAGATCGGCCCGCTCCAGCAGCCGCGTCACGGCCTTCGCCAGGGCGAGGGGGTCGTCCGGTGGCACCAGGCTCAGCGCGTGCTGCTCAGGGGGCAGGCTCTCCCTGGCCCCGTCCACGTCGGTGACCACCAGCGCGCGGCCCGTGGCCATGGCCTCCAACGGGGCCACCGCGAGCCCCTCCCACCGGGAGGGGAGCACCACCAGGTCGGCCGCGCGGTACCAGGGCGCCGTGTCGTCGACCGCGCCCGCGAACGTCACCGAAGCGGGGGCCGCGCGGCGCAGCGCCGCCTCGTCAGGACCGTCCCCGACGAGCACCAGGTGGGCCCCGGGGAACCGCTCCACGACCCGCGGCCACGCGTCGAGCAAGGTGTCCTGCCCCTTCTGGAGGCACAGCCGCCCCACGCACACCACCGTGAGCGCGTCGTCGGGCAGCGCCGCCAGCGCGGGCAACTCCCGCCGCGCGCCCCGTACGTCGGTGTCCACCGCGAACCGGTCGAGGTCGACCCCGTTGAGCACCACCGACCAAGGAGCCCTGATCCCGGCCCGCTCGCCCCTGCGCCGCTCGGCCTCGCTGACGCACACCACCCGGTGCGTCCAGCGCGCGGCCCACCGCTCCCAGCGCAGCGCCAGGGCGCACACCCGGCTGTCGGCGGCCTCGAACGACCAGGCGTGCGGCTGGAAGACGGTCGGCACCCGGCCGCGCAGCACCGCCCTGGCCACCAGGCCCGCCTTCGCGCTGTGCGCGTGCACCACGTCAGGCCGCACCGACGCGACGATCCGGGCGAGCGACCGGCCCTCGCGCACCAACCGGCGCGCCGGGCTGCGGACCGCGGGCCACGGCACCAACGCGCAGTCCAGCCGGGCGGCTTCCTCGGCCAGCCGCGTCCCCGCCGGACAGGCGAGGACCACGGTGAGACCCAGGGCGGTCTGCGCCGCCACCTGGTCCAGCACCACCCGCGCCACGCCGCCCTCGCCGGGCTGGACGACATGCAGGACGGTGTAATCCGTCGCATCGGAGGGCCGCTGGGGGCGCACTCTGCCTCATTTCATTCCGCGAAAAAGGGAAAAGCCCGTGCTCAAGAAGCCCGGCGTGGAAAACAGGCCGAGCCAATGCGTGTACGTCCGGGGGGTCCGCGGGGAATGCCAGAGAACGTTATAGCCCAACATTCCTCCGCTCAGTGTGATTACCGCCCGGCCGGTCTATCTGTCGTATCCCTAACGCCCGGCCCCTGGTTTCGGGCACGATCCGCGCCCCGAAACCCGAAAGGGCCCTGCTTGGAAGAAGCGAATCGTCAAGCTTCTGATGACGCCGGGCACCGGCGCGGCGCCCCTCGCGGGCCTCGGCGGCCGGGCGGGAACGGGCCTCCGCGCCGGGCGCCCGCGGACGGCCGGGCCGCCCCGGCGGGCCGCGGTTCGCGGTTCACCCGTTTGGTAGCGCAACCGGCTCCGGGGTCCCGCGTTCTCATCAAGAGCCGACCTTCGCGGTCGGCTTCTCCATCGTTTCCATCCTCCTGGAGAGATCTCATGTCTCGTATTGCCAAGGCCGCCGTCCTGACCGGTGCCGTCGCCGCCTCCCTCGCCGGTGCCTCCGGCGTCGCCATGGCGGACGCGGGCGCCCAGGGTGCGGCCACGCAGTCCCCCGGCGTGCTGTCGGGCAACCTGGGCCAGGTCCCGGTGCACGTCCCGGTCAACGTCTGCGGCAACACCGTCGACGTCATCGGTGTGCTGAACCCGGCCTTCGGCAACCAGTGCGCCAACAGCTGACCTTGAGCTGAACCCGCTCGCGCAGGCGCGAGGATCGGTCCCGGGCCGGAGTGCTGACCTGAACGGCGTCAGCACCCCGGCCTTGCTCGTACCCGCGTGCGAATCACTCGTTCGGCGGCAGCCGAAAAAGCCGCAACTCCCGCTCGTCGCGGGCGGTTTACGCAGGTCAGTGGGGCACTTGCACCCACATGGCGCAATGGTTACTTGGTATGGCCAACTTCTTTCCCTTTGCGCCCCCACAACCCGAAACGCACGGTGATGCCTAGTCCCCCCGACTCGCGGAGAAAAGGAAAACCATGCGTTTCAAGGCATCCAGCCGTGTCGCGGCGGCAATGGTCTGCGCCACCCTGACGCTCGGAGCAGCCGCCCCCGCTGTCGCCCACGCCCAGTCCCGACCCCCCTCCTCGGCCTTCAGAGCGCCCGCCCCCGGAGCGGAGGCACTCCTGAGCCAGGCTCAGACGCTCGGTGAAGTGGGCGGACTCCTCGGCCCCGTAACCGACTTGCTGGAGGCCGCGCTCAAGGCGGACGGCCACAAGCTCGGCCCCGAGGAGGTGGCGAAGCACGCCGAGGCGGTGAAGAAGGCCGTCGAGGAGGTGAAGAAGGCGGCCCCTGCGGTCCCGGAAACCCCGGCGGTACCGGAAACCCCGTCACTTCCCGAAACCCCGACTGTCCCTGAGGCCCCGGCAGTACCTGAAATCCCGGCAGCCCCGACAGTCCCGGAAACCCCAGCCGTCCCAGAGACCCCTAAGCTCCCCGAGACCGGCCTGCCGATCCCGGAAAAGCCCGCGGTCCCGGCCGTACCGGAAAATCCCGCGGTTCCCGCGGTGCCGGAAAAGCCCGCGGCGGAAGCCGTACCCGAGAAGCCCGCCGCACCGGAAAAGCCGGCGGTCGAAGCGGCGCCCGAAAAGCCCGCCGCCGAAGCCGAGAAGCCCGCCGCTCTCCCGGAGACCCCCGCGCTCCCGGCCGCACCCGCGGCGCTCCCGGTCGTCCCCGTCGCGCTTCCGGAGACGCCCGCCGTCCCGGCCGTGCTCCCGGCCGTTCCCGCGGCGCTTCCGGAGACCCCCGCCGTCCCCGCCGTACCCGCCGCGCTTCCGGCCGCACCGGCCGTTCCCGCCGCGCTTCCGGAGACGCCCGCCGTCCCCGCCGCCGCCCCGGCGGTGCCCGCGCTGCCCGAGGCGGCCGCCGTACCCGCGCTGCCCCTGCCGAAGGCTCTGCTCCGGGCCGAGGGGCCCAAGCCCGGTACCCCCGCGGACCTCAAGGACGACGCACTGGCCACCGTGCAGAAGAGCGTCGCCGCCCTCCTGGCCGCCGTCACGAAGGGGGACGCCACCGGGGCGCTCGCCCAGGCCCAGGCCACGGTCAACGCGCTGGTCAACTTCGTGGTCGCCACGGTGCTTTCCGGCGGACTGCCCACTCCGCAGCTGCCCGGCATGCCCGAGCTCCCCAAGGTCCCCGGCGCGGGCCTGCCCGAGACGCCGAAGCTCCCCGAGACGCCGAAGCTCCCCGAAACCCCTGCCCTGCCCGAGACCCCGAAGGTCCCCGAGACCCCCGCCCTGCCCGAGACCCCGAAGCTGCCCGACACCGGTCTGCCGGTCCCGGCGGTGCCGAAGCTCCCGGGCGCCAACTGATCCGTACCCCGGTGCCGTGCCCGCGCGAACCACAGCGCGGGCACGGCACCTTCATGTGTCCGCGCCCCGCCGCATTGTTCCGAGAATAGGACCGGAACCTGTCATCCGGGTGTATGGGAGCAGATTCTTCGACTGTGGAGTTTCCGCAGCGCCGGGGGCTCGTTACAGAAGGCAAGAGCGCCTTGCGGGAACCTCAACGCTCCTGCGAACAACGCCACTTGCCAACAAGTAAAGGAATCGTTTCATGAAGCCCATGAAGGTTGCCGCCGTCGTCGCCGGATCGGTCATGGCCCTCGGTGCCGCCGCGCCCGCCATGGCTGCCGACGCCGTCGCCCCGGCCAGTCTCACCCCGACCAGCCTGACCGGCGCCGTCGACACGCTGAGCAGCCACATGGACGCCGACATGATCCAGTCCGACCTGACGGACGCCCCGGTGGTGGGCGACGTCAAGCAGACGGCCGAGAGCCTGGGCAGCACCGGCAGCGCCGTGCCGCTGCTGGGCGGCCTGCCCCTCTCCTGACCCGGCGGAACACCGGGCGCCTTTCCCGTCGGCAATTCCCGCCGCAATGCGCTGATCGAGGTAATTGGCAGGCCCTCACCGTGTTGTACGGCGGCCGTTGCCGGTGCGTCCATAGGCTTTTTGTGCACGCATCCAAGGGAAGGGTCAGGGAAATGAAGACCGCCAAGAAGGCCGCTCTCGTCATCGCCGCCGCGGGCATGGCCGCGGGTGCCGCGTCGGGCACCGCGCTCGCCATGGACGGCAACGGCGCCACGGCGCAGGGCGCCACCTCGAACTCGCCGGGGGCCGGCTCGGGCAACCTCGGCCAGCTCCCGGTGCACGTCCCGGTGAACGCCACGGGCAACACCGGGAACGTGATCGGCGGACTCAACCCTGCCTTCGGCAACCAGGCCGCCAACAGCTGACGGAGTACGCCTGGTCGGCCCGCACGAACGGATTGGCTCCGCGGCCCCGCCGCGGAGCCAATCCGTTTGTACGGGCTCCGATTCGGGTGACGCATTACTGCACTCCGGCTAATCAAGTACTCCTTTCCGGGTCCCGCTCGTTGTCACGGCAGACAGCCCGAACACCGTCCGCGTGAAAGGTTAAGAGAATGAAGCTCAAAGCGATTGCCGGTTTGGGAATGCTCGCCGCGTCCCTCGCCTCCGCCGCCGTCGCCGCCCCCGCGATGGCGACGGAAGCCCCCGTGATCGTTCCCCTGCAGGGCCTCGCGCCAGCCCTGCCGATGGCTCCGCCGACCCTGGAGACCGGCGTCCCCGTGCCCGTCCCCGGCACCCCCGAGGTCCGGCACGAGCACCCCGGCGGCGAGGAGTCGGCCACCCCCGAGCTGATGCTGCCGCGGACGCCGATCACCAGCGAGCTGCCCTCGACGGTCCTCTCCGCGCCGCTGCCCTCCGGCCTGGACGACGAGAACGACCTGGGCCGCGCCCTGGTCACCACCCCGGCGTCCGAGCTGACCACGCAGACCCCGGGCGCCTCCCTCGGCCGCCCGCTCGCCCCCAGCGCCGAGAAGCTGGGGCTGCCCGAGGTGAGGCTCCCCGAGGCCGCGCTGCTGACCCCCGCCCTGCGCGGCGACTTCGTCTCGGACCTGGGGGTCGAGTCGGCCGTCTGAACGGCCCGCAATCCGGTCCCGAATACCGGAGGGCGCCCTGAACATATCCGTCCCCGGTGACCCCGCGGCCGCACTCGGCCGTTACCCCGGCATTGTCAACGCGTTATAGGAGAGTGACTGCGAACCTGCGGTCACTTTTCGCAACGAAGGAGAATTTGATGTCTCGCATCACCAACGCGGTGGCGGTCCTGGCCGGGACCGGCGCCCTCGCGCTCGCCGGCGCCGGCGTGGCCATGGCCGACGCGGGCGCTCAGGGTGCGGCCACGAACTCGCCCGGCGTCGGCTCCGGCAACAGCGTGCAGGTTCCGGTCCACGTCCCGGTCAACCTCTGCGGCAACACGGTCAACGTGATCGGCCTGCTGAACCCGGCGTTCGGCAACGCGTGCTCGAACAGCGACGCCGATGGCGGCTACGGGGGCTGATCGCTCCCCGGGCGCTTCCCCCAGCGGGACGCGGTCTCCTCGGGACGAACCCGCGGTCGGCCCGCGGCGATGCCGCGGGCCGTTCGCATGCCCTCCGCACGTGTACGGGGGAGGGATCCGGCGCCGTACGTCAGGCGTACCGGTAGACGCGGCTGTGGTCCCACATCGACGCGGGCGTCGTGTCCCACGGCGGCATCGGCTCGTGGCGGCCCACCACCTTGCCGCCGGACGCGCGCTCGGGGAGGTAGACGGCCCCCGGGTTCAGCTTCTGCCAGTGCGACCAGACGGCGTCGATGAACGAGTGGTGCAGCCAGAAGACGGGGTCGTTGACGGACGCCCCGCCGAGCATCAGACCGCTCACCCAGCGGTGCACCCGGTTGTGGTTGCGCCACCGGTCGGCGCCGAACCCCCGGCTCCAGCCCTCCAGCTTGTTGCGGAACCCGTCGGGGCTCGTGGAGTTCCACGGCGCGGAGTCGTAGAGCGGATCGTTGATCGCCCACTCCAGCTCTTCCCTGGTGGGCAGGTTCACGGGCTGCGCGGGACGGCCGAAGTCCCGCGTCAGGAAGCGCCCTTCGGTGACGCTCACCGTGATGTCCCAGTGCCCGCCGCGATGGGCGAAGGGCCCGGTCATCACCTGGTGGTCCCCGCGCCTGCCGTTGCCGCCCATGAAGTCCTCGCCCCAGATCGAGGCGGTCGGCGTGTTGTCCTCCGTCCAGTCCCAGTAGGGCACCGAGACCGTCGGGTCGATCCTGCGCAGCTCGTTCTCGAAGTCCAGCAGGAACTTGCGGTGCCACGGCAGGAACGAGGGCGCCATGTGGGCCGCGCGCAGACCGCTGTCGCCGTCCGCCGTGTAGTACTCGATGTGCGTGCGCACGAAGTCGTCGTAGATCCCCTTCTTCTTCAGGGCCAGTACGGCGCTCACGAACTTCTTGCGCTCCGTGCGCGTCAGGTCGCGCTGGTTCTTACGCGTGTACACCATGGGCCTCTCCCCGCCCTGCTCCACCGTGAGCAGTGCCCGTCGCCAGCTTCGTCGTCCCCAGCTCCACCGCGGCGGCGCGCGCCGCCTCCCGGGCCGTGGGGTAGGACTCGTAGTGGTCCAGCGGGCTCAGGTAGCCGCCTCCCGCACACCGCATCAGATGCAGCGGACGCCCGTCGATATACGCCTCCACGACGGGGTGGGGGCCGCCTCCCCGCGCGTGTGCGGAGTAGCCCTGGAGCCGGTGTCCCCGGTACGTCTCGTCGAAGACCGTGCTGCGTGCCGATCCGGGTCGTCCTTGGCCCCGCGTGCCGCCCGCCGGTGCCCCGGGGGCGTCGACGATCCGGGCGAGTGCGCCGCCCGTGCCCGCGCAGACGGCGAGGACGAAGGCCGTCCGCAACGCCGCTCGCCGGGAAACGCTCTGAACCGAGGTGCTCGAAGTCGCTGACGCATGCCGCTCTGTCCGTTCCTCCACTGGACCTCCTGCCTGAACCCACCGTGTCGCAGGCGCCGGAGATACTCCGGCCCCAGCCAGGCACGAAAAAGAACGTGCCGTCTGGGACAACGAATGCCTGTCGTATCTGTTCTGCCTGCCCGGACACCGACCTCTATCGAACCGAATGATGTGCGCTCGTACGTATGGACGGATTATCGAGGGCCTCTGGAGCCCTTTTCCCGGTGTTCCCGTCCGACCGGGTGACGGAATTGGAGCAGGCTGCTCACGGCATTAGCATCGCGCTTTATGAGTTCAGCTTCCGTAGCAACCGCCATGCCCCAGACCTCCCTTCTGGGAACGGTCGTCGTCCTCCCGTGGGCCAGTGACCCGGACGCCGAGGACCCCAGCACCCCCTTCCTGCTGCTCTATCCCCTCGGGGACGGCAAGGACGGAGCCGACGCCAGTGGTGAGGCGATGAACGCCATGCTCACCGGCCTGGGCCTGCGGTTCGGGGAACAGCTGGATCTCGCCAAGCAGCCCCGCAGCCCCATCTCCCTGCTGGTGGAGGCCGGACAGGCGGCCCTGACGCTCGCCTCCATGAAGGTGCAGTGCGCCGTGCCCGCCGAGTGGGAACAGGCGGCGCGCGAACGCGGCCAGGTCTACCTCATCGGCTCGACCCGGGCCTGGCCCGCCGCGGTTCCCGGCGAGCCCGTGGACGAAGAGTCCCTGAGCGCCTACGTCTCCGACGAGACGCTCCTCGAAGCGAGCGCCCACGCCCTGGTGCCGGTGCGCAGCCTGCGCCGCTGACCTGCCCGGGAGACCGGCGACCCCCGGCGGCGAGTGGGATTCGCTGCCGGGGGCGTACACGATGAGCCGGACGTCAGACCAGCAGGCCCACTCCCAGGCCGAGGCCCACACCGTGGTGGTGGTAGTGCCAGTAGTCCCAGCAGTGGGGGTCGTAGCCGCACGGGTGCAGCTGCGTCGCTGCTGCGGCCGCCGGTGCGACAGCGGATGCGGTCGTCGGCGTCACGGCTCCGGCCGATGTGGCCAGCGGAATCGTCGCGGCGACGGCGAGCACCGCGGTGGCGAACCCGCGGGCGGCAAGCTTTTTCATGTTCCAGCTCCTCGAACAGTGGTGGGGACAGACGTTTCGACGTTAGCCAGCCACTGTCGTTCCGGCGCGGCCACAGGAGTTCCGTTAGTCCAGCCGGGTGGCGGAATTGGCTTGGCAGGACTCCGCACTGACGGCCCGTTCGATGTCGCCCGCCGCACCGGCCCATTCAGAACCTGTGACTCAGCCAACGAGTGCGTGGAGAAGACCCGTGACCGTATTGAGCATGCCCGAGCGCGCCGGACACCGGCCGGACGCACCGGTCCACCGCCCCCCGACGGCGGCGGGCGGCAGCGGCAGGGCACTGGCCGTGCTGCTCGTGCTCACCGGCGCGGCGGGGCTCCTCGCGGCCTGGGTCATCACCCTCGACAAGTTCAGACTGCTCGAAGACCCGGGCTTCACCCCCGGTTGCAGCCTCAATCCGGTGGTCTCCTGCGGGAGCGTCATGGAGAGCGACCAGGCGGCCGTCTTCGGGTTCCCCAACCCGATGCTCGGCCTCGTCGCCTACGGCATGGTCGTGTGCGTCGGGGCCGCGCTCCTGGCGGGCGCGCGGTTCAGCCGCTGGTTCTGGCTCGGCCTCAACGCCGGCTGCCTGTTCGGCGTGGGCTTCTGCGGCTGGCTCCAGTACCAGTCGCTGTACTCCATCAACGCGCTCTGCCTGTGGTGCTGCCTCGCCTGGGTCGCGACGATCCTCATGTTCTGGCACGTGACCGCGCACAACGTCCGCAGCGGACACCTCTTCCGCGGCCGGGCGCCGCGCACGGTGGCCGAGGACTTCCCCTGGGTGCCGCCAGTCCTGCACATCGGGGTCGTCGGCATGCTCGTCCTCACCCGCTGGTGGGACTTCTGGACCGGCTGATCCCGTGTCCGAACGACCACCCGATCGGCCGGGACATCGTGACCGCTCGGTGCCTGAGCCGTTTGCCAGGGCATGAACTCCACACGCCGCATCGCCACGGCCATCGCCCTCATCGCGGGCGCCTCCGGGCTCGCGATGCCCGCAGCGCAGGCCGCGACGCAGCCCGAAGCCATGTCGCTGTCGGCCGCCGACACGCTCGACGAGATCACCACCATGGGCCTCCCGGAGGAGCAGGCCGCCAAGATGCCCTCCGCCACGGAGCAGTTGAACGGGCTGAGCCGGATCAACGAGCTGAACCAGCTGCACCAGATCACCGACCTGGTGGCCCCCGTCACCAACCTGGTCCCCAGCGTCCAGTAGCGGTCCCCGGGCTCCGGCCCCCTCCCGGGTCCCCCGGCCGCGTGAACGGCGAGAACGGATTCAGAGAACCCCATTTCCCTCGTACGTGAAGGGGAATCGATGCGGGCGGGCGATGCGGTGAGGAAATCGCACCGTGCGTACACATCGAACCGCTCGTATCGAATCCAGGGGTTTTCACGTGAAAGTCGCTTGCGTGGGTGGGGGACCGGCGTCCCTCTACCTTTCCATTCTGCTCAAACTGCAAGATCCTCGCCATGAGGTCGCCGTGTACGAACGGCACCCGAAGGGCACCACGTACGGCTGGGGCGTCACGTACTGGCCCGACATGCTGGAGACCCTCGAACGGCACGACGAGCCCTCCGCCCGCCGCATCCTCGCGGACTCGCTGTGCTGGCGGGACGGGGTCGCGCACGTCAACGGCCGGACGACCGTCCACAGCGGCGACACCGGGTACGCCGTCAGCCGCCACCGCCTCCTCGGCATCCTCGCGGACCGCGCCCAGGAACTCGGCGTACAGCTGGAATTCGACCGGGAGGTCGACGGGGATTCCGTGCCCGACGCGGACGTGGTGGTGGCGGGCGACGGCGCCCGCAGCCGGATCCGCGAACGGCACGCGGAATCCTTCGGCACCCGGGTGAGCCACGGTGCCAACCGGTACATCTGGCTCGGCACGACCCGGGTGTTCGAGGCCTTCACCTTCTCCTTCGTCGAGACCGCGCACGGCTGGATCTGGTGCTACGCCTACGGCTTCGGCGCCGAGCACAGCACCTGCATCGTCGAGTGCTCCGAGGAGACCTGGACCGGCCTCGGGCTGCACCGGCTGCCCCAGGACGTCGCGCTGCGCCTGCTGGAGCGGACCTTCTGCGACGTCCTCGAAGGGCATCCGCTCCTCGGTCGCACCGACATCGAGGGGCACGCCCAGTGGCAGCCCTTCGCGACGGTCACCAACGAGCGGTGGGCGCACGGCAACGTGGTGCTCGTCGGCGACGCCGCCCACACCACGCACTACTCCATCGGCGCCGGCACCACGCTGGCCATGCGCGATGCCATGAGCCTCGCCCAGGCCCTCGGCGACGCCCCGCGCGACGGCATCGGGGCCGCGCTGGAGCGCTACGGGCAGGAGCGCAGGAGGGCGCTGCTGCCCGCCCAGAGCGCGGCGCGGCTCAGCGCGCAGTGGTACGAGAACCTGACGCGCTACGTGACCCTCGAACCCGAGCAGATGTTCGCGCTGCTCGGTCAGCGCCACTCGCCGCTGCTGCCCCACGTGCCGCCCCAGCTGTACTACCGGCTGGACCAGGCGGCCGGGAGCCTGCGCGCGCTGCGCTGGCTCAAGCAGCGGGTCGGCTCGCGCCTGGCCTCGGCGCTGGAGCAGCGCCGCTGACCTGCGTACATCCATATCTCTCCGAGCTTCTCTCCCT
This sequence comes from Streptomyces sp. NPDC050504, assembly GCF_044458065.1. Classification (NCBI taxonomy): domain Bacteria; kingdom Bacillati; phylum Actinomycetota; class Actinomycetes; order Kitasatosporales; family Streptomycetaceae; genus Streptomyces; species Streptomyces sp. NPDC050504. The sequence continues at coordinate 183,249 of NZ_JBITHO010000011.1, read as the reverse complement.
GCCTTGGCGCCATCGGTGATGCGATGTGGCGCCAACCCTGATGCGCTAGGTGCCATGTGTGTGCCATGATGGCGTCATTGGTGGCGCGGCTCCTCGGCCTGTCGGGTCGAGGGGTGCGCGCCTCGGGGAGAGAGCCGTCGGAGGGGTCGGGTCATGGGGGCAGCGCAGGATCAGCAGCGGTCGGAGTCCGGAGCCTTCGCCGCCTTCGCGCGCTTCGTGCTCTGCGGCGGCGGGGTGGGGCTCGCCTCCAGCTTCGCCGTGGTGGCCCTCGCCTCCTGGATCCCCTGGGTCCTGGCCAACGCCCTGACGACCGTGGTCTCCACGCTCCTCGCCACCGAGCTGCACGCCCGCTTCACCTTCGGCGCGGGCGGGCGCGCGACCTGGCGCCAGCACGTGCAGTCGGCCGGGTCGGCGGCGGCCGCGTACCTCCTGACCTGCGTGGCGATGCTCGTCCTCCAGCAGCTGGTCGCGGCGCCCGGGGTGCTGCTCGAACAGGCCGTCTACCTGTCCGCGTCCGCGCTCGCCGGGGTTGCCAGGTTCGTGGTGCTGCGCCTCGTCGTCTTCGCGCGCGGCCGTTCGCGGGCCGGGGATGAGGCTCAGGTCGAGGTCGAGGTCGAGGTCCAGGTCGAGGTCCGTACGGCCCGTCCCGTGTCCGTGCCCGTGGGGCGCGCCGTGGCCCCGGTCGGCCCTGCGGCGCTCTGCCGCGCCGCTTGAGCGCCGGATTCCGCGCGTCGTCGAGACCCCTGGCGGGGTGACCGCCGGGGGTCTTCGCGCGTGCGGGGCCGGAGGGCGCCCCGGCGCGTGTGACGTCATGTGGTGCCAGATGGTGCGCTGTGGCGCCATGGTGTGCCATCTGGGCTCGTAGAGCCTCCGTGGCGCCACGATGACGCAATCGATCTTTTTGCGTTTGCGCAGGTCAGATGGGGTGGATCGAGAGTCGGTGCAGATTTGGTGCCGCCCGGCTTGCGTGTGGCACCATGATGGTGCCATGATGACGTCATGGACCTCACCCCGTATGTCGACAACCTCCGCCGCGAACTCGCGGTGGCCGCCGAAGCCGGCGGGGAAGACGCACGAGAGCTGGCCGAGCGGCTCACCGCCCCCCTGGAGTCGGCGACCCGGCTGACCATGCTCAACGTGCTCTCCGCCGCGATGGACGAGATCACCCGCGAACTCGCCCCCGGCTCGGTCGACGTACGGCTGCGCGGGCTCGACCCCGACTTCGTGGTCACCCTGCCGCCCGTCGACGGCGGCGCCCCCGTCGAGCCCGCCGCGCCCCTCGAACCGCCGAAGGCCCCGGCCGACGGCGACGAGGGCGGCACCGCCCGCGTCAACCTGCGCCTGCCGGCCCACCTCAAGGCCCGCGCCGAAGAGGCCGCGGGGCGCGACGGCCTCTCGGTCAACGCGTGGCTCGTACGGGCCGTGTCGGCCGCGGTCGAGGGCGGCACCCGGCCGCGCACGACGGAGAAGCCCCGCACGATCGGCCAGAGCATCACGGGCTGGGTGCGCTGACCGCGCCCCTTCCCGCACCCGCACCACTTCATCCACACCACGTCCCACCAGCGGGGACGCCCCGAAGAGCCAAGAGGACGGGACAGCCATGCCTTCTTTCGACACCCCCGAAGCGATCTCGGTCACCGCGCAGGTGGAGGCCGGTTCCATCCAGTTCACCGCCGCCGACCGCGCCGACACCGTCGTGGACGTGCGGCCCCGCGACCCGAAGAAGGACCTGGACGTGCGGACGGCCGACCGGACCGAGGTGACGTACCTGAACGGCGTGCTGACCGTCAGGACGCCCAAGGCCAACCTGTTCGGCCGCACCGGTGTCGTCGACGTGACGGTCGAGCTGCCCACCGGGTCGAGCGTGGACGTGACCGGCGCCTGGACCCAGGTGCTCGCCGGCGGCAGGCTCGGCGAGGCCCGCGTGAAGACCTCGGCGGGCGACGTCCGGCTCGACACGACGGGCCCGCTGAAGCTGATCGCGTCGCACGGCTCGATCACCGTGGACCGGGTCGAGGGCGCCGCCGAGATCACCACCAGCTCCGGCAGCATGCGCATCGGCGTCATCGAGGGCTCGGGCGTCCTCAAGAACTCGCACGGCAGCACGACGGTCGGCGCCGCGATCGGCGAGCTGCGGGTCAGCGGCGCCAACGGCGACATCGAGATCCGGCGCGCCGAGGACTCGGTCACCGCCACCACCGCGCACGGCGGCCTGTGCGTGAGCGAGGTCGCCCGCGGCACCGTCCAGCTGGAGACCTCCTTCGGCGCCATCGAGATCGGCGTCCGCGAGGGCACGGCCGCCTGGCTCGACGTCAGCTCGGGCTCGGGCCAGGTGCGCAACATGCTCGCCGCGTCCGAGACGCCGGGGAAGACGGACGACACGGTCGAGGTCCGCGCCCGCACGCGCTACGGCAACATCGACATCCTCCGCGCCAAGGCCTGAGCCCGAGCCGGGGTCCGACCCCGGGCGCCACGTTCCCCACCTTCGGGGCCCGCCCCGCCCACACCACCCGTCACCCCAGCCTTCTCCTAGGAGGGCCCCATGCCTTCTTCTGTCATGCCCATGCCCATGCCCATGCCCATGCCCATGTCTACGTCCAGTCGGGGCGGCGACGCACGGCCCGGTACCGCCGTCTCCGCCACCGGTCTGCGCAAGTCGTACGGCGACAAGGTCGTCCTCGACGGCATCGACCTGCACATCCCGGCCGGATCCGTGTTCGCGCTGCTCGGTCCGAACGGCGCGGGCAAGACCACCGCCGTGAAGATCCTGTCCACCCTCATCACCGCAGACGGCGGCCAGGCGCGGATCGCGGGCCACGACCTGGCCGCCGAACCGCAGGCCGTACGGGCCGCGATCGGCGTCACCGGGCAGTTCTCCGCCGTCGACGGACTGATCACCGGCGAGGAGAACATGCTCCTCATGGCCGATCTGCACCACCTGTCCAAGCGGGAGGGACGGCGGGTCGCCGCCGAACTCCTGGAGCGCTTCGACCTGGTGGAAGCGGCGAAGAAGCCCGCCGCCACCTACTCCGGCGGCATGAAGCGCCGCCTGGACATCGCGATGACCCTGGTCGGCAGCCCGCGGATCATCTTCCTCGACGAGCCCACCACCGGCCTCGACCCGCGCAGCCGCCACAACATGTGGCAGATCATCCGCCAGCTGGTCGCCGACGGCGTCACCGTCTTCCTCACCACGCAGTACCTGGAGGAGGCCGACGAGCTCGCGGACCGCATCGCCGTACTGAACGGCGGGAAGATCGCGGCCGAGGGCACCGCCGAAGAACTCAAGCGCCTCGTCCCCGGCGGGCACATCCGCCTCCGCTTCACCGACCCCGGCGCCTACCGGTCGGCCGCCGCCGCGCTGCGCGAAGCCGCCCGGGACGACGAGGCCCAGGCCCTCCAGCTCCCCAGCGACGGCAGCCAGCGCGAGCTGCGCTCCATCCTCGACTGGCTCGACTCAGCCGGCGTCGAGGCCGACGAGCTGACCGTGCACACCCCCGACCTCGACGACGTCTTCTTCGCCCTCACCAGCAGCACCGGCACCGGAGCCAGCGGCACCGGCACCGGCAGCACCGGCGCCGCAGTCAGCGACCAGACCAAGGAGACCGTCCGATGAGCGCCTCCCTCGCCCTCCGCGACTCGTCCACCATGCTGCGGCGCAACCTCCTGCACGCGCGCCGCTACCCCTCCCTCACCCTCAACCTGCTGCTCACCCCGGTGATGATGCTGCTGCTCTTCGTCTACGTCTTCGGCGACGTGATGAGCGCGGGCATCGGCGGGGGCGGCGCCGACCGCTCCGAGTACCTCGCCTACCTCGTTCCCGGCCTGCTGCTGATGACCATCGGCAGCACCACGATCGGGACCGCGGTCTCCGTCTCCAACGACATGACCGAGGGCATCGTCGCCCGCTTCCGCACCATGGCGATCCACCGCGGGTCCGTGCTCTTCGGGCACGTCGTCGGCAGCGTGCTCCAGGCGGTCGCGAGCGTGGTCCTGGTGGGTGCCATCGGCGTGGCCATCGGCTTCCGTACGACGGACGCCACCGCCCTGGAATGGCTGGCTGCCTTCGGACTGCTCGTCATGTTCGCCACGGCGCTCACCTGGATCGCGGTCGGGATGGGCATGGTCAGCCCCAACGCCGAGGCGGCCAGCAACAACGCGCTGCCGCTGATCTTCCTGCCGCTCATCTCCAGCACCTTCGTGCCCATCGACGCGATGCCCGGCTGGTTCCAGCCGGTCGCCGAGTACCAGCCCTTCACGCCCGCCATCGAGACCCTGCGCGGTCTGCTCCTCGGCAGCGAGATCGGCGACAACGGCTGGATCGCCGTCGCCTGGTGCGTCGGTCTGACGGTGCTCGGTCACCGCTGGGCGAAGGCGGTGTTCGACCGCGACCCGAAGTAGCCCCTTCCGGCGAACCCGGAGCCGTCCCACCGGGCGGCGTACCCGACACCACGTCGGTACGCCGCCCCGCGGGCGTTCAGCGCACCGGTACGGGGCGCAGCTCGACCGGCGCGTCCTCAAGGGCGAGGAAACGGGGGAGGGGCAGGCCGGACTCGGTGGACAGCCGGGTCAGGTTCGCGCGCACGACGGCCGGGCCCGGCCGGTGGCGGGAGGCGTCCGCGTGGCCGGTATTGGTCCACCCGTGGACGCGGCCGTCGCAGCGCGCGGGCATCCCTTCGAGGGTGGTTGACCCGCCGTCCTGGTCCAGGGTGCTGCCGACGAACACCGGGCCAGGACCGTGCGGCAGGCAGCGGTAGGTGCCGGAGAGCGTGAGGGTGCCGTCGGCGGCGACCGTGCCGGTGCCGTGCACGGTCAGGTCGTCGGGCGGGGCCGCCTGCGCGGCCGCGGCGAGCGGGAGGACCGCCGCGCCGGCCAGGGCCAGCGCGGCGAGGGCGCGACGGGCGCCGCCCGGAGTGCGTGTGTTTTTCATGCAGTGAGGAACGATCATTTCCGGCCATGGTCACCGCGGGTTGCGCCGCCCCGCCGACGCGCCGTCAACCTGACGCAGACCTGACGCGGAGTGAAGCCCGCGCGAGTGCGTGCCGCCCGGTGTCTCCGCTAGCGTGCGTGCCTTGAAAAGCCGGGGGGCGGCACACCGACGCCCTCCCGGCCGCCTGCCAGGGGAAGGCGTAGCCGCATGGGAACCATGGACACGGTCCTGGAGGAGGCACTGGCGATCCCCGGTGCCACCGGCGTCGCGATCGTCGACTTCCAGCAGCGCAAGGTCCTGGGATCGCTGGACCGCGGCAGCGGGCTCGACATGGACAAGGTCGCCTACGGGGACAGCGACGTCATGCGCGCCAAGCTCTACACGCTGGAACTCCTCGGCTACGCCCCGGACAGCGTCGAGGACATCCTGATCACCCTGGCCGACGAGCTGCACGTGATCCGGCCCCTGCCGCGGCTGCGCGAGGGCGGCATCTTCGTCTACCTCGTACTGGACCGCGAGCGGACCCCGCCCCTGGACGAGATCCGCCGCCGACTCCACGTCCTGGAACCCCTGTTGGAGCTGTAGGCCGCGCGGAGGCGGTTGCCGGACCCGGCCGTGGGGCAGGGCTGTGCACGACTGATCAGCGGAAGCGGAAGGAGCCGGGCAGATGAGCGACACGGGCACCGTCGACGGGCGGGCGGCGGGCAGCGGGGACAGAGGGGACAGCGGGGAGGCGGCGGGCGCCGCGCTCATCGGGACCGCGCTCGGCTTCGTCCTCCCCGCGGCGCTCAGGGCCGCCGCCGTCGTACGCGTGGCGGACCACATGTCCGACGAGCCGCGCACGCCCGCCGAACTGGCCGCCGCCAGCGGCACGGACGCCCAGGCGCTGACCCGGGTGCTCCGCCTGCTCGCCACCCGCGGCCTGTTCGGGGAGGACGGCGAGGGCCGCTTCCGGCTCGAACCCGCGGGCCGGGCGCTGCGGTCCGACGCCCCCGGATCCGTACGGGAAGCGGTCCTCATGCTCACCGACCCCACGTTCTGGCTCCCGGCCGGGCGGATGGACCACTGCCTCACCACCGGCGAATCCGTCTTCGAGACCGTCTTCGACGCCCCGTTCTTCGACCACTTCGCCCGGGACGCCGAGACCGCGGCCGTCTTCCACGACGGCATGGCCGCCATGTCCGGCGTCGAGAACGGCCCGATCGCCGCCGCCTACGATTTCCCGGAGACCGGCACCGTCGTGGACGTCGGCGGCGGGCACGGCGGGTTCCTCGCCGCCGTACTGCACGCCAACCCCGGCCTCCACGGCGTGCTCTACGACCAGGCCCACGTCCTGTCGGGCAACCAGCTGAGCGACGACGCGGCGCTCACCGGACGGTGGTCCACCGAGGAGGGCGACTTCTTCGCCGACGTGCCCAAGGGCGACTTCCTCGTGCTCAAGCGCATCCTGCACGACTGGCAGGACGACCAGTGCGTCACGCTGCTGCGCGCCTGCGCCCGCGCGCTCGCCCCCGGCGGCCGGATCCTCGTCGTGGACGCGGTCGTCGCCCCCGACAACCGCCCGCACCAGGCCAAGGACCTGGACCTCCTGATGATGGCCTCCCTGGTGGGCCGCGAGCGCACCCACGAGGACTTCGCGGCGCTGTTCGCCGAAGCGGGCCTGACCCTGAGCCGGGTCGTCCCCACCCCCACGGTCCTGAGCATCGTCGAGGCCACCGTGTCCTGACGTACCGTCAGGACGGGTCCTCGTAGCGGGCGGAGAGCGCGGCGGCGCGGTCGCGCAGCCAGGTGCGCAGCGACCGCGGGGCCAGCGCCTCCGCGTCCGTGCCGAGCCGCCACAGCGCCCATCGGGCGTGCCGCTCGTCCTGGAAGGTCGCTTCGAGCCGCAGCCAGCCGTCCGCGTCGGGCTTCCCGGGCCCGTCCGGCTCCTCGGGTCCGTCGGGCCCGTTGGGGTCCTAGGGTTCTTCCGCGCGGACGGCGAGGTGGTCGCCGCCGGAGAGAAACCGCGGGGAGCGCTCCCGCCAGATCCGGTCCAGGCCGACCCGGTCCGGCCGCTGCGCCGCCTCGGGTAGCTCCTCGGCCGCCAGCACCCGCGACAGCCGGTACGTGCGGTCCTCGCCTGACCTCGGCCATCGCGGTGCCGGGCACCTCGTCGGCGGCCGACCTGCGGGAGAGCAGGTCGCTCTCGGGGGAGCGGGTCAGGGGCGTGCCGCGCAGGTCGGGTCCTCGGCCGGGAGGCGGCCCGTACGCAGGTAGGCGTTGACGGTGCCGTCGACGCAGGCGTTGCCGTACTCGCCGTACAGACCGTGCTGGCGGGCGCCGGTCACGGTGAGCAGGCGGGAGCCCGGCCACTGCGCGCGCACGGTTTGGGCACCGGAGTAGCGGGTGCGGGGGTCGCCCGTGGCGGCGACGAGCAGGGCCGGGACGTCGCCGTCGAGCACGGTCGGCGACTCGGCCGGGCGGTCCCAGAACTCGCAGGGGGTGATGTTGTTGGCGAGCGGTCCGGCCAGGGGGAACCTAGCGCGGGAGTCCTGGACCGCGCGCCAGTAGCTGCCGGTGCCGCGCCGCTCGGCCACGTCGCCGCAGATGATCGCGGCCATCTGGCTGGAGGGGGCCGAGCCCGCCGGGGTCAGCAGGAACTCCAGCTGTCCGGCGAGCGCTTCGGACGGCTCGACCGGCTCGCGGTCGGCGGCGCGCGCCAGGACGCGGACGGTCGCGGCCAGGTCGGCGCGCCGCCCGTCGAGGTCGCTGCCGAGGCCGGCGACGAAGAGTGCGGGCAGGACGTGCTCGTCCAGCAGGTACGCGCCCCCGGACCGCTTCCCGCTCTGCTTCCCGCTCTGGTCTTCGGTGCGCTTCTCGATCCGCAGCGGGCGGTCCGTCGCCGCGTCGAGGACGTGCCCGACCTTCGCCAGGACCGCCGTGCGCGTGGCACCCAGCCCGTAGGTGCCGTGCCGCGCGGCGGCCCACGACGCCCAGGCCCGCAGCGCCTCCTCGTTGACCGCTTCGGCGCCGCGCAGCAGCGTCTGGTTGTAGGACTCCGGAGGGTTCACGCCGTCGAGGACAATGCGGCCGGTGCGGCCGGGGAAGAGCTGGGCGTAGACCTCGCCGAGGTAACTGCCGTACGAATAGCCCAGGTAGGACAGGGTGTCGGCGCCGAGCGCCGCGCGGACGACGTCCATGTCGCGGGCGGTGTTGCGGGTGGTGACGTACGGCAGCACGTCGCCGTGGGCGCGCTCGCACCGCGCGGCCAGGTCGCGCGCGAGGGCGACCTCGTCGCGGTACGCGGCCCGGTCGGAGCCCGCCGAGCGCAGGAAGGCCGAACCGGTGTCCCAGCCGCAGTCCAGCGGGGTGCTCCGGCCGACGAAGCGCGGATCCATGCCGATCAGGTCGTAGCGGCCCGCGACCTCGCCCATCGTCTTCGACACCGTCAGCGGCATGTGCAGGCTCGGCCCCGCGGGGCCGCCGTCGTTGAGCAGCAGCGGGCCGACGCGGTGGGCGGTGTCGGTGGCCTTCAGGCGGGACACGGCGACGGTGAGGGTACGGCCGCCGGGGGCGGAATGGTCGAGCGGCACGGTGAGGTCGGCGCAGTCCGCACCGGCGGCGTCCAGCTTCCGCCCGAGCTCGTCACCGGGGCCGGTGGCGCAGGAGCGCCAGTCGACGCGCTGCCCGTGGAAGCGGGCGAGCGGGTCGGGGACGGCGGCGGCGGACGAGGCGGCGGCGGAGGTGGCGGCGGTCGAAGTGGGCGCGGCGGTCGAAGCGACCGTGGCGGTCGTCGCGGCGGCGGTGCCCGCCGTGCCGGCGAGCACCGCCGTACACATCGCGATGGCCTTGACGCGCAGGGAAGTTGACATACCCGCACGCTAGGAGCGGGAACGCCCCGGCACACTCCGGGAAAGCCCGGAGAGGTGCCGGGGTCGTCCCCTAGGCGGTGCCCGGTCGCCGGGGCCCGGTCGGGGCCCCGGCGGAGCGGATCACTTGGCCTGGGTGGAGAGGGTCACGCCGCTGAAGCTCTGCTCGGCGACGAGGGTGAAGTAGACCCAGCCGGACGGCGGGTTGTCGATCGTCAGGGTCTCGGCGTTGCCGGTGTTGGTGGACTTCGCCTTGAAGCTGGTGGGGGTGGCCCAGCTGCTGCCGCCGTAGTACAGGTCGGCGTTGCCGGTGCCGCCGCTGCTGGTGAGCTTCAGCTGCTTGATCCCGGCGGGCAGGTTCACGAAGTGGTAGCTGTAGTTGCCGGTCGTGGCGGCGAGGCCCTCCCTGCGGCAGTTCTCGTTGAACTGGCGCGGGTCGCTGATGGTGCACAGCGGGGCGGTGTCGGGGTCGGGGGTGACCGGACCCTCGGGCAGCGGGCCGCAGTCGGTGGCCGCGCAGGCGTCCAGCCACTTCGCGAAGTCCGCGTCGTAGGAGGTGCCGATGGTCTGCTTCAGCAGGGTGCGGGCCCCGGTCCAGTCACCGGCGCGGTACTTGGTGAGCACGGCCTGCACGTCGGCGGGGTGCTTCTGGAGCATGTAGCGGACCGCGAGGAAGCCCCAGCGGTAGACGCGGTTCGAGTTGACCTCGGGGTCCTCGTCCTGGCCGTAGACGGTGTCGAACAGCTCGCTGAGCTTGTACGTCTTGTTGCCCGCCTCGACGATCGCGTCGTAGTTGCGCTCCTTGCGGTAGCCGAAGGAGATGTTCTCGGCGATGCCCTCGACCCACCAGATGGTCGGCGTGGTCAGGCTCGCCTCGAAGTCGCCGTGCATGTTGTAGCGGCCGTCGAGGTAGTGGGTGTACTCGTGGTTGAGGTTCCAGATCTGGAAGCTCGGGCGCAGCCACTGGGCCTCGTGGGCGATGAAGCGGGCCTGGTTGCCGACCTTGGACGGGTCGCCCTCCTCGTACATGCCGCCGTTGTCGACGTCGATGTTGTAGAAGGCCCAGGCGTACAGCGCGTAGTTCATGTAGTCGTCGAAGACGACGACCTCAAGGTTGGTGTTGACGTCGCCGGGGATGGCGCCCTTGTCGCCGATGACCCGGTGGAAGTACGCGTCCTGGTTGATCAGGCTCGTGCAGGTGCTCGCCAGCTGGCCGGGCGACATGTCCTGGGCGCGGATCTTCAGGTCGGGGTTGCAGGCGTGCTGGGTCGGCAGGACCACGGGGAGCAGGCGCTCGCCCAGGTCGCAGATGCCGTACGTGGCGCAGTTGCCGCGGTCGAACTGGCGCGTGGCCCAGCCCAGGTTCATGGTGATCGGCGCGGTCGGGCCGACGTTCGGGTACTTGTGGATCAGGGTCTTCACCAGCGGCTGGACCCGGGGCTTCAGCTCGGGCACGTCCAGGCCGAAGCCCAGGAGGCGGCCGACGTTGCTGACGACGTCCAGGCGGTTCAGCTCGGCTTCGTTGCGCGTGATGAACGAGGCCCAGGTGTCGATGATGGTGGGGTCGGCCTTGAGGGCGGCGCGCCAGCCGCGCGCGTCGTTCTTCGCCTTGAAGCCGTTCTCGGCGACCCACTCGACGTGCTGCACCGAGAGGTTCATCTGCTCGGGCCACGTGCCGTTGTAGTTGGCGAGCAGCCACTTCACGAAGCCGGCGTAGCGGCCCGCTTCCTGGGTGCTGTCGATCAGCGTGACGACCTCGTTGAGGATCTCGCCGTTGGCGTTGGTGACGTCCTTGCTGCGCGGGTTGCCGAAGTAGGCGTCCAGGGCGCCGCGCGCCGCGCTCGCCAGGGCCGTGCCGTACTCGCCGACGGCGGCCGCGTTGTTGTCCTGCACGTAGTAGCCGGCGCGCAGGAACAGCACCAGCTGCCCGATGTCGCCGCTGTTGTCACCCGTGTACGTGGTGGACGCGTCGCGCAGGGCGTTGGCGACGGTCACCATCTTGGCCTCGGGGAAGGCCTTGCCCGCGTTGTCCCCCGTCAGCTTGAACAGGGGGTACGTACAGTCGATCCGGGACAGGGACTTGAGCTCCTGGACCAGCGCGCTGCCCGTGGAGTTGATGACGCCCGAGAGGTCGCTGCACGAGTCGCCCGCGAAGGCGGTGCGGCGCTTGCCCGCCTTGACGGCGGGGGCGGGACGCGCGGGGGACTCTTCGAGGCTCTCCTGCGAGGAGATCCGGAAGCGGGTGTTGTTGCTCATCGCGTGCGGCGACTTGGGGACCGGGATCGCGCGGGGCGCGGAGGCGGCGGCCCCGCTCGCGTTCGCCCCTGACCCGGCCTCGGCGCCGACGGGGGCGGCCTGGCTCTGCGGCGTGAACATACCGAGCGTGATGAAGACGGCCGCGCCGAGCGCGGGAAGTCTTCGTGCCTGGGTCTTCGATATCCGGAAGGGATGCATCTGTGGGGGCCTCCGGGGCCGTTGTGGCCACGTGCTGGGGAAACACGGGCGGCTGACACGTGACGTGTAAAATTTCACATGTCGCATTGTTCTGGAAGACTTCTCGCCAGATTCATCGACCAACGCAACCGAAACTTTGCCGAGGCCCTACTCGGGATCCCCATCAATCCCCCACATCGGTGCGCGAGTTGCGAACTCCCCAATGCCCAGTCATGTCCGCTTATGTGCAGCTCCAGGTGCCCCGGACCGGGCGCCGGAGTGCCCCGCCGGAGGCATCGGGCCGCGCTTGGGGGCGGGGGTGGGGCCGGGGCGGAGCGACGACAATCGGCCAGTTCGGCGTGGGCCCTTCGTGCCGCGGGGGCCGTCGTGGGGACGGCCTCCGCCGCACTGGTGCGGTGCGTGCTCAGTTCACCGTCGCGGTGAAGACGGTGTGGTCCTGCTGCGTGCCGGTGATCCAGAAGCCCGTGTCGTCCCCCGCCCCCTCCAGGGGCGCCGCGTCGATCCACACCGGCGACGCGAACTCCGCGTACTGCTGGAACTGTGCGCGCACCGAGGACGGGGTGAAGCCCCGCGGGCCGCCGAGCGCGGTGGCGGCCTGCCAGGCGGCCTCCAGCAGGACCATGCCGGGGTAGTGGTCGCCCGCGTGCTCGAAGAGGATCGCGTGCCGCGGGTCGGGGTCGAGGAGCCAGCGGTCGTCCCGGTCGGTGGCGGCGAGCACCACGTCGGCGGACGCCGCCTTGCCGACGGCGGCCGGGGCCAGCGTGTCCCCGGGCCGGGTGCGGGAGCGCAGCCTGGCCGTCGTGGCGGTGCCGCGCAGCCGCCGGTAGGTGCCGTCCGAAATGCAGGCGAAGCGGCCGCCGCCGGCGGCGCACGGCCTGCCGTCGCGCTCGATGGTGATGTCCATGCTGAACTCCGCGAGCCGCTTGCCCCTGCGGACCATGTCGGTGCAGGCGGCCGTGAGGGACAGGTCGCTGGGGCCCCGGCCGATCACCAGGTTCTCGGCGAAGGTGGTCAAGTACAGCTCCGACAGCAGGAACTGGTGGCCCAGGGGGACGTCGAACTCGGCGTGCGCGAGGAAGAGCCCCGTCTGGCGGACGGTCTCCGCCGCCTGGAGGGCGGCGTGGCCGCCGCCGTCCGCGCTGGTGAAGAACGGGTGTACGCGCGGCCATTCGCCGGTGAGGGCGAACCGGTCCTCGTCGAGCTTCTCGCAGCCGGTCAGGAAGACCTCCGCGTGGCTCGCCCGGTGCACGTACTCGCGGGGGACCGTGGTGGTCAGCTGCGGCATGGCCGCCAGGTCGGTCGTGTAGGTGGTCGTACGGCCCTTCGGTGCAGTCACGTCTACTCTCCGCCTCTCAGCAGGGAAGTCGAGTCAGATGGGGGGTGGCTCGGAGAACGAAAGATACGGACTAGCTGGTTTCGTATTGGGTCCCTTTCGATCCGTGATGGAGGGAGGCTTGGGTGCTGGCTGAGCCTTAACCGGGTTGAAACGGTAGATAGTTCGCCACCTCAAGGGCTTCTTGGTGAGGCCCTCTTGACCATGGACATACCGCGTGTACGGTTTTATCCATCGTGCGGGCGCTCCGACTCATGGAGCCCGCCTCAACGACCGGAGGGCCAATGCGCCGTCAGCAGACCTGCCCGTACGCCTTCGACCCGTCGGGGCGGGACGTCCACGGCGAGGCCGCCCGACTGCGGGAACAGGGCCCCGTCGCCCGGGTGACCCTGCCCGGTGGCGTCGACGCGTGGGCGGTGACGGGCCAACAGGAGATCAAGGCCCTGCTGACCGACCCCCGCATCTCCAAGAACGCCTATCTGCACTGGCCCGCGTGGATCGACGGGGAGATCGCGCAGACCTGGCCCCTGGCCATCTGGGTCTCGGTGCAGAACATGGTCACCGCCTACGGGGACGACCACCGGCGCCTGCGCAAGCTCGTCTCCGGCGCGTTCACCGCCCGCAGGACCGCCCTGCTGAAGCCCCGCGTCGAGCGGATCACGCACGACCTGCTCGACCGGCTCGCCCAGGCGGCGCCCGACCAACCGGTCGACCTGCGGCAGGGGTTCGCCCACCTCGTCCCGACCCAGGTGCTCGCCGAGCTGTTCGGCATCCCCGAGGAGATCCGCGAGAAGCTGCGCCACATCATCAACGGCTTCTTCCAGACCTCCGCCACGCTGGAGGACGCGCAGCGCAACGGCGCCAACCTCTACCTGACGATGAACGAACTGATCGCCCTCAAGCGGGAGAACCCCGGCGAGGACCTGACCAGCGCGCTGATCGCGCAGCGGGACGAGGACGGCACCCGGCTGACCGAGAAGGAGCTGGCCGACAACCTGATCCTGCTCTACACGGCCGGCTACGAGACCTCCGTGAACCTGATCGACAACGCGATCACGCTGCTCCTGACCCACCCCGACCAGCTCGCGCTCGTCCGGTCCGGGCGGGCGACCTGGGAGGACGCCGTCGAGGAGACCCTGCGGATGGACGCCCCCGGCGCGAACGGCATCCTGCGCTACGCGGTGGAGGACGTGGAGATCGGCGGGACGGTGATCCCCAAGGGCGACCCGCTGGTCATCTCGTACGCGGGGGCGGGGCGCGACCCCGCCGTGCACGGCGAGCACGCCGACCGGTTCGACGTCACCCGCGAGACCCGCCGCGAGCACCTCTCCTTCGGCCACGGCCCGCATTTCTGCATCGGTGCCCAACTGGCCAGGACGGAGGCGGCGGTCGCCCTGGAAGGCCTGTTCACCCGGTTCCCCGGGATGGGGTTCGCCGTGCCCGCCGAGAGCCTGCGCCCGCTGGAGTCGTTCATCTCCAACGGACACCAGATGCTGCCCGTGCTGCTCGGGCCGTCCGCCACGGCCGGGGCGCGGCGGACGGCGGCGGACGGCGTGCACCAGGAGACCGCGGCCCTCGCGCACTAGCGCGGTGCGCCCGTCCGCCGTCACCGCGCGCCGCAGCCGGTCGGGGCGCCCTCGCGCAACAGCGGTCCGTACCACTGGAGGTGGGCGGCGAGACCCGCGGCGGGGGCCGGGCCCGGATCACAGCCCAGCTCCCGCCAGACGTGCGCGCCGGCGAACCAGTGGTCGGCGGCGAGCATGTCGAGGTGGTGCAGGGCGGTGGGGAAGCCCTCGACGCGTTCCCTGGCCCGCCGCAACGACAGGAAGGCGCCCCCGGCCAGGCCGAGGGGCTCGACCAGCAGACCGACCAGGGCGGCGGACGACACGGGACGGGGGTGGCCGACGTGGAGGACCGGAGGGACGTCGTGGTCCGCAAGGGCGGCCGCGACGGCGACCTCGGCCAGCGCGGCGACGTCGACGGCGGAGTGCACCGAGGAGCACGCGACGCCCGCCCCCAGGAACCGCAGCAGTCCGGCCAGCCCGGGAAGCATCCACCGGTCGCCCGTGCCGTAGACGAGGTGCGGCCGCAGGACCGTCCCGCCCGCGGCCAGCACGTGCCGCTCGGCGGCGGCGCGGGCCCGGCTGGTGGCGGAGGCCGGGGCGGGCACCAGGTCCTCGGGCCCCGCCCCGAGGAAGGGGCCGCGCCCGTACACCGAGGCAGTGCTCACGTACACGATGCGGCGCACGCCGTGCCGCACCGCCTCGTCGACCAGGGCCCGGGTGCCCGCGTCGTTGACCGCGCGCAGGGTCCGCGCGTTGCCCTCCACGCGGGACGCGCAGTGCACGAGGGCGTCGACGCCCTCGCACGCGCCCCGCAGCGACGCGGGGTCCGTGAGGTCGGCCCGCACGGCTTCCACGCCCTGCCCCTCGGGAGCTTCAGGGGTGCGGTATATCATTCGAACCCGCACGGTTGGTTTTGTAAGGGCAGAGCGGAGCACATGGCGTCCGATGAAGCCTTTTGCCCCTGTGATCAGCACTTTCTTTGACATTATGAAGATTCCTCGCATGATCGGGGAGTGCGATTGAGGGTCGAAGCAGGGCCTTCGGTGGCGAGAATTCGGACGGGCGGGTTTGGTTCCGGGAGGGTGGACACCTGACCTGGTGCCGAACTCCGGACAAGACCAGGGAGGGCTTTGATGGCACGGCAGGAGCGTGCGGTCCGAACGAGGATGACGATCCTGGAGGCGGCTGCCTCCGTCTTCGACGAGTACGGATACGACCGCGCCACCATCGGCGAGATCCTGGCCAGAGCCGGTCTGACCAAGGGAGCGCTGTACTTCCACTTCCCGTCCAAGGCGGCCTTGGCGGAGGGCGTGCTCACCCAGCAGTTCAGCCTGACCTCGGTGGAGCCCAGCAGCTCCAAGCTTCAGGAACTCGTGGACACGGGGCTCACGGTGGCCTACCGCATGCGGCGGGATCCGCTGGTGAGCGCCGTGGCGCGGCTGAGCCTCGACCAGGACGTGCGGGCGCAGTTCGGGACTTCGGCCATCACCCAGTGGATCGACGCGAGCGGCGGGCTGCTGACCGAGGCCAAGAAGCAGGGCGAACTCCTCCCCCACGTCGTGCCGGCCGACACCGCCTGGCAGTTCTCGGCCGCCTGGACCGGCGTGCAGGTCTACTCGCAGATCCTGGCGCAGCGGGAGGACCTCGAAGAGCGGGTGGTGTCGCTCTTCAGGCACCTGCTGCCGAGCATCGCGGTCCCGGCCGTCCTGGCCAGCCTTGAGATCAGCGTCGGGCGGGCACTTGAGCTCGGCGCCAGGAGCGACGCGCGGGCCCGGGAGGAGATGACCGAGGAGCTGGCGACGACGGGCTGAGGGTCTGCGTTCGTCGGACACCGGCTCTGACCGGGCGGGCCCGCCCGGTCGCCCGGCCTAGTCGCCCGCCACGGTCACCACCGAGCGGAAGACGAGGCCGCCGCCCTGGTGGCCCGTCACGAGCACCGACTCGGAAGCGTCCACGCCGCTGCCGGGGATGCGCCACGCCTCGATCACGCAGGTGCTGGTCAGCTCGGTGCGGCGGTCGAACTCCGCGGTGATGTCCAGCGGCACGCACGGGCGGCCCAGCGTCATGGCCGCCGCCTGGCAGGAGGCTTCGAGCAGCATCGCGTCCGGGGTGTGGTCGAGGTGGCGGTCGAAGAAGACGGGGTGCCCGGTGTCCACCCGCAGCAGCCACCGGCCCGGCCACGCCATGGCGGACAGCACGACGTCCGCGGGCGAGCGGCGCCCCACGGCCGGGGGCGGCACGGGGGGCGTCAGCCCGGCCGCTCCCGGCGCGGGGCGGTCCGTGCCGGGAGCCCGGTCGGCGGCCGGGGCGGTGGGGGCGGCCGGGGCGTTTGGGGCGACCCGGGCCAACGCGCCGCCGGTCGCCGCCAGTTGGCCGTCCCGGTGGATCTCCACGGTCACCCGGAGCCCGGTCAGGGCGCCGCCTTGCCCCGTCGTCGCCAGGGTGTCGACGCGGAGTTCGAGCGTGGCGGGCGTCCAGTCGATGTCGAAGTGCTCGGGAAGGGTGCGCACGTCGATGTCCGCCACCAGCAGCCGCCGGTCGAGGGGCACGCCGTACTCGGCGTGGGCCAGCAGGGTCGCGGTCTGGCGGATCGTCTCGGCCGCGATGAGCGGGTGGTAGCGGCCGTCGACGGCGAAGAGGCTGTGCCCGCGGGGCCATTGGGCGGCCACGGCGAAACGGTGGTCGCCCACCCGCTCCCAACCGGTGAGCACGACCTCGGCGACGCTCGTGCGCTGGACGAACTCCTTGGGAACGGTGCTGGTCAGGGGCCGCACGAGCAGACTCCCCCGCCCGGCGGCCGCGGTGGTGTCGTGCTCTGCGCCCGCCGTGCGCGACATCGCGCGATTCAGACGTAACAAGCTCGCAGACATGGTTATCCCCCTGAGTCATACGGACCTGATGCCGAGGGCAGCCCTTCGACACCGCCGAAGATACATACCGTCCGGTTTAATCTCTAGCGGGAATGCTGAAGTCCGGTCGTGTGTAAAGGGAGGTGTGGATTCCTCCTAGTGATTCCTGAGGGGATCCCTTGGGAGGGCGGGGCGAACGGGGCGGGGCCGGAGGGGTGTGCGGGCTGCGGATGGGTGGCCTCGGCACGCGAATCGGCGACGGTGTCGACCGTTCTGGGGTCGTCGGTCTTGTTTATATACCAGCCGTGCGGTTTTGTATGATGCCCTGACGGGTCGGGCTGATGTGCTCGACCGCGCCCGGCGCCCGCGCGGCGGCACCGGCCGGCCCGCGCGGCCGCCGCCGCGCCGAGGGTTCGTCGGCCACAGATTCCCAAGCGGTCCGGCGGCGCGCCGGACCCGTTGCCCCAGGAGGGCCTTCATGGCGAAGCAGGAGCGTGCCGCGCGCACGCGGCAGGCCTTGGTGCGAGCGGCCGCCGAGGTGTTCGCGCAGTGCGGTTTCACCACGGCGTCGCTGGCGTCCATCAGCGAGAGGGCCGGGGTGAGCGCCGGTGCGCTGCACTTCCACTTCGAGAGCAAGCAGGCCCTGGCCCGCGCCGTGGAGGAGGAGGCCGCCGCCGTCGTCCGCGACCTCGTCGGACGCGTCTCGGCCGCCGGGCCGCACCCGGTGCAGCGGCTCATCGACTCCACCCATGCCCTGATGGGCCGGTTGGACCGCGACGTCGTGGTCAGGGCCGGGTTCGGGCTGGGCGGCGCCCTCCCGCGCCGGGGCGATGCCATGTACCTGCACGGGGTGTGGCGGGACTGGGTCGAGGAGGTGCTGGGGGACGCGGAGCGCGAGGGCGTGCTCGCCGACGGCGTCTCGGCGGCCGACGCCTCGGTCGCCGTGGTGGCGGCGACCGCGGGCTTCGAGCTGCTCGGCGCCGACGACCGCACGTGGACGTCCACGGCCACGCTCGTGCGCTTCTGGGAACTGCTGCTGCCCCGGCTCGCGGCGGCCGACGGACTGGGGCGGCTGGTGTCCGGCGGGACTCCTGCCGTCGTTCCCGAGGGCGGCTAAACAGCGCACGCGGTACGTCCAGGGGGTGCCGATCGCTTGAGATTTGACGGGGATCTCGCTGGATCTCTGCTCTCAGGCGCGGGGATCTGATGCCGTCTCGATCGGATGGTGTTGGCATTTCCGCAGCTCAAAGGCGTTTTTTCAGGCTAGAGCGAGAGTGGAGGCACGCTAAAAGAAACAGCACGGATGGTTTGATATTGACAGACCGTGCGTGCTGTTTTTTACTGAGTGCAGCCGCACACCGAACAGAGAGCAGGGGGAGCCGGCGTGGACATCGACATCCTGGGGACACTGGACGTCAGCGAGAACGGCGTTTCGATCACCCCCACCGCACCGAAGCCCCGCAAGGTGCTCGCCCTCCTGGCTCTCTACGCCGACCAGGTGGTGCCGGTCTCCGGACTGATCGAGGAACTGTGGGGCGGCAACCCGCCCCGCAGCGCCCGCACCACCCTCCAGACCTACGTGCTCCAGCTGCGCGAACTCATCACCGCCGCACTGGAGAAGGACGCCCCCGCCGGGGACGAGCCGCCGCGCAGCGCCAAGGACGTCCTGCTGACCTCGCCGGGCGGCTACGTGCTCGTCACCGGCGGCGGCCGCGTCGACGTGCGCGACTTCGAGCGGCTCTCGGGATCGGGCTACCGGGCCATGGACGCGGGGGACTTCCCCGGCGCCGCCCGCAAGCTGCGCGAAGCGCTGGACCTGTGGAGCGGCGCCGCCTTCGCCGACGTACAGACCGGCGTACAGCTGCAGATGGAGGCCAAGCGGCTGGACGAGAGCCGGCTGTGCGCCCTCGACCAGCGCATCGAGGCCGACCTGCGGCTCGGCAGGCACCGCGAACTGCTCGCCGAACTCACGGTGCTGACGGCCCGTTACCGCACCCACGAGAACCTGCACGGGCAGTTCATGCTGGCCCTGTACCGCTCGGGACGGCGCAGCGAGGCACTTGAGGTCTACCACCGGCTGCGCGGCACGCTCGTGCGGGACCTCGGCCTGGAGCCCTCGGCGCGGCTGCGCCGCCTCCAGCAGTCGATCCTGGTGTCCGTGCCCGAGACCCCGCTGACGGCGGAGCACGCCGTGCCCGCCGCCGTCGACCGCGACCGCATGGCGACGGTCTGAACGACCGTACGTCCTACGCCTCCTACACCTCCCGCGCTTCCTGTGCCTCCCGCTCCTCGATCCGAACCGCCGCGCCCCTCCCCGCCCTCGGCCTTCGCGCGAGCGGGGCAGGGGCCGCACTGCTGTGGGCGCCGCGGCGCCGCGCGTGGAGGCCCGCTAGAGGGCCGCTACAGAAGCCCGCTCGCCGAAAACGTGCCCGGCTAGCGTGAGCCGCGGCACAGGTTTCTGGCCAATGGAAGGAATCAGGACAGAGAGCTCGACCACTACGGAGGAAGCCATGAAGGTTCAGGTTCTGGGTCCGTTGAGTGCCGAGGTCAACGGGGGATCGATCGTTCCTACGGCGGCCAAGCCGCGGCAGATCCTGTCGCTGATGGCGCTCTACCCGGGACGGGTCCTGCCCATCCCGATGCTCATGGAGGAGATCTGGGGGACCGCGCCACCACAGAGCGCGCTCACCACTCTCCAGACGTACATCCTCCAGCTGCGCAGGAGGCTGGCCGGCGCGATGGGCGTCGGCGCTCCGGGCAGCGTCAAGGAAGTGCTGGCCACCCGGCACGGCGGGTACCTGTTGCAGGTGCCCGAGGGAAGCGTCGACGTGCACGAGTACGAGCGCCTCGCGCGGGGCGGGCAGGCCGCCTTCGAAGCGGGCGACAACGAGGCGGCCGCGCGGCGGCTGCGGGCGGCCCTCGACCTGTGGTCGGGACCTGCGCTGGTCGACGTGCGCATCGGGCCGATCCTGGAGATCGAGGTCAGGAGGCTCGAAGAGAGCCGTCTCGCCACGATCGAGCGGCGCATCGACGCCGACCTGCGGCTCGGCAGGCACACCGAACTCGTCGCCGAACTCATCGACCTGACGGCCCGCAACCCGCAGCACGAGGGCCTGCACGCGCAGGTCATGGTGGCGCTGTACCGGTCGGGCCGGCAGGCCGGGGCGCTCGACGCCTACCGCAGTCTCCGCACGCGGCTGATCGACGAGCTGGGCGTTGAGCCCTCGCCGCAGTTGCAGCGGCTGCACCAGGCCATGCTCACCGTCGACCCGCAGCTGGACGTGGTCGCCGGGGCCCGGCGCACCACGACCTTCGACCTGTTCGCCGCCTGAGGACCTGCGTCCGAGTCCGAGTCCGAGTCCGAGTCCGAGTCCGCGCCCGCGTCCGGGCCCGGACAGGTGCGCCGTCGTCACGGGCGCGTCCGACAGCGTCTTGGGAGCGCCTTGAGAGCGCCTTGAGCGCCGCTCCAGGGCGGCGGGCGAGGCTCGACGTCGAACTCCTCACCGCGTACGAGCCGGTGCGCGGCCCCGTGGGCCACGGCTCCTGGAGGAACGGCCAGGCGAGTGTCCCCGACGACACGAGAGGCCCGGCCGTGCGCCTGACGCTGACGGATCCCCTGACCGAGACCCTGCACTCCCTCCTGGCCCGCCACACCGCCCGGGAGCGCAACAAGGAACTCGCCCTCGCCCTGGTCGAGTCGGCCAACCGGGGCGAACCCTGCCCGCTGACGGCCCCCTTCGCCGCCGACCGCCCGCTGCTGGCCTGCGACCGCGTCATCGCCGACGGCGACCACGTCGCCCTGCGGCTGACCGCGACGACCGGGACGGCGGTCAGCAGGCTGCTCGCCGAGCTCCGCTTCGACGGCGACGGCCGCCTCGTGGAACACCACGCGGCTCCGCTGCCCGCGGGCAGCGGCTGAGAGCCGGTGTCCGAACGCCCGCGCACGGACGCGCCCGGCCCAGGTCGGGACACGCGCTCCGACATGCCTCGTGGAGCGCTGGGCAAGCGCTGGAGGAATCGGGGGCGCGGCCCGCGGCGCCCCTAGCGTGGTGGTGTCGAGGAGGGACGGGCCGCGGACGGGAGGCGGGCCACTCGGCGCGTACGGTCCGCCCGGCCGTGTCAGCGCCGTGTCAGCGATACGTGGGCGGACCTCTCCATCATCGAAGATCCGTGCGCCAGGAGAGTCCGTGCGCCAGGAGAGGAGGAGACCGATGCCGACGGACCGCTCCCCGGCACCGACGATGATCGTGGTACTCGCCCCCGGACACGACCCCCGGGACTCGCGACCGGTCCTGGAGCTGCGGGGGCGGCTCGACGCCGACCTGTTCAGGGCCGCCGTCGACCGGATCGCCGCCGACCACCCCGCGCCGTCCGCCGGACGGCTCAGGCTGCACCGGCACGGCCCCGACCACCACAGCGTCGAACTCCCCCCGGCGACGGGCGATCCGGCGGCCGGCGACCCCGAGCCCTACCCGGCGGGACTCCTGGCCGACCTCATCACCGGCACCCGGGCGACGGAGCACGGCCCCGTGCCCGCGCCGGACGGCGGCCCGGCGCACGCCCGCGGACCGCTGCCCCGTACCTTCCCCGTGACGCCGTTGCAGCGCGAACTGCTCGCCGACGCGGGCGCGGGCCCCGACCACCAGGTCGAGCAGCTCGTCTGGCGGTGGTACGGGCCCCTGGACACCGGCCTGTTCAGCACGGCGTGGGGGTCGGTGGCCGACTGCGAGACCGTCCTCAGGTCCGCGTTCGTCTGGGACCCGCACCCGCGCACCGTCCTGTTCGACCGCTGCGGCTTCGAGGTGGCCCACCACGCGCACGGCACCTTCCCCGACCGCGAACACCTGCTGACCGCCGAGCGCCGCCGCGGCTTCGACCTGCGCCGACCGGGCCCGCTGCGCGTCGCCCTGCTCGACGGGCCGCCCGTCCGCTCCGCCGCCGACGAGCCGTCCACCGACGTGGTCCTCACCTACCACCGCGCCCTCCTCGACGGCTGGAGCGTGCGCCTGCTGATCCGGGAGTTCTACCGCGCCTACCTGTCGGGCGGCGTGCTGCCCGGCGGCGAGCGCCGCCCCGACCTGCGCGACTACACGCGCTGGCTGGACGGCCGCGACACCGCGCCCGCCCGGGACTTCTGGCGGCACACCGCCCCCGTCACCGCCCTGCTGCCGCGCGCCGAACCGGGCGAACGCACCGGCTACGACGGCGCGGGCCGCAGCCGCACCCGCCTCTCCCGGGCCGAGAGCATGCGGCTGGTGCACTGGGCGGCCCGCTGGGGCGTCACCGAGTCCAACGTCCTGCACGCCGTGTGGGCGATGCTGCTGTACCGGGCCACGGGGCCGCTGCGCGGTCCCGCGCGGATCGGCTTCGGCGTCTCCTTCTCCGGCCGGGGCTGCCTGATGGAGGACGTGGAGCGGATCCCCGGCCCGCTCGCCAACCCGCTCCCGCTGTCCGTCGAGGTCGACCCGGCGGACACGGTGGTGCGGCTGCTGCGCACCCTGCGGGACCAGGTGCTGGAGATGGCCGCCCACGAATGGACGCCTGCGGGCCGCGTACGGGAGTGGACCGGCCGGGGCCCCGAGGGGGACGCCGAGACCCTGCTGGCCTTCGAGCGGACCCCGCGCCGCGACGACCGGCTGGCCCGCGCCCTCGCGGCGCGCGGCGTGCGCGTCGAGCAGCCCGTCCCGGCCGTGGCCCGCACCGCGAGCGCGCTGGGCGTCGTCGCCCACCACGACGGACAGGGCGGCCTGGTGCTGTCCGCGGTCCACGACCGCGAACGCCTGGCGGACGACAGGACCCGCGCCATGCTCGTGCAGAGCACCGGGCTGCTGCGCCGACTGCCCTCGTCGGTGCGCGAGGGGACCACGGTCGCCGAGGTGATCGGTCCGCTCAGCGCGGCGGAGCTGCCCCGCGTGCACGAGCGGCACGGGCCGGGGAGCCGACTGGTCCGGCTGCGGGCGGCGGCCCTGCCCGGCCGGGCCGCGGTCTGTCTCGTCGCGGCGCCGGGCGCGCCCGACACCTGGTACGGCGACCTCGTGCGGTGCTACGAGGGCCCCGAGGCGCTGTTCGCGCTGGGAGTGCCGGTGGACGCGGCCCGCGACGGCGCGGCCGCGGTGGGCCGGGTCGCGGGCCCGGCCGACCGCCTGGTGCTGGGCGGCTTCTCCGGCGCGGGCGCCGTCGCGTACGAGATCGCCCGCCACCTGGCGGCGGCGGGCCGCGTCCCGCCGCTCGTGGTGCTCGGCAGCGACGAGGAGGCTTACGGGGCACGGGAGTTGGCCCGCGCGCTCACCCGGGCGGCGGGCTGACCCGGGCGGCGGGCTGACCCGACGCCGCGCCCGGCCCGGGTTCAGACGCAGGCCCTGACCAGCAGGGCGCGGTGCACGTCGTCCCGTATCCGGTCCGCGACCTCGGGGAGCCGGTCCTGGAAGTAGAAGTGGCCGCCGTCGAAGAGGCGTTGGCCCAGGAAGTGCTCGGAAGCGGCCGCCCAGCCGGTCATGCTGTGCGGCGGCGCCACGTGGTCGCCGGTGCCGCCGAACACCGAGAGGGGCACCGGCAGCGGCGCGGTCAGGGGCGGCGTGCGCCAGGTCTCGCTGATGCGCAGGTCCGCGCGGATGACCGGGGCGAACAGGTCCCACAGCTCCGCGTGCTCCAGGACCGACGACGACGAACCGCCCATGGCCAGCAGCTCCGCGCGCAGGTCCGCGTCGGACAGCAGGTGCCGCCGCGGGGAGTCCCCCTCGGGGCGCAGCGCTCCGCGTGCGGACACGCCGAGCCAGACCGGCGGGGTGCGCCCCGATTCGAGGAGCCTGCGGGTCAGTTCGTAGGCGACGAGGCCGCCCATGCTGTGCCCGAAGAACGCGAAGCGGCCCGTCAACAGGTCGTCCAGCTCGTCCAGGAGGTGGTCGAACAGCGCGCCCGCTTCGGGCACGGCGGGACGCGCGTCGCGCGGACCGCGGCCCGGCGCGTCGGGGATCCGCACGTCCCAGCCGGCCGGGAAGCAGGACGGCCAGTCCTGGTACGTCAGGTGCGACCCACCGGAGTGGTGGAACACGAACAGGCGCATCTCCGGCTCTTCTGACATCCGCATGACCGCTCCATCGACGAGACGTGCGAGCGGGTTCGGTCCCGCTCGGCACCCATGCTCCCGGCCGTCCGTCGAGGGCCGCTCAAGGGCGGATCAAGCCGGGCGGGCGACCGTCGGACACGTGCCTGGAGTGGCCCGGCGCGTTCCCTCCCCGCCCGTACCGGCCCCGTGGCCCGCGGGAGGCGGTGCCGCACACCCGCCGGACCCGAGCACACGCCCTCTCACAGACATCAGGAGGAACCGGCATGTCCCTGAACGACGCCCCGGTCGGCGAACGGGCACCCCGGGCCGGACGGCGGGCGGTCGCGCGCCGCCTGCTCATGTGCCGTCCGCAGTACTTCGACGTGACCTACAGCATCAACCCCTGGATGAACCCGGAGAAGCCGACGGACGCCCGGACGGCCCTGCTCCAGTGGGAGCAGCTGCGCGAGCTGTACCTCTCGCTCGGGCACACCGTCGAGGTGGTCGAACCCCTCTCGGGCCTCCCCGACATGGTGTTCGCCGCCAACGGCGCCACGGTGGTGGACGGCAAGGTGCTCGGCGCCCGCTTCCGGCACAGGGAGCGGACGGCGGAGGGGCCCGCGTACCTGGAGTGGTTCGCGGCCAACGGCTTCGACGAGCTGCTGTGGCCCGACCACATCAACGAGGGCGAGGGCGACTTCCTGCGGGTGGGGCGCCGGATGCTGGCGGGCACCGGGTTCAGGACCGACGTCCGCTCGCACGCGGAGGCCCAGGAGTTCTTCGGCATCCCCGTGACGGGCCTGACCCTGGTCGACCCGGACTACTACCACCTGGACACCGCGCTCGCGGTGCTCTCGGACGACGAGGTCATGTACTACCCCGAGGCGTTCAGTCCGGGCAGCAGGGCGGTGCTGCGGGAGCTGTTCCCCGACGCGCTGCTCGCCACGGCCGACGACGCCGCGGTGTTCGGCCTCAACGCCTTCTCCGACGGCCTCAACGTGCTGCTGCCGCAGGCCGCGACCGGGCTCGCCGCCCGGCTGAAGGAGCGGGGGTTCCATCCGGTCGGAGTCGGCCTCGGGGAACTCCTCAAGGCGGGTGGCAGCGTCAAGTGCTGCACTCTCGTGCTGTCCTGACGGTGTGTCATGCACGCGGTGCGACGGTCCAGGCCGTCGTCCGGATCCGCAGGTCAGGGCAGGCCGGTGACCGCCGCGAAGACGTCGTCCAGCGCCTGTGAGTGCACGGTGAGCGCCTCGGCGGCGACCGCCGCCGTGTCGAGCACGTCGAGCACCGCCCGTACGGTCCCGACACCGGTGTCGCCCGCCATCTGGAGGGTGAGCGTCGCGGTGTCGATCAGCGGGGTGCCCAGGCCCGTGTCCGTGCGGTCGTCGAAGGCGGCGGCCGCCCGGACGAGGGCGTACGGGTCGGCGAACCGCAGCCGGACGAGGCCGGGCGGCGGTGCGCCGCCGGGCGCCGGGTGGTGCCGCCGCTGCTCGTTCACGACAGGGCCTCCGTCTCGTCCGGGTCGGGCACGACCACCGTGCCGCCCTCGTCGTCGGTGAACATCTGGAGGAGCACCGCGTGCGGGACCCGCCCGTCGATCACCCGGGCCGACCCCACACCGCCCCGTACGGCGTCCAGGCAGCCGGTCATCTTGGGCACCATGCCGCCGCTCAGCTCAGGCAGGAGCTTCTCCAGCTCGCGGGCCGTGAGCCGGGGGACGACCTCGGCGTCGTGCGGCCAGCCCGCGTACAGGCCGGGGACGTCCGTCAGCACGACGAGCGCCTCGGCGCGCAGCGCGACGGCGAGGGCCGAAGCGGCGGTGTCCGCGTTGACGTTGTGGACCAGGCCGTCCTCCGCGCTGCGGGCGAGCGGGGAGACGACGGGGATGCGCCCGTCCGCCAGCAGGCTCTCCAGCGCGCCCGTGTTCACGGCGGTGATCTCGCCGACCCGGCCGATGTCCACGGGCTCCCCGTCGATCCACGGCACGTGCCGCACCGAGGTCAGGGTGTCCGCGTCCTCGCCCGTCATGCCGACGGCGAGCGGGCCGAAGCGGTTGACCAGGCCGACCAGTTCGCGCTGGACGTGCCCCGCGAGGACCATCCGCACGACGTCCATCGCGGGCGGCGACGTGACCCGCAGCCCGGCCCGGTACTCGCGCTCCAGGCCGCGCCGCGCCAGCTCGGCGTCGATCTGGGGGCCGCCGCCGTGCACCACCACGGGGCGCAGGCCCGCGTGGCGCAGGAAGACGACGTCACGGGCGAAGGCCGCGGTGAGGTCCGGGTCGGTCATCGCGTGCCCGCCCAGTTTCACGACGACCGTACGTCCCTGGTGGCGGGCCAGCCACGGCAGGGCCTCGCCGACGATCCCCGCCTTTTCCGTGGCCGAATGCGCGAGGACATTCATAAGGGCCTCGAATGCCGTGGCGCGGGCGCGCCCTGCGGGCGTTTCCTACTCATGGGAACGACTCCTCGGTCTCGTATCCCGTGCGGCATCACGATGCACGGTCCACTCGAAATCCAATTGTGTGCGACTCGATCTTCGGTGGAGCGGAAATCCATGAGGAATTCGCACTGGATGTGCGAATGCGAATTACCTTTGGCGGACGGTCTCAGACGGCGGACGGCGTGCGGTCCAGCTCCCGCTCGGCGCGGCGCAGCACGATCGAGTCGGCGATCTCGCCGCTGCGCACGGCGATGTTCGACAGCAGGGACGACGACAGGCCGTGGCTGTGCTCGGTGCCGCCCTGGAGGTAGACGCCGCAGGTCAGGCCCGATGCGGACGTGAGGCGGTAGTCGCGCTCCATCCGGTGCTTGCCCGCCGCGTCGCGCTGGAAGTGCCGGTCGAAGTCGCCGAGCAGGCGGGCGGGGTCCAGGCCGTCGTAGCCGGTGGCGAACACCAGCGCGTCGACGGACAGCTCCTCCGTCCGGTCGTCGAGCAGCGAGCGCAGGACCACCCGTGCCGAGCTGCCGAGCTGCTCGACCGAGTCGACCCGGGTGAGGTTGCGGAAGTGCAGCCGGCGGCTGTCGCGCACCTCCTCGTCGTACGAGCGCCGGAACAGCTCCCGGATGACGTCGGCGTCGACCACCGAGTAGTTGGTGTTGCTGTGGTAGCGCCAGAACGCGTCCCGCGCCCGGTCGGTGCCGAAGTAGTACTCGTCGACCGCGCCCGGGTCGAAGACCTGGTTGGCGAAGGGGGTGTCGTCGGCGACGGTGTAGCCGTAGGACGGGATCACCGACGAGACCTGTGCGTGCGGCAGCGCGTCGTGCAGGAACCGGGTGATCTCCGCGGCGCTCTGGCCCGCGCCGACCACGGCCACGTGCTTGAGGTCGTCCGGCTCCTGGGCGCGGAACCTGCTCAGGAACTGCGAGCTGTGCCAGACCCGTTCCCCGGCGCTCACGCCCTCCGGCAGCCGCGGCACCAGGCCCGTCGAGACGGCCACGTTGTGCGCGAGTACCACCTCGGTGGTCCCGTCGGCGCGGCGCGCCTCGACCTCCAGCAGGTCGGGTGCCCCTTCCCCGTCCCCGGGGACGGGGCGGACCGCGGTGACCCCGGTGCCGTAGGAGACCCGGTCGCCGAAGCCGGCGGCGGCCCACTCCAGGTACTGGTGGAACTCCTGCCGGGTCGGGAAGAAGTCCTGGTTGTTCACGAACTGCACCAGCCGGTCGGCGGCGTGCAGGTACGAGACGAAGCTGAACCGGGACATCGGGTTCCGGAAGGTCGCCAGGTCCTTGAGGAACGAGATCTGCATGGTCGTCGACGGCAGCAGCATGTTCCGGTGCCAGCCGAACGAGGGCTGCCGCTCGAAGAAGCGGTAGGTGACCGGGTGCTCCGGGGTGCTCGCCCCGTGCTCCTCCAAGGCGATCGCGAGCGACAGGTTGGACGGACCGAACCCGATGCCGACCAGGTCGATGACCTCTTGGTTGTGCCTGCCCGTTGTGCCCATGAAGACTCTCCCACTTTGCGTCTGGAAAATGAGGACGTTGTCCCGAGAGACCGATGTGAGTGTGCGCCAGCGGTCTGCTCGAAGGCAACTCAAAGACGGCATGAAGTCCTGTCCAAGACTTCTACAGAGGCGCTCGACACCTGAACTCGTTGTCCTGTTGACGGGACGGAGTTATGTTCTGCGCGGGTTCTCAGAATCTCCGCACGGCACGGCCGGAAGCCGAAAAGTCCCACGATGTGCGATCAGCCATGACCTGATGCACAGCCATGCCCTGCGCCAATTCTAGAAAGGGTGAATCCGCATGTTTGTGCCCAGTTTCTACCGTGAGCCGGAGAGTTCATGGATGGTGGACCTGATGGCCGACAACCCGTTGGCGCTCGCCGTGGCGAACGGCGCGCCCGACACCGGCCCGTTCGCCACCCACCTGCCGGTCATCTTCGACCCCGTGACCTCGGGCGACTGGCGGGGGGACCTGCGGGGGGCCACGCTCCTCGGCCACATGAACCGGGCGAATCCGCACTGGTCGGCGCTGGAGGACGGCGGTGTCCTGCTGCTGACCTTCACCGGTCCGCACTCCTACGTGTCGCCCACGGTGTACGACGTGACGCCGGCCGCCCCGACCTGGAACTTCACCGCAGTACACGTCAGGGGAGTGGTGGAGAAGATCGAATCGACGGAGGAGACCCTGGAGGTGGTGCAGTCCACCGTCAGCGCCTTCGAGAAGGCGTTCGGCGCGGACTGGGACATGACCGAGTCGCTCGGCTACTTCCGGAAGATCGCGCCGGGAGTGGGGGCCTTCCGCCTCACCGTGACCGCGGCCGACGGCATGTTCAAGCTCAGCCAGGAGCAGCCGTGCGAGGTGCGCGAACGGGTGCGGGAGTCGTTCGGGCAGAGCGGGTGCACCTACAAGCAGCAGACCGCGGGGCTGATGGGCCGACTGCCCTGAGCCTCTGTCGGACACAGGCTCTGAACCGGGCCGGGGCGCCGGAGGCTTCGATGCGGGGCCCCGGCCCGGAGGCCCGGCCCGGCCCGGAAACCCGCCCCGGAACCCCGGCCCGGCCCGGGACCCCGGCCCTCAGACGCCGACCGGCACCGAAGGCGTCCGCCCGGCCGCGTCGGCGCGGCGCGCGTCCCCCTCGGGGACACCGGCGTCCGGCGCGGCCTGCGCCCGGGGGCCCGCGGGCTCCGCCGGGGCGTGCGCCTCCAGGGCGCGGGCGGCCGCGCGGTCCAGCGTGGCCGTCACCCACTGCTCGAAGTCGACGCCCGACTGCTCCGCCGCCTCGTGCCACCGCTGGAAGCGGCTGCCCGGAACCTCCAGCCGGCGGTTCGGCTCGGCGGGAACGGCGGGTGACGGCCGTTCGCCGCCGCGCTCGGCGCGCAGGGCGGCGCGCAGTTGCTTGGTGGTCCACTGCGACCGTTCGGCGCGGTCGAGCCAGAGGTTCTGCTCCTCGACCGGCATAGAGGCCAGCTCGGCGTGGTGCTGGAAGCTCAGGGCGGTCCGCCGTCTGGAGTGGGGGAAGCGCCGCGCGACCCAGGCGTAGTTGCGCAGGGTCTGGTACGAGAGGCCGACCGCGCGTATCCCGCGCTGGTACCGGTCGGTGTAGTGGTCCTTGCCGTAGACCAGCCAGTCGCCCAGCCACCAGCAGGACGAGTCGACGACCCCGGCGAGCTGGCGCCCCGACCGCTCCCACTCGTCGTAGGCCATGCCGGTCGGCAGTTGCAGGCCCACCTTGGTCGTGAGGACCTGGTTCCTGACCGGCGCGGCCCCGGCGGCGGGCGACTGCCGCGGCGGGGTCTGGGGGAGGGCGTTCTCCGGGCCGCTCGGCGACCCCGGTGTCCGACCAGCCTGACGCGCCATCATGCCTCCAGGGAAAAGGTGCACACGATCAGCCAGAAGTCTGTAAGGACCGGCTGAAGCGGCACCGGAGCGGCACTCGAACTCTTGCGCGACCGCGTTCCGTATGGCATCGCCCGCCCGGCCATGCGCGGCCGCTCAGCCGACCGTCGTCCGCGCGGCGCTCGCCGCCAGCGCGTCGAAACGGCGCAGCAACCGGTGCTGCTCCTGCTGGAGTTGCTCGATGCGGTGCTGCAACCCGGCCAGCTCCTGGTAGAAGGGGAGCACCGCCTCGTCGGCCGCCCGGCCCGGCGCCGTCCGGGGCGCGGCGGGCAGGAGGGGGCCGGGGGCCGCGGCGAGGGTCGGGTCCTGGCGGAGGATCCGCTCGCGCAGCCCGCGCAGCTCGGGGCCGGGCTCGACGCCCAGCTCGTCCCTCATGTGGTGGTGGGCCCTGGCGTACACGCCCAGCGCCTCGGCCTGGCGGCCGCAGCGGTAGAAGGCGACCATCAGCAGCTCGTAGAACGTCTCCCGCATCGGGTGGTCGGCGGTCAGCTCCAGCAGCTCGCCGGTGATCTCGCCGTGGCGCCCCGTCCGCAGGTACGCGTCGTACTTCATCTCCAGCGCCGTCAGCCTGCGTTCCTCCAGCTGGGCCGCCTCGACCGCGCAGATGTCGCCGAGCACGCTGCCCTCCAGGGCCGGTCCGCGCCACAACGACAGGGCCCGGTGCAGCAGTTCGCCCGCCCGTCCTGGATCGTCGAGCAGGACCCGCCGGCCCTGCGCGGTCAGCTGCTCGAAGCGGACGGCGTCCGTCTCGACGGCGGGGAGCTGGAGGGCGTAGCCGTGTGCGGTGGTCACGATCCACGGTCGCCGCACGGGCTGTCCGCCCTGCGGGTCCGCGCCGGACAGCAGCCGGCGCAGCCGTGCCACGTGGACCTGGAGCGCGTTCGCCGCGTTCGCGGGAGGGCGGTGGCCCCACAGTTCGTCGATGAGCCGGTGCGCGGAGACGTTGTGGCCGGCCCGCACCACCAGCGCCCCCAGCAGCGCGCGCTGCTTGGCGCCCGTGGGCAGGATCCGCAGGCCGGTCTGCTCGTCACGGCCCTCCACGAGACCGAGGATGCGGAACTGCATCGCTTCACCTCACACAGGCTGGTCGCACAGGACGGGATCTCGGTCGGCCGCGGGCGTACGGGCGGTCGGCCGCGGGCGTACGGGCGGTCGTCGCGCGCCTTCGACCATAGGGCGGCGCCCGGCCGCGGAGCCGCGGGTACGAGGGGACTTCCGCCGCCCTTGTAGCGGGTCTTGAGCCGTCGGCCGACTGCCTCGGCGGCGGCCCCTGGAAGCCGCTCGCGCACCTGCCGGGCCCGCGTGCGCGGCGCGGGATCGTGGCACAGGAACACCTGTGCGTACAGGGGATCTTGGCGGGATCCGGGTCGTGCGGACGGCCGGTCGGCACCTGGACACGGCTGCCTTGTTGCGCCGCCGAACGGGTCCTTACGGTGACGTGGCACGCCGGAGGTCGCCGCCTTCGCCGGGTGTCCCGTCGACGGGACGGGCCCGGTGCGGCGACCGGGCCCGGTGCTCTCCCGCACCCCGCCCGGCGGCTTCCCATCCCCAGTCACCCGTGACGGACAAGGACGGTGCCAGTTGAGCACGAACCCATTCGATGACGAGGACGGCCGCTTCCACGTCGTGGTGAACGACGAGGAGCAGCACTCCCTGTGGCCGGCGTTCGCCGAGGTGCCCGAGGGCTGGCGCGTGGTCTTCGGCGAGGCGGCCAGGGCCGAGTGCCTGGAGTACGTCGAGCAGAACTGGACCGACCTTCGACCCAAGAGCCTCCAGGACGCGATGGCCGGGGACTGAAGCCCCCGCACGACAGTGATCGCCGCCCGGACGTCCCGCCGACGTCCCGCCGACGTCCGGTCCACGTCCGGGCACACACTTTTGAGTTGGGAGTTGAAGGTCGTGAGGGGCGCTGTGAGAACCGCGAGCGCGGGACCGGTGGACAACGGCGGTGAGCCCGTGCGGCACGAAGCCGTCCTGTCCCTCCTGGGGACGCAGGCCGAGGTGCACGAGTTGGGGATGGTCCTCCCCGCGAACCTCCCGGAGCGGGCCTGGGAACGCATCGGGACCAACCTGCGCGGACTGGCGAACTCCTCCGCGTGGTGGCTCGCCGACTGGCTGACCTTCGGGGAGGCCACCTACGGCTGGCGGCGGTACAAGGAGGCGATCGAGCGGACCGGGCTCGACTACCAGACCCTGCGCAACTACGCGTGGGTGGGACGGCGGTTCGACCACTCGCGCAGGAGGGCCGCGCTCAGCTTCGCCCACCACGCCGAGGTGGCCCGCCTGGCGCCGCCCGAGCAGGACTACTGGCTGCGCAAGGCCGAGCAGCAGAACTGGTCGCGCAACGAGCTGCGCAGGATGGTCCGCGCCAGCCTGGCCGCGCAGAGCGAGACGCCCAGGGCCCCCGCCGACGGCGACGGGCAGAACCGGGACGTGCCGAGGCTGGCCGATTCGGCGGCCGCGGGCAAGCGCAGGCAGAAGGTCACCACCCTGACCATCGAGCTGTCCACCAGCCAGCTGGAGCACTACGCGCGGGCCGCGGCCGCGCACGGCCTGCCCGTCGGCGAGTGGGTCACCCAGGTACTCGAAACCGTCGAGCGGCAGACCCCGGACCGGCTGACCGCCTGACCTCCCGGAGCCCTCGCCCCCCTCTCACATCGGAGTCAGTTGATGATCCTCAAGGGAAAGCGGGTCGCCCTGCCCCCGGCACCCGTCGTCCACCGGCAGTTCGAGGCGCACGCCGCGGCCGCCCCCGACGCCGTCGCGGTCGTCTGCGCGGGCCGCGGCACCACGTACGCGGAACTGGACGCGGCGGCCAACCGGTTCGCCCGCTTCCTCCTCGCACGCGGCCACGGCCGGGGCGCCAAGGTCGGCGTCTGCCTCGACTACTCGACCGACATGCTCGTCGCGATCCTCGGCACCCTGAAGGCGGGCGCGGCCTACGTGCCCTTCGACCCGGCCTACCCGGCGGCGCGCCTCGAACTGCTGCTGGGCCACGTACCCGGTCTCGCGCTCATCGTGGCCTCCCCCGAGACCGCCCCGATGGTCGGGTCGGCGGGCGTCGAGACCGTCGACCTCCAGCGGCTCGCCGGGCAGCTGGCGGACCTCCCGGCGACGGGACCCGGGGTCGAGGTCACCGGGGACGACCTCTGCTACGCGGTCTTCACGTCGGGGTCGACCGGCACGCCGAAGCTGACCGCGGTGCGGCACGAGGGCTGGTTCAACCTGATGAACTGGCTGCGGATCGAGTACGGCCTGCACAGCGGATCGCACCACCTGGTCGTCAGCGCCTTCGGCTTCGACCTCTCCCAGCGCTCCCTGATGACACCGCTGTTCTGCGGCGCGACCCAGCACCTGCTGCCGAGCCGGAACTTCGACGCCATGATGGCCTACCGCGCCCTGACCGACCACGACGTGCGCGTGGTGCACTGCGCCTCCAGCACGCTGTACGTGCTGATCGACTGGGAGACCGCGCGCGGCGGCGACGCGCTCGCCCGGCTGGACTACGTGCTCTTCGGCGGGGAGCCGCTGAAGTTCGAGCGCCTCGCGCCCTGGGCGCGGCGCGAGGGCAACACCTGCACCCTCCTGCACCAGTACGGCGTCGCCGAGTGCACCGACGTCGCGACCTCCTACGACCTCGCGGGACACCGGCTGGGCGACCACGACGTCGCCCCGGTCGGCAGGCCCGCCCACAACACCGACATCCACCTCCTGGACGAGCGGCTGGTCGGCGTCGGGGTGGGGGAGTACGGCGAGGTCTGCATCGCGGGGGCCGGCGTCGGCGCGGGCTACCTGGGCGGCACGGGCCCCGAGAACGCGAAGTTCACGACGATCGTCGCCGAGGGCGAGCCGGTCAGGATCTACCGCACGGGCGACCGCGGCCGGGTGACCGAGGACGGCGAACTCGTCGTCGCGGGACGGCTGGACGCGCAGGTCAAAGTGCGGGGCATGCGCATCGACCCCACCGACGTGGAGCGCGCGCTCGGCAGGCTCGCCGGGGTCCGCGAGGCCGCCGTCGTGGTCACGCACACCGGATCCGGCGACGCCGAGCTGATCGCGTTCGTCGTCCCGGCGGACGGGGACCTCGACGAGAACGAACTGCGCACCGGCCTCCTCGCGACCCTGCCGCGGAACATGGTCCCGGCCGCGTTCGTCCGCGTGCCGAGCCTCCCGCTGAGCCCGCACGGAAAGGTCGACCGCGCCGCGCTGCGCGACGCGCACCGGGACCGGTACGCCGTCAGCGGCGCCACCGCCTAGTCGGCCCCCCCCTCGATGACAAACGGAAGGAACACGATGATCGCCGACGAGGTGCGCGCCATCTGGTGCCGGGAACTCGGCCGCGACGACATAGCGCCCGACGACGACTTCTTCGCCCTGGGCGGCCAGTCCGTGGTCATGGTCAGGATCCAGGGCGCGTTCTTCGAGGAACTGGGCGCCGAGGTCCCGGTGGACCAGATGTACCTCAACCCGACCGTGGCGGCCATCTCCGCCTACATCGAATCCCAGCGCGCGGTGGCCCCCTGACGGGGCCCGGCCCACTTCTTCTTCTACGCCATCAGGCAAGAGAGGCGCCATGTACGACGTGATTGTCATAGGTGCCCGTTGCGCGGGTTCGCCGACGGCCATGCTCTTCGCCCGTCAGGGCTACCGCGTGCTGCTCCTGGAGAAGGCGCGCTTTCCGCAGGACACCCTGTCCTCGCACTACATCCACACGCAGGGCGTGGCCCTGCTCCACCGGTGGGGACTGCTCGACCGGCTCCGCGCGGCGGGCTGCCGGCCGATCGACCACCAGAGCTACGAGTCGCCCGGCGTGCGCATCGACGGCTTCTCGCTGCCGATCGACGGCCAGCGCACCACCTACGCGCCCCGCCGGTACGTGCTCGACCCGATCCTCGCGGAGGGCGCGGCCGCGGCCGGCGTGGACTTCCGCGAGGGCTGCGCGGTCAACGACCTGGTGTTCGAGGGCGACCGGGTCGTCGGGGTGCGGTACACCACGCCGAACGGCGCCGTCGCCGAGGACCGGGCGCGCCTGGTCGTCGGCGCGGACGGCATGCGCTCGCTGGTGGCCCGCAAGACGGGCGCACCGAACGTCATCGAGCACCCGCGCATGACCTGCGCCTACTACAGCTACTGGTCCGGGGTCCCCGCCCACTTCGAGCTGTACGAGCGGCCGGGCCGCTGGATCGGCGTCATCCCCACCAACGACGACCTCACGCTCCTCATGACGTACTTCCCGCAGGACGAGTTCTCCGGGGTGCGCAAGGACGCGGAGCCCTTCTACCTCGACGCCTTCCGCACGACGGCGCCCGAACTGTACGAGCGGATGCGGGCGGGCAGGCGCGAGGAGCAGCTGTACGGCACCGGCCACCAGGAGAACTACTTCCGCAAGGCCTACGGGCCCGGGTGGGCGCTGGTCGGCGACGCGGTGAACCACAAGGACTCCATCACCGCCCGCGGCATCACCGAGGCCTTCGTACAGGCCCAGTCGCTCACCGACCGCATCGGACAGTCCCTGCACGACGACGCCGCGCTGGAGGACGCGCTGCGCGGCTACGAGGACGACCTGGACGGCGAGGCGCTCAGCCACTACCAGGGCGCGCTCAACGTGGCCGAACTCAAGCCCGAGGGACGGGCCGAACTGCTGCGGAAGCTGGTCGGCCACCAAGAGCTGATCGACCGGTACTTCTCGACGCTGTCGGGCGCCTGCTCCATCGACGACTTCTACAACACCGAACTCTTGACGCTGCTCGACCAGAGCTGAGCGACGGCTCGCTCCCTGGTG
Organism: Streptomyces sp. NPDC050504; assembly: GCF_044458065.1. NCBI lineage: Bacteria > Bacillati > Actinomycetota > Actinomycetes > Kitasatosporales > Streptomycetaceae > Streptomyces > Streptomyces sp. NPDC050504. The sequence goes on along the minus strand of NZ_JBITHO010000011.1, from coordinate 147,603 downwards.
GCCCCGCCGATTTTGGAGACCCAATGATTCCGTTGTCGTTCGCGCAGCGTCGACTGTGGTTCGTGGACCGGTTCGAAGGTCCTTCCCCGACCTACAACGGCGCCCTCGCCCTGCGGCTCACCGGTGAGCCGGCCGTCGACGCGCTCGAAGCGGCGCTCCGCGACGTCGTCGGCCGCCACGAGGCACTGCGCACGGTCGTCGTCGAGGACGACGACGGCGTCCCGCACCAGCGGGTGCTGCCCCTGGACCGGGCGCGGACCGCGCTGCGGCGGGTGGCGGCCGCGACGGAACGGGAGCGGGCCGCCGCCGTCGACGAGGCCGCCACCGCGACCTTCGACCTGGCCGCCGACCTGCCGATCCGCGCCACCCTCGTCAGGTCGGCGCCCGACGACCACACCCTGGTCCTGGTCATGCACCACATCGCCGTGGACGGCGAGTCCTTCAGGCCGCTGTGCCGCGACCTCATCACCGCCTACACGGCCCGCCGCGAGGGCGGGGCCCCCGACTGGGAGCCGCTGCCCGTCCAGTACGCGGACTACACGCTGTGGCAGCGGGACGTGCTCGGCGACGAGTCCGACCCGGACAGCCTCGCGGCCCGCCAACTGGACTACTGGCGCGGGGCCCTGGCCGACCTGGCGCAGCCGCTCGCGCTGCCCACCGACCGCCCCCGCCCGAAGTCGATGAGCCACCACGGCGACATGGTCCCGTTCGCCATCGACCCCGAGCTGCTGCGCTCCGTGGAGAAGCTCGCCGCGCGGGCCGACACCACGGTCTCGATGGTCATGCACTCCGCCCTCGCGGTCCTGCTGCACCACCTCGGCTGCGGCGACGACATCCCCGTCGGCGCGCCGATCGCGGGCCGCACCGACGAGGAACTGCGCGAACTCGTCGGGTTCTTCGTCAACACCTGGGTGCTGCGCGTCGACCTCTCCGGCAACCCGACCTTCCACGACCTGCTCCAGCGGGTGCGGGAGCGGGCGCTCGCCGCGTACGACCACCAGGACATGCCGTTCGAGCGGCTGGTGGAGCTGCTGAACCCGGACCGCTCCACCGCCTACAACCCGTTCTTCCAGGTGATGCTCGCCTGGCAGCCGGCCATCCCCGAGCCCCGGTTCCCCGGCCTCGTCGCCGTGCCCGAGCGGCTGGAGACCCGCACGGCCAAGTTCGACCTGTTCTTCGACCTGATCCCGCAGGAGTCGGGCGGGGCGCGGTGCCGCCTGGAGTACCGCAGCGACCTGTTCGACCGGGACACCGTCGAGGTGCTCGCGCGGCGCTTCGTCCGCGTCCTGGAGCGGCTCGTGGCCGACGCGGAGCGCCGCATCGGCGGCATCGACGTGCTCGACGCGGCCGAGCGGGAGCGACTGCTCGTCCGGTTCAACGACACCGCCGTCGCCCTGCCCGAACTGACCGTCCCCGAACTCTTCGAGAGCCAGGTCGCCAGGACGCCCGACGCCCCGGCGCTCGTGTGCGAGGACCGGACGCTGACCTACCGGGAGCTGGACGGGCGCGCCGACGCCGTCGCCCGGGAGCTGACGCGCCGGGGCGCGGGCCCCGAGGACCTGGTGGTCCTCGCGCTGCCGCGCACCGAGGACCTGGTGGCCGGGCTGCTCGGCATCCTCAAGTCCGGCGCCGGATACCTGCCGATGGACCCGCAGTACCTGGCGGGACGCGCCGAGAGCGTGCTGTCCGAGGCCCGCCCGCGCTTCGTGCTCACCGACACCGCGACGGCCCGCGACCTGCCGCCCCACGACATGGCGGTCGTCGACCTCGACGACCGCGCCCGCTGGGCGGCCGCCGGGGACGAGGGGGCCGCCGCCGCGCGGCCCGGCCCGGACAACCTCGCGTACGTCATGTACACCTCGGGCTCCACCGGCAAGCCGAAGGGCGCCTCCATCACCCACCGGGGCGTCGTCAACGGCGTGCGCGAACTGGTGCGCGTCCTGGGCGACGTGCCGCCCGGCTGGAAGATGCTGGCCGGCACCTCCGTCAACTTCGACGTCTCCGTCTTCGAGCTGCTGACCGCCCTGTCCACCGGCGGCACCGCCGAACTCGTGCCGAACGCGCTGGCGCTCGGCGAGCGCGACGGCTGGGACGGCCACGTGATCAGCGGGGTCCCCTCGGTGCTCGGCGAACTCGTCGGCCAGCTGGGCGGGGCGCCCCACGTGCGCACGGTCGTGTTCGCGGGCGACGTGCTCCCCGCCCAGCTGGTGCGCAAGGTCCGCGAGGCACTGCCCGGCGCGCGGATCGTCAACTCGTACGGACAGAGCGAGAGCTTCTACGCCACCGCGTTCACCTTCGAGGGCGCCGGGGAGTGGGCGGACGGCGACGTCGCCCCCATCGGCACCCCGCTGGGCAACATGCGCGCCCACGTGCTCGGCCCCGGACTCGCCCCGCTGCCGCAGGGCGCGGTCGGCGAGCTGTACGTGGCGGGCACGTGCCTGGGCCGCGGCTACCACGGCCGCCCCGGCCTGACCGCCGAGCGGTACGTGGCGAACCCCTACGGCGCCCCGGGCGAGCGCATGTACCGCACGGGCGACCTGGCCCGCTGGAACGCGCACGGCCGACTGGAGTGCCTGGGCCGCGACGACGGCCAGGTCAAGGTGCGCGGCTTCCGCATCGAGACGGCCGAGGTCGAGGCCGCGCTCACCGCGATACCCGGCATCAGCGAGGCCGTGGTGGTCGGCCGCGAAGCCCCCTCGGGCGGGCGGCGGCTCGTCGCCTACGTGGTGCACACCGGCGAAGGCGCCGTCGGCGACGACGGCGCGGGCGGCATCGGCGACGTGGACGTGATGGCCGGCGCGTCGGCCGCCGACCTGCGCAAGATCGTCGCGACCCGGCTGCCCGACTACATGGTGCCCTCCGCCTTCGTCGCCCTCGGCAGGCTGCCGCTCGGCCCGACCGGCAAGCTGGACCGCGCGGCCCTGCCCGAGCCCGAGTTCACCGGCGAGGCGTACCGGGAGCCGCGCACCGAGGCCGAGACGGTCATCACCGCGGCCTACGCGGACGTGCTCGGCGTGGAGCGGGTCGGCATCGACGACGACTTCTTCGCGGTCGGCGGGGACAGCCTGCGCTCCATCCAGGTGGTCGCCCGCACCCGCGCCCGGGGCGTCGAGCTCACCACCCGGGAGATCTTCGAGTGCCGCACGGCGGCCCGCCTCGCCGAACTCGCCGCCGCCCGCCGGGACCGGGCGCCCGTGCTCGCCGAGGACGCGACCGGCGGCGTCGGGCCGATGCCGCTGCCGCCGGTCGCGCGGCACGTGTTCGCCCGCGGCGGCGGCACCGACCGGTTCGCCATGTCGATGGTCCTCGAACTGCCCGCGGGCATCACGGCGGACGGCCTCGCCGCGACGCTGGACGCCGTGCTCGACCGGCACGACCTGCTGCGCGCCCGCCTGGTGCCGGGCGAGGAGCCCTCGCTCGACGTACGCCCCAAGGGGTCCGTACGGGCCGCCGACCTGATCCACCGGGTCGACTGCGACGGCCGCTGGGACGAGCCCGCCGCGCTGGAGGCGGCGAAGGCGCAGCTGCACGCCTCGGTGGGCCGCCTCGCCCCCCGGGCCGGGACCATGGCGGACTTCGTCTGGTTCGCCGCGCCGTCGGGCGAGGGCCGCCTCCTCGTGGTGGTGCACCACCTGGCGGTGGACGGCGTCTCCTGGCGCATCCTCATGTCGGACCTCGCCGAGGCCTGGCAGCAGGTCCGCGCGGGCAAGGCGCCCGAGCTGCCCCCGGTCGGCACGTCGGCCCGCCGCTGGGCCGCCGCGCTGGAGGACGAGGCGCTCACCGAGGAGCGCGAGGCGGAACTGGCGTACTGGCGGGACCTGCTCGAAGCGCCCGACCCGCTGCTGGGCGCCCGCGCCTTCGACCCGGCGGTGGACGTGTGGTCCACGGTCGACACCGTACGGGTGGAACTGCCCGCCGACGTCACCGAAGCGGTGCTGACCACGCTCCCCACGGCCTTCCGGGGCACCGCGAACGACGTGCTGCTCGCGGCGCTCGCCCTCGCCGTCGACCAGTGGCGCGGCGCCGACGGCTCCACCCTGGTCCGCCTCGAAGGGCACGGCCGCGAGGAGGACGTCGTCCCCGGCGCCGACCTCTCCCGCACCGTCGGCTGGTTCACCAGCATGTACCCGGCCCGCATCGACGTGCGGGGCGTGGACGCGGCCGACGCGCTGGCCGGCGGACCCGCCGCGGGAACGGCGGTCAAGCTGGTCAAGGAGCAGCTGCGCGCCGTCCCCGACAAGGGCATCGGCTACGGACTGCTGCGCCACCTGAACCCCGACGCGGCGGAGCAGCTCGCCGACCACCCGGCGCCGCAGATCGGCTTCAACTACCTCGGCCGGATCTCCGACGCCGACGTGCCCGAGCACCTGCGCGCCGACGGCTGGGTCCCGGCCCCCTGGTCCACCGAGCTGATCGCGCTGCCCGACCCCGACCTGCCCGCGCTGTCCGCGCTCGAAGTCAACTCGGTCGCCACCGACGCCCCCGACGGCACCCGGCTCCGGACCGTCTTCATGTTCCCCACCGGGCTGCTGACCCGCGAGCGGACCGCCGAACTGGCCGAGCTGTGGGTGCGGGCGCTGCACGGCCTGGCCGCGCACGCCGCCCGGCCGCACCCCGGCGGCCTCACGCCGTCCGACGCCCCGCTGGTCTCGGTGCGGCTGGACGAGATCGAGGCCTGGGAACAGCGCTACGGACGGCTCGCCGAAGTGTGGCCGCAGGCCCCCGGACAGTCCGGCATCCAGTTCGAGGCCGCGCTCGCCGACGGCTCCTTCGACGTCTACCACATGCAGTTCGTGCTCCACCTGTCCGGCACCGTGGACCCCGGGCGCATGCGGGCGGCGGGACAGGCCCTGCTCGGCCGCTACCCGAACCTGCGCTCCGCGTTCCTCGCCGCGGCCGACGGCTCCCCCGTACAGGTCCTGCCCGAACACGTCACCCTGCCCTGGCAGCACGTCGACCTCACCGGCCGCACCCCCGCCGAGCAGGACGCGGCGCTCGACCTGGTCCTCGCCGACGACCGGGCCGACCGGCTCGACCCGCTGGAACCGCCGCTGATGCGCCTCGCGCTGCTCACCTGCGGGCCGCAGCGGGCGAAGCTCGTCATCACGGCGCACCACACCCTGTTCGACGGCTGGTCGTCGCCGCTGGTGATCCGCGACCTGATCCGGCTGTACGCGGCGACCGGGGACCTCGGCCCGGTCCGCGGCTACGGCGACTACCTGACCTGGCTGTCCACCCGCGACCGGCAGGAGTCCGCCGCCCGCTGGAGCGCCGAACTCGACGGCTTCGAACAGCCGACCCTGGTGGCCCCGAGCGCCTCCGTACAGGAGGAGGTGTCCTCCCTCGGACGCGTCGAGGTGCCGCTCTCCGTCGACAAGGGCCGCGCGCTCGCCCGGCGCGCCGCGGAACTCGGCGTCACGCTCAACACGCTGCTCCAGGGCGCGTGGGCGATCCTGCTCGCCAAGCTGACCGGCCGGTCCGACGTGGTGTTCGGCGCCGCCGTCAACGGTCGGCCGCCCGAGCTGCCCGGCTCGGACGAAATGGTCGGCCTGTTCATCAACACCCTGCCGACCAGGGCGTCCTGCCGACCCGACCAGAGCGTCGCACAGGTCGTCACCGGCCTCCAGGAGCGGCAGACCGCGCTGCTCGACCACCACTACTACGGGCTCGCCGACATCCAGCGCGACGTCGGGCTGCCCGCCCTCTTCGACACGATCGTGGTGTTCGAGAACTACCCCATCGACCGGGCGGGCATCGTCGACGCGAACACCGCCGCCGGGTTCTCGATCGACGCCGTCCGGCCGTTCGCGGGCTCGCACTACCCGCTCACCCTCAACGCGTCCGACCCCTACCTGCGGACCTCCCTCGACTACCAGAAGAACCTCTACCGCCGGGAGGAGGCCGAGCTGATCGCGACCCGGCTGGTCCGGGTGCTCGACCAGGTGCTGGCGGACCCGGCCGTACGGGTCGGCGCCGTCGACGTGCTCTCCCCCGACGAGCGGGACCGGCTGGTGCGCGGGGTCAACGACACGGCACGCCCCCTGGCGGCGACGACCCTGCCGGACTCCTTCGAGGCCCAGGCGGAGCGCGACCCCGGGCGCGTGGCCCTGATCGGCGAACGGGAGACGCTGACGTACGGCGAGTTCAACCGCCGCGCCAACCAACTGGCGCACTGGCTGGTCGAGCGGGGCGCGGGCCCCGAGCGACTGGTCGCGGTGCGCATCCCGCGCTCCGTCGACCTGATGGTGGCGATCCACGCGGTCGTCAAGGCGGGCGCGGCCTACGTGCCCATCGACACCGAGCTGCCCGACGACCGGGTGCGGCACGTGCTGGACCGCGCGGCGCCCCTGCTCGTGCTCGACGGGACGCTCCCCGACGTGTCCGGGTACCCGACCGCGAACCCCGCTCGGACGCTGTCGCCCGACAACGCCGCCTACGTCATCTTCACCTCGGGCTCCACCGGCGGCCCCAAGGGCGTGCAGGTCTCCCACCGGTCGATCGCGAACCGGCTCGCGTGGGGCCTGGCGCACTTCGACGTCGGCCCCGACGACCGGGTGCTGCTCAGCACGTCCGCGAGCTTCGACGTCTCGGTCCCCGAACTGTTCGCACCCCTCCAGGTCGGCGCCGCCGTGGTGATCGCCCGCCCCGACGGGCGCCGCGACCCGGCCTACCTGGCCGAGCTGATCCAGCGCGAAGGGGTGACCGGCGCCGACTTCGTGCCCTCCCTGCTGGAGGTGTTCGCCGGAGAGCCCGCCGTGAAGCAGTGCCACAGCCTGCGCTGGATCGAGGTCGCGGGCGAGGCCTTCCCGCCCGCGCTCGCCAACAAGGTCGCCGAACTGCTGCCGGACTGCGGCGTGCACAACCTCTACGGACCCACCGAGGCGTCCGTCGAGGTCACCGCGTGGCAGCACGTGCCGGGCTCCGACCGGGTGCCGATCGGCGCGCCGGTCTGGAACACCCAGGTGTACGTGCTGGACGCGGCGCTGCGCCCGGTCCCGCCCGGGGTGCCGGGCGAGCTGTACCTGGCGGGCACCGGCCTGGCCCGCGGCTACCTGGGCCAGGGCGCGCTGACCGCGAACCGGTTCGTCGCCAACCCCTTCGGCGGGCCCGGCACCCGGATGTACCGCACCGGCGACCTGGTGCGCTGGAGCGACGGCGGCCAGGTCGAGTACCTGGGCCGCATCGACTTCCAGGTCAAGGTCCGCGGCTTCCGCATCGAACTCGGCGAGATCGAGAACGCGCTGACCGCGCACCCGGACGTCGACAACGCGGTGGCCCTGGTCCGCGAGGACCGCACGGGCGACCAGCGGCTGGTCGCCTACGTCCTGACGGCCGGCGGCACCGACCCGGCGGCGCTCGACACCGGGGCCCTGACGGAACTGCTCAAGCGGCGGCTCCCGGAGTACATGGTCCCCTCGGCCCTTGTACCGCTCGCCGCGTTCCCCACCACCCCGACCGGGAAGCTCGACCGCAACGCGCTCCCCGCACCGGAACACACCGGGGCCGCCGCGGGCCGGGGGCCGCGCAACCACCACGAGGAAGTCCTCTGCCGGCTGTTCGGCGAACTGCTCGGCGCCGACGGGATCGGCATCGACGTCGACTTCTTCGACTTCGGCGGGCACTCGCTGCTGGCCACCCGGCTGGTCGGCCGCATCCGCAGCGAGCTGAACGCGGACGTGAAGGTCACGACGGTGTTCCGCAATCCGACCGTCGCCCGACTGGCGGAGCAGATCGAGAAGTTGGCCACGTCGAAACGCCCCAGGCTGCGCCCGATGAACGTACAGGAGACCCGTCGATGATCCCGCTGTCCTTCGCCCAGAGCCGGATGTGGATCCTCCACAAGCTGGAGGGCCCGTCCGCGACCTACAACGTCCCCTTCGTGCTGCGCCTGGAAGGGACACTGGACACGGCGGCCCTGGCCGCCGCGGTCACCGACGTGACCGACCGGCACGAGAGCCTGCGCACCCTGGTCGCCGAGAACGCGGACGGCACGGCGGAGCAGCGGATCCTGCCGCCGGACGAGGCGTCCTTCGTCTTCCGCGTGGTCGAGGTGGCCGCCGACGAGGTGGACGCCGCCCTGCACGAGGCCGGGCGCGAGCCGTTCGACCTGGACACCGACCTCCCCCTGCGGACGACCGTGCTGCGCGTCTCCCCGCGGGAGCACGTCCTGGTGTTCGTGTTCCACCACATCGCCGCGGACGGGTCGTCGGTGGCGCCGTTCGTCAGGGACCTGGTGTCGGCGTACACGGCCCGTCTCGGCGGCGGCGCGCCGGACTGGGCGCCGCTGCCGGTCCAGTACAAGGACTACACGCTGTGGCAGCGGCAGGTGCTGGGCGACGAGGACGACCCGGAGAGCACCATCGCCGAGCAGCTCGCCTACTGGAAGAAGGAGCTGGCCGAGATACCGCAGCCGCTGCAGCTGCCGCTCGACCGGCCCCGCCCGGCCACGGCCAGCCACCGCGGCGGCGAGGTGCCCTTCCGGCTGTCGGCCGAGCTGATGGCCCGGCTCGACGAACTGGCCGCCGAGCGCGGCGCCACGGCGCCCATGGTGGCCCAGGCCGCGCTGGCCGTGCTCCTGAACAAGCTGGGCGCCGGCGAGGACGTGCCGATCGGCAGCCCCATCGAAGGCCGCGGCGACGAACAGCTCGACGACCTGATCGGGTTCTTCGTCAACACCTGGGTGCTGCGCGCCGACCTGTCGGGCAACCCGTCCTTCGGCGACCTGCTGGAGCAGGTCCGCGACAAGGCCCTCACCGCGTACGACAACCAGGACGTGCCGTTCGAGCGGCTGGTGGAACTGCTCAACCCGGAGCGCACCAGCGCCTACATGCCGCTGTTCCAGTCGGCGCTGGGCTGGCAGTTCGTGTGGGGCGAGATAGAGATGCCGGGCCTGCGGGTCACCCCCGTGCCGGCCGCCACCGGCACCGCCAAGTTCGACCTGCTCATCAACATCGTCCCGAACGCGTCCGGCGGCACCCACGGCCTCCTCGAATACGCGACGGACCTGTTCGACCACGGCACGGCCGAGCGGATCGTCGAGCGGTTCGTCCGCATCCTGGAGCAGGTGCTGGCGGACCCGGCCGTGCCGATCGGCTCCATCGACGTGCTCTCGGCCGACGAGCGCGACTGGCTGCTGCGCGGGGCCAACGACACCGTGGCGGACGTGCCCGAGCGGACCGTCGACGCGCTCTTCACGGAGCGTGCCGTCGCGACGCCGGACGCCGTGGCCGTGGTGCGCGGCGACACGGCCCTGACGTTCCGGGAGGTGGACGAGCGGGCCAACCGCCTCGCACGGGTGCTGACCGCACGCGGCGTGACGCGCGAGACGGTGGTCGCCGTGGCCCTCTCCCGGTCGCCCGAGTGGGTGGTGGCCATCCTCGCCGTGCTGAAGGCGGGCGGTGCGTACCTGCCCGTGGACCCCGCCTATCCGGCCGAGCGGCTGGCGTTCATGGTCACCGACGCGAAGGCGCTGCTGGTGCTCGCCGACGCGGCGTCGGCACGGAACCTGCCCGAACTGGCCGCGCCCGTGGTCCGCCTGGACGACCCCGACGTGGTCGCGGCACTGGCCGACGCCGACCCCGGCCCGGTGACCGACGCCGACCGCGGCGCCCCGGTGGCGGTGGCCAACACGGCGTACGTCATCTACACCTCGGGCTCCACGGGGCGGCCCAAGGGCGTGGCGGTCAGCCACGCGGGCATGGCCGCCCTGGTCGCCACGGAGACCGAACGCCTCGCGGTGACGCCGGACAGCCGCGTGCTGCAGTTCGCCTCACCGAGCTTCGACGCCTCGCTCTGGGAGTGGGGCATGTCGCTCCTCGCCGGAGCCCGGCTGGTCCTGGCGGACCAGGACGCACTGGCCGCGGGCGAACCCCTGGTCAGCACGGTCGCCGCACACGGCGTCACGCACGCGACGCTGCCGCCCGCGGTGCTCGCGGCGCTGCCCGTCGGCTCACTGCCGAGCGTGCGGACCCTGGTCGTCGGCGGTTCGGCCTCCTCGCCCGAGCTGGTGGCGCAGTGGTCGGCCGGACGCCGGATGGTCAACGGCTACGGGCCGACGGAGATCACCGTCTGCGCCGCCATGAGCGCCCCGATGACCGGCGACGGCCGCACCCCGCCGATCGGCAGGCCCGTCGCCAACAGCCAGGTGTACGTGCTGGACACGGCGCTGCGCCCGGTCGCCCCCGGCGTCGCGGGCGAGCTCTACATCGCGGGACCCGGCCTCGCCCGCGGCTACCTGGGGCAGGGCGCGCTGACCGCGAACCGGTTCGTCGCCAACCCCTTCGGCGCGCCCGGCACCCGGATGTACCGCTCGGGCGACCTCGTGCGCTGGAACAGGGACGGCGAGCTGGAGTACCTCGGCCGCACCGACTTCCAGGTCAAGATCCGCGGCTTCCGCATCGAACTCGGCGAGATCGAGCACGCGCTCACCACCCACCCCGGCGTGGCGCAGGCGGCGGCCGTGGTGCGCGAGACCCCGCAGGGCGACAAGCAGCTCGTCGGCTACCTGGTCCCCGAGCCGTACGCCGCGGCCGACGTCGCCGACGCGCAGGTGGACGAGTGGCGCGACCTCTACGACGACAGCTACACCGAATCCAGCGACGGCACGCTCGGCGACGACTTCCAGGGCTGGAACTCCAGCTACACGGGCGAGCCGATCCCGATCGAGCAGATGCGCGAGTGGCAGGACGCGGCGGTGGCCCAGGTGCTGCGGTTCGCGCCGCGGCGGCTGCTGGAGATCGGCGTGGGCTCGGGCCTGCTCCTCGCGCAGATCGTCGGCGAGGTGGAGGAGTACTACGGCACCGACATCTCCGCCACGGTGGTGGAGCGCGTCCGGGCCCAGGCCGAAGAGGCCGGACACGGCGACCGGGTCCGGGTCAGCGCCCGGCCCGCCGACGACGTCGAGGGCCTGCCGCGCGGCCGGTTCGACACCATCGTGCTCAACTCGGTGGTGCAGTACTTCCCGAACGTCGACTACCTCGACCAGGTGCTGCGCGGGGCGCTGGAACTGCTCGCGCCCGGCGGCCGCATCGTCGTCGGCGACGTCCGCAGCGCCACCACGCGCGGCTTCATGCAGGCCGCCGTGCAGCGCGCGGCACACCCGCACGCCTCGTACGACGAACTGCGCACGCTGGTGCAGCGCGAGCTGCTGGCCGAGCGGGAACTGACCATCGCCCCCGAGTGGTTCACCCGGTGGTCGGCGGGCGCGCCCGCCGACGTGGACGTCGACATCCGGGTGAAGCCGGGGCGCGCCCACAACGAACTGACCAGGCACCGCTACGAGGTGGTCCTGCACAGCCGCTCCGCCGACGTCCTCGACGTGACCGGCGCGCCCTCGGTGCCGTGGGGCGAGCACGTCCACACGACGGCCGACCTCGGCCTCCTCGCGGACCGGGCGGACGGCCCGGTGCGGGTCACCGGCGTGCCCAACGCGCGCCTCGTCGAGGAGGCCGCCCTCGTCGCGGCGACCGGCCTGCTCCCCCTGGCGTCGAGGAGCGGTGCGCCGGTCGACCCGCAGGACCTGGCCCGGTGGGCTGACGAGCACGGCCGCGAGGTGGTCCTCACCCCGTCGGGCGAGGACCCCAGGTGCTTCGACGCGGTGCTGCTGACCGGTCGGCGGACCGGGCCGCGGGGCGTCACGGGCGCGTTCGTGCCCGGCGCCGCGACCGGCCGGGCCCTGGCCAACGACCCCGCGCTTGCCAGGTCGATCGGCCCGCTCCTCAAGGAACTGCCCGCGTACCTGCGCGAGCGGCTGCCCGACTACATGGTCCCGCCCGCGTTCGTGCCGCTCTCCGAGCTGCCCCTGACTCCCAACGGGAAGCTGAACCAGCGGGCGCTGCCCGCACCCGACCAGGGGCGGGCGTCGACCGGCCGTGCGCCGCGCAACGAGGTGGAGGAGGTCCTCGGCGCGCTGTTCGCCGAAGTGCTCGGCGTGGACGGCGTCGGCATCGACAACGACTTCTTCGCCAGCGGCGGGGACAGCATCCGCTCCATCCAGATCGTCGCCCGCGCCAGGGCGCGCGGCATCGAGGTCAGCACCCGGGAGATCTTCGAGCTGCGCACGGTCGCCCGGCTCGCGGAACTGGTCGAGGGCCGCGCGGACGACCGCGTCGCCCTGGCCGAGCTGCCGGGCGCGGGCACCGGCTGGGCCCCGCTCATGCCGACGGCGGCGCACGTGCTCGGACTCGGCGGCGGCCTCGACCGGCTCAACATGTCCATGATGCTGACGCTGCCCGAAGGCATCGACCGCGCGGGCCTGGTGGCCACGGTGCGGACCGTGCTCGACCGGCACGACGCGCTGCGCGCCCGGCTGGACCGGGCGGGACGGGGCCTGTCGATCGGGGAGCCCGGCAGCGTGGACGCCGACGCGCTGCTGCGCGAGGTCCCCTGGGCCGGCGCCGACGCGCACGCCGAACTGGACGCGGCCGCCGACCGGCTCGCCCCCGAGGCGGGCGTCATGGCGCAGTTCGTCTGGTTCACCTCGGACACCGGCACCGGCACCGGCGCGGACACCGGCACCGGCGCTGACCGGCTGCTGGTCGTGCTGCACCACCTCGTCGTCGACGGAGTGTCGTGGCGACTGCTCGTACCGGAGTTCGCCTCGGCCTGGCAGCAGGTCCAGGAGGGCCGCACCGAGCCGCCCGCGGCCGGGGGCACCTCGCTGCGCCGCTGGGCGCACGCCCTCGCCGCCGAGGCGGTCAGGCCCGAGCGGGTCGCCGAACTGCCCGTGTGGCAGCGCATCCTGAGCGGCGACGAGCCGGTGCTCGGCGCGCGTCGGCCCGACCCGGCGGTCGACGTCACCGCCACCGTGGACACGGTGCGCGTCCAGGTGCCGGCCGACGTCACCGAGGCCGTGCTGACCAAGGTGCCCGCGGTCTTCCGCGGCGGTGTCGACGACGGGCTGCTGGCCGCCCTCGCCCTGGCACTGGCGCGGTGGCGCGCGACGCGCGGCGTGCCCGCCTCGTCCGCGCTGGTCAGGCTGGAGGGACACGGGCGCGAGGAGGACGCGGTGCCCGGCGCCGACCTGTCGCGCACGGTCGGCTGGTTCACCGCGATGTACCCGGTGCGCCTCGACGTGACCGGCCTCGACCTCGCGGACGCGTTCGCGGGCGGCCCGGCGATCGGCCGGGCGGTCAAGACGGTCAAGGAACAGCTGCGGGAGGTGCCGGGCGACGGCATCGGCTTCGGCCTGCTCCGCCACCTCAACCCGGAGACCGCCGCCGCGCTGCACACCGGCGGGGAACCGCAGATCGGGTTCAACTACCTGGGCCGCACCTCCGGCGGGGCCGCGTCGGGCGACCCGCGGGACCGGGGCTGGACCCCGGACGGCAGCAGCCCCGACCTGATCGCCGCGCCCGACGCCGACATGCCGGTGATGTCCGCCCTGGAGATCAACGCGGTGGCCGGCGCCACGCCCGCGGGCGAGGAGCTGACCGCGTACTTCGGCTTCCCCACCGGGCTGCTCTCCCGGGACGAGGTCACCGAACTGGCCGGACTGTGGGTGGAGGCGCTCACCGCGCTCGCCCGGCACGCCGCGACCCCCGGGGCCGGCGGACTGACCCCGTCGGACGCGCGGCTGGTCGACGTGGGCCAGCAGGAGATCGACGCCTGGGAGGAGCGGTTCGGCCACCTGGCCGAGGTGTGGCCGGTGACCCCGGCGCAGTCCGGGATCATCTTCCACTCGATGCTGGCGGGGTCGTCCTTCGACGCCTACCACGTGCAGCTCGTGTTCCACCTCTCGGGCGACGTCGACCCGGAGCGCATGCACCGGGCGGGACAGGCGCTGCTCGAACGCCACGCCGGCCTCAGGGCCGCGTTCGTCGACCGGGCCGACGGCGACCTCGTCCAGGTGGTCCCGGCGGCCAGCACGACCCTGCCGTGGCGCCACCTCGACCTGAGCGGGCACGGCGAGGAGGAGCGGACCGGGACGTTCGAGCGCTTCCTCACCGAGGACCGCACGGCCCACTTCGACGTGGCCGCCCCGCCGCTGATCCGGCTGGCACTGGTCACCCTCGGGGCCGGCCGCGCCGAACTCGTGATGACCGTCCACCACGCGCTGGCCGACGGCTGGTCCGCGCCCCTGATGCTCCAGGACCTGCTCCGGCTCTACGGCTCCCGCGGCGACGCGACGGGCCTGCCCGCCACCCGCGGCTACGGCGAGTTCCTCGCCTGGTACGCGCGGCAGGACCGCGAGGAGGCGGCCCGCGCCTGGGCCGCCGAACTGGCCGGGGTCCACGAGCCGACCCTGATCGCTCCCGGAGCCGGGATCGAGGACGGCCTCGACCAGATCGAGATCGGCCTCCCGGCCGACCTGTCCGCCGCGCTCCACCGGCGCGCCGCCGAGCTGGGCGTCACCATCAACACCGTGGTGCAGGGCGCCTGGGCCCTGCTGCTCGGCCAGCTCACCGGCCGCCAGGACCTGGTGTTCGGCGCGACCGTCTCCGGGCGCCCGGCCGCGGTCGCGGGCGTCGAGTCGATGGTCGGCATGTTCATCAACACCCTCCCCGTGCGCGTCGCGTACGCGCCGGGCGACACCCTCGCCGCACTGCTCACCCGCCTGCAGGACCGGCAGGCCGCCCTCCTCGAACACCACCACCACAGCCTCACCGAGATCCAGCAGGCCGTCGGCCTGCCGACCCTCTTCGACTCGCTGGTCGTCTTCGAGTCGTACCCGGTCGACGAGGAGGGCATCGGCGCCGCCACCGAGGCGGCGGACGGCATCGCCATCACCGGCCTGCGCCCGTCCAACGGCACGCACTACCCGCTGGCCCTGATGGCGGCCGTCGAGAAGAACCTCACGTTCCTTCTCCAGTACACGCCCGGCGCCTTCGACCGGGACGCGGTCGCCGCGTACGCCTCCCGGTTCGTGCGCGTCCTGGAGCAGATGGCGGCCGACCCCGCGCGGACGGTCGCCCGGCTCGACGTGCTGGAGCCGGCCGAACGCCACCGCCTCCTCGTCGAGTTCAACGACACGGCCGTCCCGACCCCGGACGTCACGGTCACCGGGCTCGTCGAGGCGCGGGCGGCGGAGCGCCCGGACGAGATCGCCGTGGTCGCGGGGGAGAGGTCGCTCACGTACCGCGAGGTGAACGCGGGGGCCGACCGGCTGGCGCGCGAACTGGCCGACCGCGGCGTGGGCGCCGAGTCGGTGGTGGCGGTCTCGCTGCCGCGCTCCGCCGACCTGGTGGTCGCCCTGCTCGCGGTGCTCAAGGCGGGCGGCGCCTACCTGCCGGTCGACCCCGCGTACCCCGGACACCGGCTGGCGGCCGTCCTCGACGAGGCACGGCCGCACCTGGTCCTGACGGACTCCGCCACGGCCGCGGCGCTGCCCGAGCACGCGGCCCCGGACGTGCTCCTCGACGCGCTCGACCTCTCCGGCGCCGCGGAACCACTCGAACTCGCCCTCCACGCCAAGCAGTTGGCGTACGTGATGTACACCTCGGGCTCCACGGGCAAGCCCAAGGGCGTCGCCATCACCCACGAGGGCGTGGCCAACGGCGTACTGCGGCTGGCCTCCCGCGTCGGCCTGGAGCCGGGCAAGCGGCTCCTGGCGGGCACGTCGGTCAACTTCGACGTCTCGGCGTTCGAGATCTTCACGACCCTCGCCACCGGCGGCGTCGTCGAGGTCGTCCAGGACGTCCTGGCCCTGGCCGGCCCCCGGGGCTGGAGCGGCGACGTCATCTCCACCGTGCCGTCCGCCTTCGCCGAACTCGTCGACGACATCCGCGACCGCACCCGGGTGGAGACGGTCGTCTTCGCGGGCGAGGCACTGCCCTCCTCGCTCGTCGACCGGACGCGCGCCGCGTTCCCCGGCGTACGGATCGTCAACGCGTACGGGCAGAGCGAATCCTTCTACGCCACCGCCTTCACCGTCGAGGGCGACGCCCCCGTCCCGGCCGGCAGCGCGCCCGTCGGCACCCCGCTCGGCAACATGCGCGCCTACGTGCTCGGCCCCGGCCTGGCCCCGGTGCCACCGGGCGCGGTCGGCGAACTGTACGTCGGAGGGCTGGTGGGCCGCGGCTACCACGGCCGCGCCGCACTCACCGCGGAGCGCTTCGTCGCCGACCCGTTCGGCCCGGCCGGTGCGCGCGCGTACCGCACCGGCGACCTCGTGCGCCTCGACGCGGACGGCCGACTGGAGTACGTGGGACGCGGCGACGCCCAGGTCAAGGTGCGCGGCTTCCGGATCGAGCCCGCCGAGGTCGAGGCAGCGCTCCTCGCGCACCCCGGCGTCGTCCGGGCCGCCGTCGTCGCCCGCGACGACCGCGGCACCGGCAAACGGCTGGTCGCGTACGCGGTGCCCGCCGACCCCGGCGCGGGACCCGGGGCGGAGGAACTGCACGACTTCGTCGCGCGGCGGCTGCCGGACTTCATGGTGCCGTCCGCCTTCGTTCCCCTCGACCGGCTGCCGCTCGCCCCGAACGGCAAGCTGGACCGGGCCGCGCTGCCCGAACCGCAGTACGCGGGCGCCGCCTACCGGGCCCCTGGCACCGCCCGCGAGGAGGCCCTGGCCGCGCTCTTCGCCGAAGTGCTCGGGGTGGACCGCGTCGGCGTCGACGACGGCTTCTTCGAACTCGGCGGGCACTCCCTGCTCGCCACCCGGCTGATCAGCCGCGCCCGCGCCGTCCTGGGGATCGAGATCCCCATCCGAAAGGTCTTCGACCTGCCGACCGTGGCCGCGCTCGCCGCGTGGTCGCAGGCGTCGGCGGCTCCCCGGCGCCCCGGCCTGCGCAAGATGTTCACAGAGGAGTAGAGGCAATGACCCAGCTGATCCCGCTGTCCTACGCGCAGCGCCGGATGTGGATCCTGCACCAGATGGAGGGAGGGTCGGAGAACTGGAACATGCCGGCCGCCTTCCGGCTGACGGGCTCCCTGGACCGGGCCGCCCTGGCCGCCGCGGTCCGTGACGTGGTCGACCGGCACGAGGTGCTGCGCACCGTCTACGGCACGGGCGACGACGGCGAGCTGTACCAGCGGATCCTTCCGACGGAGCAGGCCGCGCCCGAGGTCGCGGTCGTCGACGTGACGCCCGCCGAGGTGCCGGACGCGGTCGCCGGAGCCATGGCCCACCGGTTCGACCTGACCGCCGAAGTCCCCCTGCGCGTACGGCTGTTGCGCTGCTCGCCCGAGGAGCACGTACTGGTTCTGGTGATCCACCACATCGCCACGGACGGCAGCTCGGGCGCGCCCCTGGTGCGGGACCTCGCGGCGGCGTACACGGCCCGCCTGGCGGGCGCCGCCCCGTCGTGGGAGCCGCTGCCGGTGCAGTACAAGGACTACACGATGTGGCAGCGGGAGCTGCTGGGCGACCCGGCGGACCCGGACAGCCTGGCCGCCGGGCAGGTCGCGTACTGGCGCGAGGAGCTGGCCGGGGTTCCGCAGCCGCTCTGCCTGCCGCTGGACCGGCCCAGGCCCGCGCGGGCGAGCGGGCGCGGCGCCACGGTCGGCCTCGCGGTGGAGCCCGAGGTGTCGGCCGGACTGCGGAAGCTGTCCGAGGAGCGCGGCGCGACCCTGTCGATGGTGCTGCACGCCGCGCTCGCGGTGCTGCTGCGCAAGCTCGGCGGCGGGGACGACGTGACGATCGGCAGCTCGATCGCCGGGCGCACCGACGAGGCGCTGACCGACCTCGTGGGCTTCTTCGTCAACACCCAGGTGCTGCGGGTGGACCTCTCGGGCGACCCGTCGTTCACCGACCTGCTCGGCCAGGTCCGGGACAAGTCCCTCGCGGCCTACGAGAACCAGGACGTGCCGTTCGACACCCTGGTCGAGGCGGTCAACCCCGAGCGCTCCGCCGCCTACCAGCCGCTGTTCCAGGTGATGCTCGGCCTGCAGAACTACGCGCGGCCCGACCTCGAACTCCCCGGCCTCACCCTGGAGGTGGAGCGGACCGTCCCGGCGACCTCCAAGACGGACCTGTTCTTCAACCTGGCCGAGGACGACGCGGGCGTGCTGCGGGGCGACCTCTCCTACGCCACCGACGTGTTCGACCGGGAGACGGCCGAGGCGATCGCCACCCGGTTCGCCCGCGTCCTGGAGCAGCTGACCGCCGATCCCGGAATGAGCGTCGGGGACGTCGACGTCCTGGGCGTGGCGGAGCGCCACCACCTCCTGGTGGAGGTGAACGACACCGCGGAGCCGACCCTCGAACTGGTCGCCGAGGTGCGCAGGCAGGCGGCCGCGACACCGGACGCCGTCGCCGTCATCGGCGTGGAGGAGACCCTCACCTACCGGGAGCTGGAGGCCCGGTCGAACCGGCTGGCGAACTGGCTGACCGGCCGGGGCGTGCGGGCCGAGTCCCGGGTCGCCGTGCACCTGCCCAGGAACGCGAACCTCGTGGTGGCGCTGCTCGCGGTGGTCAAGTCGGGCGGCGCCTACGTGCCCGTCGACCCGGACCACCCGCGCGCCCGGATCGACTACATCCTGGAGCACGCCGATCCGCTGCTGGTGCTCGACGAGCGGACGCTGGCGGACGCCGACTGGGAGAGCTGCCCCGACACGGCACCCGAGGTGACGGTGCGGCCGGAGAACATCCAGTACGTCATCTACACGTCGGGGTCCACGGGCCGGCCCAAGGGCGTCGCGGTCCCGCGCGGCGCGGTGGCCAACTACCTGGCCACCAACCAGCGGCGGTTCCCCCTGTCGGCCGACGACCGGGTGCTGTTCAGCACCACCGTGGCGTTCGACATGGCCAACACCGAGCTGTACCAGCCGTTCGTCTCCGGCGCGGCCATGGTGGTGGCGGACAAGGCCACCGTCACCGACCCGGCGGCCGCGCTGGAGCTGATGCGCCGCCACGGCGTCACCGCGGTGCAGGCCACGCCCGCCTTCTTCCAGATGCTGCTGGCGCACGACCCGGAGGCGGCGAAGGACCTGCGGATCATCATCGGCGCCGAGGCCGTGCCGGTGCGCCTGGCCGAGACGCTGGCCCGGCAGGCCGCCGAGGTGTTCAACATGTACGGCCCCACCGAGACCGTGACGTGGTGCACCGAGGCACGCGTGACGGTGGGGGAGGGCGCGCCGATCGGGCGGCCGATGGGCAACTTCCAGGTGTACGTGCTCGACTCCCGGCTGCGCCCCGTGCCGCGCGGCGTGCCGGGCGAGCTGTACATCGCGGGCGCCGGAACGGCCCGCGGCTACCAGGGCAGGCCCGGCCTGAGCGCCGAGCGGTTCGTGGCGTGCCCGTTCGGCCCGGCGGGCGTGCGGATGTACCGCACGGGAGACCTGGTGCGCTGGGACCGGCGCGGGCAGCTGGAGTACATCGAGCGCACCGACTTCCAGGTGAAGGTCCGGGGCTTCCGGATCGAGCTGGGGGAGATCGAGCACGCGCTGACCGGGCACCCCGGCGTGCTCCAGGCGGCGGCCGTGGTGCGGGAGAACCAGGAAGGCGACAAGCGCATCGTGGGGTACGTGGTGCCCGAACCCGGCGCCGCGCGGGCCGCGGGCGGGGTGCGGGAACTGCTCGACGAACTGCCCGCGTTCCTGCGGCGCGACCTCCCGGACTACATGGTGCCCGCCTCGCTGGTCGCGCTCACCGAGGTCCCGCTGACGCCCAACGGCAAGCTCGACCGCACGGCGCTGCCCGCCGAGGAGGCGCCCGCGGAGACCGGCCGCGATCCGCTCAACGCCCACGAGGCGAGGATGTGCGGCTTCTTCGCCGAACTGCTGGGCCTGGAGCGGGTCGGCGTCGACGAGGACTTCTTCGCACTGGGCGGGCACTCCCTGCTGGCCACCCGGCTCGGCGCCCGCATCCGCGACGAGTACGGCATCGACGTGCCGCTCAGGACGATCATCAAGTTCCCCACGGCGGGCGAGCTGGCCGCGCTGCTGCTCGTCGCCACCCCGGCGGAGGCGTCCGACTCGCTCTCGGTCGTGCTGCCGCTGAACGCCGACCCCGGCACGGGCAACCCGCCGCTGTGGTTCTTCCACGGCGGCGGCGGCCTCGGCTGGACGTACTTCAGCTTCGCGGCGTACGTCCAGGACTGGCCCGCGTACGCCCTCCAGGCCCGCGGTTCCGACGGCGTGGACGAGCTGGCGGACTCGGTGGAGGAGATGGTCGAGGACTACGTCACCGAGATGCTGAAGATCCAGCCGGACGGGCCCTTCCACCTGATCGGCTGGTCCTACGGCGGCACGGTCGTGCAGGCCGTCGCGGAGGCGCTGGACCGGCGCGGACACGAGGTCGCCTTCGTGGCCATCCTGGACTCCCAGCCGGGCGGACACGGCTTCACGGAGATCCACGCGGGCAAGACGCCGGCCGACTACCGGGCGGAGCTGGAGGAGTTCTTCGGCCAGTACATCGGCACCGACAACCGGCAGGACTTCCTGGACGCCATGGCGCGGGTCCTGGCCAACAACACGACGCTCATGATGGATTTCGAGTCGCCCGTCTACCGGGGCGACGTCCTGTTCTTCAGCGCGACGCTCCAGGAGCAGTCGTACGCGCACCTGTGGAAGCCGTACGTCCTCGGCTCCATCGAGGTGCACGACGTGCGCGCCACCCACCACGAGATGAACATGCCCGCCGCGGTGGCCGAGGTCATGGCGGTCGTCAACCGCAAGCTGACGGAGCTGACGGAGCCCGCGGGGTCGTCGCGATGACGGAACCAGGCACGTCCACGGACCGGGCGGACACGGACCAGGGGGACACGGAACAAGTGGACACGCGACGAGCCGACGCACGACGGGAGGGCCGGGCCACGCTGCTGTGCGTGCCGTTCGCGGGAGCGGGACCCTCCTTCTTCCACCCGTGGCGGGACCTGGCGGGCGACCGCTGGCGCGTCACGTCGGTCGAACTGCCCGGCAAGGAACGGCGGATCCTGGAGGAGCCGTACCGCAACGTCGTCGAGGCGGCCAAGGGATCGATCGACGAGGTCGTCGCGGACATCGGCGAGGGGGGAAGGACCGTACTGTTCGGGCACAGCCTCGGCGCGGTGCTCGCGTACGAGCTGACGCACCTGCTGGGCGCGCGCGGCGTGCACGTCGAACGCCTCGTCGTCAGCGGTTCGCCGGGGCCCTGGACCCAGCGCGAGAGGCGGGCGGCCGGACTGCCGGACGAGGAGTTCCTCGCCCGCGTCGAGGAGTTCGCCGGGTTCCGCCACGAGGCCCTGGACCACCCGGAGATGCGGGAGCTGATCCTGCCCGTGCTGCAGGCCGACTGCGCGATGCACGAGAGCTACGTCCCGAGCACCGACGCACCGGTCCGGGTGCCGATCTGCTCGCTGCGCGGCGCCTCCGACGGCCTGGTCACCGCGGACGAGGCACGGCAGTGGCGGGACGCCACCACGGCGGACGGGTTCCACTACGTGGAGCTTCCCGGGGACCACATGTACCTGGTGGACCTCGGCCGCGAGGTGCTGGACGCGATCGAGGCGGAATCCAGCGGCGGTCGCTAACGTCCGGACGGGCGGTCGACTCCCCCCGGAGACACGGCAGTACGGCGCTCCGCCGTCGCCGCGGCCGCCCGTCCCGCGGCCCCCTCGCCCGGCTCCTCCTCATCGCGCAGCCCCCCGAACGTGCGGAAGAAACGGAGACCCACCATGTCGATCAGCGCGAACGCCGTGGCCGATGCCGTGGTCGCGCCGCCTTCGGCGCTCAGCCCCGAAGGAGTGCGCGACGCCCGGCTGCGCCTCGCGGGCCGCGTGGCGCGCACGCCCCTCGTGCGCAGCGACGAACTGGACCGCGCGGCAGGCGCCCGGCTGTGGCTGAAGGCGGAGAACCTCCAGCGCGGCGGCTCGTTCAAGATGCGCGGCGCACTGCTCGCCGTGGACCGCCTGGCCTGCTCCGGGAGCGTCGGCGTGGTGGCGCAGTCCACCGGCAACCACGCCATAGCCGTGGCGCTCGCCGCCGCCCGGCACGGCCTCCCCGCCGTCCTGGTGCTGCCCGTCGACGCCGCCGGGACCAAGGTGCGGCGCATCCAGGAGGCCGGTGCCCGGGTCGTCAGGGCGGGCACCACCCTGGCCGAGCGGATCGCGGTGGTCGAGGAGCTGAAGCACGCCCACGGCCTGGACGAGATCGACCCCTACCAGAACCCTGACGTGGTGCTCGGCCAGGCCACCGCGACCGAGGACCTGCTGCACCAGGTGCGCGAAGCCGAAGGCCACCTGGACGCGCTGGTCCTGCCCGTGGGCGGCGGCAGCGCGCTGGCCGGCGCCTGCCTGGCCGCCACCGGCCGGGACGTCGACGTCTACGGC
Organism: Streptomyces sp. NPDC050504; assembly: GCF_044458065.1. Classification (NCBI taxonomy): domain Bacteria; kingdom Bacillati; phylum Actinomycetota; class Actinomycetes; order Kitasatosporales; family Streptomycetaceae; genus Streptomyces; species Streptomyces sp. NPDC050504. The sequence continues at coordinate 125,416 of NZ_JBITHO010000011.1, read as the reverse complement.
GCCGAGCCGCTCGCCGTGCCCGCCCTGACCGCGGCCCTGCGGGCCGGCGGCCCGGTCACCGTGGACGCCCGGCCCACCATCGCCGACGGACTGCGCCCCGACCGGATCGGACGACTCCCCTACGACCTGGCCCACGACCGGGTCGCCGGGGTCTACACGATCGAGGAGGAGGCCATCGCCGAAGCGCTGCGCCTGGTCCTCGTCCACGCCCGGCTGGTCGTCGAGCCCGCCGCCGCCACCGCCGTGGCGGGCGCCCTGCGCCTCGCCGCGGACGGCCGCGCCCGGGACATCGGGGTGCTGGTCTCGGGCGGCAACGTCGAACCCCGCCTCGTGGCGTCCCTCCTGGACGGACAACCGACCGACCTGCCGCAGGAAAGGCAATCGTGATCACTCACATCGTTCTCTTCAAGCTCAAGGAAGGCGTCCGGCGCGCCGACCCCGCCGTGGTCGAGGCCGAGAAGTACGCCAGGTCGGTCGGCGACAACGTGCCCGAGCTCGCCGACTGGCGGGTGGGCTGGAACACCGTCGACCGGCCCGTCTCCTACGACTTCGCGGCGATCGGGGTCCTGCCCGACCCCGCCGCGCTGGAGCGGTACCAGAAGAACGCGTACCACCAGGAGTCCGTCCAGAAGTGGCGGGCGATATCCGACTGGGTCGTCGCCGACCTGGAAGACATCTGAGGAGGAAGGGTGTTCACGCAGTACGACCCCGAATCCGCGGCGCTCACCGAAGAGCTGCGCGGAATGTTCGACGACTTCCGCGCCGGCACCTGGTCGGCCGACGACCTGCGGGCGCACCAGACCGCCAAGCTGCGCGACGTGCTCGCCCACGTCCGCGCCGGTTCCCCGTTCTACCGGGAAAGACTGGCGGGACTCTCCGACGGGGCGCTGTCCGCGCTGCGGAGCGACGACCTCAGGAGCCTGCCCTTCACCACCAAGGAGGACCTCCAGCGGGCCCAGTTCGACCTGCTCTCGCTGCCCGTGTCCGCGGCCTGGACCTTCTACGAGACCACCGGCACCACGGGCAGGCCCACCCCGTGCCCCCGCACCAACGGCGACACCATCCACAACAACACCGTGCTCACCTCCTACTACCGGGACGTCTTCGCGGCGCACGGGGACCACCAGGTCGTCGGCATCTCGGGCCCCACGGAACTGCACGCCACGGGCGACACGTTCGGCGACGTGTGCCGCAACCTGGGACACGCGGTCGCCAAACTGTGGCCGCACTCCCCGGTGGTCGGGTTCGACCGCGCCCTCGAAGTCCTGCGGCTGCTGCCGGTGACCGGGCTCTTCTGCACCCCCGGCATGGCCCTGCGGCTGGCCCGCAAGGCCGTCGAGGCGGGCCTCGACCCCCGGCGGGACTTCTCCCTCGACGTCCTCATGCTCACCGGCGAGCTGATGTCGCCCAGCCTGCGGGACAACATCGGCGACCTCTGGGGCGCCGACGTGCACAACTGCCTCTACGCCTCGCAGGAGGCGTCCGTCCTCGCGGCGGCCACCTCCGACGGAACGCTCCGCACCGCACCGCTGATCAACCTCTACGAGGTGGTCGATCCCGTCACGGGCGAGCCCGTCGCGCCCGACGCCGACGGGGTGCGCTACGGCGAACTCGTCGTCACGAACCTCTACACCGGCGCGAAGCCCCTCGTCCGCTATCGCACGGGCGACATGGTGCGGATGAGGGAGGCCGGGCCCGGCGCCGCCGTACCGGCACCGTCGGTGGAGGCCGTGGGACGCGTCCGCGACCGGCTCCGGCTGAACGGGCACCTCGTCAACGGCTACGACCTGGAGAACCTGCTGCTGCGCCACTTCCGCGGCTACCTCGACTACCAGATCACCGTGGCCGACGACGGCGCGGGCACGGACCTGCTGTCGCTGACCCTGAACGCCGACCCCGACCGCAACGGGCGGGACGCCGTCGAACGGGCGGCCGCGGACTGCCGCGCCGAACTCGACACCGCGCTCGACGTGGGCTTCGGCGACCCCGGTCCCATCACCAGCACCGGAGCCATGGTCAGCTGGAAGGCCGCGCGCGTGGTCGACCGCCGCAACCCGGCCGCCGGAACCTCCGTCGAGTCCCGTTCGGCCGAGCGGATCGCCGGGACCAGGACGTGACGGCCGCCCCGCCCGTCACGGACGCGGCCCCCGCCGGGCACCGGGCGCGGCCCGGACTCGGGACCTGGGCGTACGACCGGGGCGAGTTCGTCCGCGCCGACGCCCCGCGGCTGCCGCTCTCCACCCAGGGCCTGCACTACGGGACCGCGGTGTTCGAGGGGATCCGCGCCTACCGCTCGGACGGCGTGCTCCAACTGTTCCGGGCCCACGAGCACTACGAGCGCCTGTTGCGCGGCTGCCGGATGCTGCGCATCACGGACGTCCCCGCGAGCGTCGGCGAACTCGTCGACCTCACCGTCGAGCTGCTGCGCAGGAACGCCCACGACGCAGACGTCTACGTGCGGCCCGTGGCGCACAAGCTCGGCCTGCTGCCCGGCACGCCGCCCGGCGTCTCGCTGGCCGGGGTGTCGGACGCGCTCTCCCTCACCACGTTCGCCTATCCGACGGCCGGGGCGGTCCAGGAGGTGCGCTGCGCCCTGAGCGCGTGGCGGCGCCCGTCCCGCGACGCGCTGCCCGTCCAGGCGAAGATCGCCGGCGGCTACGTGACCAGCGCCCTCGCCTGCGACGAGGCGCGCGCGGCCGGCTACGACGACGCGGTCCTCCTCGACGGGGCGGGCAACGTCGCCGAGGCGACCACCGCGAACGTGTTCGCGGTGCGCGACGGCGTCCTCGTCACCCCGCCGGTCACGGGAGACCTGCTGCCCGGCATCACCAGGGACACCGTCATCACCCTGTGCCGGGAGGAAGGGACGACGGTCCTGGAACACCCCCTCACCCCCGCCGACCTCTACACCGCGGACGAGGTGTTCCTCACCTCCACCGGCAAGGAGGTCGCCGCCGTCGTCGAGCTGTCGGGCCGGGACGTCGGCAGCGGCACGGCAGGACCGGTCACGACCCGGGTGGCCGCGCTGTACCGCGCGGCCACGACGGCCCGCGACCGGGCCGGCGCGGCGGGCGCCCCGCGCTGGCTCACCGTCGTCCCCGAACCCGACCCGGCCCCTCACATCCCGCACGCACGCACGTCAAGCGAAAGGGCACCCAGATGAATCCGTCCGATCTCATCTCCCTCCTGCGCCCCGACTCCGGCCACCCCGCGGCGATCGGCACGCTCGGCCCTCCCGGCACGAGCAGCGAAGTGGCGTCGAAGAGGTACGCCGTCCAGATGACGGGCCCCGACGGACCGCCCGTCGCCACCCGGCTGTACGACACCTACGAGGAGGCCGGGGAGGCGCTGCGCGCCCGCGAGGTGAGCCACATCGTCGTGGCCAACGCCTACAAGGGCATCTACCAGTTCTACATGGACCCGAGCGTCGAGCTGGCCGGAGTGTTCGTGATGGACACCCCGCTGTACGGCCTCGCCACGCGCCGCGGAGCCGGCCCCGTGCCGGACGTACCGATCATCGCGAGCCACCCCTCGCCCGAGCCGATCATCGCGCAGCTGCTGCCCGACCCGCACGCGACGTACAAGGTCATCCACTACGACTCCACCAGCGCCGCCGCGCGGGCCGTCGTCGACGGCAGCTCCGACCTCGCCCTCACCACCACCCCGGCCGCACACCTGCACGGCCTGGAGTTCGTCTCCAGGACCCGGCCCATCCGGATGGTCTGGTCGGTGTTCGGCGGAACAGCACACGCACGAGTCAAGGGGGCCATCCCGTGCTACTCCTGAACGGCGACCAGGTACGACGGGCCCTGCCGGTGTCCCTGGCACACCAGGTGGTGGCCGAGGTCATGCGCCGCTTCAGCGCGGGCGACGTCGTCCAGCCGGTGCGCACCGTGCTCGGATCGGGCCGCGACGCCTCGCTGTTCGCCGCCATGCCGTGCCACGTCACCGGCGGGTCCGACACCGGATACGGCATGAAGGCGGTGCTGCACGCACCCGGCAACCGCGCCCGCGGCCTGCCGACCCACGTGGGACTCGTGGTGGTGTTCGACCCCGAGACCGCGCAGCCCCTGGCCCTGATCGACGGCGCGGCCGTGACCGCGCTGCGCACGGCAGCGGCGTCCGCCGTGGCGACCGAGGCGCTGGCCGTCCCGGACGCCGGTGACCTGGCCCTGATCGGGGCCGGCACCCAGGCGCGCAGCCATCTGCTCGCGCTGCGGGAGATCCGGGAGCTGCGCAGGGTGCGGCTGTGGAACCGGGGCGCCGAACGGGCCGCGGAGTTCGTGGCGTGGGCGCGCGCGGAGACCGGCATCGACGTCGAGCGGGTGGCCGCGCCCGCGGACGCGCTGCGCGGCGCCGACCTGGTGTGCACGACGATCGACACGGCCGAACCCGTCGTCGGGGCGGCGGACCTGGCCCCGGGAACCCACGTCAACGCCGTCGGCTCGTCCGTTCCGGGCAAGCGCGAGCTGGACGCGGCGGCGGTGGCCTCCTGCACGGTCTTCGTGGACAGCGCGGAAGGGGCCGGGCGCGAGTCGTCCGAACTCGCGGCGCCCGTTGAGGAGGGACTGGTGCCTCCCGGCCGGCCGCTGACCGAGATCGGCGAGGTGCTGCTGGGCAAGCACCGGGGACGTACGGACCCCGCCGAGCGCACGCTCTACAAGTCGCTGGGCATGGCCGCGCAGGACGTCGCCTCCGGATTCGCCGTCGTCCGCGCCGCCCGGCGCCTGGGCATCGGCACCGAGGTCGAGTTCAGCTGCTGAAACCCCCGGCAGGACACGGGCAACACGGGGCAAGAGGAGAAGAGGAGAAGGGGACAGCGCATGACGGCCTTACTGATCGGCAACGTCGGAATCGTCGGCGACGAGCGGCGCATGGCGGAGTACCGCGCGAAGGTGCTGGACACGCTGCGCCTGTACGGCGGGGGGTTCGTGATCCGCGGCGGGGAGTTCGAGGTGCTGGAGGGCGACTGGCACCCCGAGCACGTGTCGGTGATGGGGTTCCCCACGGCCGGGCACGCCCGCCGCTGGTACGCCTCGCCCGAGTACCACGCCATCCTCCCGCTCCGCGACGGCACGCACATGGACCTGGTGCTGGTCGAGGGCGAGGGCGCGTGACACCGCCGTCCCGCCGCCGACGCCCCTTCGCCCAGGTCGACGTGTTCACCGACGTCGCCTATCGCGGCAACCCCGTCGCCGTCGTCCTCGACGGCGACGGGATCGCCGACGGGGACATGGCCCGGATCGCGCGGTGGACCAACCTGTCCGAGACGACGTTCGTGGTCCCGCCCGCGTCCGACGACGCCGACTACGGGCTGCGGATCTTCACTCCGGGCGGCGAGATCCCGTTCGCCGGCCACCCCACGCTGGGCACCGCGCACGCCTGGCTGGAGGCCGGGGGCGTCCCGAAGCGGCCGGGACTGCTGACGCAGAGCTGCGGCCTCGGCACGGTCGAGGTCAGGCGGTCCGAAGGCGGGCTGGGCTTCAAGGCGCCCGCCCTCCGCCGCAGCGGCCCCCTGGACGACGCGCACCTGGACCGCATCGCCCGCGGGCTGCGCGTCGACCGCGCGCGGATCGTCGACCACCAGTGGGTCGACAACGGCCCCGGCTGGGCCGCCGTGCGGCTCGCCTCGGCCGCCGAGGTGCTCGCGCTGGAACCGGACGACGCGCACATGGGCGGGCTGACGCTCGGCGTGGTCGGCGCCCACCCCGCGGGTGCGCCCGAGCAGTTCGAGGTCAGGGCCTTCGCGCTGCCGCAGGGGGTGCGCGAGGACCCGGTCACCGGAAGCCTCACCGCCGGCATCGCCCAGTGGCTCGTCGGCGACGGCACGGCCCCGCGCCGCTTCCGGGTCGGCCAGGGGGCGCGCCTGGGACGCCAGGGCGTGCTCACCGTGGAGGCCGTCGGCCGGGACATCTGGGTCGGCGGCGCGAGCGTGACCTGTGTGCACGGCACCGTCGACGCCTGACGGTCCGGGTGCCGGTCCGGGCGCTGATTCGGGCGCTGACCAGGGCGGGACGCCGTGTCAGGCGCCGTGACAGACGGGTGACAGGCGAGTGACAGGCCGGACCGCGACCGTGATGGCATGAGACGGACAGCGATTGCAGTTTCCGGGCTGCGGAAGGCCTACGGCGACAAGACCGTCCTCGACGGCATCGACCTCGATGTCGCCGCGGGAACGGTCTTCTCCCTGCTCGGCCCGAACGGAGCGGGCAAGACGACAACGGTGAACGTCCTGGCGACGTTGCTCACCGCCGACGCGGGGACGGTGCGGGTCGCAGGGCACGACGTGGCGACCGCTACCAAGCAGGTGCGCGCCGCCATCGGGGTGACCGGTCAGTTCGCCGCGGTGGACGACCTGCTCACGGGCAGGGAGAACCTGCTGATGATGGCGGCCCTCAAGCGCGTGCGCTCCGGCGGCGACCTGGTCAACCGGCTGCTGGAGCGGTTCGACCTGGTGGAGTCGGCCGACAAGATGGCCGCCACCTACTCCGGCGGCATGCGCCGGAAGCTGGACCTGGCGATGACGCTGGTCGGCAGCCCGGAGGTCATCTTCCTCGACGAGCCGACGACGGGCCTCGACCCGCGCAGCCGGCGCACGATGTGGGGGATCGTCCGCGAACTGGTCGCCGAAGGCACCACCATCTTCCTCACCACCCAGTACCTGGAGGAGGCCGACGAACTCGCCGACCGCATCGCGGTGCTGAGCGGGGGCAGGTTCGTCGCCGAAGGCACCGCGGACGAGCTCAAGCGGCTCGTCCCGGGCGGTTACGTACGGCTGCGCTTCACCGAAGCGGGCAGCTACCGGTCCGCCGCCGCCGCACTGCGCGACGCCACCGCGGACGACGAGACGCTGTCCGTGCAGATCCCCAGCGGCGGCACGCAGCGCGAACTGCGCTCCATCCTCGACTGGCTGGACTCCGTCGGCATCGAGGCGGACGAGCTGACCGTGCACACCCCCGACCTCGATGACGTCTTCCTCGCCCTGACCGACCGCTCGGGCAAGGACGTCAGCGACATCAGCAAGGAAGTGATCTCGCAGTGAGCGCTGTCTCGACGGCACTGGCCGACTCGGCCATCATGCTGCGCCGCAACCTGAAGCACACGACGCGCAACCCCGTCACGGTGTTCAACGCGATCCTGTTCCCGATCGTGATGATGCTCATCTTCGTCGGGGTGTTCGGCGGCGGGTTCGACGTCGGCGTCGACTACATCGACTACGCGACGCCCGGCCTGCTCGTGATGACCATCAGCTACGGGATGGGCGCCACCGCGACGGCCGTCAACGACGACATGACCAAGGGCATCATCAACCGTTTCAAGACGATGGACGTCTCGCGCGGCGCCATGCTGGCCGGGCACGTCGTCATCACCACGGTGCGCTGCGTCGTGGCCTGCGCCGTCATCGTCGGCGTGGCCTTCGCGATGGGCTTCGACCCGAGCGCGAGCGCCACCGGCTGGCTCGGCGCGTTCGGCCTGATCGCCCTGGTCAGCTTCGCGGCCAGCTGGCTCATCGTCGCCATGGGCCTGTCCGCCAAGACCGCGGCGGGAGCCGGCATGGCCGCCGTACCGCTGATCATGCTGCCGTTCCTGAGCAGCGCGTTCGTCCCCGCCGACACGATGGGCACCGGTGTGCGGCAGTTCGTGGAGTACCAGCCCTTCACCCCGATCATCGAGACGCTGCGCGGCCTGCTGATGGGCGGCGCGTCGAGCGGCGACGCGGTCGCGGCCGTCGCCTGGTGCGCCGGGTTCACGGTCCTCGGGTACGCGTGGGCGGTCTCCACCTTCAAGAAGCGAGCGTGACCCCCACCAGCTGAGACCAGCCCGTCCGCGTTCCCTCCCGCGCCGCCTCGACGAACCCCGTGTCGCCGAGGCGGCGCCGTGCTGTCCGCTCGATCCTGGCCACGTCCGTGTGGGAGCGGTCGGGCAGCCCGCGCACGGACGTGCTCGCCGCGAGCAGCCGGGCGGCCTGCTCGGGGTCGTCGCGGCGCAGCGCCAGGTCCGCGACCCCGACGAGCGCCCGCGCGATCAGCGGCGCGTGCCCAGCCTCGGCCGCCGCGGCGCAGGCCGCCGCGTGGTGGGCCCGCGCCTCGTCCAGGTCGTCGGCGAGGCGGCCGAGCAGGTCCTGGGTCACCGCGCGGATGTTCGCCTGCTCCGCCTCGGCGCCCAACAGCTGCGTCGCGATGCCCAGTTGACCGCGCGCCTCATCGGGCCGGCCGCCCCACCGGGCGAGTTCCGCCTTCGACAGGGCCAGCACGGCCAGCGCGCCCGGCCAGGTCACCCGCTCCGCGTACCGCTGCGCCTCGGCGACGGCGGCCCCGCTGGCCTCCTCGTCGCCGAGCAGCCAGTACAACTGCGCCTGGCGCGAGCGCATCTGGATGATGTCCTCGGTGCCGCCGACCTCGGTGACGACCGCGATCGCCTGCTCGTAGTGCTCGCACGCGGCGGCGTACTCGCCGCGCACGGCTATCCGGTCCGCCAGCTCGGTCAGGGCGAACGAGATCCCGAACCGTTCGCCGAGCGCCCGGAACTCGGCGAGCGCCTGCTCCAGGTGCCGGTCCACGTCCCGCCCGCCCTGGCCGAGCATGACCCGCATCTTGCCCAGGTGCAGCCGGGCCAGCGCCCGCGTCCAGGGGTCCTCGTCGTCGAGCAGCGGCTCGAACGCGGGGAGGAACGCGTGCGGGCCCTCCAGCATGCGCTTCAGCGGGGCGACGAACCCCATCAGCGGATGGCCGTGCCGCCCGCTCCCGGCCGCCAGGTGGGCCCGGTGGATCCACTCCGCGACCTGGTGCTCGTCGCCGGGGCCCGCGCTCAGGAAGTGCACGACCAGCGCGTACATCACGGCCCGCAGGTCATCGGCCGCCTCCCCGGGCAGCTCGCCCGCCGCGGTGATCAGTTCGAGGCCCTCGACCCGGTGCCCGCCGAGCCACCAGTACCAGCCCGCGCCCGCCGCGAGCCGCATCGCCGCCTGGGCCTCGCCCGCCGCGAGCGCGCCGCGCATCGCCGCGCCGATGTTGTCGTGCTCGGCCTCCAGCGCGGCCAGCCACGTCAGTTGCTCGGCGCGGCGCAGATACGGGTCCGCGGTCTCGGCCAGTGCGGTGAAGTGGGCGAGGTGCGCGCGCCTGGCCGCCTCCGCTTCGCCCGAATCGGCGAGCCGCTCCCTGGCGTAGTCCCTGATGGTGCCGATCATGCGGAAGCGCGGTCCTTCGCCGTCGTCGTCCGCGCGCAGCAGCGACTTCTCGGTCAGCGAGGTGAGCAGTTCGAGCACCTGGTCGGGTTCGACCGCGTCGTCCGCGCAGACCCGCTCGGCGGCTTCCAGGCCCGCGCCGCCGGAGAACACCGAGAGGCGGCGCAGGACGAGCCGTTCGGCGTCGGTGAGCAGCTCCCAGCTCCAGTCGACCAGCGCGCGGAGCGTCTTGTGCCGCGGCAGCGCGGTGCGGCTGCCGCTGGTCAGCAGGCGGAACCGGTCGTCGAGCCGGTGGGCGAGCTGGTCGACCGACAGGGTGCGCAGCCGGGCGGCGGCCAGTTCGATCGCCAGCGGCATCCCGTCGAGGGTCCGGCAGACGCGCTCCATCGTGGCCAGCGTGGCGGCGTCGGACGCGAGGTCGCGCCGCACGGCCCCGGCCCGGTCCCGCAGCAGTCGTACGGCGGGCGCCGCCGCGATCTCCTCGGGGCCCGCGCCCCGCGCGGGCAGGTCCAGCGGCTCGGCCTGCCACAGCGCCTCCCCGGTGATGCCGAGCGGTTCCCGGCTCGTCGCCAGGATCCGCAGCCGCCGGCACTCGCCGAGCAGCCGGTGGGCGAAGACCGCAGCCGAGTCGACGACGTGCTCGCAGTTGTCCAGGATCAGCAGCGCCTCCCGCTCGCGGATCGCGGCGACGAGCCGGTCCGCGGGCTCCGCGTGCGGGGACCCGCCGAGCAGGGCGTCGCGCAGGCCGAGACCGGCGAGCGCCGCCTGCGCCACGTCGGCCACGTCCCCGTCCGTGCCGACGGCGGCCAGCTCCACCAGCCAGACCCCGTCGGGGAGTTCGCCGAGCAGCGTCCGCGCGGTCTCCGCCGCCAGCCTGGTCTTGCCCGCGCCGCCGGGGCCGATCACGGTGGTGAGCCGGTGCGCGGAGACGAGGCCGCGGACCGCGGCGACGTCGGCGTCCTTGCCGATGAAACTGGTCAGTTCGGCGCGCAGGTTGGTCCTGCGGCCCTGCTCGCGCGTCCCCACCTCGCCCCGCAGCAGCGCGACGTGCAGCGCGGCCAGCTCGGGCGACGGATCGACGCCCAGCGCGTCGGCCAGCGCCTCCTTCGCCCGCTGGTACACGAGCAGCGCCTCGCCGGTGCCGCCCGCCGCGACGTGGGCGCGCATCAGCGCGGCGACGAACCGCTCCCGCAGCGGGTGCGCGGCCACCAGCCCGGTCAGTTCCGCGACCAGCTCCGCACCGCGCCCGAGGGCGGTCTGCGCGTCGAACAGCTCCTCCATGGCGGTCAGCCGCAGCCCGTCGAGCCGCCCGGCGGCGGCGTCGAACGCGGCGCTGTCCTGGAGGCCGACGTCCTGGAGGGCGGCGCCGCGCCACAGTTCGAGGGCCTCGCGCAGCAGCCGGGCCCGTCCCGCGGTGTCCCGGTCGGGGGCCCGGCCCGCGGCGACGAGGCGTTCGAAGCGGACGGCGTCGACGGCGTCGGGCTCCACGGTCAGCCGGTACCCGTCGGTGTGGCCCTCGATCGCCCCGTACGGCAGTGCCTTGCGCAGCCGGGACACCAGGCGCTGGAGGGCGTTCGTCGCGTCGGCGGGCGAGTGCTCGCCCCAGATCCAGTCGATGAGCGACGCCTTGGGCACCGCGCGCCCCGGCCTGAGCGCGAGGGCGACCAGCAGTCCGCGCAGCCGCGCACCCGGCACGTCGACCGGTCCGCCGTCGTCCGCGCACACCTCCAGAGGCCCCAGTATCGCGATCTGCACCCGCTGATACTGCCACGTGCCCCAAGAGCCCGTGTCCGAACCGGCGTCGGCCTCCGCACGAGCCGGTACGAGGGTGAACACGGCCGCTCGCGCAACCCCATCGGGACCGGGTGCGCCGCACCCCGCCGCCACCGGCCGGACGCCCGGGGGAACGCGGGATATTCGTCCCGCCGCCCAGCGGAGCTGTCCCGCCGGCGGGACGCGGACGAAGAGGAAGGGGAACGGGCAATGGAAACGTCGTCGAAGGTCCACCAGCGAACGGGGCGGGACGGGGCAGCGGAACGACGGGCCGCGCCCGAGGGCGCGCCGGTGCCACTCGTGCGGGAGGTCGCGCGGCTGTGGGCGGAGTACCTCGACGGCCGCGAGGTCGGGGCGGACGACGACTTCTTCGCCCTCGGCGGCAACTCGCTGACCGGCATCAAGATCATCGACCGGGTGGCCCTGGACTACGGCGTCCAGCTGTCCGTGCGCGACTTCTACCTGGCGCAGACCCCGGCCAGGGTCGCCGAGCTGATCGAGAAGGGCGGGGCCTCGACGTGAGGCTGACGCCGGGCCCCGCGCGGGACGTCGACCTCGACCGCGTCGACCTGTTCGACCTGGACCTCTACGCCTCGGGCGACCCGCACCCGATCTGGGACGCGATGCGCGAGGAGGCGCCCCTGCACCACCAGGTCCTCCCGGACGGACGCGAGTTCTGGTCGGTCACCCGCTACGACGACGTGTGCCGGGTGCTCGGCGACCACCGGGAGTTCACCTCGGAGCGCGGCACGGTCCCCACCCACCTGGGGACGGACGACGTCGCGGCGGGCACCCTGATGACGTCCACCGACCCGCCGCGGCACACCGAGGTCCGCAGGCCGCTGAACGCCAGGCTCACCGCGCGGGCCGTACGGTCCTGGGAGGACCGGATCCGCGGCACCGTCGTGCGCTTCCTGGAGCCCGCGCTCGACGGGCGGCCCTTCGACCTGGCCGAGCGGGCGCTGCTGCTGCCCGCACTGGTCACGGGCCCCCTCCTGGGCATCCCGGAGAAGGACTGGGAGGACCTCGTCCGACTGACCGCGATGGTGACGGCCCCCTCCGACCCGCACTTCCGGCTCGGCAGCGAGGCCGCGACCCTGGCCATCTCCCACCACGAACTGCTCGCCTACGTACGGGAGTGGGTCCGTACGCGGCGGGCCGACGGGAGCGAGGACGACAGCCTGCTCCAGCACCTCATGAGCGTCCGCCCCGCGGGCGCCCCGCTCACCGACGAGGAGATCGCCCTCGACGGGTACAGCATCCTCCTGGGCGCCAACGTGACGACGCCGCACACCGTCTCGGGCACGGTGCAGGCGCTCATGGAGCGGCCCGAGCAGTTCGACAAGGCGCAGGCCGACCCGACGCTGGTCCCCAACCTGGTCGAGGAGGGCCTGCGCTGGACGTCGGCCGCCTGCAACTTCATGCGGTACGCGGTGGACGACGTGCACATCGCGGGCGGCACGGTCCCGGCCCGCGGGGCGGTCGTCGCGTGGATCGGCTCGGCCAACAGGGACGCGAGCCGCTTCCCCGACCCGCACGTCTTCGACATCACCCGCGACAACGCCAAGCGCCAGGTCGCCTTCGGGTACGGGCCGCACTTCTGCATCGGCGCGCCGCTGGCCCGGATGACCCTGCGGATCTTCTTCGAGGAGCTGCTCGGGCGGTTCGGATCGATCGAACCGGCCGGCGAACCGCAGCACCTGCGCTCGTACTTCATCGCCGGAATGACCCACCTGCCCATCGTCGCCGAAGAACGGCACACACCATGAACCCCGGCTCCACCACCACCGTCTCGCCCTGGTTCGTCAGGCCGCCGTCCGACGCGTACGCGGCCCGGATCTTCTGCTTCCCCTTCGCCGGGGCCGGGGCCTCCGCCTTCAGCGCCTGGCCCGCCGCGATCGACGGCGCCGAGGTCTGCCCCCTGCAGTTCCCCGGCCGCGAGAACCGCCTGGGACACCCGCACTACGGCACCTACGAGAACCTCGCCGACAGCCTGGCCCAGCAGCTGGAACCGCTGCTCGACCGGCCGTACGCGCTCTTCGGGCACTGCGCGGGCGCGCTGCCCGCGTACGAGACCGCGCTCCGGCTCGCCGCACGCGGCCTGCCCGCCCCCGGCCGCCTCTTCGTGTCGGGCCAGCCCGCCCCGCACGACGCCCCGCGCGACCGGATGCTCACCATGGGCGAGCCCGAACTCCGCGCCGAGCTGGCGGCGTTCCTGCGCGGCCGGGGCATCGAGCCCAGGCCCGACATGATCGACCTGGGCATGCTGGTGCTGGGCCGCGACCACGCCGCCGCGAGCGCCTACAGGCGCGAACCGGCCGCGCTGGACTGCCCCGTCGTCGTACTGCGCTGGCGGGACGACCCCGACGTGGGCCCCGACGCGCTCGACGGCTGGCGCGAGTACTCCGAATCCGTCCGGTTCCTGGCGCTCGACGGCGGCCACTACGCGTTCATGGACGCGCCGGACGGCCTGCTGGAGCACTTGTCCTCCTGGCGCCACGACAGGCCCTAGGCGCGAGGCCCCGCCCTTCACGAATCTCACGCGCTTCACGAATCTCACGCCCTTCACGAAGCTCACGCGTTCCACGAATCTCACGCGTTCCACGAAGCGATCGGCCGCGGACACCCGCGGCCACACCCGTTTTTCTTCTTCACGTTCACGCAACCGTTGGGGGAGGTCCTGGTGCAGGACGTCGACACGTTCCGGTCCCATTCGCGACGCGCCGTCACCGAGGCGCGCGCCCACGGGGCGGACGAGCCCGCCCGCGAGCCCGTCGCCGTCGTGGGCATGTCGTGCCGCCTGCCCGCCGCCGACGGCCCCCGGGCCTTCTGGCAGCTGCTGCGCGACGGCGGGAGCGGCATCACCGACGTCCCGGCCGACCGCTGGGACGCCCGGCGGCTCCTCTCCCCCGACGCCACGGCCCCCGGCGGGATCACCACCACCCGCGGCGGCTACCTGGACGACGTCGCGGGCTTCGACGCCGACTTCTTCGGGATCGCCCCCAACGAGGCCGCGATGATGGACCCCCAGCAGCGGCTGATGCTGGAACTCGGCTGGGAGGCGCTGGAGGACGCCGGGATCGTCCCCGCTGACCTCGCCGGGACGCGCACGGGCGTCTTCGTGGGCGCCATGTGGGACGACTACGCGACCCGGCTCTACAAGCACGGCACCCGGCGCATCGACCGCCACTCCGTCACCGGACTCCACCGCAGCATCATCGCCAACCGGCTCTCCTACACGCTCGGACTCAACGGCCCCAGCCTCGCCGTCGACGCCGCCCAGTCGTCGGGACTCGTGTCGGTGCACCTCGCGGCGGAGAGCCTGCGCGCGGGGGAGTGCACCCTCGCGCTCGCGGGCGGCGTCAACCTCGCCCTCGTCCCCGAGAGCACCATCGGCTCCACCAAGTTCGGCGGCCTGTCGCCCGACGGGCTGTGCAAGACCTTCGACGCCCGCGCCAACGGCTACGTACGCGGCGAAGGCGGCGCCTACGTGGCCCTCAAGACCCTGTCCAGGGCGGTCGCCGACGGCGACCGCGTCTACTGCGTCATCGAGGGCAGCGCCGTCAACAACGACGGTGCCACGCCCGGCCTCACGGTGCCCAGCGCACGCGCCCAGGAAGAAGTCGTCCGCCGCGCCCACGAGCGCGCCGGCACCCGCCCCGAGGACGTCCAGTACGTCGAACTGCACGGCACCGGCACCCGCGTCGGAGACCCCGTCGAGGCGGCCGCCCTCGGCGCCGCGCTCGGCACCGGGCGCCCCGCCGACTCCCCGCTGCGCGTCGGGTCGGCGAAGACCAACATCGGCCACCTGGAGGGCGCCGCGGGCATCGTCGGCCTGCTCAAGACGGCCCTCAGCATCTGGCACCGCGAACTGCCGCCCAGCCTCAACTTCGAGACGCCCAACCCCGACATCGCCTTCGACGAACTGCGGCTGCGCGTCCAGCGGGAACTCACCCCCTGGCCCCGCCCCGACCGCCCCCTGATCGCCGGTACCAGCTCCTTCGGAATGGGCGGCACCAACTGCCACGTCGTCCTGCGCGAATGGACGCCGGACGGGCCCGCCGCCGACCAGGCCGTGCCCGAGCCGTCCGTGGTGACGGACGGGACGCTGCCGTGGGTGCTGTCGGCGAAGTCGCGCGGGGCGCTGGAGGAGCAGGCGGGTCGCTTGCTGGAGCACTTGGAGCGGCAGCCGGAGGCGACCCCGGCCGGGATCGGTCACGCGCTGGTGGCGAGCCGGTCGGTGTTCGACCACCGTGCGGTGGTCGTGGGTTCTCAACTTGCCGACTATCAGGGTGCGTTGAGTGCGCTGGCGGCCGGTGAGCCGTCGGCCCGTGTGGTCGCGGGCGCCGCGGCGGCGAAGGGTGGGAAGACGGTGTTCGTCTTCCCCGGGCAGGGCTCGCAGTGGGTCGGCATGGGCGTGGAGCTGATGCGCGACTCGCCGGTCTTCGCCGAGCACCTGACGGCGTGCGCGGCGGCGTTGGAGCCGTACACGGGCTGGAATCTGATCGATGTGCTGAACCAGGCGGAGGGTGTGCCCGCGCTTGAGGGTGATGCAGTCGTGCAGCCTGCTCTGTGGGCGGTGATGGTGTCGCTGGCGCGGCTGTGGGAGTACCTGGGCATTGCCCCGGACGCGGTGGTGGGTCATTCGCAGGGTGAGATCGCCGCCGCGCACTTCGCGGGGGTGCTGTCGCTGGAGGACGCGGCCCGCATCGTGGCGCTGCGCGCCCAGGCGCTCACCCGGATCGCGGGCCGCAGCGGCATGGTCTCCCTCCCCCTGCCCCTGGCGGACGCCGAGGCGTTCGTCGCCCGGTGGGAAGGGCGGCTGACCCCGGCCACGGTCAACGGCCCCTCGGCCACCGTGGTCGCCGGTGACGTCGCCGCGGTCGAGGAACTGCTCGCGCACTGTGCGCAGGAGGGCGTACGGGCCCGCCGCGTGCCGATCGACTACGCCTCCCACACCTCCCACGTCCACCCGTTGCGGGACGAGTTGCTGGACGCCCTCGCCCCGGTCGAGGCGCGCGAGGCCACCGTCGCCTTCTACTCCACCGTCGCCGGTCACCTGGACGGCCCGATGGCCGACACCACGGTCATGGGGGCCGGGTACTGGTACGACAACCTGGCGACGGCCGTGCACTTCCAGACGGCCACCGAGGCGCTGCTGGACGCAGGACACACCCTGTTCGTCGAGGTCAGCCCCCACCCCGTGCTCACCCACGCCGTGCAGGAGACCGCCGCGCACCACGAGGCCGAGGTCGCCGTCACCGGCACGCTGCGCCGTGCCGACGGCACCTGGCAGCGCGTCGTCACCTCGCTCGCCACCGCGTACGCCCAGGGCGCCGCCCCGGTCGACTGGGCGGGCTTCTTCCCGGCCGCCGCACCCGCCCACCTGGACCTGCCCACCTACCCCTTCCAGCGGCAGCGCCACTGGATCGACCTGGCGACGGACGGCGCCGACGAGCTGCCCACGGCACCGGAAGCGACCGTCGCCCGGACGGCGGGGAACACCGCCCCCACCCCGTCGTCACCGCTCCTCGACCGCCTCGCGGCGGCCTCCGGGACCCGGCAGGAGCAGATCCTCACCGACCGCGTCCTCGCCGAGGTCGCGGCGATCACCGGACGCGTCACCTCGGAGACGGTGGACGGCGACCGCACGTTCAAGGACTTCGGCTTCGACTCCTTCGCCTCCGTCGAGCTGCGCAACCGCCTCGGCGCCCTCACCGGTCTCGACCTCCCGGCGCCCCTGCTCTTCAACCACCCGACCCCCGCAGCCGTCGCCCGCCACCTGCGGACCGAGTTGCTGGGCGCCGAAGGGTCCGCCGATTCCGCCGACCCCGCTTCGCCGTCCGCCGCGGCGGTCGCGGACGAACCGATCGCGATCGTGGGCATGGCCTGCCGCTACCCGGGAGACGTCCGCACCCCCGAGGACCTGTGGCGGCTCGTCAGCGAGGGCGCCGACGCCATCACCGGCTTCCCCACCGACCGGGGCTGGGACCTCGAACGGCTCGTCGACCCCGACCTGGAGCGCCCGGGAACCTCGTACGTCGCCAAGGGCGGATTCCTCTCCGGCGCCGCCGAGTTCGACCCCGCGTTCTTCGGGATCGGCCCGCGCGAGGCGACGGCGATGGACCCGCAGCAGCGGCTGCTCCTCGAAACCTCGTGGGAGGCCGTCGAGCGGGCGGGCATCGACCCGGCCGCCCTGCGCGGCAGCAGGACCGGCGTCTTCGTCGGCGCCATGACTCAGGAGTACGGCCCCCAACTGCACGAAGGCGCCGCCGGGTACGACGGGTACCTGCTGACCGGCAACACCGCGAGCGTCGCTTCGGGCCGCATCTCGTACACCCTCGGCCTCCAGGGCCCCGCCGTGACGGTGGACACCGCGTGCTCGTCCTCGCTGGTCTCGCTGCACATGGCGGCCCAGTCGCTGCGCAACGCCGAGTGCGACCTCGCGCTGGCGGGCGGCGTCGCCGTCATGGCGACGCCCGGCATGTTCGTGGAGTTCAGCCGCCAGCGCGGCCTCGCGGCCGACGGGCGGTGCAAGGCGTTCTCCGACGCGGCGGACGGCACGGCCTGGGCGGAGGGCGCTGGCCTGCTGCTGCTGGAACGCCTCTCCGACGCGCGCAGGAACGGCCACCGGGTGCTGGCGGTCGTCCGGGGCTCCGCGGTCAACCAGGACGGCGCGAGCAACGGCCTCACCGCCCCCAACGGGCCCTCGCAGGAGCGCGTCATCCGCCAGGCGCTGGCGGGCGCGGGACTGGCGGCGCACGAGGTCGACGCCGTCGAGGCGCACGGCACGGGCACCGCGCTCGGCGACCCGATCGAGGCACAGGCGATCATCGCCACGTACGGCGAGGGGCGGCCGGAGGACCGGCCGCTGCTGCTGGGCTCGCTCAAGTCCAACATCGGCCACGCGCAGGCCGCCGCGGGCGTGGGCGGCGTCATCAAGATGGTCATGGCCATGCGCGAGGGCGTGCTGCCGAGGACGCTGCACGTGGACCGGCCGTCCTCGCACATCGCCTGGGACCGGGGCGCGGTGGAACTGCTGACCGGGGAACGGCCCTGGCCCGAGACCGGCCGCCCGAGGCGCGCGGGCGTCTCGTCGTTCGGCATCAGCGGCACCAACGCCCACCTCATCGTCGAACAGGCCCCGCAGGAGGAGCCCGCCGTCGAGGCGGCCGTGCCGGAGCCGTCCGTGGTGACGGGCGGGGTGTTGCCGTGGGTGTTGTCGGCGAAGTCGCGTGCGGCGCTGGAGGAGCAGGCGGGTCGTCTGCTGGAGCACCTGGAGCGGCAGCCGGAGGCGATCCCGGCCGGGGTCGGTCACGCGTTGGTGGCGAGCCGGTCGGTGTTCGACCACCGTGCGGTGATTGTGGGTTCTCAACTTGCCGACTATCAGGGTGCGTTGAGTGCGTTCGCGGCCGGTGAGCCGTCGGCCCGTGTGGTTGCGGGCGGCGCGGTGGCGAAGGGTGGGAAGACGGTGTTCGTCTTCCCGGGGCAGGGCTCGCAGTGGGTCGGCATGGGCGTGGAACTCATGGCCGCCAGCCCCGTGTTCGCCGAACATCTCACCGCGTGCGCGGCGGCGTTGGAGCCGTACACCGGTTGGAACCTGATCGATGTCCTGCGGCAGGTGGAGGGTGCGCCCGCGCTTGAGGGTGATGCCGTCGTGCAGCCCGCTCTGTGGGCGGTGATGGTGTCGCTGGCGCGGCTGTGGGAGTACCTGGGTGTCTCTCCGGACGCGGTGGTGGGTCATTCGCAGGGTGAGATCGCCGCCGCGCACTTCGCGGGGGTGCTGTCGCTGGAGGACGCGGCCCGCATCGTGGCGCTGCGCGCCCAGGCCCTGGCCGGGATCGCCGGTCTGAGCGGCATGGTCTCGCTCCCGCTGCCCCTGGCGGACGCGGAGGCGTTCGTCACCCGGTGGGAGGGACGACTGGTCGTCGCGACGGCCAACGGCCCCTCGGCCACGGTGGTCGCCGGTGACATCGAGGCCGTGGAGGAGCTGTTGGCGCACTGTGCGCAGGAGGGCGTACGGGCCCGCCGCGTGCCGATCGACTACGCCTCCCACACCTCCCACGTCCACCCGTTGCGGGACGAGTTGCTGGACGTCCTCTCCTCGGTCGAGGCCCGGGAAGCCGGGGTGGCGTTCTACTCGACGGTCGCCGGTCACCTGGGCGGTCCGGTGGCGGACACGAGGGTGATGGGGGCCGGGTACTGGTACGACAACCTGGCGACGGCCGTGCACTTCCAGGCGGCCACCGAGGCGCTGCTGGACGATGGGCACACCCTGTTCGTCGAGGTCAGCCCGCACCCGGTGCTGACCCACGCGGTCCAGGAGACCGTGGAGGTCCACGAGGGCGGGGCCGAGGTCGCGGTCACCGGCACGCTGCGGCGCGACGACGGCACCTGGCAGCGTGTCGTCACCTCGCTCGCCACCGCGTACGCCCAGGGCGCCGCTCCGGTCGACTGGGCGGGCTTCTTCCCGGCCGCCGCACCCGCCCACCTGGACCTGCCCACCTACCCCTTCCAGCGGCAGCGCCACTGGCTGGAGCGGACCGGGAGCGCGGTGGACGCGGCCTCGGCCGGACAGTCGGCGGTCGCGCACCCCCTGCTCGGCGCGGCGGTGGAGCTGGCGGGTGCGGACGTCACCGTGCTGACCGGCCGGTTGGCGCTCGGTACGCACGGCTGGCTGGCCGACCACACGATCGGCGGCGCCGTACTGCTGCCCGGCACGGCCTTCGTCGAGATGGCGCTGCGCGCGGGCGACGAGGTGGGCGGCGACCTCCTCGAAGAACTCACCCTGCGGGCGCCGCTCGCCCTGACCGCGACCGGCGGCGTCCAGCTGCGGGTCGAGGCGGGGGAGCGCGACGACACCGGACGGCGCTCCGTGGAGATCCACTCCCGGCCCGACGGCGAGGGGACGGGCGCGCCCTGGACCTGCCACGCCACCGGTGTGCTCGCCGACGGCGGCCGGGAGTCCTTCTCGTGGGACCCGGCGGTGTGGCCGCCGGCCGGTGCCGAGCCGGTGGACACCGACGGGCTCTACCCGTCGCTGGACGCCGTCGGCTACCGGTACGGCACCGCGTTCCGGGGCGTACGGTCGGTGTGGCGGCGCGGCGACGAGGCGTTCGCCGAAGTGGTGCTGGAGCAGGAGCGGCACGGCGAGGCGACCGCCTTCGGCATCCACCCCGCGCTGCTGGACGCCGCCCTGCACGCGGGGCTGCTCCCGGGCGCGGGGGCCGGGCGCGAACCCGGTGCGCTGAGGCTGCCGTTCGTCTGGTCCGACGTGCGGCTGCACGCGGCGGGCGCCACGACCCTGCGGGTGCGGCTGGCTCCGGCGGGCGGCGACGCCCTCGTGGTGGAGGCCGCCGACACCGAGGGCGCGCCGGTCGCGTCGGTCGGTTCGCTGGCGCTGCGCCCCGTCGACCCGGCCGCGCTCGAAGGGGCCGGGGGCGGGCACCTCGACGCGCTGTTCCGCATGGACTGGGTGCCCGTGGCCGTGCGGGCCGAGGACGGGGCCAGGGAAGGAGCCCAGGGAGGTGCCAGGGAAGGGGACCAGGAAGGCCCGTGGGCGCTGCTGGGCGACGACCCGCTCGGGCTCGGCGCCGCGCTGGAGGCCGTACGGCCGCAGCGGTACGACGACCTGTCCGCGCTCGGCGACGCGTGCGCGGCGCCCGGGTCCCGGCCCGCGCTCGCCCTGACCCACCTCCTGCCCGCCGCTGCCACGCCCCCCGGCGCGGCCACAGTCCCGGGCGCCGAAGCCGACGCCGACTCCCACGACACCGTCCATGGCACCGCTCACGACCCCGCCGCCGTGCGCACCGCGCTGCTCGACGCGCTGGCCCTGGTGCGGGCGTGGCTCGCCGACGAGCGGTTCGCCGGCACGCGCCTCGCGGTGGTCACCCGCGGCGCGGTGACGGCGGGCGCCACCGAGCGCCCCGACCTCGCCACGGCGCCGGTGTGGGGCCTGCTGCGCACCGCGCAGACGGAGAACCCGGACCGCTTCGTCCTCGTCGACCTCGACGACGACGAGCGCTCCGCACGCGCCCTGCCCGCCGCGCTCGCCAGTGGCGAACCGCAGTTCGCGGTGCGCGCGGGCGAGATGCTGGTGCCCCGGCTCGTCCGGGCCGCCACCGACGGCCCGCAGTCCGCGCCGCCCGCGCCCGCCCCGTGGGACCCGGCGGGAACGGTCCTGATCACCGGCGGCACCGGCACCCTGGGCGGCCTCTTCGCCCGCCACCTGGTGACCGCGTACGGCGTACGGCACCTGCTGCTCACCAGCAGGCGGGGCCCGGACGCCCCCGGCGCGCGCGAACTGGTGGACCGGCTGGCCGCGCTCGGCGCGACGGCCACGGCCGTGGCCTGCGACGTCGCCGACCCCGATGCGCTGTCCCGCCTGCTGGCCGCCGTGCCCGACGCGCACCCGCTGACCGCCGTCGTGCACACGGCGGGCGTGCTGGACGACGGCGTGGTCTCCGCGCTGACCCCCGCTCAGCTGGCGGCTGTGCTGCGGCCCAAGGCGGACGCGGCCTGGCACCTGCACCGGCTCACCCGGCACCTGGACCTGACGGCGTTCGTCCTGTTCTCCTCGGTGATGGGCGCGCTCGGCGGCCCCGGCCAGGGCAACTACGCGGCGGCGAACGTCGCCCTCGACGCACTGGCCGCACACCGCCGCGCGGCAGGGCTGCCCGCCACCTCGCTGGCCTGGGGCCTGTGGGACGAGCGCAGCGACCTGACGGGGGACCTGGACCGGGCGGACCTCGCCCGGATGGCCCGCTCGGGGCTGCTGCCCCTGCGCTCGCGCGAAGGACTCGCCCTGTTCGACGCGGCCCTCGCGCTGGACGGGCCCGCGCTCGTCCCCGCGCGCCTCGACCTCGCGCGGCTCGCCCAGGACGGCACCGGCACGCCGTCCCCGGTGCTCGGCGCCCTGGTGCGCCCCCGCGCCGCCCGGCGCACCGCGGCCGGGAGCGCGGCGGGCGGCGGCGCGGTCGGACGGCGGTTCGCCGCAATGCCGACGGCCGACGCGGAACGCGAACTGCTGGAGGCCGTACGCGCCCACACCGCGACCGTGCTGGGCCACGCGACGCCCGAAGCGGTCAGGCCCGACAGCAAGTTCAAGGACATCGGCTTCGACTCGCTGTCGTCGGTGGAGCTCCGCAACCGCCTCGGCGCCGCCTTCGGGCTGCGCCTGTCGCCGACCGCGGTCTTCGACCACCCCACGCCCGCCGCCATCGCCCGCCACCTGCGCGGCGAACTGCTCGGCGACGCGGACCGGTTCGCCGCGCCCGCCGCCGAGGCCACGGGCCCGGCCGCGGCCGCCGCGCAGGCCGAGCCCGTCGCCATCGTCGGCATGGGCTGCCGCCTGCCCGGCGGCGTCGGCTCGCCCGACGAGCTGTGGGAGCTGGTCGCGTCCGGCCGCCACGGCATCGCGGGACTGCCCACGGACCGCGGCTGGGACCTGGAGGGGCTGTACGACCCGGACCCCGACCAGCGGGGCAAGAGCTACGTCAGGGAGGGCGGCTTCCTCTACGACGCGGCCGAGTTCGACGCCGGGTTCTTCGGCATCGCGCCCCGCGAGGCGCTGGCCATGGACCCGCAGCAGCGGCTGCTCCTCGAAACGACCTGGGAGGCGTTCGAGCACGCGGGCATCCGCCCGGAGGCCGTGCACGGCAGCCGGGCGGGCGTGTTCGTCGGCGCCATGCCCCAGGAGTACGGGCCCCACCTCCACGAAGCCCCCGAAGGGGTCGACGGCCTGCTCCTGACCGGCAACACGATGAGCGTCCTCTCCGGCCGCCTCTCCTACTTCCTCGGCCTCGAAGGCCCGGCGATCACCGTGGACACGGCGTGCTCGTCGTCCCTGGTGGCCCTGCACCAGGCGGCGCACGCGCTGCGCCAGGGCGAGTGCACCTTCGCGGTGGCCGGCGGCGTCGCGGTGATGGCCACCCCCGGCGTGCTCACCGAGTTCAGCAAGCAGCGCGGACTGGCGCCCGACGGCCGCATCAAGTCCTACGCGGCGTCCGCCGACGGCACCGGCTGGAGCGAGGGCGTCGGCATCGTCCTGCTGGAACGCCTCTCCGACGCGCGGAAGAACGGCCACCGGGTGCTGGCCGTCATCCGCGGCTCCGCGGTCAACCAGGACGGCGCGAGCAACGGCCTCACCGCCCCCAACGGACCCTCGCAGGAACGCGTCATACGCCAGGCCCTGGCCAACGCGCGCCTCGCCCCCGACGAGGTCGACGTGGTCGAGGGACACGGCACAGGCACCAAGCTGGGCGACCCGATCGAGGCACAGGCGCTGCTCGCCACGTACGGCCGCCGGCGGCCCGACGACCGGCCGCTGTGGCTGGGCTCGCTCAAGTCCAACATCGGCCACACCATGGCCGCCGCCGGCGTCTCCGGCGTCATCAAGATGGTGATGGCCCTGCAGAACGGAGTGCTGCCCCGCACGCTGAACGTGGACGAGCCGACCCCGCACGTCGACTGGGAGTCGGGCGCGGTCGAGCTGCTGACCGAGGAACGGCCCTGGCCCGAGACGGGACGCCCGCGCCGCGCGGCCGTCTCCTCCTTCGGCATCAGCGGCACCAACGCCCACGTCATCGTCGAACAGGCCCCGCAGGACGAGCCCGCAGCCGAAGAGCCCGTCGGGCCTTCGGTGGTGACGGACGGGACGCTGCCCTGGCCGCTGTCCGCGAAGACGCCGGAAGCGCTCGCCGAGCAGGCGGCCCGCCTGCTCGCACACCTGGACCGGCACCCGGCGGCGACGCCCGCCGAGATCGGCCACGCACTGGCCGCGAGCCGGTCGTCGTTCGACCACCGCGCGGTGGTCGTCGGCCGCGAAGTCGCCGACTACCGGGGCGCGCTGGCCGCGCTCGCGGCGGGCGAGCCCTCGCCGCAGGCGATCACCGGCACGGCGGCGGCCCAGCGGGGCAGGACGGTCTTCGTCTTCCCCGGGCAGGGCTCGCAGTGGGTCGGCATGGGCGTGGAACTCATGGCCGCCAGCCCCGTGTTCGCCGAGCACCTCACCGCCTGCGCCGCGGCACTTGAGCCGTACACCGGCTGGAACCTGATCGACGTCCTGCGGCAGACACCGGGCGCGCCCTCCCTCGACCGGGTCGACGTCGTGCAGCCCGCGCTCTGGGCGACGATGATCTCCCTGGCGCGGCTGTGGGAGCACCTGGGCATCGCCCCCGACGCGGTCGTCGGCCACTCCCAGGGCGAGATCGCCGCCGCGCACGTCGCCGGGGTGCTGTCCCTCCAGGACTCCGCCCGGATCGTGGCGCTGCGCTCCCGCGCCATCACCCGCCTCGCGGGCCTGGGCGGCATGGTCTTCCTGCCCCTCGCCGAGGCGGCGGCCGGGCGACTGATCGCCCGCTGGGCGGACCGGGTCGCCGTCGCCGTGGTCAACGGGCCGACGGCCACCGTGGTCGCGGGCGACGCCGACGCGCTCGCCGAGGTCGTCGCCCACTGCGAGGCCGAGGGCATCAGGGCCCGTACGGTCCCGGTGGACTACGCCTCGCACACCGCGCACGTCGAGGCGCTCCACGACGAACTCCTCGACCTGCTGGCCCCGGTGCGCCCGCGCCGGGCGGACGTGGCGTTCTACTCCACGGTGGGCGACCGCGCCGGTGGCGCGCTGCGCGACACGACCGGGATGGACGCGGCGTACTGGTACGAGAACCTGCGCACCACCGTCGCCTTCGAGACGGCCACCCGCTCCCTGCTGGACACGGGACACACCCTGTTCGTCGAGGTCAGCCCGCACCCGGTGCTCACCCACGCCGTGCAGGAGACCGCCGAGGCCCACCGGGGCACCGGCGAGGCCGCCGTCACCGGCACCCTGCGCCGCGACGACGACACCTGGCAGCGCGTCCTGACCTCCCTGGCCACCGCCGACACCCGCACCCCGGCCGACTGGGCGGGCTTCTACCCCGCCACCGCGCCCGCCCACCGCTCCCTGCCCACCTACCCCTTCCAGCGCGAGCACTACTGGATCCGGCAGGCGGACCGCGCCACCGACCCCGGCGCGCTGGGCCTGCACGCCACCGAACACGGCCTGCTCGGGGCCGCCGTCGCCCTCGCGGACGGCAGCGGACACGTCTTCACGGGACACCTCTCGGCGCGCAGCCACCCCTGGATCGCCGACCACGCCGTCCACGGCACGACCCTCCTGCCCGGCACCGCGTTCGTCGAACTGGCCCTGCACGCGGGCCAGGCCGTCGAAACCCCCCACCTGGAGGACCTGACCCTCGAAGCGCCCCTCGCCCTCGCCGCCGACGGCTCCCTGCACCTCCAGGTGCACGTGGCGGCCGCCGACGCCGAAGGCCGCCGCGCCCTCGCCCTGCACTCCCGGCCCGACGACGCCGGCCCCGACCGGCCCTGGACCCGCCACGCCACCGGCACCCTCGCCCCCCTGCCGACCGCCGCCCCCGACCCGGCCCACTGGGCCGAGCCGACGGCCTGGCCGCCGAAGGGCGCCGTGCCCGTCCCCGCCGACACCCTCTACGACCGGCTCGCCGGGCGCGGCTACCACTACGGCCCCGCCTTCCAGGGCCTGGCCGCCCTCTGGCGGCACGACGACACCCTCTACGCCGAGGTCGCCCTCCCCACCGACGACACCGCCGACCCCTACGGCCTGCACCCCGCGCTCTTCGACGCCGCGCTCCACCCGATCGTCGGCACGGGGCCCGAGCAGGACACCGGCCAGGTGCTGCTGCCGTTCGCCTGGTCCGGCGTCCGGCTGCACGCCGTGGGCGCCCGGTCCCTGCGCGTGCGGATCGCGCCCGGCGACGCCGGGACCCTGCGCATCGCGCTCGCCGACCCGACCGGGCAGCCCGTCGCCGACGTGACGTCGCTGGCCGTACGGCCCGTCACCACCGAACAGTTGGCGAAGGCCGTCGCGTCCGGCGGCGACGACCACCTGTTCCGCATCGCCTGGACCCCCGTGCCCGACGCACGGCCCCTCACGGCGGGCCGCGCGGCCTTCCTGGGGGCCACCGTCCCCGAAGCCCTGCGCGCCGCGCTGCCGGGCGGCACCGGGGCCGGACACCACTCGGACGCGGCGGCGCTGCTCGCGGCCGCCACGTCCGACCTGCCCGACCTGCCCGACCTGGTCGTCGCCACCGGCCTGCTGGAACTGCCGGAACCGGCCGACGACGTGCCCGGCGCCGCCCGCGCCCGCGTCCAGTACGCCCTGGAGCTGATCCAGACGTGGCTGGCCGACGGGCGGACGGCCGACAGCAGGCTGGTGTTCCTCACCCGGCGGGCCGTCGCCGTCGACCCCGCCACCGAGACGCCGAGCCCGGCCCAGGCCGCCGTGTGGGGCCTGCTCCGCACGGCCGAGACCGAGAACCCCGGCCGCTTCGCCGTGATCGACCTGCCGGACGGGGACGCGGTCCACGCCGAGTCGTTCCGTACGGCCCTGGCCTGCGGCGAGCCCCAAGTGGCGGTGCGCGACGACGAACAGCGGCTGTACGCACCCCGGCTCGTACGGGAGACCCCGCCCATCACGGACACCGGCACCGACGCCGACACCGGTAGCCGTACGGGTACCGGCACCGGCACTGGCACCGGCACCGTCCTGATCACCGGTGGCACCGGCACCCTCGGCGCCCTGTTCGCCCGCCACTACGCGGCGACCGGACGGGCCGGCCACCTCCTGCTGACCAGCAGGCGGGGCCCCGACGCCCCGGGCGCGTCCGAACTCGCCGCCGAACTCACCGCGTCGGGCGTGCGGGTCACCGTCACCGCCTGCGACACCGCCGACCGCGACGCGCTCGCCGCGCTCCTGGCGGCCGTCCCCGCCGAACACCCGCTCACCGCCGTCGTGCACACCGCGGGCGTGCTCGACGACGGCACCCTCGCCTCCCTGACGGCGGACGGCGTCGAGCGCGTGCTGCGCCCCAAGGCCGACGCCGCCTGGCACCTGCACGAACTGACCAGGGGAGCGGACCTCACCGAGTTCGTCCTCTTCTCCTCGGCGGCCGGCGTCCTCGGCACCCCGGGCCAGGGCAACTACGCGGCGGCCAACACCTTCCTCGACGCACTGGCCGAACACCGCCGAGCGGAAGGGCTGCCCGCCACCTCCCTGGCCTGGGGACTGTGGTCCGACAGCAGCGGCATGACCGGCCACCTGGACGCCGCCGACCTGGCCCGGATGGCGCGCCTGGGCATCGAGCCCATGACGGCGGACGAGGGCCTGGCCCTGTTCGACGCCGCCCGCGCCGCCGACGCCGCCTGCCTGGTGCCCGCCAGGATCTCCCCCGCCCTGCTCCGCCCCCGCCTGGAGAGCGGCACCCTTCCCGCCGTGCTCAAGGGACTCGTCCGCGCCCCCGCCCGCAGGGCGGCGGCGGCCACCGACGCGGGCGCCGCCACCCTCCGCGACCGGCTGGCCCGCCTGACCCCCGAAGAGGCCGGGGACACCGTCGCCGCCCTCGTCCGCACCCACGCCGCGCACGTGCTCGGCCACACCACCGCCGACACCGTCCACCTCGACAAGGCGTTCAAGGACCTCGGGTTCGACTCGCTGACCGCCGTCGAACTGCGCAACCGCCTGGCGGCCGCCACCGGACTGCGCCTGGCGCCCACCCTCGTCTTCAGCTACCCGACCCCCCGCGAACTGGGGCAGCACCTGAGCGGCCTGCTGCGGCCCGCCGAGGCCCCGGCGGAGGCCGGGGACGCGGAGATCAGGGAACTGCTGCGGACCGTGCCGATCGAGAAGCTGCGCGGCGCGGGCGTCCTGGACCTGGTCCTCGCCGCCGCGGGCCGACCGGGACCCGGCACCGGCACGGACACCACGACCGGCACGACCGGCATGAGCAGTACCAGCAGTACGAGCAGTACGACCGACACGAACGACGCGCTGGACGACCTCGACCTGGACGCACTCGTCGACCTCGCTCTGGACGAGAGGAGCAACTGACATGGAGAACTCCACCGACCGCCCGGCCGACGGTGCCGACCGCCCGGCCGACGGCGGGGACCGCGTCCAGCGCGCCCTGCGCGCCCTGCTGGAGGAGCGCGACCGCCTCCGGCAGGAGAACGAGGACCTCAGGGCCGGGCGCGGCGAACCGATCGCGATCGTGGGCATGGCCTGCCGCTACCCGGGCGGCGTCGCCTCGCCCGAGCAGCTGTGGGAGGTGGTCCGCGACGGCCGCGACGCCGTGGGCGAGTTCCCGCGCGACCGCGGGTGGCGGGACGTCTTCGACCCCGACCCCGACACGGCGGGCGGCTCGTACGCGCGGCACGGCGGGTTCCTGGCGGACGCGGCCGACTTCGACCCCGGGTTCTTCGGCATCAGCCCGCGCGAGGCCCTGGCCGTCGACCCGCAGCAGCGGCTGCTCCTCGAAACCTCGTGGGAGGCGATCGAACGGGCCGGCATCCTCCCCGCCGCCCTGCGCGGCACGGACGTCGGCGTCTTCTCGGGCGTCAGCTCCCCCGAGTACGGGGCGCGCTTCCTCGAAGCGGCCGGACACGACCTGGAGGGCTACCTGCTTCAGGGCAGCGCCCCGAGCGTCGCGTCCGGCCGGGTGGCGTACCAGCTCGGCCTGACGGGACCCGCGGTGACCGTGGACACGGCGTGCTCGTCGTCCCTGGTGGCCGTGCACCTGGCGATGCGGTCGCTGCGCTCGGGCGAGAGCTCGCTCGCGCTGGCGGGCGGGGCCGCGCTGATGGCGACGCCCGCGCTCTTCCTGGAGTTCTCCCGGCAGCGCGGCCTGTCGGCCGACGGCCGGTGCAAGTCCTTCGCGGACGCGGCCGACGGCACCGGCTGGGCCGAGGGCGTGGGCGTGCTGCTCCTGGAGCGGCTGTCCGACGCCCGCCGGAGCGGTCACCCGGTGCTCGCCGTCCTGCGCGGCAGCGCGGTGAACCAGGACGGCGCCAGCAACGGGCTCACCGCCCCCAACGGCCGCGCCCAGGAGAAGGTGATCCGCACGGCGCTCGCCAACGCGGGGCTCCGGGCGTCCGACGTCGACCTGGTCGAGGCGCACGGCACCGGCACCACCCTGGGCGACCCCATCGAGGCGGGCGCGCTGCTGGCGACGTACGGACAGGGCCGCGCCGAGGGCAGGCCGCTGTGGCTGGGGTCCCTGAAGTCGAACATCGGCCACTCGATGGCCGCCGCCGGTGTCGGCGGGGTCATCAAGACGGTGCTGGCCCTGCGCCACCGCCACCTCCCCAAGACCCTGCACGTGGACGCCCCCTCGCGCCACGTGGACTGGTCGTCGGGCGCCGTCGAACTCCTCGCGGAGGGCCGCGAGTGGACCCGTGCGGACGGCCCCCGGCGGGCCGCCGTGTCGTCGTTCGGCGTCAGCGGCACCAACGCGCACGTCATCCTGGAAGAGGCCCCTGAAGAGGTCCAGGAGCACGAGCGCCGGGGCGTCGTCGGCGGCCTCGTGCCCTGGGTGCTGTCCGGGAAGAGCGCCGCCGCCGTGGAACAACAGGCGCGCACGCTCCACGACTTCGTCACGGCCCGCCCCGGCCTCGACGCCGCCGACGCGGGCCGGTCGCTGGCGTCGGGCCGTACGGCGTTCGAGCACCGCGCGGTGGTCCTGGGCCACGACCTGGACGAACTGCTGGCGGGCCTGGCCGCGCTCGGCGACGGCACCGAGTCCGCCGCCGTGGCGCGCGGCACGGCCGGGCAACAGGGCGGCACGGTCTTCGTGTTCCCCGGGCAGGGCTCCCAGTGGGTCGGCATGGGCCGTCGGCTCTACGACGCCTTCCCCGCCTTCGCGCGGAGCCTCGACGCGTGCGCGGCCGCGCTGGCCGAGTGGGTCGACTGGTCGCTGCTCGACGTGGTGCGCGCAGCGCCGGGCGCCCCGACGCTGGACCGGGTGGACGTCGTGCAGCCCGCGCTGTTCTCCGTGATGGTGGCCACGGCCGCCCTGTGGCGCTCCTGGGGCGTCGAACCGGCCGCGGTGGTGGGGCACAGCCAGGGCGAGATCGCCGCCGCCCACGTCTGCGGCGCCCTGTCGCTGCGCGACGCCGCCAGGACCGTGGCGCTGCGCAGCAAGGCCCTGGTCGACCTGATCGGGCACGGCTCGATGGCGTCGGTCGCCGAGTCGGTCGACTTCGTGGAGTCGCGGCTGGGGGCCTGGCAGGACCGGGTGAGCGTCGCGGTGGTCAACGGGCCCAGGTCCGTGGTCGTGTCGGGGGAGCCGGACGCGCTCGACGAGTTCGTCGAGAAGATGCGGGCCGAGGACGTCCAGGCCCGGCGGATCTCGGTCGAGTACGCCTCGCACTCGCACCACGTCGCCCGAGTTCGCGACCAGGTGGTCGCCCCGCTGGCCGACCTCGCCCCCCGGACGTCCGAACTGCCCTTCTACTCGACCCTGTACGGCAGGGTCGTCGACACCGCGGGGCTGAACGCCGACTACTGGTACGACAACCTGCGCGAGAAGGTCCTCTTCGAGTCCTCCGTACGGCAGCTCGCCGACGACGGGTTCCGGGTCTTCGTCGAGATGAGCCCGCACCCCGTGCTGACCGTGCCGGTGCAGGAGACCGTCGAGGACGTGGACGGCGCGCTGGTCCTGTCGTCGTCGCGGCGGGGCAGGGACGAGGTGGAGTCCGTGCTCGGCTCGCTGGCCCGACTGCACGCCCGGGGCGGGGCCGTGGACTGGGACGCCCTGTTCGGCCCGGGGCGCCGGGTGGACCTGCCGACGTACGCGTTCCAGCGGCAGCGCTACTGGCTGGACTCCGCGCCCCCCGGCGCGACGGCGCACGCGCCCGTACCGGAGCCGCCCGTTGAGGAGGAGGCGCCCGTCGCCCTGCCCGACCGGCTCGCGGGCCTCCCCGACGACGAGGCGGCGGCGCTCCTGCTCGACCACGTCCTCACCAAGGTCGCCGTCGTGCTCGGCCACCCGTCGGGCGAAACCCTGGACCCCGACCGGGAGTTCAAGGAGCTGGGCTTCGACTCGATGCTCTCGGTGCAGTTCAGCAAGGGCCTGGCCGCGACGACCGGGCTCAGGCTGAAGCCGAACCTGGTGCTGCGGCACCCGACGCCGAGGCTGGTCGCCGGGCACCTCATGGCCTCGATGACCGCGCTCCACCCCGCGAACGGCCGCCCCACCCCGTGAACGGCCGAGCCACCCGGTTCCCGCCGAATGCTGATTCTGCTGATTCTGGCTATTTTGCCGAGGAGATGATTTCTGTGCGTTCGTTCGGTGCGTCGTCCGCGCACAAGGGCTTGTGGCGGGCGCAGGAGATGTTCCCCGACACCCTCAACCACGCGCTGACCCTGTGGGACGTGGCGGGCGCGCTGGACCCGGCCGTCGTGGAGTCCGCGTTCCGGCACGTGATGGACGAGGCGGAGGTCCTGCGCGTCACCTTCGTCGACGGCGCCGACGGGCTGCGGCTCGTCCCCAGGGAGCTGGGGGACTGGCGCCCCTTCCACCTGGACGTCTCCGCCGCCGACGATCCGGAGCGGGCGGCGCGCGAGGCGCTGGCCGACCTGCTGCGCCGGCCGTTCGACCTGGAGCGCGACCTGCTGTTCCGGCTCGGCGTGGTCAGGCTCGCGGCGGACCGCTCCGTGCTCGCGGTCGTCTACCACCACCTCATATCGGACGGGTTCGGCGCCGCGGGCCTGCTCTCGCGGCGCCTCGCCGAGGCGTACACGGCGCTCGCGCGCGGCGAGGACGTCCCCGGGCTGCCGCAGCCGTGGGACGCCGAGTCGTTCGCGGCCGAGTCGCAGCGGTACGGCACCGGCGAACGGTTCGCCGAGGACAAGGAGTTCTGGCGCGGCTACCTGGCCGACGCGCCCGCCCCCGCGCGGGTCCCGCGCGTCGCCCTGTCCGACGCGCGGCGGGCCGCGCTCGACGAGCCCGCGGGCGCCGCCGACCGCTGGGGGGAGCTGACCGGGACGATCGGCATGGTCAGCCGCACCCTCACCGTCCCGCGCGCCGAGGCGGACGTCTGGACCGAGACCGCGAAGTCCATGGGCGTGTGGACGTCGTCGATGCTGACCGCCGCCGCCGCGGTGTTCCTGCGGCACCGCTGCGACCGCCGGGACTTCCTCCTCTCGCTGGCCGTGGCCAACCGGGGCGGAACGGCGAGCCGGACCCCCGGCCTCGCGGTGAACGTGGTGCCGGTACGGGTGAGCGTGCCGCTCGACGCGACCTTCACCGAGATCGCCGACGCGCTCGGCGACGAGACGTACGAGATCTTCGACCACTCCGCCTGCCACTACTCGGAGATCCAGCGCGCGAGCGGCACCGCCCTGAGCGACCGGGGCAGCTTCGGCGCCGTCGTCAACGTCGTCGAGTTCGCCGAGCGGCTCAGCTTCGCCGACAGCCCGGCGCACTTCATCGGCGGGACGACCGGCACCTTCGAGGAACTCGCGATCGGCGTCTACACCGACGGGACGCCCGACAGCGACCTGTACGTCAGGCTCGACGCCCCCGCGAGCCTCTACTCGCGCGCGGAACTCCGCTTCCTCGGCGAGGACCTGATCGCGCACGTCCGCGCCCTCGTCGCCGCCGCCGACCGGCCGGTCGGCGCACTGGACACGCTCGGCGGCGCCGAGCGCGACCTGTCGCTCGCGGCGCCGGACGACACCGCGGCCGCCCTGCCGGGGCTGACGGTCCCCGAGCTGTTCGCCCGCGGGGCCGGGCGCG
Source organism: Streptomyces sp. NPDC050504 (assembly GCF_044458065.1). Taxonomy (NCBI): domain Bacteria; kingdom Bacillati; phylum Actinomycetota; class Actinomycetes; order Kitasatosporales; family Streptomycetaceae; genus Streptomyces; species Streptomyces sp. NPDC050504. Next base: position 92,866 of record NZ_JBITHO010000011.1, on the reverse strand, counting down.
CGCCGGACGCCGTCGCGGTGGTGTCGGGGGACGCGGAACTCCCGTACCGCGAACTCGACGAGCGCTCCGAGCGCCTGGCCGACGTGCTGCGCGGGCGCGGCGTCGGACCCGAGACGGTCGTGGCCGTGGCGCTGCCCAGGTCGGCCGACCTGGTCGTCGCCCTGCTCGCCGTGGCGAAGGCGGGCGGCGCCTGGCTGCCGGTCGACCCGGCGCTGCCCGTGGAGCGGGCGGCGTCGGCGGCGGGCGCCGCCTCGGCCCGCGCCCTGCTCACCGACGCGGCGGGCGCCGACGCGCTCGGCGGCGCGCTGTACCTGCCGGTGATCCTCCTCGACGACACCCCGCCGGACACCGGCACCGGCACCGACGGCGCCGTGCCCGTGGCACCCGTCCGCGGGGACACCTTGTCGGCCGTGCTGTACGGCTCGGACGCGACGGGCGCCCCCACGGCGGTCGCCGTGACCCACCGCAACGTCGAACGCCTCGCCCTTGACCGCCGCCAGCGGGGCGCGGGCACCGTGCTGTGGCACGCGCCGCACACCTCCGACGCGCTGCTCCTCGACGTGTGGGCGCCCCTGCTGACCGGCGGCCGGATCGTCGTCGCGCCCCCCGGACCGCTCGACGCGAACGCGCTGGTCCAGGCACGGGCGGCGCACGGGATCACCGAAGTGCGGCTGTCCGCCGACCTGTTCGCGCGGATCGCGGCCGAGCGCCCCGAAGCGCTCGCCGGGCTGCGCGAGGTGCGCACCGACGGCGACCGCGTGCCGTCGGCGGCGGTGCGGCGGGTACGGGAGGCCTGCCCCGGACTGACGGTCGTGAGCGGCCACGGCACGGCGGAGACCACCGGGTGGGCGGCGGCCCACCGCCTGGCGCCCGACGGGCCGGCCGGACGGGAGGGCGCGGTCGGCCGCCCCGTGGACCACACGGCCCTCTACGTCCTTGGACCGGGTCTCGCGCCCGTGCCCGAGGGCGTGACCGGCGAGCTGTACGCGGCCGGGCCCGGCGTGGCACGCGGCCTGGCGGGCCGCCCCGGGGCGAGCGCCGAGCGGTTCGTGCCCTGCCCCTACGGCCCGCCGGGCGGGCGCATGTACCGGACCGGCGACCTGGTGCGGCGGGGCGCCGACGGCGTCCTGGAGTACGTGGGCCGGGCCGACGCCCGGGTGGACGTGCGCGGCGCCCGCGTCGAACCGTTCGCGGTCGAGGAGGCGCTGGCCGAACACCCCGACCTCGCGCGGGCGGTGGTGGTCGCGGGACACGACGCCTCGGGGCAGCGCCGCCTCGTGGCCCATGTGGTTCCGGCGGGCGGCCGTACGGTCGAGGACGACGGACTGCGCCGGTTCGCCGCCGGGCGGCTGCCGGAGTTCATGGTCCCTTCGGTGTTCGTGGTGTCGGGCGAGCTGCCGCTGACCGCCGAGGGGAGGGTGGACGGGGCGGCGCTGCCGGAGCCCGTGGCCGACGACGCGTACCGGGCGCCGCGCGACCACACCGAGCGGGTGCTGGCGCGGGCGTTCGCCGAGGCGCTCGAAGTGGACCGGGTGGGCATCGACGACGACTTCTTCGACCGCGGCGGCAACTCGCTGCGGGCGATCAGGCTGACCGGGCTGATCCGGGCGGAGCTGAGCCAGGAGGTGCCCATCCGCACGCTGTTCGCGGTGCGCACGGTCGCGGGCCTGACCGACACCTGGAAGGAACTCGCCAGGTCCAGCAGGCCGGCCCTGCGCAGGAGGACCAAGGAGGGCGCGGCCCTGTGACCACCGGGCGCGACGGCCCTCCGCGGTCCCCCTGGGGCCTCAGCGGAGGGCTTTCCCGGCGGCGGAGAGCTCCCGGACGGTGGCGGCCACGAGGTCGTTGACCTCCTGGCCGTACTGGTCGAGGTAGAAGTGGCCGCCCTCGAAGACGCGCAGCGCGAACGCACCGGTGGTGTGGTCCCGCCAGGCCCGTGCCTCGGCGACCGTGGTGTGCGGGTCCGCGTCGCCGACCAGCATGGTGACGGGGCAGTCGAGCCGTACGCCGGTGACCCGGGGGTGGGTCTCGATGGCCGTGTAGTCACCGCGCACGGCGAAGAGGATCGAGGCCCGCAGGTGCTTGTTCTCCAGGTAGACGGGGTCGGTGCCGCCGACCGAGCGCAGCTCGTCGACGAGGCCTTCGTCGTCCCGCAGGTGGACCGTCCCGCCGCGCAGCAGGGAGGGCGGGGGATAGCCGGATGCCAGCAGCCACGCGGGCGGGGCGCCGGTCTCGTCCTGGCGACGTCGGGCCACCTCGAAGGCGAGGACGGAGCCCATGCTGTGGCCGAAGAAGACGGTGGGGCGGCCGTCGTCGCAGCGGCGCAGCGCGGCGTGGACGAGGTCGGCGAGCCGGGCGAAGTCCTCGACGCAGCCCTCGGCCCGCCGCTCCTGCCGTCCCGGGTACTGGACGGCGAGCACGTCCAGCTCCGGCGACAGGGCTTCGGACAGTGCGTGGAAGTAGCTCGCCGAGCCCCCGGCGTGCGGGAAGCAGACGAGGCGGAACTCGCTGTCGTCGTTGGGGTGGAAGCGGTGGATCCACTGTCCGTCGAACGTCCCTGAGCCTGTCATCTCCGACCCTTCTTCGCGTGTACGGGCTGCCGCCCGGCGGTGGCGCAGCGAGAGTGTCACCTTCCCGGGGCTCCGGCGGCCGGTGCGCGCGCGAGTCGGCGGGAGGGACGGGTCCCGTTGATTTTCCGGGGCCCGCGTCCGACCCTGGCCTGGTGTCCGACCTCGGGCCGGTGTCCGGCCTTGGCCTGGTGTCCGACCCTGGGGCGGTGTCCCGCCGGCGGGACACCGGGCCCCGCGGAGCCGCCGGACGTCGTTCCGGGCCGTTCCCGTGCCTTTCCCGTGCGGCGTCGTTCAGGCGGCGGCGCGGCGGACGTTGATGCTGCCGTGCCGGGTGCGGGCGCGGACCCGGACCGTCTCCTCGGACTCGTCCGGGGCCCCGGACGGGGCGAGCGCGTTGTGTACCAGGCCGAGGCCCGAGCGGACGTCGAGCAGGGCGGCGGTGCCCTCGCGGACGCCGACGTCGATGCTGCCGTAGGAGGTCTCCAGCTGGACGGCGCCCCTGGCCGCCTCGCCCACGCGCACGGCGCCGTGCGTGGTGGTGGCGGTGATCGAGGACCCGGCGCGCCCGACCTCGACGTCGCCGTTGGTGCTGGTCACCCGCAGTTCGCCGGTGACGGCCGTGACGATCGTGGTGCCGTGCGCGTTCGTCAGCACGGCGGGCCCGTCCACGTGGCCGACGCGCAGGCTGCCGGAGCTGGTGGTGATCTCGGCCCTGCCCTCGACCCGGTCGACGGAGACGGAGCCGTCGGGCGAGTCCACCCGGAGCTGACCCGTGGTGCCGAGGCGGACGTCGCCCACCGAGGTCTTCACCCGGACGTCGCCGAGCGTGCCCTCGCCGAGCACCCGGGCCCAGCCGCCGGTCAGGTCGACGTGCGAGCCGGCGGGCAGGTGGACCGTGATGTCGACGGTGCCGGTGCGGCCGAGCAGCGTGGGCTTGGGCGTCCTGACGGACAGCGTGCCGTTCGCGTACGTGACCTCGGTCTGCTCGGCGGTCCGTACGTCCAGCTCCTTCTCGGGGGCGTGGGGCCGCACGTCGACGGCGGTGTCGTGGCGGTCGCCCGCGGCGAACAGGACGGAACCGGCCTCGACGTGCACGACGGCCGAGATCGGGGCGGAGGTGTCGAACGAAGGCATGTCTGTACCGTCCTTTGGCTTTGCGGTGCATCCCCGTCGGTGGGGTGTGGCACCATCATGGCACTCATATGGCGCCACACGCAAGCCATCAAAGGTCATGGCGGCGCCATGATGGCGCCAAGGTGGTGTCGGCTCAGGGGGCGGTGGCGTCCGCGAGGAGCCCTCCGGTGACGGCCGCGGCGACCCGGTCGACGTCGTCGGCGAGGTAGAAGTGGCCGCCGGGGAAGACCTGGAGCGAGAAGTCGCCGCTGGTGCGCTCCCGCCAGCCCCGCACCTCGTCGACCGGCACCATCGGATCGCTCTCCCCGACCAGGGCGGTGATCGGAGCGGCGAGCGGCGCGCCCCCGTCCCAGCGGTACGTCGCGAGGGCCAGGTAGTCGGCCCGCAGCGCGGGCAGCACCATCTCCAGGACGTCTGGATCGTCGAGCAGCGACTGGTCGGTGCCGCCCAGCCCGCGCACCTCGGCCACCAGCTCGGCGTCGCCCCGGGGCGCGTGCCGGACACCGGCCCGTACGCTCGGCGCGCCCCTGCCGGAGAGGAACAGCCGCCGGGGGGCGGCCGGTCCGTCCCGGTCGAGCAGCCGGGCCGTCTCGAACGCGACGAGCGCGCCCATGCTGTGGCCGAACAGCGCGTACGGCCGCCCGGGGTCGGCGGCCAGCCCCCCGGCCAGCTGCCCGGCCACCGCCTCCACGAGCGGGGCCATCGCGGCGAACGGCTCCTCGGCGTACCGCTCCTGACGGCCCGGATACTGCACGGCCACCACGTCGAAGTCCGCGGACAGCGCGTGCGCCAGGGGCGCGTACGCCGTCGCGGAGCCCCCCGCGTGCGGGAAGCACACGAGCCGCGTCCCGTTCCCTGTGTCCGCGGTGAAGCGTCGGAACCACGTGCTGTCCACTGTCGGGTCGTCCCTTCGGTCAGTACTGGCGGCGGTCACGGCAAAGGCCCGCCGGTGCCCACGGGGGTGGGGGCGCCGACGGGCGGTTGCCCCGCGAAGGGCCGCGGCCCTCGGTGGCGGAGCTCACGATCTTGAGTGTTCCGGCGCGGCCTCGACCGGCACTCGCGCGGCGCTTGAGGACCGTGCGGCCGGTGCGGGCGTTGCCGCCCCGCCGGGCGGGTCAGTAGCGGTAGTGGTCGGGCTTGTAGGGGCCGTCGACCTCGACGCCGATGTACGCGGCCTGTTCGGGGCGCAGGGTGGTGAGCTTGACGCCGAGGGCGTCGAGGTGGAGGCGGGCGACCTTCTCGTCGAGGTGCTTGGGCAGCACGTAGACGTCGGTGGGGTACTCGTCGGGCTTGGTGAACAGCTCGATCTGGGCCAGGGTCTGGTCCGCGAAGGAGTTGGACATCACGAACGAGGGGTGGCCGGTGGCGTTGCCCAGGTTCAGCAGACGGCCCTCGGACAGCACGATGAGGGCCTTGCCGTCGGGGAACGTCCAGGTGTGGACCTGCGGCTTGACCTCGTCCTTGACGATGCCCCCGATCTTCGCCAGGCCGGCCATGTCGATCTCGTTGTCGAAGTGGCCGATGTTCCCGACGATCGCCTGGTGCTTCATCCTGGCCATGTCCGAGGCCATGATGATGTCCTTGTTGCCCGTCGTGGTGACGAAGATGTCCGCCGTCTCGACGACCTCGTCGAGCGTGGTGACCTGGTAGCCGTCCATCGCCGCCTGGAGCGCGCAGATCGGGTCCACCTCGGTCACGATCACCCGCGCGCCCTGGCCCCGCAGCGACTCCGCACAGCCCTTGCCCACGTCGCCGTACCCGAACACGACCGCCGTCTTGCCACCGATCAGCACGTCGGTGGCACGGTTGATGCCGTCGATCAACGAGTGGCGGCAGCCGTACTTGTTGTCGAACTTCGACTTCGTCACCGCGTCGTTCACATTGATCGCGGGGAACAGCAGGACGCCGTCACGCTGCATCTCGTACAGCCGGTGCACACCCGTCGTGGTCTCCTCCGTCACACCCTTGATCTCGGAGGCGAGCCGGACCCAGTCCAGGGAGCTGTTCTCCAACAGGGCGCGCACCACGGCCAGTTCCTCGTTGTCCGCCGCGGGCAGCACGCCCGTCTTGCGGTACTCGACCCCCTGGTGCACCAGCCCCGTGGTGTCGCCGCCGTCGTCGAGGATCATGTTCGGCCCCGCGTGGCCCGGCCAGGTCAACGCCTGCTCGGTGCACCACCAGTACTCCTCCACGGTCTCGCCCTTCCAGGCGAAGACCGGCACGCCCCGCGGATCGTCCCGGGTGCCGTCCGGGCCGACCGCTATCGCCGCCGCCGCGTGGTCCTGCGTCGAGAAGATGTTGCAGGACACCCAGCGGACCTCGGCCCCCAGCGCCACCAGGGTCTCGATCAGCACGGCGGTCTGCACGGTCATGTGCAGCGAGCCGGTGATCCGGGCGCCCGCCAGGGGCCGCCGCGCCGCGTACTCCCGGCGGATCGACATCAGACCGGGCATCTCGTGCTCGGCGAGCGTGATCTCCTTGCGGCCGAAGCCGGCGAGCGAGAGGTCCGCGACCTTGAAGTCCGTGAAGTCAGCGGTGGGTTGCGAGGGCATGCGGGGCTCTCCTTGAGTTCAGTACGTTGCGGTGGATGTCGAGCGTCGCGGTCGATCGGTTGAGGGTGATGTAGTGCAGGCCGGGCGCGCCCTCGGCGAGCAGCCGCTCGGCCATCGCGGTGGCGTGCTCGACGCCGATGCGGTGACCGGCGTCCTGGTCGCCCGCGGCGGCCTCCAGCCGGTGGGCCAGCGCCTCGGGGAAGGCGGCGCCGCTCAGCTCGGCGAACCGGGCGACCTGGCGCACGTCGGTGGCGGGCATGATCTCCGGGACGATGGGCGTGTCGCAGCCCGCCGCCGCGACCCGGTCGCGCAGCCGCAGGTAGTCCTCCACGTGGAAGAACATCTGGGTGATCGCGTAGTCGGCGCCCGCCCGGCACTTGGCGACGAAGTGCCGGACGTCGCTGTCCCAGTCGGGCGAGCGCGGATGGCGCTCGGGAAAGGCCGCGACGCCGACGCCGAACTCCCCGGCCTCCTTGACCAGGCGCACCAGTTCGTGGGCGTGGGTGAAGCCCTCGGGGTGCGGGACCCAGGGGCCGCCCGGGTCCCCGGGCGGGTCGCCGCGCAGCACCAGGACGTCACGGACCCCGGCGTCCGCGTACTGCCCGATGATGTGCCGCAGCTCGGCCACCGAGTGCCCGACCGCGGTCAGGTGCGCGACCGGCCGCAGCGTCGTCTCGGTCACCAGGCGCTTGGTGACCTCGACGGTGCGCTCCCGCGACGAGCCTCCCGCGCCGTAGGTGACGGACACGAAGTCGGGAGCGAGGGGTTCGACGCGGCGGATCGCGTCCCACAGCGTCCGCTCCCCCCGAGGCGTCTTCGGCGGGAAGAACTCGAACGAGAAGGTCACCGCGTCCGGGCCGGGACGGAGGCGCGCGGCGTTCCGCGCCCGGTCCCCAGAGGCCCGGTCCCCAGAGGCCCGGTCCCCGGATGCCAGGTCGCGGCGGTGCGTTGCTTCCACGGGGGACACGCGCTCAGAGCCCCGCGGCCGTCCTGAGTAGCTGGGCGCGGTCGGTGCGCTCCCAGGTGAAGTCGGGGAGTTCGCGGCCGAAGTGGCCGTACGCGGCGGTCTGGGCGTAGATCGGGCGCAGCAGGTCCAGGTCGCGGATGACGGCGGCCGGGCGGAGGTCGAAGACCTCGGCGATGGCGTGCTCGATCCTGTCGGTGTCGACGGTGTTGGTGCCGAAGGTCTCGACGAACAGGCCGACGGGCTCGGCCTTGCCGATCGCGTAGGCGACCTGGACCTCGCAGCGGGCGGCGAGGCCGGCCGCGACGACGTTCTTGGCGACCCAGCGCATCGCGTACGCGGCCGAACGGTCCACCTTCGAGGGGTCCTTGCCCGAGAAGGCGCCGCCGCCGTGCCGGGCCATGCCGCCGTACGTATCGATGATGATCTTCCGGCCGGTCAGACCCGCGTCACCCATCGGACCGCCGATCTCGAAGCGGCCCGTCGGGTTCACCAACAGCCGGTACCCCTCGGTGTCCAGCTTGATCCCGTCCTCGACCAGCCCCTTGAGCACGTGCTCGACGACCTGCGTACGGACGTCGGGGGCGAGCAGCCCGTCCAGGTCGATGCCGCGGGCGTGCTGGGTGGAGACCACCACGGTGTCGAGCCGCACGGCGGTGTCGCCCTCGTACTCGACGGTGACCTGCGTCTTTCCGTCGGGCCGCAGGTAGGGGACGGTGCCGTCCTTGCGGACCTCGGTGAGGCGGCGTGAGAGCCGGTGGGCCAGCTCGATGGGCAGCGGCATCAGGTTCGGCGTCTCGGCGGTCGCGTAACCGAACATCAGGCCCTGGTCGCCCGCGCCCTGCGCGTCCAGCCCGTCGCCCGCGTCGCCCGCGTCGCCCCCGTCACGTCCGCCACCGGCCGCGCCGCCCCCGACGCGCTGCTCGTACGCGGTGTCGACGCCCTGCGCGATGTCCGGCGACTGCGCTCCGATCGACACCGAGACGCCGCAGGACGCGCCGTCGAACCCCTTGGCGGACGAGTCGTACCCGATGCCGAGGACGGTGTCCCGCACGAGCTGGGCGATCGGGACGTAGGCCGTGGTGGTGACCTCGCCCGCGATGTGCACCTGGCCGGTGGTGATCAGCGTCTCGACCGCGACGCGCGAGGCGGGGTCCTCGCGCAGCAGCGCGTCGAGGATCGTGTCGCTGATCCGGTCGGCGATCTTGTCGGGGTGCCCCTCGGTCACGGACTCCGAGGTGAACAGACGACGGGGCATGACGCTCCAGTTGGTCGGCGGCGCACGGCACCGGGTACGGCGTCGTGCCCGGCACCGAGGGCGCCGGGCACGAACGGCGGGCGGATCCGCCCGCGCCCCGGCCACGATGGCCGCCCCCGGACGAGGGGCGCTCGAAGGGCGACGGAACACCGACGGAGAGGGGCCCCGCACCTCGTGGTCCCACTGTGGCGCATGAGTGGCACCTTCTGGGGTACGCGCGTGCTAATCGCGCGCCATACACGAACAAAAATTTCGATCATTTGTTCTGCATGGCCGATTCCTTCCGCCGGCGGGTGCTGTCGGGGCGGCGGAGAATCCCTGCGACTGGATGGTTGACCTGCGGAAATCCCAACACGACCTGAAGGTGGTGCCACTCTGGACGGGAATGGCGATATCCATGACCCCATGTGGCGCCATGAGTGTGCCAATATGGCGTTACCGATGACGCATCCCGCCTCGTCACGCAGAAGGAGCATCGTCATGTCCCTCACCGAGACCCGTCAGACCGAGACCCGACGGACCGAGACCCGTCGGCCCCGCCCGGAGCTGCAGCAGGTCCTGGAGGAGATCGTCGACTCCGGCTTCGCCGGGATCCAGGTGCGCGTCCACGACGACCGGGGCGCCTGGACCGGCAGCGCCGGGGTGAGCCGGTTGGGCAGCAGCACCCCGCCCCCGGTCGACGGCAGGTTCCGGATCGGCAGCACCACCAAGACCTTCACCGCGACCGTGGTGCTGCTGCTGGTGGCCGAGGGGAGGATCGGTCTGGACGACCCGGTGGACGACGTCCTCCCCGGCTTCGGGCTGGACCGGCGCATCACGGTGCGGATGCTGCTCCAGCACACCAGCGGGCTCTTCAGCCACACGGGCGAGTACTACGAGGACGGGACGACCGCGCCGGGGATCCCCTGGCAGGGGCAGGAGTACGTGGACAAGCAGTTCCACAGCTACCGCCCGGAAGAGCTGGTGCGGCTGGCGCTTTCCAAGCCCGCGCGCTTCGAGCCGGGCACGGACTGGAGCTACTCCAACACCAACTACGTACTGGCCAAGCTGCTCGTCGAGGAGGTCACGGGACGCTCGCTGGGCGAGGAGACCCGGCGGCTGCTCATCGGGCCGCTCGGCATGTCCGGCACCGTCGCCCCGGGCACCTCGCCGGAGCTGCCCGAGCCGCACGCCCACGGCTACTACCGGTACGAGCACGCCGGTCAGTGGAAGGTGGCCGACGTCACCCGCTTCAACGTCTCCTGGATCTCCGCCGCCGGGGACATGATCTCGACCACCGAAGACCTCCACACCTTCTTCTCCGCGCTCATGGGCGGCGAGGTCCTGCCGGCCCCCCTGCTCGACGAGATGCGCACGCCGCACCCCAAGTCCGGCTACGGCCTGGGGCTGTTCGCGCAGGAGACGGACGGCGGCGGCACGGTCTTCCACCACAACGGCGGCTTCTTCGGCTGGGCGGCGCTGATGTACGCCACGCCGGACGGCGGGACGACCCTGACCGCCTCCCTGACCTCGGGGGACGCCGAACTCGACTTCGCCGCCACCGCCGCCGCCTTCCAGCGGGCGCAACAGCGGCTCGTCGCCGAGGTCTTCACCAACAGCGCGGACCACTGATCGCCGACAGGGGGAGAGGCCGCTCGCCGAGGGGGCGGTCCCGCCCCCTCGGCAACCGTCCCGTCCCGCCCCTTCCTGCCCTCCCCACCCTCCCCTTTCCTGCCTCTTCCTTCCCGCCGCGTCAGCCGGTCGCGGCCGCCGCCCACCTGCCGTCGTGCGCTTGGTCGGCCAGGCCGCGCTGCGACAGCTCGGCCAGGTGCTTGAGGACCGTCCGCTCGGTGTAGCCCACCGCCTCGGACAACTCCCGCACGGTGTGCGGCGGGCTCCCCGTCAACTGCCTGAAGGTACGGGCCGTGTGCCGCCCGAGCCCGTCCACCTCCACCTCCACCTCCACGTCCGCCGTCACGACGGACTCCACGACCGGCGTCACGTCCGACCCCGACGGACCACAGGGCACGGGCCCCGAGGGCGCGGGCACGGCCACGGCCTTGGCCTCGACCTTGGCCACGGTCACGGGCGCGGCCACCGCCGCCGCCGTAGCCCCTGCCCCTGTCGCTGCCGTCGCCACCGCCCCTGCCGTCGCCACCGCCCCCGCCGTCGCCCTCGCCGTGGGCCGCGCCGCCCGGACGGGGCGGGGCGTCCGGTTCACGACCCGATGCCTGCGGCCCTTCTTCTTCCTGCTCACCTGCTGCTCCTCCGCTGTCGTTCTTCTGTTCGCCCTGGACAACGAGCCACCGCGGGGAGCGTGCGCACCTTCACCCGATGGGCGGACGCGGGCGGGGCGCGCCGTCGCCCCCGGGAGGGGCGGGGAAGGGCTACATTCGCGCTACTTGAGGCAACCGTCCCGAAGGATTCCCGTGCGACGTTCTCCGCGCCCCCGCCATGGGTGACGACGCCGGGTCGAACCCGCGGACGTCCACGAGGCCCCGGCCCTGGCTGCGGGACCAGCTGGGCCGGATGCGCGGTCTCGAACCGTACGAGGACGAACCGCTGCCCCCGCCGGCCGACCCCGACCGCCCGGGGGCGCCGTTCGTCGTCGCCCTGGCGCTCCTGATCGGGGAGTCGCTGATGGCCAACGGCGCGTCCGCGGAGGAGACCGCCGCGGGCATGCTGGTGACCGGGGAGGCGTACGGGCTCATCTGGTGCGAGCCGGACGTCACCCGGTGGGTGCTGTCGTTCTCCGGGCGCATGGCGGACGACGAGTGCCCGGTCACCGAGCAGCGCGTCGTACGCCGCCACACCACCGACTTCACGGCCCTGGGGGAGGCCTACCGCCTCGTGGCCCGGATCGGCGACGGCCTGGTCCCCGTCGACGAGGCCCGCGAGCGCGTGCGGGCGCTGTGCCCGGAGGCGGACGGCCAGGTGCTGGAGAACCTGCGGGTCCGCTGGGGCAGGGCGGCCGCGCACGGCGGGATCGTGGCCGCTTCGGGAAGCGTCGTCGCGGGCGGCGGCACGTCCGTCGTCGTACCGTCCTTCGTGGCCGCCACCCTGGGCGCCTACATCTCGTCGGCGCTGGCCGCGCTGGGCGTGCTGCCGTTCTACCGGTACGCCCTGGCGGCCGCCCCCGCCGCCGTGTTCGCCTTCGGGGCCGACTCGCTCGGCTACGGCGACGACAGCCCCGCGCTCATCATCGGCGGAATCATGGCGCTGCTGCCCACCCTGACGATGGTCAGCGCGGTCCAGGACGCGCTGGCCGGGCACTACCTCACCGCCTACGGGCGCATCATGGAATCGGTGCTCGTCTTCCTCGCGCTGGTCACCGGCACGGGCGTGATCCTCCTGATCGGCGCGCGCAACGGGGCGAGCCTGCCGCTGCTGCCCCAGGGCACGCCCATCTCGCCCGCGTACGCGTCCTGGCGGCTGGCGGGCACCGCGGTGTTCACCGCCGCCATCGCGTACCGCATGCGCCTGCCCGTCCACCAGTGGTACCTGGTGGTCCTGCTGGGCGTCGGGGGCGTCGTCGAATACGTCGTCGTACGCGACCTGGGCTACTCCCGGGTGATGGCCACGGGCCTGGCGGCCATGACGATCAGCCTGATCTGCCAACTCCTCACCCGCAGGGCCGGCACGTCCGTGCTCTCCCTGGCGATCCCGGCCGTCGCGCCCCTGCTGCCGGGCAGCGTGCTCTACCGGGCGCTGAACGAGCTGGCGCTCAGACAGATCGAACACGGAGTGGGCCGCCTGATCGAGGCCCTGGCCCTGATCGTGACGCTCGCGGCGGGCGTCAGCATCGGCGTCGAGATCACCTACGCACTGGCGAGGCTAGGACAACGCAGAGCCCTGCGCGGCGCCCGCCCCCCGAACGCCACCGACGACCCGACCGAAGACATCCGCACCGACGCCTGAGCGTGGGGACACGGCAACCTATGACATGGAGTTGACCATGAGGTCGGTGGCCGTCACGGGGACGCGGATCACCGGGCATCGTCCGCCCGGTGCGTACGACACGGTATTCGGCGACTACCTCGGCCCGTTCGCCGACTCGCACTTCTTCATCGGCGGTGCCAAGGGCATCGACTCGCTCAGCCTGGTGTGGCTCGCCAGGAACACCGGCGCACAGATCACGCTCGTCGTACCGGGCTCACTGGACCGGCAGCCCGCGCAGGCTCAGCGGGCCGTCGCCCGGACGAGAGAGCGCATCGAGAGGATCGTCGAGCTGGGCGCAACCGAACTGCACACCGCCGCCTACCACGCCAGGAACCGCTGGATGGTCGACCGCAGCAGCATGGTCATCGGGTTCCCGCACGCGACAGAGCCGTCAACGGGTACGTGGCAGACCCTCACCTACGCGGCGGAGCAGGGGAAACCTCGGCTGATCGTGCCCGTATGACTCGCATGTGCGCCACGACGACGGGATGGACGGCAGAACAGTGGGAGCCGCCGCACTCAAGCGCCTCGGGAAGCGACGCGGTCTGTCGCTCTTGGGGCGCTGCTGGGGGGCGCTGTCGATGGGGCGGCGCCCGCTCCTCCTGGCTCCAGCGGTGGAGACGAAGGCCCAGATGCCCTAATCCGGCCAAGGCCAGTGGGCCGCAGCGGGTGAGCTGCGGCCCACTGGTGGGGTGCGGCCTACTGGCGGTTGAGTGCTCGTGTCCGTGTCCTGGCCCTTCGGGACACCGGTCGGCGGAGTGCTTGCCGCCTCTCGTGGTCCGTGAGCGCCCTGATCAGAGTGAGACCCGCCGCGGTGACCATGAAGACGGCGGACAAGGCGGCCGTCAGCCACTTGGACGTGTTCCCTTCCTGCATGGAGTACAGGACGACCGCGGTCATCGGGATGAGGGGAGTCGCCGCGGTGGCCGAGAGCCGGAGAGACCTGTTCTTCTTGGGCTCGGGGCGGCGGGGCTCGGGCGGGGCTTCGGCCTCAACCGTGGTGGGCTGTGGTTCGACGGGTTGGCGGAGGGCACTGATGTTGAGACGGCCTTCGCTGTGGATGTGGACGACGAGCGGTTGCCCGTCACCGTGCTCATGGGCATCGAGTCCCGCGTCGGCTTCTTCGACGATCAGGTCGATGCGGGCGGCCTCGGCTGGATCGTCGTGCATCCTCTGAAGTGCCTGCATGAACGACGCGACTCGCTCGTCCTCCGAGGGAAATCCCTCCGGGTTGGTGTTCACTGCTCCTCCTCCCCACTTTTGGTGATCTGTCTGTCGGCCCTCTCCCGAAGCTTCCGCAGGGCGTCCCTCGTGTAGCCCTTGACCGCCCCCTCCGAAACCCCCATGTCGTCGGCAGCCTCCTTGACGCTCTTCTGCCTGATGAAGCGGAGATGGACGGTCTGGCGTTCCCGGGGCGACAGTCCTTGGAGTGCCTGGCCGAGGTAGATCCGGTCGATGATCTCCTGGTATTCGTCACGGTCGTCGGGGACGTCCAGGTCCCCGTAGTAGCGGCGTTGCTCGGGCTCCCCCTCCTGCCTCCACCACTTCTTGCACTCGTTGGCCGCGATCCTGTACGCGTAGGCCATGTGGTTCTCGCCCCTGAGACGATCCCAGTGGATGCGGAGCGCGGTGAAGACGTCGTTGACGATCTCCTCGGCAACCGGGTGCGGGACTCCCCGCCGGATGAGGGATCCCAGCATCACGCCCGAGTGCTCTCGGAACAGGTCGATGACCTCGTTGTCGTACTGTTCCTTCTCGCTCACCGGAGGTGGTCACCCACTGGTTGATCGTCTTGGCGCCGGTGCCTCGGCGAAGCCACGTGGCCGGTGCCGGTGCCCGGACCGAGAGCCGGCGGAGACGCAGGGGCGCTGTCCTGGTCGCCGTCTCGCGGCAGTGAAGTTCCGTTCGGCGCCGAGCCGTTGGGGGAACCGCCGTTCTGCGGGACCGGGCTGACCCGGATGACTCGGGTGCGACCGCCCTCCTCGGACTCCATGAAGTCGACGCCGGGCTTCAGCATCGGGATGACGTTCGCGGTGGCCGCGTTGCGCTCGCGCTCCAACTCGATGGCCGTGCGGCTCTTGGTCCGCTCGCTCATGTATTCCCAGAAGCCTCCGCCGCGGCGGAAGAAGCTCGTGGCGATGTCCAACAGTCCCATCCGGATCTCTCGCTCTCGTGGGCGACGTTGTTCATCAGTGACAAGTCGAGTGCGAGCGGATCGGTGGGGGGCCGTCTTCAGGATTCTTTTGAGACCCGGGGACCCGAACTGCCTTCAGGCGGGCGCCGCATGGCGAACTTGCGGGTCATCGGCTTGGGCGGGGCCGGGTGGCAAGACGGGCGCGCACTTCACCTCGCGGGATGTTTTGGTGCGCGGGGCGAGGAGGGGTCGGTCGTCCGTACGGGCGGCGGCCCGAGCACGGCGCGGTGCTCCTCGCACGCGTGCACCGCGCGCGGCGGCCCCGAGGCCGCGTCCACGTACGCCACCACCCGTACGCCCTGAACGCCGCCGCAGCGCGCGCAGCCCGACACCCCGGTCACCGGGCGGCTCCCGCTGCCCGCTGGGCCCGGTCCAGCAGCCGCACCACGTCCTTCGCGGCGCACGCGGCGCCGACCCGGCGGGGCGGTACGGCCCAGTAGATCCCGCACGAGGTCCACGCGGGATGCGGCACGTACAGCCAGGTCCCGTCGCCCACGCACTCCGCGTCCGTACGGTCCCAGGTCTCCCGCGTCCCGAGCGGCACGAGCGCGTGGTACCACCGGTACCCGTCACCGAGCACCGGCCCGCCGCCCAGCAACTCCTCCAGCACGGAGGCGATGTCACTGTCGTCGTCGCTCCCCGCCACGGCCCGCACCGGCCTGACCGGGATCCGAACGGCATCGAAGTGCACGCCGAGCGGCAGGAACGCGACCCCACCCAGGTTCGCGGACCAGTCCTCGTACGCGGTGTCCGGCACGGGCGCGGTCGACGCGAGCCACCCCCGGGTGATCGGGATGCTCAGTGCCTTCGGAAGCAGACTTTCGACGGTTGCTCCCCGGAGCACCCACACTGCCGATTGGCAGCACCACATCCGTCAGGCCGAGGAGAACCGCCCATGAAGGACCGACCGGTCAGCCTGCGCCACCACACCGCCTGCACCTCGCAGGTCCGCGACACGATCGGGGACCTGTACCGCCAGGTGCGCGCAGACCTCCTGGAGCACCCGAACTACCGGCTGGACGTGTTCCTGGAACGCCTCGACCGCCATGGCGCCGAGGCCGGATGGGCCGCGGTGATCGCGCACGACCCGGTGACGGGCGAGCCCGTCGGCTACGCCTACGGCAACACGGTCACCCCCGGCGACCGCTGGTGGCAACGCATGTCCACCCCAGCTCCCAGCCGTTACGCGGCCAGAACCGCCGTCGCGGTGAAGGAGATCGGCGTCGTCCCCGCCTCACGCGGCATAGGTGTCTCTGTACGGATGCACGAGGAACTGATGCGTCACCGCGCCGAGCCCCACACCACCCTCATGGTCAACCCGGCGGCCGGAGACGGAAAAGTTCTGAGACTGTACGAAGGCTGGGGCTACCGGGAAATCGGAGTGGTACAGCCGTCCCCCGCCTCGCCCTGGCTCGTCTGCATGGCCCGCACCACACGGCCCGCAACCTGACACCCCCACGCGAAGCTGCCGGGTTGGGAACGCGAGGGCGACACGATCCGGCGTACGTACGAGATCCGCTACCACGCGGCCGTCGCCGCGATCGTCACCATCGCCGACCGCTCACGACGCGTACAGCACCACGCCGATCTCGACCTGCGCATGAACACCCTCACCGCACGCATCACCACACACGACTCCGGATACGTACTCACCGCACTCGACGTCGACCTGGCCCACCGCATCGACGCGATCGTCGCAGCGCACCAAGCGCTCCCGCTCGACTGAAACCGCGGACCGGCGCGGGGGCGCGTGGTCGTATGAGCGGCATGGCCTCTCGTGTGCTGTACCTGTTCGGCAGTGCCGCTCCGCCGGTCCTCGACATCGCCCGTGTCGTCGAGGACGCGCAGGCCGATGGGTGGGACGTGTGCCTGGGGCTGACGCCCACGGCCGGCGACTGGCTGCACGGGAGCCTGGACGACCTGGCCGCGCTGACGGGCAACCCCGTGCGCCAGCGGTACAAGAGGCCCGGGGAACCGGACGTCTGGCCGCCCGCCGACGCGATCGCGTTCGCCCCGGTGACGGCGAACTCGCTGAACTCGTGGGCGCTCGGGCTGACGAGCGTGTTCGTGGTGGGCGTCGTGGCGGAGGCCATCGGCAAGCGGATCCCCGTCGTCGCGATGCCGTGCGTCAACTCCGCCTACGCGCGGCACCCGCAGATCCAGCCCTCGATCACCACGCTCCGGGCCGCCGGTGTGAGGGTGCTGTGGGGCGAGGAGGGCTTCACGCCCAACGAACCGGGCGAGAAGAAGCCCTATCCGTGGCGGACGGTCCTGGACGCGGTACGAGAGCCCCGGCCACGGACCAGTTGAAGTCCCCGCGCCGCGACCCGCACCGGACCCGGACCCGGACCCGCCCCGGACCCCCGCGACCCGGACCCGCACCGGACCCGCCGCGCCGCGACCCGCCGCGCCCGGTCCACCGGACCTGTCCGACAATTGCTGCCCGCCGGATTCCTCGACAGACAGGTGGGCGACCGTGGACGATTCGCACCCGCTCCTGACCTTCTTCACGGACGCAGCCGACGGCCGCTTCCCGCCGGTCGACGGCCGGGTGACGGTGTTGCCGCCGCTGGCGGGGGGCCTTGAGTGCTCGGTCGCCTTCACCGGCCACGCCGTCGTCGCCACCGCCATGAGCGGTGAGGACGTGCGCGCCCAGGGGCCGGACGGCTTCGGCGCGTCGCTCTCGCCCGACTTCCTGCGTCACCTGGCGGGCCCGAAGGGCTGGATCGACGTCATCGACGCGACGCTCACCGCCCCGGGCACGGGCGGCCCGCCGCGCCTCGCGGAGCTGACCGGCGCGGACGACCACCCGCGCGTCCGCCACGCCCGGAACCTGCGGACGGACGTCAAGGTCTACGGCGACGAACGCGGCCTCGTCACCCTGGCCGACGGCCTCGCCGGGCGGCGCGAGCTGAGCGTCGAACTCCACGACCCCCAGGACGGCGGCCGAGGGCACGGGAGGTCGCTGCTCGCCGACGCGCTCTCGCTCGTACCCGAAGCGCACCCGGTCTTCGCCGCCGTTTCCCCCGGCAACGCCCGCTCCCTGCGCGCCTTCCTCGCCTGCGGCTTCACGCCCGTGGGCAGCGAGGTCGTACTGCGCCCCGAACGGTGACAGCCGAGCGCGCCGCCCCCGGTCAGGGCGTTTCGGCGAGGGGAAAGGCGGGGGAAAGAAGCGCGACACGCGGTGGTGAGCCGATAGCCGTAGGTCGAAGTCCTATGGGATGATCATCTCAGGGGGAGAGGTTTGTCGTGCGGTCATGTCGGTGGCCTTCGACACTTTCCCTGGGGGTTGTCCCTCCCCGGGACCCGTCGAGCCGTAGTGAGGAACGGAAAGGACGACGAGAATATGGGGGAGGGCATCCGGTTCGCCGTACTCGGAGCCGTTCGGGTGTTTCGCGGTGAGAACTCGCTGACCACGGGTTCCCCGCAACAACAGGCACTGCTGGTCGCGCTGCTGCTGCGCGCGGGACGGGCCGTGCCCGCGCACGAGCTGATCGCCGGAGTCTGGGGCGAGGAGGCGCCGGACTCCGCCCTGTCGAGCCTGCGCACCTACGCGTGGCGGCTGCGGCGGCTCGTGGAGGAGGAACGGTCGGACCCCAAGATCCTCGTCTCGCTGCGCGACGGCTACCAACTGCTGGTGCCGCCGCACTCGGTGGACGCCCTGCACGCCGAGGAGCTGGCGGCCGGGATCGCGCGGGCCAGGGCGGCCGGGCAGGAGGAGGAGCGCGGCAGGCTCCTCTCGCAGGCGCTCGGGCTGTGGCACGGCGAGCCCCTGGCGGGGGTGCCGGGGCCGTTCGCCGAGCAGCAGCGCTCCCGGCTGACCGAACTGCGGCTCGCGCTGCTGGAGGAGCGGTTCGGCCACGACCTCCAGCAGGGGCGGCACGCCCTCGTCATCCCGGAGCTGATCAGCTACACCCATGAACACCCGCTCCAGGAGCGGCCGTACGGCTTCCTGATGCGGGCGCTGTACGCCACCGGGCGGCAGGCCGACGCCCTCGCGGTGTTCGGCCGGGCGCGCGACGTGCTGGCCGGGGAACTGGGCATCGACCCCGGCCCCGAACTGAAGGAACTCCACGAGCGCGTCCTCGCCAACGACCCCCGGCTCATGGTGCGTACGGAGGAGGGGCGGGAGGGCGCTCGGGCGACGGGCACCGCCGCCCCGGCCGACGCCGCCCCCGGTGCGGGCGCGCCCGAGCGGCCCAGGGAACCGGCCGCGCCGCCCCGGCCCGCCCAACTGCCCGCCCACATAGGTGACTTCATCGGGCGGTCCGGCCAGGTGCAGGCCCTCCACCAGGCCCTCGCCGACCCCGACCGCCCGTCCCTCGCGGTGGTGTCCGTCACCGGCATGGGCGGCATCGGCAAGAGCACCCTGGCCCTCCAGGTCGCCCACCGGGCCAAGGCCGACTTCCCGGACGGCCAGCTCTACGCGGACCTGCGCGGCAGCGGCCTGGAACCGGCGGACCCCGGGGTCGTCCTGGGCAGCTTCCTGTCGGCCCTCGGCGTCCCCGGCCCGTCGATGCCCACGTCGACCGAGGACCGCGCCCTGCTCCTGCGCACGACGGTGGACGGGCGCCGCATCCTGGTCCTCCTGGACAACGCCCGCGACCCCGCGCAGGTCAGGCCGCTGCTGCCGGGCTCGGCCGACTGCGGCGTCATCGTCACCAGCCGGGCCATGCTCACCGGCCTCTCGATCACCGCCCAGAAGGACCTGGGCGTCTTCGACGCGGCCGAGGCGATCTCCCTGCTGCGGGCGGTCGTCGGGGCGGCCCGCGTCGACGAGGAGCCCGAGGCCGCCGCCGAACTGGCCCACATGTGCGGCTACCTGCCGCTCGCGGTGCGCATCGTCGCGGCGCGGCTCGCGGCCCGGCCCAGGTGGCGGGTGGCGACCATGACGGGCCGCCTCGCCGACGAGCGGCTGCGCATCGGGGAGCTGCGCGCGGGGGACCTGGCCGTGGCCGCCGCCTTCGAACTCGGTTACCGGCAGCTGACCCCCGACCAGGCCAGGGCGTTCCGGCTGCTCGCGCCCGTCGCCCGGCAGGGCATCGTGACGGCCGCCGCGGCCGCGGCGCTGGGCCTCGACGAGTACGACGCCGAGGACCTGCTCGAATCGCTGGTGGACGCGGCCATGCTGGAGGCGCCGCTGCCCGGCCGCTACCGCTACCACGACCTGGTGCGCTCCTTCGCGCTCCAGCTCGTGGTGTCCGAGGGCGCGGCGGCCGACGAGGGGGCCGAGGCGCTGGCGCGGCTGCTGGACTTCCTGCTGGCGGGGGCGTGCTCCGCGTTCCAGTCGATGGTGCCCGGCGACCCGGTCGGGGCGATACTCGGCGGCGAACTGGAGGCGGGCCCGCGCTTCGCCTCGCTCGCCGAGGCGCGCGCCTGGGTGGTCGAGGTGTTCGACTGCGCGGCCGTCGCCGCGACCCTGGCCGCGCAGGGGCCGCCGGGCGCCGACCCCCGGATCCTGGGGACGGCGAGCGACCTGCTGGTCGCGCTCAGCCCGTTCGGCCCCGACATCCCGTACCTCCAACTCGCCTCCGCAGCACGCATGGTGGCCGACGCGGCGGCCGCGCGCGGCGACGACCAGGCGGAGGCCCGCGCCAGGTTCGTGTGCGGCAACGCCGCCCTCCAGCACACCCAGCTGGTGGAGGCCGAGCTGCACACCCGGCTGGCGACCGAGGCCTGCCAGCGCGCCGGGGACAAGGTCATACTCCGGCAGATACTCAACGACCGGGGCCTGATCGCCCAGTGGCAGGAACGGTTCGCGGACGCGGTGGAGTTCTACGACCGGTCCCTCGAACTGGCCCGCGAGCTGGGACACCGCTCCGGGGAGCTGACCACGGAGCTGAACGCCGCCCAGGCCAGGCTGAGGAGCGGCCGGGCCGCCGACGCGGTGCGGGAGTGCGAGGCCGTGCTGGAGCGGCTGCACGCCGTGCGGGACCCGCGCGGGACCTCGTACGCCTGGTACGTCCACGGCATGGCGCTGCGCGAACTGGGCCGGTACGAGGACGCGGTCGTGAGCTACACCGCGTGCCTTGAGGTGTGCGCGTCGGCCCGGCTGCGGGCCCGCGAGGCCCAGGCGCGCTTCCGGCTCTCCGACAGCCTGCGCTGCCTGGGCCGGTACGCCGAGGCGCGCGCGGAGGCCGAAGCGGCCCTCTTGCTCAGTGAGGAGCTGGGTGCACAGCGTGAGCGCGGGCACTGCCTGCTCGCCCTGGCGCGGGTGCTCGCGGTGACCGGCGAGGCCGAGCCGGCGCTGGCCAGGGCCCGCCAGGCCGGCGAGGTGTTCGCCGGTCTCGGGCTGAGCGACGCGGAACGGGCCGAGGAACTGGTGCGCTCCCTGGAGGCGGGCGCGGCGCCCACGAACGGCTGACACGGGGGCCGGGAACGGCCGAGCGGCCCGGTGCGCATCGCGCCGGGCCGCTCCGGACCACTCGTACGGACGGCCGCGCCGCCTCGTACGGACGGGCCGCCTCGATCGGACGGGGCGTTGATCCCCCGTATCGTACGGGGCGTCGATTCCCCGTGGGAGCAGGCTCTTCAGCCCTGGCTGTTCCAGTCCTTCGGCTCCTCGCCCCTGGGAATCACCACGCCACCGCCCTCCACGATCGGGTCGGCCAGCACGGACGTCGTGCCCCCTGCGGCCCCGGAGTTCTGCGTGGCGGAGCCCACCGACAGGACGCCCGCCGACAGGACGGCGCATCCGACGGTGACCAGAACCGCGGTGTCACGCAGGATCCGGGACTTGAGGGGAGTCGTCATGGGTTGCCGTCCATTCCGTGATCAGTGCCTGACTGGGGAGGAGAGCCGGTAAGACGTTGGTTGTCCGGGCGGCTCGGCAACAAGATTCCTTCCGGCCGATCTACGCCCCATCTACAGCGGATGTGCGGCCCGCCGCCGGTGCGCGGGCGACGCGACGAGGCCGCGTATATCGCCGCCGTGCAGCATTCCTCGCACGACGGCCGTACGGCTTGGGGCGGTGCCCGCTCCCGCAGGTGAGCGGGCCGGGGCGGGCCCCCGGACTGGGAGAGGAACAACCGAACATGGACACACGAGAGGTGGGCCCCGCGGCATCGGAGGCCGAGGCCCGCGCCGCGTTCGTCTCGCGCAGCGCCGGTCCTGCGCTCGTCGAGGCGGAACTGCGCCGGAACGTAAGGGAGTTGCTGCCCGGCGAGGTCGACGCCACCTCGGACACCGAGACGTTCCTGGCCGCCCTCGCCGGATACGCGGCCCGGTGTCCCGAGCCCGCCGGGTCGGCGGTCTGGGGCCTGGACCTCGCCTCGGGCGCACTGCGCCGGACCGCCGTTCCCGAGGCCGGCGGCCCCGTGGCGCACGGGGCCGGTCTGACCTGGGTGGGCGCCCTCGAAGCCGCACTGGTCCAGCACTGCGAAGGCATCCTCGCCCGGCGGCTGGCGTCCCCGGACACCCGGGTGCCCCGGCTCCGTCTGGAGCCCGCGCGGGAGCCCGCCGTCCGGGAGGGGCGCGGGGTGCCCGCGACCGGCGCGACGCCGGGAGACCCGGCCGTCCCCGAGGAACTGCTGCGCGTGCTGCGCGCCCAGGGCGAGCCGGTGGCGCACGACCTGACCGGCCTGCTGTCCCTGCCGGCCTGCGCCCTGCGGCTCGACCGGGACGGCGGGACGCCGTCGGAGCCGGACACCGTCGTCGCCACGGGCGCGACGCGGGCGGATGCCCTGAGCACCGCCGCCGCGCGCGTCCTGGCGCTGAAGGGGCACCGGGCCGCCGGTCGGCCGGGACCGCTCACCGTCCCCGCCATCGGGCGGGACCGCGAACCCGGCTCCGTCCGGGTGCGGCCCCCCGCCCAGTGGTCCACCCCCCTGGACGCGCTGCGCGCCGACGGGCACAGCCCGGTGGCCCTGCTGCTCGACCACGACACCCGGCTGAGCCGGGTGCTGCCGTACGCGGTACGGATCGTGCTGTCGGCCAGGTGACCCCTCCCCCCGGCCCCGCTCCTCCCGACTCCGCTCCCGCTCCTCCCGACTCCACTGCCTCCTGACCCCTGCCCGTTACGACGCTCCTCACGGCCCTGGTGACGACCCCGTCCCAGGTCTAGATCGCACGTTCGAGAAAGGTTGTTCTGACATGTTGATCCACCAGGGCGAGACGCAACGGCGCGCACCCGAGAGGGAGGTGCACGCCCCGGCCGCGGACGTCTACGGCGCCCCGGGCGAGTCGCACACCTGGGTCGAGGAACTCCCGATCGCCCTCTTCCAGTACTTCCTGCTCCACGTCGAAGGACGCACCTGGCTCGGCCGGGAGTCGGTGCCCGAGAGCCGCGCCGAGCCGCACGGCATCCTCCAACCTTCCATGCTCATGGGAGAGTTCGAGGAGATGGGGGTCGCGGGGAAGGAGGTCTCCTTCCGGTACATCGCGTGCACGCCCCAGGAGCGGGAAGAGGTGTTCGTCCGGGCCCTCGCGGCGCCGGACGCCGACATCGACTTCCCCTTCCCCCGGGCGGACGCCGAGTGGGACGCGTCCCTGTCCGCCGACTACCGGGACGGCGGCGCCGCCCTGGCCGAGAGCCTGGACGCGGACGAGGAGCACCTGAGGGAGTTCAGCGCGCACGTGCTGCGCGGACGGCTGGCTCCCGGCGACGCGGTCTTCGACCCGGCGTGCTCGACCGGCGCCCATGCGGCCGCGCTGGCACGGGAGTTCCCCGAGTGCGTCTTCACGATCTCGGACGCCTCGCCCCGGCTGCTCGAAGCGGCGGCGCGACGGGTACCGGGGGCCTTGGTGGCCGACGCGACCGACTCGCCCGTCGCACCGGGCTCGGTCAAGGCACTGGTCCTGCGCCGCCCGAACGCGGAGGCCTTCCCGGCACTCGTCGGCCTGCTCGCCCCGGGCGGCCACGCCCTCGTGCTCGGCCACGCCTCCATCGACGTCCCGGTGCGCACGCTGGCGCGCAGGCACGGCCTGAAGGTGCTGTCGACGCTGGGAGCCAGGCCGGGCAGGACCGAACTGTTCCCGTACTACCTGCTGCTGCGCCCCGAGAACGACTGACCTCCCACCGCACGGCCGCCCGGAACCGACGTCCCGCACCCCTCCGCCCCGGCGGGGAAGGGGGTGCGGGACGTCGCGGCGCGTACCGTGCGGGAACGTCCGCCGTACCCCTGGGCGCCCTGGACGCCGCCGCCCTCCTGCAAGCCTCCGAGAAGGTCAACGCCGCCCGCCCCGCGGCCCGCGTCAGTCCAGGGTGCTGTCGCGGATCTCCAGGGTGCAGCACTTCACGCTCCCGCCCCCCTTGAGCAGCTCCGACAGGTCCACCCCGATCGGCTCGAAGCCCCGCTCGCGCAGCTGCCGCGCCAGCCCCTCGGCGGCCTCGGGCAGGACGACGTGCCGCCCGTCGCTGACCGCGTTGAGGCCGAACACCGCGGCGTCCACCCCGCTCACCAGCAGCGCGTCGGGGAACAGCCGCCGCAGCACGGCCCGGCTGCCGGGGGAGAACGCCTCCGGGTAGTACATGACCTCGTCGCGGTCCAGCACGGCCAGGGCCGTGTCGAGGTGGTAGTAGCGCGGGTCCACGAGGTCCAGGCCCACGACCGGCCGCCCGAAGAACTCCCGCGCCTCGGCGTGGCTCTCGGGCGTGCTGCGGAACCCCTTCCCGGCCAGCAGCCGGCTCTCGGTGACGAGGAAGTCGCCCTCGCCCTCGTTGACGTGGACCGGGTCGTGGACCCGCGCGTAGCCGCGCGTGCGGAACCACTCCAGGTGCGCGGGCCCCTCGGCCGCGCGCTGCGGGTTGCGGAAGCGGGCGCCCAGGACCCGGCCGTCCACGACGGTCGCGCCGTTCGCCGCGTACACCATGTCGGGGTGGCCCGGCAGCGGGTCGATGAGGTCGACCTTGTGGCCCAGCTCCTGGTACAGGGCGTACAGCCGCTCCCACTGCGCGACGGCCAGGGCGTTGTCCACCGGCACCGCGGGGTCCATCCAGGGGTTGATGGAGTACGTGACCTCGAAGTGGGTCGGGCGGCACATCAGGTAGTGGCGGGTGCGCGGGAGGCGGTCCCGCCGGTGCTCGTGCATGTGGGCTTCCTTCGCTCGGTGGCCGGGGGTGGGGCGTACGGGGGTGGGGTGTACGGGAGTTGGGCGTACGGGAGTGGGGGGCGCCGCGCGGCGCGCGGCGCCGGGCGGCGTCACACGCGCAGCGCGGTGCGCAGCAGGACCCGCGCCCCGGCCACCAGGTCCGCCGGGCTGGTGTCCTCGTCGGGCCGGTGGCTCAGCCCCTCGATGCTCGGCACGAAGATCATGCCGATCGGGGCGATGTCGGCGACGACCTGCGCGTCGTGGCCCGCGCCGCTGGGCAGCTCGCGGCGGGACAGGCCCAGCTCGTCGGCGCTCTCGGCGATGGCGGCGCGCAGCGCGGGATCCGTCGCCACCGGGGCGGACTTGGTCGCGGCCGTGAACTCCAGCCTGGTGCCGGTCAGTTCGGCGAGCGCGGCCAGGTCGTCGCGTACCGCCGCCTCGGCCCGCTCCAGCCGCTGTGCGTCGGTGTCGCGCAGGTCGATGGTCAGCCTGACCGCACCCGCGATGGTGTTGGGCGAGTTCGGGAACGCCTCCAGACGGCCGACCGTGGCGACCCGGCACAGGTCGTCCGTGGCCGTGCGCTCCACGGAGGTGATCATGCGGGCCGCGGCGGTCAGCGCGTCCCTGCGGTGCTCCATGGGTGTGGTGCCCGCGTGCCCGGACGCGCCGTGGACGTCGGCCGTGAGCACGGTGCGGCCGGTGATGGCCTCCACCACGCCGATCCGCTGACCGCCCTGTTCGAGCACGGGGCCCTGCTCGATGTGCAGTTCCAGGTACGCGGCGACGTCGTCGGACGACCAGACCGCCTCCTCCAGCGCGTCCAGGTTCCCGCCCAGGCGGGCCAGCGGGCCGCGCAGCGAGCGCCCCTCGACGTCCCTGGGATCGTCGGGCAGGCCCGCCAGCCGGCCGGCGAGCACCATGGAGCCCCAGAAGGGCTGGGGGAAGAGCGCGCCCTCCTCGTTGGCGAAGGCGATGACCACCGGTTCGTACGGCAGCCGGGCCCGCGATTCGGTGAGGACCTGGAGCACCTCCAGGCCGGCGAGGACGCCGTAGGCGCCGTCCAGGCGGCCCCCGTTGACGACGGTGTCGAGGTGCGAGCCGATGAGCAGCGCCTTGCCGCCCCGCGCGGCGAGGCCGGGCGGGCGCCGTATCAGGACGTTGCCTCCGGCGTCGACGCGGGCCACGAGCCCGGCCTGCTGCGCCTCGCGCACCAGGTGGAGCCGGGCCTCGATGTCCGCGTCGTCGAAGCCCGCGCGGGTGACGCCGCCGTCACCGCTGTACCCGATCTTCCCGAAGGCCTCGATGCGGCCGAGCAGCCGCTCCCCGTCGATGTCGGCCGCGAGGTCCGTGGGCCCGGCAGGGGTCGACGGGGAGGGCGTTTCGATGGTCATGGCTGGCCTTTCTGTCGGTACGGGACGACGGTGCTCACGAGGGCAGGGGGGTGCGGGACCGGTCGCCCGCCATGGCCAGGACGAGGCTGCGCGGGCGCAGGTCGGTCCAGTGGGTCTCGATGTGCGCGGCGCACGCGGCTCGGTCGTCCGGGCCGTGCACGGTCGCCCAGCCCGGTGGTACGTCCAGGTGGGAGGGCCACAGCGAGTACTGGTCCTCGTCGTTGCGCAGCACCAGGAACGCGCCTGCGGCGGCTTCCGCGCCGGGGGCGCCGCCCGCTTCGGGGGCGCTGCCCGCGCTGTCGAAAGGATTCGTCATATCGGGAGTTCCACTTCCAGTCGGGCAGCCCGGTCGGGCGTGCGGGTGGTGAGGACGGCGGCGATCTCGGCGAGCGGCCCCGGCCTGGTCATCTCGTGGTGGGCGCAGTCGACGCGGTGCTCCTCGAACCGGCCGCCGACGTACGGCGCCCAGGCGCGGGCGGGCTCCAGCCCTTCGGGGAGGTCCCGGGCGGCCGTGAAGAACAGCACGTCGCCGTCGAAGACGGGGGTGCGCGCCGCGTCCAGCAGGGTCAGGTTGTGGTCGAAGACCGTGAGCAGGGCGTCGAGCTGCCGCTCGTCGAACCCGGCGATGGCGCTGCCGCGCTCCTCCAGGAACGCCCGCAACTGGGGCCTTCCAACCGGGAGTTCGGGCAGTTCGTCGCCGTGTCCCAGGTCCCTGAGCAGGGCGGTGACGACGTCCTGGGCGGGATCCGCGTCGGTGACGGCCCCCGGCGGGTACGCGTCGAGCAGGGCCAGCAGCGCCACCTCCTCGCCCAGCGCGCGCAGCCGCGCCGCGATCAGATGGGCGACGTTGCCGCCGAACGACCAGCCCAGCAGGTGGTAAGGACCCGCGGGCTGGACGCGCCTGATGTGCGCCAGGTACTCCTCCGCCATCTCCGCCAGGTCCCCGGGCAGCGGCACGTCGGCGGCCAGCCCCCGGGCCTGGAGGCCGTACAGCGGGCGGTCCGCGCCCAGGTGCCGCACCAGGCCCGCGTAGCTCCAGCTCAGGCCGCGCGCGGGGTGGACGCAGAACAGCGGGGGAGCGCCGCCGCCGGTGGCCAGCGGCAGCAGGACGTCCAGCGCGCCGTGCTCCCGCTGGTGCTCGGCGGCGCCGGACAGCAGCGCGGCGAGCCGGGCGGGGGTGCGCGCCTCGAACAGGTCGCGGACCCTGACCCGGTGCCCGAGCACCGACTCGATCCGCCCGACCAGCCGCGCGGCCAGCAGCGAGTGCCCGCCCTGGGCGAAGAAGTCGTCGCCCGCGCCCACCGAGGGCACCCCGAGGGCGTCGGCGAACAGGGCGGCGAGCGCGGCGGCCAGCGGCGACGCGGCCTCGCCCGCCGGGGCGTCCTGCGCCGCCGCCTCCGGCGCGGGCAGCGCCTTGTGGTCGACCTTGCCGCTCGTCGTGGTCGGCAGGGCGTCGAGCGCGACGAAGGCCGACGGCACCATGTAGTCGGGCAGCCGCGCGCCCAGGTGCGCCCGCAGCCCGGCGACCGGCAGTTCGCCCTCGCACGTCACGTACGCGACCAGGCGCGCGTCGCCCGGCCGGTCCTCGCGGACCAGGACCGCGGCCGCGCTCACCAGCGGATGCGCCGCGAGCACCGACTCGATCTCCCCGGGCTCGACCCGGTGGCCGCGCACCTTGGCCTGCCGGTCGACCCGGCCGAGGAACTCCAGCTGCCCGTCCCGGCCCCAGCGCGCCAGGTCGCCGGTGCGGTACATGCGCGAACCGGGCTCGCCGTAGGGGCAGGCCACGAACCGCTCGGCGGTCAGCGCCGGCCGCCGCCAGTAGCCGAGGGCCAGCTGGGCCCCCGACAGGTACAGCTCGCCCGGCACGCCGGGCGGCTGGGGCGCCAGCGACGCGTCCAGCACGTAGGCACCGGTGTTGGGCAGCGGACGGCCGATCGAAGGGCCGCGCTGGTCGGGGCCCGGCACGGGGCGCGTGACGGTCGCCCACACGGTCGCCTCGGTGGGGCCGTAGACGTGGTCGACGGCGACGCCGCGGGCGTGCAGGGCCCGCAGCAGCTGCGCGGGCAGCGCCTCGCCGCCGACGATCGCGCGCAGCCCCCGCAGGGCCCCGGTGCGCTCCGGCGGCTGGGCGACGAGCTGCTGCCACAGGGTGGGCGTGGCCGAGGTGCGGGTGATGCCCGCGTCGCCGATCAGCGCGGTGAGGGCGACCGGGTCGCGCACCTCGTCGGAGCTCGCGAGGACCAGCAGGGCGCCGTTGGTCAGCGCGCCGTGGATGTCGAGCGCCGACACGTCGAAGGTGAACGGGACGACGTTCAGCCAGTGCTCGGGGCCCTCGGGCGCGTCGGCGGCCAGGTCCCTGCCCAGGGTGCCCAGGAGGTTGGTCAGCCCGCCGTGCGGGACGACGACCCCCTTGGGCCTGCCCGTGGTCCCCGAGGTGTAGATGACGTACGCCGGGTCGTCGGGGCCCGGCCGGTGAGCGGCGGGCACCGGGCCGGGGGCGTCGGCCGCCGGTCCGTCCACGGCGACGACCCGAAGGCCGTCGTGGGCCGGGCTCCCGGCCAGGGCGGCGGTGGTGAGCACGGCGGCCGGCCGGATGTCCGCCAGCACCGTCTGGAGGCGGGCGGCGGGCGCGTCCGGGTCGAGCGGCACGTACGCGGCCCCGGCCCTGAGCACGGCCAGCATGGCGACGATCGCGTCGGCCGTGCGGGGCAGCAGCAGGACGGCCCGCTCACCGGGGCCCACGCCGAGACCGGCCAGGCGCCGCGCCAACCGCTCGGCGCGCCCGTGCAGTTGCGCGTAACTGAGCAGGCTCTCCCCGCACAGCAGGGCGGGCGCGTCGGGCGTGCGCCGCACCTGCTCGTCGAACAGCTCGACGACGGTGCCGGGGGGCACGTCGCGGTGCGCGGCGTTCCAGCCGGTGAGCACCTGGCGGCGTTCGTCGCACGACATCAGCTCCAGGCCGCTCAGCCGCGTCCCGGGGGCGCGCACCGCATGGGCGAGGAGCCTGCGCAGCCGCTCCACGAGCTGCTCGACGGTGGCCGCGTCGAACAGGTCGGTGTCGTACTCGACGTCACCCTCCAGCCCGTCGGGCGTGCCGTCGGCACGGCGGTGCTCGATGAAGTCGAGGGACAGGTCGAACTTGGCGGCCTGCGTGCCGACCGGCATCTCGCCCACGCGCAGCGCGCCGAAGTCGGCGTCGGTCCGCCCGGTGTTGTGCAGCGCCACGTGCACCTGGAACAGCGGGTGGTAGGCGAGGGAGCGGGGCGGGTTGAGGGCTTCCACGAGGCGTTCGAAGGGGAGGTCCTGGTGGGTGTAGGCGGTGAGGTCGGTGTCGCGTACGCGGGTGAGGAGTTGGTGGAAGGTGGGGTCTCCGGAGGTGTCGGTGCGCAGGACGAGGGTGTTGACGAAGAAGCCGATGAGGGGGTCGAGCTGGTCGTCGGTGCGTCCGGCGACGACGGTGCCGAGCGGGATGTCGGTGCCTGCTCCGGTGCGGGTGAGGAGGGTGGCGAGGGCGGCCTGGAGGACCATGAAGAGCGTCACCCCCGACTCCCGGGCCAGCCCGGTGAGCCCGGCGTGCAGCTCGGCGTCCAGCGTCAGGCGCCGGCGCGCCCCCCGGTGGGAGGCGACCGCGGGCCTGGGCCGGTCGAAGGGCAGCGGCAGCTGGTCGGGGATGCCGGCGAGCGCGGTGCGCCAGTAGTCCAGCTGACGCGCCGTCGGGCTGTCGGCGTCCTCCCCGTCGCCCCGCGCCCCGCCTTGAGCCCCGCCCAGCACCTCGCGCTGCCACAGCGCGTAGTCGGCGTACTGGACCGGCAGCGGCTCCCACCCCGGGGCCTGGCCCTCGCAGCGGGCCGCGTACGCCTCGGCCAGGTCGCGCAGCAGCGGCCCGAAGGACGAGCCGTCGGTCGCGATGTGGTGCGTCACCAGGAGCAGCACGTGCTCGGTGGGGGTGATCGTGTACAGCGCGGCCAGCAGCGGCAGTTCGGTGCCGATGTCGAAGGCGTACTCGGCCGCCGTGTCCAGGGCGTGGGCCAGCTCCGGCTCGGCGAGCGTGAGCGTGTGCAGCCGCGTCCTGGCCGCGTCCCCGCTCAGGACGAGCTGGTGCGGGACGCCCTCGTGGTGCGGATAGACCGTGCGCAGGACCTCGTGCCGGTCCGTCACGTCCTGGAGGGCCGCGGCGAGCGCCCCGGTGTCCACGGGGCCGGAGAGGGTGAGCGCGAGCGGCACGTTGTACATCGCCGACGGGCCCTCGAACTGCTCCAGGAACCACACCCGCTGCTGCGCGTACGACAGCGGTACGCGCTCCGGGCGCGGAGCCGGGGCCACCGCGCGCCTGGCCCGCCCGGCATGCGGCAGCCGCTCGGCGAGGCGGGCGACGGTGGGGGCCTCGAACAGGGCCCGCAGGGGCAGTTCGACGCCCAGCGCGGTGCGGACCCGGCTGATGAGGCGGGTGGCGAGCAGGGAGTGGCCGCCCAGCGCGAAGAAGTCGTCGTCGGCGCCGACCCCGGTGGTTCCCAGCACCTCGGCGAACAGCGCGGCCAGCGCCCGCTGGCGCGCCCCCAGGGGCGCGCGCCCCGTCGTGGCGGCCGCCTCGGGCGCGGGCAGCGCCCGTACGTCGACCTTGCCGTTGACGGTGAGGGGGAAGCGGTCGAGCACCAGGCAGGCGCTCGGCACGAGCGGCGGCGGGAGTTCGCCGCGTACGGCGTCCAGGACGGCCCCGGGCTCCGGGGTCCTGCCCTCGACGGCCACGACGTGCGCCACCAGGCGCCGCTCCCCGTGCGCGTCTTGATGGACCGTCACCTTGGCCCGCGCGACGTCGGGGTGCCGGGCCAGGGCGTCCTCGATCTCGCCCGGCTCCAGGCGGAAGCCGCGCAGCTTGACCTGGTCGTCGGCCCGGCCCAGGAACTCCAGGCGCCCCTCCGCGTCCCAGCGCACCAGGTCCCCGGTGCGGTACATGCGCGACCCGGGCTCGCCGTAGGGGCAGGCCACGAACCGCTCGGCGGTCAGCGCCGCGCGGTTCCAGTAGCCCCGGGCGAGCCCCTCGCCCGCGAGGTACAGCTCGCCGCGCGCGTGGGCGGCCACCGGCTGGAGGCAGTCGTCGAGCACGTACGCCCGCATGCCGTCCAGCGGCCGTCCCACGGGGATCCGCTGCCCAGGCTCGTAGGGCGCGGCCAGGTGGTGGCGGGCGGCGAACGTGGTCGTCTCGGTCGGCCCGTACCCGTTCACCACGGTCAGTTCCGGGCACCGCTCCAGGACCCGCGCCACGGCGCCGGGCGACACGGCCTCGCCGCCCGCCCACACCTCGCGCAGCCCGCCGAGGCAGGCCGGGTCCTCGTCGGCGAACGCCGCGAACAGCCCCGCCGTCAGCCAGACGGCACTCAGCCCCTCCTCGTCGGTCAGCCGCCGCACGGCGGCCGGGGTGAGCCCGCCGGGCGGGGCCAC
The DNA here is from genome assembly GCF_044458065.1 of Streptomyces sp. NPDC050504. NCBI lineage: Bacteria > Bacillati > Actinomycetota > Actinomycetes > Kitasatosporales > Streptomycetaceae > Streptomyces > Streptomyces sp. NPDC050504. The sequence goes on along the minus strand of NZ_JBITHO010000011.1, from coordinate 61,414 downwards.
GACGACGCGGCCCCCCGTGAGCAGCGGCACCCACAGCTCGTACGTGGAGGCGTCGAAGGCGTGCGAGGAGTGCAGCAGCACCGCCCGGTGGCCCCCGCCGCGCCAGGCGCTGTCGGCGGCCAGCGCGGTCACGTCGCGGTGCGTGATCGCGACGCCCTTCGGGCCGCCGCTTGAGCCCGAGGTGTACATCAGGTACGCGAGCCGGTCCGGGTGCGGCCGCGCCGCCGGGGTGCCGTGCGTGGCGGGTACGTCGGCGCGCGCGCAGCCCGTGACGTCCAGCACGTCGATGTTGTCGCCGTCGGCGTCGGTGTTGCCGTCGGCGGCCGGGTGCGCGCCGCCCGCGGTGTCGGTCAGCAGCAGCCTGGCCCCGGTGTCGGCGGTGATCAGCCGCAGCCGCGCCGCGGGGTGGTCCAGGAGCAGCGGCACGTAGGCGGCGCCGGCCTTGAGGACGGCGAGGATCGCCACCACCAGGTCGGCCGAGCGCTCCATCAGCAGGGCGACGCGGTCCTCGGCGGCCACCCCCCGGGCGCGCAGCCGCGCGGCCAGGTGCTCGGCGCGGTCGTCGAGCTGGGCGCGGGTGAGCCGCAGGCCGCCGTCGACCAGCGCGGTGCTGCCGGGGGCGGCGGCGACGGACTCGGCGTACGCGGACAGCAGGTCGGCGGGCGGCTCGGTCGCGGCGCGTCCGCTCCACCCGCCCAGGACCAGCTCCCGCTCCTGGGGCGAGGTCAGCGGCAGCCTGCTCAGCCGCTCGTCGGGCCGCTCGGCCGCGGACAGCAGCAGCCGGTGCAGTCCGCGCGCCAGCCGGTCGGCGGTGGGCTGGTCGAACAGGGCGCCGTTGAGGACCAGTTCGCCGGTGATGCCCTGCGGGCGGCCCTCGGGCGAGCGCAGCTCCTCGAAGTCCACGGAGACGTCGAACTTGGCGGCGGGCGAGCCGACCGCGTGCGGGGCGACGCGCAGGCCGGTCACCTCGTCGGTGCCGGGGGAGGGCGTCCGCAGCGTCAGCATCGTCTGGAACAGCGGGTGGCGCCCGGCCGCCCTGGGCGGGTTGAGGGCTTCCACGAGGCGTTCGAAGGGGAGGTCCTGGTGGGTGTAGGCGGTGAGGTCGGTGTCGCGTACGCGGGTGAGGAGTTGGTGGAAGGTGGGGTCTCCGGAGGTGTCGGTGCGCAGGACGAGGGTGTTGACGAAGAAGCCGATGAGGGGGTCGAGCTGGTCGTCGGTGCGTCCGGCGACGACGGTGCCGAGCGGGATGTCGGTGCCTGCTCCGGTGCGGGTGAGGAGGGTGGCGAGGGCGGCCTGGAGGACCATGAAGAGCGTCACCCCCGACTCCCGGGCCAGCGCCGTCAGCGCCGCGTGCACGTCCGGTTCGAGGCGGAAGGCGGCGAGCGTGCCGCGGGCCAGGCTCCGGTCGGCGCCCGGGTGGTCGACGGGCAGGTCGAGTTCGGCGGGCAGGTCCTTCAGCACGGCCGTCCAGTGCGCCGACTGCTCGGCGAGCACGCCGCCCGTGCCGTCCGCCCCGCCCAGCACCTCGCGCTGCCACAGCGCGTAGTCGGCGTACTGGACCGGCAGCGGCTCCCACCGCGGCGCCCGGCCCTCGCAGCGGTCCGCGTACGCGGACCACAGGTCGCGGTGCAGGGGCCCGGCCGACAGGCCGTCGTCGCAGATGTGGTGCATCACCAGGAGCAGCACGTGCGCGGTGGGCGAGAGGGTGAACAGGCTCGCCCGGAAGGGGACTTCGGTGTCCAGCAGGAAGCCCCGGGCCGTGGCGAGCTCCAGCTCCCGCGCCAGCTCCTCATCGGACACCTCGGCGCGCTCCAGCCGCGTGGCGGCCTCCTCGGGAGTCAGCACGCGCTGCCAGGGGACGCCCTCGTGGTCGGGGTAGACGGTGCGCAGGCTCTCGTGCCGCCGCGTCAGGTCGGCCACGGCGTGCGCCAGCGCCTCGGGGTCGAGGTCGCCCTCCAGCCGGAAGGCGGCCGTGGTGTGGTACGCGGGCCCGGGGCCCTCCAGCCGGTCCAGGAACCACAGGCGCAGCTGGCCCGCGGAGAGCGGGACGCGCTCGGGCCTGGGCCCGGCCGTCAGCGCGGGGCGGGCCGCGCCGCCGTCGTCGAGCCGGGCGGCGAGCCGGGCGACGGTCGGGTGCTCGAACAGGGCGCGCACGGGCAGTTCGACGCCCAGCGCGGCGCGGACCCGGCTGATGAGGCGGGTGGCGAGCAGGGAGTGGCCGCCCAGGGCGAAGAAGTCGTCGTCGGCGCCGACCCCGGTGGTGTCCAGCACCTCGGCGAACAGCCCGGCCAGGATCTCCTCGCGCGGCGAGCGGGGCGCCTGCCCCACCACGACGTCCAGGGCGCCGGGCTCGGGCAGCGCGCGCCGGTCGAGCTTGCCGTGGGCCGTCAGCGGCAGCGCGTCCAGCACCACGTACGCGGCGGGCACCATGTAGGGCGGCAGCACGGACGCCAGGTGCTTGCGCAGCACCCCGGCGTCCACCCGGGCGCCCGGCGCGGCCACGAGGTGCGCGACGAGCCGCTGGCCGCCGGCCCGGTCCCGGCCGACCGTCACGACCGCCTGGGAGACGTCCGCGTGGGCCGTGAGCTGGGCGGCGATCTCGCCCGGCTCGATCCGGTAGCCCCTGACCTTGACCTGGTCGTCGGTGCGGCCCAGGTACTCCACCTGGCCGTCCGCCCGCAGCCGCACCAGGTCCCCGGTGCGGTACATGCGCGACCCGGGCTCGCCGTACGGGCAGGCCACGAACCGCTCGGCGGTCAGCGCGGCCCGGCCCAGGTAGCCCCGGGCCAGCGGCGCCCCGGCCAGGTACAGCTCGCCGGGCAGCCCGATCGGCACGGGCCGCAGCCGCGCGTCCAGGACGAGGACGCGGGTGTTGCTCAGGGGCCGTCCGATGACCGGGTCGTCGCTGTCGGCCAGTCGGCAGCCGAGCGTGTCCATGGTGCACTCGGTGGGGCCGTACTGGTTGTACGCGCGCACGCCGGGCGCGGCGCGCAGCCGGCGCCACAGCTCGGAGCCCGCGGCCTCGCCGCCGAGCGTGATCAGGGGCGGGTGGTGCTCGCCCTCGTCGAGGAGCCCGGCGGCGACGAGCTGTTCGGTGAAGGTCGGGGTGACGTCCAGGAAGCCGATGCGGTGCTCGCGCACGTAGCCGACCATCGCCTCGGGGTCGCCGCGCACCTCGTCGGTCAGCAGGTGGGTCTCGTACCCGCCGACCAGCCAGAGCAGCATCATCCAGGAGGTGTCGAAGGTGAGCGCGGCGCTGAGCGCGCCGCGCAGCGGGCCCGAGTGCTCGACCTCGGGCCGGTAGAGGTACCGGACGTGGTCGTGGAACAGGTTGGCCAGCGGCCCGTGCTCGATCACCACGCCCTTGGGGCGCCCGGTGGAGCCCGAGGTGTAGAGGACGTACGCGGCGGTGGCGTCCAGGACCGGGGCGAGCCGGTCCGCGTCGGTGACGTCCGCGCCCGACAGGCCGGCCAGGGTGCGCGGGGTGCCGGGCTCGTCCAGGACCACCCGGGGCAGGACGCCCGGCAGGGACGCCTCCGTCGCGGTGCTCGTGACGGCGAGCGAGACGCCGGCGTCGTCCAGCAGCAGGGCGATGCGGTCGGCGGGCTGCTCGGGGTCGAGCACCAGGTGGGCGGCGCCGGTCTTGAGCACGGCGAACAGCGCGACGACCGCGTCGGCGGTGCGCGGCAGGCACAGCGCCACGATCTTCTCGGGGCCTGCCCCCAGGCCGATCAGGTGGCGGGCCAGGGCGCTGGAGCGCCGGTTCACCTCGGCGAAGGTGAGCCGCCGCTCCCCGCAGACCAGGGCGAGGGCGTCCGGGGTGCGGGCGGCCTGCGCCTGGAGCAGGTCGGGCACGGTGCCGGAGGGGAAGGCGCGCGCGGTGTCGTTGACCTCGTGCAGCACGGTGTGCCGCTCGGCGGGGTCCAGCACGTCCAGGAGCCCGACCGGCAGGTGCGGGGCCTCGACCACGGCGGTCAGCGCCCGCCGGACGTGGGCGAGCAGCCGCTGGGGCGCCCGCGCGTCGAACAGGCCCGGGACCACGCTCAGTTCGATCCGCAGCCGGGCGCCGAGCGCGGCGCTGAGGGTGAGCGGGTAGTGCGCGGCGTCGCGCGAGTGGACGGGCACCAGCCGCAGGCCCTCGCCCCCGGGCTCCCGCTCGGTGTCGGGGTAGTTCTCGAACACCGTGACGGTGTCGAAGAGTTCACCGGTCCCGGCGATCCGCTGGATCTCCCCGAGCCCGATGTGCTGGTGGGGCATCAGGTCGGCCTGCTCGCCCTGGAGCCTGCCGAGGAAGTCCGCCACCGGCTCGGCCGGATCCAGCCGGCACCGTACGGGAAGGGTGTTGATGAACAGGCCCACCATCGTGTCCGCGCCCGGCAGCTCGGGCGGCCGCCCGGCGACCGTGGCGCCGAACACGACGTCGTCGCGGCCCGTCCAGCGGTTCAGGAGCAGCGCCCACACGCCCTGGACGACGGTGTTCACCGTCAGGCCCCGGGAGCGGGCGAAGCCGGTGAGCGCCGCGGTCTGCTCCTCGGTCAGCTCGCCGCTCACGGCCACCGGGTAGGCGCCCTGCCGCGCGCGGTCGGCCGGGGCCACCAGCGTGGCGCCGTCCACGCCCGCCAGGGCCGTGCGCCACGCCTCGCGGGCCCCCTCGCCGTCCTGCGCCGCCAGATGCGCGAGGTAGTCGCGGTACGGGGTGGGCCGCGGCAGCCCGTGCGCCCGCCCGTCCCGGTACAGCGCGAACAGCTCCCGCAGCAGCACCGGCATCGACCAGCCGTCGAGCAGGATGTGGTGGTTGGACAGCACCAGGCGGTGCCTCTCGTCCCCGGTCCTGATCAGGGTGAACCGCAGCAGCGGCGGCCGGTCGAGCCGGAAGCGCCGCTGCCGCTCCTCCCGTACGATCCGCTCGGCCTCGGCGGCCGGGTCGGCGTCGCCGCGCACGTCGAACTCCTGCCAGGGCAGCGGCACGTCGCGGCCGATGACCTGGAGCGGGCGCTCCAGGCCCTCGTGCCAGAAGGCCGCCTTCAGGTGCGGATGGCGCTCCAGCAGGCCGTCGGCCGCCGCCCTGAGGGCCGGGGCGTCCAGCGCCCCGTGCAGGTCCCAGACCTGCTGCACCTGGTAGACGTCCTCGGCCTCGTCGTCGTACAGGGCGTGGAAGAACAGGCCCTCCTGCAACGGCGCGAGCGGCAGGATGTCCGTGATGTCGGATCGTCTCATCGTGCGGTCCTCCACGCGGCTTCCAACTGATCGATCTGCTTCTGACTGAGTCCGGCCAGGGGGAGGTCGGACGGGGTGAGCCCGCCCGCGCCCGGCCCCCGCGCGTGCCGGGCCAGCGCGGCCAGGCACCGGCGCCAGGACTCGGCCAGCGCGGCGACGGCCGCCCGGTCGAGCACCGCGTCCGCCCAGGTCCAGGTGGCGCTCAGGACGGGCCCCGCGGCTTCGTCGCGCACGGCGGCCGTCAGCTCCAGCGGGTGGGCGAGCGGCATGTCCAGGTCGCTGTCCCCGCCCGGCAGGCCCTGCTCGGGAGCGGGCCCCCAGTCGGCCGTGCCCGCGGCGGACGCGGCGGAGAACCGCCCCAGGTAGTTGAAGGCCAGCTCGGGGGCGGGGAGCCGGGACAGGCCGGGCCCGGTGGCCGCGTTGAGGTGGCGCAGCAGCCCGTGGCCGATGCCGTCGTCCGGCACGGCCCGCAACTGCTCCTTCACCCGCTTCACGGCGTGCCCGGCGTCCGCGCCGCCCGCCCGCACCTCGGCGTGGTCGACCGCGCCCGCGTCCAGCAGGACCGGGTGGACGGCCGTGAACCAGCCCACGGTCCGCGACAGGTCGAGCCCGAGCCCGTCGTGCCTGCCGTGGCCCTCCACGTCGACCAGCACGCCGCCCGCCGCGTCCCGGCCCCGCTCGCCGCGCCACTGCCCGACGGCCAGCGCGAGCGCGGCCAGCAGCACCTCGTCCACGCGCGCCCGGTAGGCGGCCGGGACCTCGGTGAGCAGCGGCCCGGTGTCGGCGGCCGACAGGCTCAGGGTCAGCGAGCGGGCGGTGCGCACCACGTCGCGGGCCGGGTCGGGGGCCACGTCGGTCACCGCGCCCGCGCCCCGCTCCAGCAGCCCGCTCCAGTAGGGGAGCTGGGCGGTGACCTCCGGGGCCTCGGCGCGCCGCAGCAGGTGCCGGGCGAAGCCGCGGAAGGAGGCCGCGGGGCGCTGGAGGGCCGGTGCGCGGCCGGCCGCCGCGGCGGCGTGGGCGGCCGCCAGGTCGGCGGTGACGATCCGCCAGGACACGGTGTCCACCACGAGGTGGTGGGCCAGCAGCAGCAGGCGTCCGGGAGCGGCGTGCCCGGCGTCGAACCACACCGCCTGGACCATCACCCCCTCCTCGACGGCCAGGCGCCCCTGGGCCCCGGCCGTCTCCCGGTCGAGCACCTCGCGCAGGCCCCCGCCCGCCGGGCCCGCCACGTCGACGCGGCGCAGCACGCGCTCCACCGCCCCGGCGTCGTACGGCGGCACTTCGAGCGACCACCGCCCGCCCGCGCGCACCAGCCGTGCGCGCAGCACGTCGTGGCAGTCCAGGACCGCGCCGAGCGCCGCGCGCAGGTCCTCGCCGCGCAGCCCGGCGGGGACCTGGAGCAGCACCGACTGGTGGTAGTGGTCCACCGGGCCGCCCAGCTCGCGCAGCCAGTGCATGATCGGCGTCAGCGGTACGGCGCCGGAGGCGGCGGAGCGCGGTTCGCGCGCGATCCCCGCCCCGGGGCCCGCCGCGTCACCGGCGACGCGGGCGAGACCCGCGGCCGTGGGGTGCCGGAAGACGTCGCGGGCCAGCAGGGCGAGGCCCTCCTCGCGGGCCCTGGCCACCAGTTGCAGGGCCAGGATGCTGTCGCCGCCCAGGTCGAAGAAGTTGGCGTCGGGGCCGACCTCCGCGTCCGGCCGGTGCAGGACGCCCGCGATGAGCGCGGCCATCGTGCGCTCGCGCTCGGCCGGGGCGCCCTCGGCGCGCCGCCGCGCGGCCACCTCCTCGGGGTCGGGCAGCGGCAGCGCGGAAAGGTCCGGCGCCCCGTCGGGGGCCGACGGGATCGCGTCCACCACCACGACGACCGCGGGCAGCAGGTGGCCGGGCAGCTCCCGGGAGGCCGCCTCGCGGACCCGGTCGCCCACCGGCGCGGCCCCCGCCACGTACCCGACGATCCACGGCCTGCCGTCGGGCCGCCGGGCGATCCGCACGGCCGCCGCGCTCACCCCGGGCTGCCCGGCCAGCGCCGCCTCGATGCGGCCCGGGTCGACGCGCACGCCCTCCAGGTCCGCCAATTGCCCCACCCGGCCGTGCAGTTCGATCTGTCCCGCGGTGGTGAAGCGGGCCAGCCTGCCGGTGGGGGAGCCGTCCAGGGACAGCTCGCCCACCGCGCCCACGGGCACGGGGCGCCCGGCGGAGTCGAGGATGCGCGCCGGGTGTCCTGGCAGCGGCCGCTCCAGCACCGAACCCCAGGGGCCCAGGACCGGCAGCGGCGAACTCCCCGTCGCCGGCGGCGGGTTGCCCCAGCTTCCCCGCAGAGCCCGCTCGTCGGGGCCGCCCAGGTCGACGTCCGCGACGGGCAGCTCCGGCCGGTCCGCGCACGCCGCCACCATGCTCCGCAGGTGGTCGGCCAGCCGGGCCGCGGTCGCCCGGTCGTAGAGGTCCGTGCGGTACTCCACGACCACGGTCAGCCCCGCGTCGTCGTCGGTGACCCCGACCACCAGGTCCACGTCGACCGCCGAGCCCTCGGGGGCGAGCGGATCGACCCGCACCCCGTCCAGCCGCAGCAGGTCCATGCTCTCGGTGGTCGCGCCGTCCACCTGGAACAGCACCTGGAACAGCGGGTGGCGCGCCGCGTCGCGCAACGGGCGCACCGCGTCCACGACCCGCTCGAAGGGCGCGTCCTGGTGGGAGAGCGCCGCCAGCACGGTCGCGTGCTGACGCTCCAGCAGCTCCCCCAGCGTGGCGCCGGGCGGCACCTGCGAGCGCAGCGCCACGGTGTTCACGAACGGGCCCAGCACGTGCTCGGCCAGCGGATGCGTACGGCCCGAGACCAGCGAGCCCACCACGAGGTCGTCGGCCCCCGTCCACCGGTGCAGCACGGCGGCGAACGCCGTGAACAGCCCGGTGAACACGGTGACCCCGGCCTCCCGGCAGCGGGCGCGCAGCCGCTGCGACAGCGCCCGCTCGAAGGTGACCGTCACCCGGTCGGCGGCCGGGTCGTGCACCGGCGGCCGGGGCCGGTCGGCGGGCAGGTCGTGCTCGACGGCGCCCGCCAACTGCTCCTGCCAGTACGCCAGATGGCGCTTCCCGGCCCCGGCGTCCGCCCGCTCGGCCTGCCACCGCGCGTAGTCGCCGAACTGCGGCCGCTCCACGGCGGGCGCGGGGGCCCGCCCCCGCACCCGGGCCGCGTAGCACAGCCCCAGCTCGTCCCACAGCAGCCGCTCCGACCACGCGTCGAAGACGATGTGGTGCGCCACCAGCACGAGCCGCACCCTGCGCGGGCCCAGCACCAGCAGGGCCGCGCGCAGCGGCGCGTCCCGCGTCAGGTCGAACGGCCGGTCCGACAATTCGCGGACCAGGTCGTCGGCCCGCTCCTCGCCGTCCGCCTCCACCACGTCGAGCACCGGACCCTCGGAGGCGGGCCGCACGCGCTGCTCCCAGCGCTCTCCGTCGACCGCGAACCGGGTGCGCAGCACCTCGTGCCGCTCCACCAGGTCCCCCACGGCCGCCGCCAGCGCCGCCCGGTCCAGGTCGCCGTACAGGTCGCACACCAGCGGCACGTGGTGGCGGGCGCTGCCCGGATCCACCTGGTGGGCCAGCCACAGCCGCCGCTGCGGCGAGGTCATCGGGAACACCGGGGGAGCCCCGTCGCGGGGCGCGGCCCGCAGCTCGGGCCCCTGCGCGCGGGCCGCGAGCCGCTTCGCCAGCAGGGCCCGCTGGGCGGGGCTCAGACCGGTCAGCCGGTCCAGGGCGTCGGCGCTCACGACGCGTCCCCGATCGGCGAGAGCAGCACGTCGGCGGCCTCGGGGCCCAGCTGCTCCGTCAGGTCGCCGGCGAGCAGGGAGGCCAGCTCGGCCAGGTCGCGGGCGCGCAGCACGTCGGCCAGGGTGATCTCGATGCCCAGCGAGCGCTGGAGGCGGAAGGCCAGCTGCGTGGCGAGCAGCGAGTTGCCGCCCAGCGCGGTGAACGCGTCGTCGCGGCCGACCCGCTCCACGCCCAGCAGCTCCTCCCACGCCATGGCGAGCAGCTCTTCGAGCGGGGTGCGCGGCGCCCGGTGGACCCGCTCGTCGGCGGCCGCGCGCGCCCGGGGACGCGGCAGCGCCGAACGGTCGACCTTGCCGTTGGCGTTCAGCGGCACCGCGTCGATGCGCATCAGGTGGGCGGGCACCAGGTACTCCGGCAGCCGCTCGGCCAGGTACGCGCGCAGCTCCTCCTCGGTGACGGCCTCCCCGGTCACGTAGTAGCCGACCAGGCGCCTGGTGGACCGGTCCTCGCCGACCACCGCGGCCACGGCCTGGGCGACGGCCGGGTGCTCGGCGAGGGCCACCTCGACCTCGCCCGGCTCCACCCGGTAGCCGTTGATCTTCACCTGGTCGTCCACCCGGCCCAGGAAGTCCAGCGCCCCGCCCGGGAGCCAGCGGCCCAGGTCACCGGTGCGGTACAGCCGGGCGCCCGGCTCGTCGGAGAACGGGTCGGGCAGGAACCGCTCGGCGGTCAGCGCCGGGCGCCCCGCGTAGCCGCGCACCACGCACGCCCCGCCGATGTACAGCTCGCCCGTCACCCCGGTCGGCACCGGGTTCAGCGCCTCGTCCAGCACGTACATCGTCGTGTTGGGGATCGGACGGCCGATCGGGACCAGCTCGCCCGCGACCCGCCCCTCGGGGAAGTGGACGCTGTTGCCGACGGACGCCTCCGTGGGCCCGTACTCGTTCAGCAGCACCGAGTCCGGGTCGATGCGCCGCCAGGCCTCCAGGTTGCGGGAGGGGAAGGCGTCCGCGCCGACCGCCAGGGTCGCGGCGAGCGAGCGCGCCTGCTCGGCGGAGAGCAGCTGGCCGAGCAGGTCGAGGTGGCCGGGCGTCAGCTTGACGAAGTTGAACGGGGCCAGCTCGGCGAGCCGCGCCGCCATGTCGACGGAGTCCAGGTCGTCGTGGACCATCACCAGCCGCTCGCCCGTGACCAGCGGCGTGTACAGGTTGGGCACGATCATGTCGAAGGCGATCGAGGAGAACACCGGGGCGCCGCCCGCACCGCGCGACGCGTAGCCCTCCACGCACCAGCCGAGGTAGTTGACGACCCCGAAGTGCGCGACCTGCACGCCCTTGGGGCGGCCCGTGGACCCCGAGGTGTAGATGACGTACATCAGGTTGTCCGGCGAGCCGGTACGGCCCAGGTCGCCGTCCGCGAACCCGGCCAGCTCGTCGGCCAGGGCGTTCGTGCGCAGCGTGTGCCAGGGCCCGTCGGGCACCCGGTCGGCCAGCGCGTCGTCGGTGAGCACCAGATGGGCACCGGCGTCCTTGAGCACGTACTCCAGCCGGTCGGCCGGGTAGCCGGGCTCCATGGGCAGGTAGGCGGCCCCCGACTTGAGGATGCCGAGCAGCACCACGGCCAGCTCGACGTCGCGGTGCAGGCACACGCCGACCACCGTCTCCGGGCCCGCGCCCCGCCCCCGCAGCAGCCGGGCGAGCCGGTTGGCGCGGGCGTTCAGCTCCCGGTAGGTGAGCCGCCCCGAGGCGCCCTCCACCGCGACGGCGTCCGGCACGCGCCGCACCTGCTCCTCGAACAGCTCGTGCACGCAGCGGTCCACCGGGTAGTCGCGCGCGGGGCCGTTCCACTCCTGGAGCACCCGCCGCTCCTCGACCGGGCCCAGCGGCGAGAACTCCTCGTGGCGCCCGTCGTCGCGCACCATGGCGGCCAGCACCGCCAGGTAGCAGTCGCGGATCGACTCGGCCTGCGCGTCGGCCACCTTCGCCGTGTAGTAGTCCAGGCGCAGCAGGACGCGCGGGGAGCGCGGGTCGCGCAGGAAGCCGGTGGAGAGCGAGTAGTTGGTCGGCTCGGCGCGGTAGTCGCCGGTGGACTCGACGCGGTTGCCGAGCACCGAGACCCCGGAGCCGAGCACGTCGGCCATCACGTGGAAGTGGTTGTAGACGAAGGTGTTGTCGAACAGCTCCGGCTGCCCCAGCGCCCACTGCACGTGGGCCAGCGGGTAGCGCCGGTGCGGCAGCAGCTCCTCCTCCGCGCGGTAGACGCGGCGCACCAGCTCCCCCCAGGTGCCGCCCGCGATGTCCACCCTGATCGGCGGCATGTTGAGGAACATCCCGCACACCTCGGTGCTGTCCACGTCCTCGGGGCGGCCGTTGGCGGTGATGCCGGTGACCACGTCGTGCCGGCCCGTCGCCGCCCCGATCACCTTGAGGTGGGCCGTGAGCAGCACGGTCTTCAGCGGCACGCCCGTGCGGGCGGCGAGACCCAGCAGCCCCTCCACGACCGGCTCGGGGATCAGCGCTTCGAGCGAGCGGTGCGTGGCCGAGCGGTTGGACGTGAACCGCCAGTGCCGCACCCCGTCCTCGGTGCTCCCGTCCAGCGAGGTGTCGTCGGTGAGCGACGCGGTCGGCGCGGCGGAGTCCTCGGGCCACAGCGGCAGCGTGACGGGCGAGTAGTCCGCGTACTTCTCCAGCCAGTACCGCTTCTCGTCCTCGTCCGCGGTGATCTGCCGCTCCAGCCGGATGAAGTCGCGGAAGGAGGAGCGCGGCGTGGGCGCCGGGAGGCTCGCCGGGTCCGCCAGCAGCTCCAGGTAGCGGCTGAAGACCTCGGCGTGGAAGGTGAACAGGCTCCAGCCGTCGAAGATCGCGTGGTGCTCGGTGAGCGACCACTGGAACGTCTCGTCGGTGCGGCGGTGCAGGAACAGCCGCAGGAACGGCGGCCTGGCGAGGTCGAACGGCCGCTGGCGCTCCGCGTGGAACAGGTCGAGCAGGCGGTCCTCCTGCTCCTGCTCCGACATGCCCCGCAAGTCCTCGACGACGACCGGGAGTTCGGCCTCGGCGTGGATGAGCTGGAGCGGCTCCTGGTAGGAGCCCAGGTCGAAGGAGGCCCGCAGGATGGGGTGCCGGTCCACGGCGTCCTGCATGGCGCGGCGGAACAGGTCCGCGTCGAACGGGGCGCGCAGGTGGAAGCTGTTCAGGTTGTGGTAGGGCAGGTTCTCCCTGTCCAGCTCCATGTGGTAGACCATGCCGGTCTGGAGCACCGACAGCGGATAGGCGTCCTCCAGGCCCTCGGGCAGCGCGGCGCGGTCCTCGGCGGCGACCAGCTCGAAGGGCGCCACCGGGGCCTCGACCGTCGCGGGGTCGATCTCCCTTGCGTGCGGGGCGAGTTCGGCGATGACGGGCGTGCTGAACAGGTCCTGGAGGGTGATCTCCCAGCCGCGCTGGCGCGCCAGGCCGATCACCTGGAGGCTGCGGATGGAGTCGCCGCCCAGGTCGAAGAAGCTGTCCCGCACGCCGACCCGGTCCAGGCCCAGCACCTCGGCCCAGACCTCGGCGAGCGCCCGCTCGGCCGCGTCGCGCGGCGCCGCGTACTCCTGCGCCAGCTCGGGGCGCGAGGAGTCGGGCGCGGGCAGCGCGGACCGCTCGACCTTGCCGTGCGCGGTCGTCGGCAGCTCGTCCAGGAAGACGAAGGCGCCGGGCACCATGTGCTCGGGCAGCCACGCGGCCAGGTGCTCGCGCAGCGCGCTGGCGGTCACCTGCTCGCCGTCCGCCTGCCCGCCGGTCACCGCGTACCCCACCAGCCGGGGCGCGCCGCCGTCGGTCCGCACCGTCACCGCGGCCGCCCGCACCGCGGGGTGCCGGGCCAGCGCGGCCTCGACCTCGCCGGTCTCGATGCGGAAGCCGCGCACCTTCACCTGGTCGTCGTTGCGCCCCAGGTACTCAAGTCCGCCCGAGGCGTCGAAGCGCCCCACGTCACCGGTGCGGTACAGCCGGGCGCCCGGCACCCCGGAGAACGGGTCGGGCACGAAGCGCTCCGCCGTCAGCGCGGGCCGGTCCACGTAGCCGAGCGCCACGCCGTCCCCGCCGACGTACAGCTCGCCCGGCACCCCCGCGGGCGCCGGCATGCCCCAGTGGTCCAGGACGTACACCCGCAGGTCGGGGATCGGCACGCCGATCGGGCTGCCGCCGCGCGCCACGTCGGCGGGCGTGAGGGGACGGTAGGTGACGTGCACGGTCGTCTCGGTGATGCCGTACATGTTGACCAGGCGCGGGGCGTCGCTGCCGTGCCGCGCGAACCAGCGGCCCACGCTCGGCAGGTCCAGCGCCTCGCCGCCGAACACGACCACGCGCAGGCTCAGTCCGCCGCCGCGCGCCGCGTCGACCGCCTCCAGGGAACGGAACGCGGACGGCGTCTGGTTGAGGACCGTGACCTTCTCGCGGCGCAGCAGCTCGTGGAACTCCTCGGGCGCCCGGGTGGTGGCGTGCGGCACGACCACCAGGCGCCCGCCGTGCGCCAGCGCCCCCCAGGTCTCCCAGACGGAGAAGTCGAAGGCGTACGAGTGGAACAGCGTCCACACGTCCTCGGGGCCGAAGCCGAACCAGGGCTCCGTCGCCGACAGCAGGCGGGCCACGTTGCGGTGCCCGACGCGCACGCCCTTGGGCAGGCCCGTGGAGCCGGAGGTGTAGATGACGTACGCGACGTCGTCGCCGTCCACCTCGGCCCCGGGATCCGTGCGCGGGCGCGCCGCGACGGACTCCGCGTCGGCCGCGGGGTCAAGCACCCGCCAGTCGCCCTCGGGCAGCCGCGCGGCGGGCCCCTCGGGGGCGAGCACGACGCGGGCGCCGGAGTCCTCCAGGAGGTGGCGCAGCCGCTCGACCGGGTAGTGCGGGTCGAGCGGGAGGTAGCCCGCCCCCGACTTCAGGACGGCCAGCAGCGAGACCACCAGGCTCGCGCCGCGCTCCTCGCACACCCCGACCAGATCGCCGCGCCCCACCCCGGCGGCCCGCAGGTGGTGGGCCAACTGGTTGGCGCGGGCGTCGAGTTCGGCGTAGCTCAGGGACAGGTCGCCATCGGTGACCGCCACCGCGTCCGGCGCCCGCCGCGCCCGTTCGGCGACCCGCAGGTGCACCGGCTCGGCGCTCGCCCGGGGCTGCCCGGCCGCGGCCGTCAGGGCCGCGCGCTCGGCCGGGTCGAGCAGGTCCGCGTCGCCGATCCGCAGGCCGGGGGCGGCGACGAACGCGGCCAGCGCGCGCAGGTAGCGCTCCGCCGTCGCGCGCACGGTCGCCTCGTCGAACAGGTCGGTGTTGTACTCCAGCTCGATGCGCGTCCCGGTGTCGGCGGCTGTCACGTTCCAGGTCGTGTCGAACTTGGCGGTGCCGCGCTCGGGCACCAGCGGCGTCAGCACGGCCGCGCCGAGGCGGGGCAGCGGCGCCTCGTGCTGGAGCCCGAACACCGTCTGGTACACGGGGCTGTGGCTGAGCACGCGCTCCAGGCCCAGCGCGTCGACCATCCGCTCCAGCGGCACGTCGGGGTGGGCGTGCGCGTCGGCGACGGCGCCGCTGACCGCCCGTACCACCTGGGCGAAGGACGGGTTGCCCGCCAGCGCGACGCGCAGCGGGAGGGTGTTGACCAGCGGGCCCACCATGCCCTCGGTCTCCCGCTCGCCCCGGGCGGCGAACGGGGAGCCCACCACCAGGTCCTCCTGCCCGGTGGTGCGGGCGAGCACGGCGAGGAACCCGGCGAGCAGCACGCTGAACTCGGTGGTGCCGTGCGTGGCGGCCGCGAGCCGCACCGCCTGCGCGGTCTCCTCGGGCACCTCGACGCCCAGCGTGCGGCCCTGGAAGGTCTGCCGCGGCGGGCGGGGCCGGTCGGCGGGGAAACCGGAGAAGTGCGGGGCGTCTGCCAACCGGTCCTTCCAGTAGGCGAGTTGGTCGGCGCGGCGGCCCTCGGCCCAGGCCTGCTGCTCGTGTGCGGCGTAGTCGGCGTACTGCTCCACGGGCGCGGCCTCCCACGTGCCGCCCGCCTCCAGCGCGGTGTACGCGGCGCAGAGGTCCTCGACCAGGACGGCCGACGACAGGCCGTCGCACGCCAGGTGGTGCACCGTCAGCACCAGCAGGTGGTCCTCGGGGGCGAGTTCCACGAGCAGCACGCGCAGCGGCTTGCCCTCGGCCAGGGACAGCGGGCGCTGCACCTCCTCCTCGGCCAGCGTGGCGGCCGCGGCCAGCCGCCGCCCGGCGTCCAGCGCGCTCAGGTCGCGGCGCTGGAACGGCGTGTCCGCCACCGCGCGCACCACCTGCACGGTCTCGCCGTCCACGGTGGAGTACCCGGTGCGCAGCACGGAGTGCCGCGCCACCACCTCGGCCACGGCTCCTTGGAGGAGACCCGCGTCGAGGGGGCCGGAGATCCGGTGGGCCCAGCCGACGTTGTACGTCGCCGTGCCCGGCTGCCACTGCTCGAAGAACCACATCTGGCGCTGGGCGAACGAGAGCGGTGCGGTGGCGGACCTCCCGGGCCGTCGCCCGGCCGGGGGGTCCGTCGGGTCCTGGGCCGGGGCGTCGATGCCCTCGGCCGCGAGGAGGAGGTCGAGGATGTCCTTGTCGCTGGGCTCTTCGGACTGCCGCGTCCCACTGACCATGGTTGAAACCGTGCCCTTCAGCGTGCTGGGGAGAGGAAAATGGCGGACGGAGGTGCTCGTACGGGGTGGGGTGCCGGGGCCGGCCGGCTCACGCGGCGGCGGCCGCCGCGCGCTCGCGGACACCGCGCGGGCGCATGTCGGTCCACACGGCGTCGATGTGCAGCAGGCACCGCGACTTCGGGCCCCGGGTGCCCTCGTCGCGCCACCCGGCCGGGTTGGCCCGCTCGGCGGGCCACACGGAGTACTGCTCCTCGTCGTTGACGACGACCTTGTACTGGGCTTCGGTCCCGGCTTCGGTCTGGGCTTCGGTCCGGCTCATCGTGATGACTCCCTGTCGTGGTTCGTACGGGTGGGCGCGGCGGCGCCCCGGTCGGCTCCGGCCAGCAGGGCGCGGCGCTGCTGCGGGGTCATGTCCCACATGCGCAGCACCGCCCCGGCCACGCGCCGGACCAGCCCCGGGTCGTCGGCCGCCGCCAGGACGGCGCCGGCCTGCCCGGAGACGGTGTGGGTGCGGAACAGCGCGGCCACGGGGACCGCGGTGCGCAGGGTTTCCCGCAACGCGGCCCGCAGGCGGGTCACGTCGAGGGAGCGGCCGCCGAGGGCGAAGAACTCGCTGTAGGGGCCGAGCGATTCGGCGGGCACGGACAGCACGTCGGCCCACAGCCGCACGAGCACGCGGACCACGGGATCGTCGGCGCCCGCGCCCCCGGTGTTGTCGGCCCCAGTGCTTTCGGTCCCGGCGCCACGCAGCACCGGCGGCGCCCCGAGCGCCCGGACGGCCAGTGCGGCGACCCGCTCCCGGGGTCGGTCGAGCAGGGACTCAAGCAACCGCTGGAAGTCCCGCGCGAACCGCTCGGCCCACGCGCCGTCGAACAGGTCGGCCGCGTAGGTCAGCAGCCCGCGGACCTCGCCGCCGTCGAGCGTCACCGTCAGGATCAGGTCGAGCTTGGCGGCGCCGGTGTCGACGAGGTCGTGCGTCCACTCCAGGCCGCAGGGCGCGGCCACCCGGGCCTGCTCGGCCAGCTCGAACGCCACCTGGTACACCGGCGGCCTGCCCTGCCCGCGCACCGGCGCGAGCTCCCCGAGCAGCGTCTCGAACGCCACGTCCTTGTGCGCGAACGCGGCGAGCACCCGGGTCCTGGCGCGGTCCAGCAGCTCCTCGAAGTCCGGCTCGCCGGTGGCGTCGCCGCGCAGCGGCAGCATCGTGAACAGCGGACCGATGAGGGACTCCGTGTCCGTACGGTCCCGCAGCGCCACGTTCGTGCCGACCGCAAGCCGGTCCTCGCCCGTGCGGTGGTGCAGCAGCGCCTGGAACGCGGTGAGCAGCACGCAGTACGCCGTGGTGCCGTGCTCGCGGGCGAAGTCCTCCACCGCGCGCGCCAACGGCGCGTCCAGGGCGAACGGCACACCGGCCCCCGCCCCGGCCGCCGCGCCGGACGGCGGCTTCCCGGTCGCCAGGTCGAGCAGCGGCGGCACGCCCTCCAGCTCGGCCCGCCAGAACCGCAGGGCCCGCTCGCGCGCCTCCCCGGTCAGCTCCGCCCTCTCGTGGGCGGCCACGTCCCCGTACTGCACGGCCGGTTCGGGCAGCCGCACCGCACGGCCCTCGCGCGCCGCGTCGTACGCCTCGGCCAGCTCGCCCAGCAGGACGCCGAACGACCAGCCGTCGTGCACGAGGTGGTGCAGGTCGAGCAGGAGCACGTGGCGCTCGGGCGCGAGCCGCAGCAGGCGGGCCCGCACCAGCGGCCCCGCCGCGAGGTCGAACGGCTCCCGCACGAGCCGCGCCATGAGGTCGCGGGCCGCCTCGTCGGGATCCTCCTCGCCGCTCAGGTCGTGGCCCTGCCAGGGCAGCGCCACCTCGTCGACGACCTCGGCCCTGGGCACGCCGCCGTCCTCGACGAAGACGGTCCGCAGCACCTCGTGCCGCCGCAGGACGACGGCCAGGGCGCCGCGCAGCACCTGGGCGTCGAGGGCGCCGCGCACCGCGAGGGCCCACGGCATGTGGTACGCGGACGTGCCGGGCACCGTCTGCTCGTGCAGCCAGATCCGCTCCTGGGCGTACGACACGGCGGGCGGCGTCCCGGCGGGCCGCGGCAGCGGGGCCGCGGACCGCACCTGCCCGTACCGCGCGCCCAGGGCCCGCTCGACGGTCTCGGCCACCGTGCGCACGGTCACCGCCGTGGACATCAGCTCCCGGGTCCGCTCGATGCCGAACAGCTCGTGCAGCCGGTTCGAGGCCCGCACCGCCGCGAGCGAACCCCCGCCCAGCGCGAAGAAGTTCTCGTCGCGGCCGATGACGCGGAAGTCCTCGAAGCCCAGCAGCGGCGCCCACAGGCGGGCCACGGTGCGCTCCACGGGCCCGACGGGCGGCTCGGACGGGGCCGCCGCCTCCGGGGCCGCGACCGGCTCGGGGACCGGGACGGCGCGGCGCGCGGCGAACGGCGGCCGGTCGGTGCCGGTGTGGCGGGCCGACCGCTCCCGGGCGGCGACGAGGTCGGCCAGGAAGTCGTCGATGCCCGCGCGGGTGTAGCGGTCGCTGTCGTACTCCGCGGTCAGCGTGTCCGCCTCCAGGAGCAGCACCACGGCGCTGTCCAGCGCCTGGGCCCGCTCCCGCAGTCCGGCGTCCGCGTCCCGCAGGTCGGCGACCACCAGGGGGGCCGCAGGACCCGTGCCCCGGGCCCCGTCGGCGCCGAGCACGTCGACCACGGCGTCGGGGCGGCCGGTGTAGTGGCCCAGCACGGCCCGTACGGCGTCGGCCAGCGGCGCGCGGTCCGTCTCGACCCACGGGGTGGAGCTGCGGTCCCTGAAGTGCTGCGGCGCGAGCGGCGCCGGGCGGTCGGGGGGCAGCGCCACCGCCGTGCCGCCGGACGGGGAATCGGCGCGCACGCTCAGCGCCCCTCGTCCGGGTCGGCCGTGCGCGTCACGAGGACGTCGCCCAGCACCAGGTGGTCCAGGCGCGAGCGCAGGTACGTGCTCAGCGCCAGCGCGGGGTCGGCGATGACCGGCTGGCCGCGCAGGTTGAAGGAGGTGTTGAGCAGGACGGGTACGCCGGTCAGCGTCCCGAAGGCCCCGATCAGCTCCCACAGCCGCTCGTTGTCCGAGCGCCGCACCACCTGGATGCGGGCCGTGCCGTCCACGTGGGTGATGGCGGGCAGCGCGGAGCGGAACTCCTCGCGCGTGCGGACGGTGAACAGCATGTGGGCGTGGCGCGCCGACTCGCTCCGGGTGATCTCGAAGTACTCGTGCGCGTCCTCCTCGCGCACCACGGGGGCGAACGGGCGGAAGTCCTCGCGCTGCTTGATCAGCCCGTTGAGCCGGTCGCGCATCTGCGGGTCGCGCGGGTCGGCGAGGATGCTGCGGTTGCCCAGCGCACGGGGCCCGAACTCCATCCGGCCCTGGAACCAGGAGACCACGTCGCCGTCGGCGAGCAGCTTCGCCACGTCCGTGACCAGGTGCGCGCGCTCCTCGTAGGGACGCGTGACGCACCCCGGAGCCCCGGCGAGCAGCGCGTCGATGTCGGCTGCCGGGAACTCGGGACCCCAGTAGGGCATCGTCATCCGGCCGGGCGCGGCCGTCCCGGGCTGCGACTGGTGCACGTGAAGGGCCGCGCCGAGCGCCGAACCGTCGTCACCGGCGGCGGGCTGGACGAAGACGTCGTCGAACAGCCGGCTGCGGGAGATGACGCCGTTGGCCGTGCAGTTCAGGGCGACCCCGCCGGCCAGGCACAGCCTGCGCAGGCCGGTGCGCTCGGAGAAGTGCCGCAGCACGTGCGTCAGCGCCCGCTCCAGGGCCGTCTGCACGGCAGCCGCCATGTCCATGTGCCGCTGCTCCAGCGGCTCGCCCTTCTCGCGCGGCGGACCGAAGAGCCGGGTCAGGCCGCGCAGCGAGCCCGCGTGGGTCTCGTGCTCGCGCCAGTCCCGGTTCTCGCCCAGCAGCGGCACGGAGAACGTGCCGTCGGGGCCGAGCCGCACCAGCTCGTCCAGCAGACCGGCGTGGCGCTCGCGGTCGCCGTACGGGGCCAGGCCCATCACCTTGTACTCGTCCATCGCGAACTCGAACCCCAGGTGCAGGGTCGCCGCGCCGTACAGCGAGCCGAGCGAGTGCAGCGCGGGAACGGTGTGCAGCACCTCCAGGTCGCGGCCCCGCCCGGCGGCGACGGTCAGGCTCTCCGTCTCGCCCATGCCGTCGGCGACCAGCACCAGCGCCTCGTCGAAGCCGCTCAGGTGGAAGGCGCTCGCCGCGTGCGCGAGGTGGTGCGGGACCGGGACGAAACGCGTCTCCCAGTCCAGGTCGGGCCAGCGCTCCGCGAGCTGGGCCCGCATGACCTCGGGGGAGTACACCTCGTCGAACCTGCGGCGCGTGTACGCGCTCGCGTCGTCGAGCTCGGAGGGCCGGTAGTCGAATCCGTACGCGACGCGGTCGACGTCCGCCATGTCGATCCCCGCCCGGCGCAGGCAGAATTCGATGGAACGGACCGGAAACGCACCGGTCGCCTTCTCACCGGTGAACCGCTCCTCGGCGGCGGCGGCCACCACGCCGTCCTCCGTCACCAGGGCCGCCGCCGAATCCAGTCCCTGGACAATTCTGTAATGCCGCGGATCGAGCCCCGGCAGCTCCCGCCTCTTGAAGGCGATGCCGTTTCCCATTCCGCTGATTCCGATAACTCGCATGGGTTCCCGCCTCGTTGTCGACTGACGGGGCCGACAGTAGGCCGACGGGAATGCGCCGTCCCCCGTCTCAAGACGGGGACGGAACTCCACCTGTGGAATGGGGCGGCGCCCGCACCGGGCGCGTTACTTTCGGCCGTCGGCGGCACCGGGCCGCACGGACCACCCGCGTCGGGCGCACGGCCAACGGCCGAGCGCCCCCGGGTACTTCAGCCTTTCAGCCGAGAACCCGGAAGGAACCGCATGGTCACCGAATCCCCGCCCGAGACAGGTGCGCCGACCACACCGCGACGGGGCGGGTTCGCCCGCCTGTGGACCGCCACGACCTTCACCGCGCTGGCCGACGGCCTCTACCTGATGGTCCTGCCGCTCGTCGCGCTGGACCTCACCCAGTCGCCCAGCCTCGTCTCCGGCATCCGCGTCGCCCAGACCCTCGCGGGCTTCGCGATCGGCCTGATCGCCGGGTACCTGGTGGACCGCTACAACCGCAAGCGCCTGACCATCCACGCCAACGTCGTCCGCGGCGCCTGCATGCTCGCCCTGGCCGTCGCCGCGGGCGCGGACGGCCTCACCCTGCCGATGCTGTACGCGGCGGCGTTCCTGATCGGGGTCGCCGAGACCATCACCGACACCGCCGAGCAGGCGCTGGTCCCGATGGTGGTCGACAAGGAGCGGCTCGGCCGGGCCAACAGCCGCATCTACGGGGCCCAGACCGTACTGAACGACTTCGTCGGCGCGCCGCTGGGCGCGGCCCTGCTGGCCCTGTCCACCGCCGTCGCGCTCTACACCCCGGCAGGCCTCTACCTGGCGGCCTGCGTCGTCCTGCTGCCGCTGGCCGGCCGGTTCACCGCCCAGCACACCGAACCGCTCGGCTCCATCTGGACGGGCATCGGGGAAGGGGTCCGCGAACTGCGCAAGGACCGCGACCTGTTCGGCCTCGCCGTGTTCCAGAGCGGCACGCAGTTCGTCAACATGGCCTTCTTCGCGGTGTTCGTCGTCTTCGCGGTCGGCTCCTCGTCCGCGATGGGCCTGTCCGAGTTCGGCTACAGCCTGCTCATCACGGCCGCCGCGGCCGGCGCCGTGACGGGTTCCGTCTGCGCCGACCGCGTGATCGGACGACTGCCCGGCCGCACCGTCCTGCTCCTGATGACGGGCGGCCTCGCCCTGTGCTTCGGCGTACCGGCCGCCTCGTCCCAGCCCCTGGTGGTCGGCGCCGCGCTCGCCGTCTCCGGCTTCGTGACGGCGGTCGGCGGCATCTTCACGATGTCCTTCCGGCAGGCCCTCGTACGCGAGGAAATGCTCGGCCGGGTCACCGCCGGAAGCCGGATGCTGTCGCTCGCGGCCCGCCCGCTGGGCGCGCTCGCGGGCGGGGCCATCGCCCAACTCGCCTCGCCCCGCGTCCTGTTCGTGTTCCTCGCGCTCCTCATGGTGGCGGCGGTCCCGCTCGTGTGGCGGATCACCGCCGCACTGCGGTCATTTCCGGGCTCCGCTCCCTGACCAGGTAGTCCGCGATCCCGTGCCGGTACGCGAACGCCGCCGCCTGGAGCCGGTTGCGCAGATGGAGCTTCCGCAGCATCTGCGACACGTGGTACTTCACGGTCGGCTCGCCGATGAACAGCTGGGCCCCGATCTCCACGTTCGACAGGCCCTGCGCCACCAGGGCGAGCACCTCCCGCTCGCGCGGCGTGAGCACCTGCGCCACACCGCGCGAACGGGCCCCCTGGCTCCCCGAGAGGTGGGTGAGCAGGAAGCCCGCGACGCGCGGATCGAGATAGCCACCGCCCTCCAGCACGAACCGGATCGCCCGCACGAACTCCGGCGCCCCGCCGTCCTTGAGCACGATCCCGGCCGCCCCGCTGCGGGCGGCCTCCAGCACGGAGGCGTCCGGCTCCCTGACCATCAGGATCGCGCGCGGCCCGCGCTCCCGGGCGGCGGCCCCCGCCGCCCGCACCCGCCGGGTCAGCTCCACCCCGCTGACCCCCCGCAGATCCGCGTCCACCAGCAGCACGTCGGGCCGCAGCGCCTCCACCAGGGCGAGCCCCCGCGGCCCGTCCCCCGCCACGCCCACGACATCGAGCTCCGGCACACCGCCCAGCACGGACGAGATTCCCGCCCTGGAGATCTCGCTGCTGTCGCACAGCAGGATCCGCGTCGTTCTGCTCATCGTCTCGTGCACGGCAAACCTCTTTTCGAACTATGGATTCCAAGGAGCGGGAAAACATGTCCACGACCGTTTCCACCGTCAAACGCATCGGTGTCCTGTGCGGCACGTGCCGCCCCGGAACGGGACGGAAATACGTAAGGGCCGCCCACGAACTGGGCGAAGAACTGGCACGCCGTGGAGCCGGCCTCATCTACGGAGCCGGCGGCACGGGAATGAAGGACGCGATGGTGAAGGCCGTGGTCGCGGGAGGCGCCCCGGCGACCGGAGTGTTCCACAGGGAGGAAGAGGTCTCCCCCGTACGCGGGGAACTCTTCATGGTCCGTACGACCCAGGAACGCACCGCCCTCATCCACCGCCTCTCGGACGCTTTCGTCGCCCTGCCGGGCGGTTACCGGACACTGGACGAACTACTGGAGATCATGGTTCGCAATCAGCTGTGCCTCCCGCGGAAGATGACGGTCCTCCTCAACGTCGACGGCTTCTTCGACCCGCTGCTGGCGATGATCGACCGGATGGAGACAGAGGCCTTCTCCTCTCCGTCGGACCGGATCGCCTTCCGTGCGGTGGCCACACCGGTCGAGGCCCTGGACGTCCTCGGCCTGAGGAGCACCGGGAGACGCGCGGAACCCGTCACGGTCTGACCGGACCCGCCCGCGCCGCCGGTGCGCCCACCACCGCCGCGAACGCCGTCACCGTGCCAGCGCGGCCTCTACGCCCCATCAACGCCACATATACGCACAGCTCATTCGATGCCGGTCCGGGCCGGGTCCGGAGCCCCGACACCCGCATGTGGCAAGGGCGTAGAGATCACGATCCCGCTGCCTGAAGCGACCTGTACCTGACATCTACACGGCACGTACGCTCCCGTGCCATGGGGGAATATCCAAGAAACCGCGGCCTCAGATCCGCCGCTGTCGGCACCGCCGCCGCCACCGCCACCGCCGCCGACACAGCCACCGCCGCCACCGCGACGGTCAACGACTCCATCTTCGACGAGAACTTCCGGTTCCCCGCCGACATGATCGACGCCCACCGCTCGCCCGGTGGCCGCGTCGCCGTCGTGGGCGGCGGGATATCGGGCCTCGCCTGCGCCTACGAACTGTGCCGCAGGGGACTGGACGTCACCGTCCACGAACGCACGGCACGGCCCGGCGGCCGCATCCGCACCCACCGCTTCTGGGACGGCACCCACGCGGAACTGGGCGCCATGCGCATCCCGTCCAACCACCACACCACCATGCACTACGTCCGCCGCTTCGCCCTGCCCACCAGGACCTTCGTCAACGCCAACGAGGACGCCTGGCTCCACGTGAACGGCTCCCGCGTACGGGCCCGCGACGCCCGCCTCCTCACCCGGCACCCCGACCTGGGCGCCGCCGAGGACCGCGACCCGCGCGCACTGCTGGAAAAGGCCCTGCACGAGGTCTGGTTCGGCTTACGCCCCGAACAGCGCAAGGCCGTCCTCGCGGGCGAGACCCACGACCCCGAGCTCCAGCGGCTCGCCGCCACCTCGCTGTGGCAGCACGTCGGCAGGCGCTTCACCCCCGCCGCCTGGGAGATCGTCGGCCACATCAGCGGCCTCGCCCACTACGAGCACGCCTCCCTCCTCGAAGTGCTCGTCGACTACTTCGGCCTCTTCCACGTGGCACAGCTCGAACTGACCGGCGGCATGGACACCCTGGTCGCCGCCTTCGCCGACCGGCTGCCGCCCGGCACCCTGCGGCTCTCCTCCCGCGTCCAGCGGATCCACGTCGGGGGCGAAGCCGCCGAAGACGGCGTCACCGTAGGCGGCCACGGCCTGTCCGGCGCCTTCACCGAACGCTACGACTGGGTCGTCTGCGCCCTCCCGGCCCCCGCGGCCGACCAGATCCGCTTCGAACCCGACCTCCCCGGCGAACAGCGCGGGGCCCTGCGCGGCATCCACTACGCGAGCAGCAGCAAGACCCTCCTGCACGTGGGGCGCAGACAGTGGGAACTCACCGACGGCGTGTACGGCGGCGGCAGCTTCACCGACCTCCCGATCCAGCAGTGCTGGTACCCCTCCGACAACGCCCGGCCCGACCCGGCGCACGACCGGTGGCGCCCCGTGGACGCGGACCGCTCCCACGAACCGGCCGCACTCACCGGCGCGTACCTCTGGGAGGCCAACGCCCGCCGCTTCGCCACCCTCCCCGAACAGGACCGCACGCGCCTGGTCCTGGAGTCCCTCGAACGCCTCCACCCCGGCATCGCCCGCACCGTCGACGACGTCGTCCACTGGAACTGGGACGAACAGCCCGGCATCGGCGGCGGCGCCTTCGCCTACTTCGCCCCCGGCCAGCACGGCCGCTACTTCGCCCGACTGGGCGCCCCGCACCCGACGAGCCGCCCCCGGGTCTTCTTCGCGGGCGAACAGCTCTCGGTGGCCCACGCCTGGATCCAGGGGGCGCTGCAGTCGGCCCTGACCGCGGTCAGGGCCGTACTGGACCGCGCCGAGGCCCGCCACCAGGGCCTCTGAGGTGCCGGGCGACGGGAAGTCGCCTCCCGGCGGGCCCGCGTCCCCCACGGAGGCCGCGACCGGCCCGAGCGCCCCCGGCAGCCGCTGGGCCCCCGCGACCCTGGCCGGGGTCAGCGCGGTCTGGGGCGCCAACTACACCGTGAACGCCTGGGGACTGCGCGACTTCACGGTGATCGGCTTCAACGCGCTCCGCTTCCTGCTCGCCGCGCCCCTCCTGATCGCCCTGACCCGCCGCACGGAAGGAGCGCTCCGCGTGGACCGGGGCCACTGGCCCCGCCTCCTGCTCTCCTCGGCCGTCGGAATGGTCGGCTACCAACTGGCCTTCACGGCGGCCGTACGCCTCACCCTGCCCGCCACCGCCGCCGTCCTCATCGCACTGTCCCCCTTCTTCACCGCCGTGTTCGCCCGCCTGGCGGGCGAACGCAGCACCCTGCCCACGTCCAGGGCCGTCACCGCGGGCACCGTGGCCTTCGCCGGAGTGGTCCTGGTGGTCCTGGGCACCCCCACGACGAACACCCAGGGCCAGAACACCTGGTACGGAACGGCGTCCGCCCTGCTGGCAGCCGCGCTCTGGGGCTGGTACCCGGTGATCACCCGCCCCCTCCTGACGCACCACAGCGCCCTGCGGATCACGGCCTGGACCTCCACGGCGGGCGCCGCCGCCCTGCTCCCCCTGGCAGCGGCCACGGGCTTCACCCAGCACGCCGCCATCGCCCCCAGGAGCTGGTTCGCCCTCGCCTACTCGGTCGCCTTGGTGACGGTCGCGGGCCTGGTGCTCTGGTACCGGGCGGTGGCCCGAGCGGGATCGGCGCCCGTGATGCTCTGGATGTTCGCGGTCCCGGTCACCGCCGCCCTCTTCGCCGCCCTCACCGGCGAACAACCCCTGACCCCGCCCCAAGCCGCGGGCTCAGCAGCGGTGCTCCTGGCCCTGGCCCACGCCCAACGACCCGCACCCCGCCCCACCGGAGGGGGAACTCCCCGGTGAGGCGCCACGTTCTCGTCACCGACATCGACGGGCACTCGCACTCGCACTCGCGCACGCGCCCGCGCACGGGTACGGAAACGAGGCGGGCACCTTGACGCACACGGCGGTCGAGCGCCCCGACATGTCGCACGACGCCCGCGTCGCCGCCTACGGCACGCTCTCCACGTCCCTCGCCCTGCGGAGCGACCGCCGACTGGCCGAGCTGGTGGCCGCCGCGGTGCCGCTCGGCTCCGGCATCGGCGGGAAGTCCGCGCTGCTGGAGGTCGAGGGGAAGCCCGTCTTCGTGAAGCGGGTCCCGCTCACGGACCTCGAACTCCTGCCGGAGCACGCACGGTCCACCGCCAACCTGTTCGGGCTGCCCGTCTTCTGCCAGTACGGCGTCGGCGGGCCGGGCCCGATCGCACCCGCCTTCGGGGCGTGGCGGGAGCTGGCCGTCCACACCATGACGACGAACTGGGCCCTGGAAGGCCGGTACCAGGGGTTCCCGCTGATGTACCACTGGCGGGTACTGCCGGACTCCTCGGAGAGTTCCGGGGAACTCCCGGACGTGGAAGGGATCGTGGACTACTGGGGAGGCGGCCTGGAAGTGCGCCGCCGCATCGAGGCCGTCCAACAATCCACCACGAACCTGACGCTGTTCCTGGAGTACGTCCCCCGGACGCTCCACGAATGGCTCACCGACCGTATACGGGCCGGCGAAGAGTCCGCCGACCGGGCCTGCGCCCTGGTGGAAAGCGAGCTGGAGGCCGGCACGTCCTTCATGAACGCCCGCGGACTGCTGCACTTCGACGCCCATTTCCACAACATCCTGACCGACGGCCGACGCCTCTACTTCACCGACTACGGCCTCGCCCTCTCCTCCCGCTTCGACCTCTCGCCTTCCGAGACCGGCTTCTTCGAACGGCACAGGACCTACGACCGCTGCTACACGCGCAGCTGGCTGGTCAACTGGCTGCTCACACACCTCTACGGCCACGAATACAAGAGGGAGGAACGCCCCGCGCTCATCCGGGCGTGCGCGAAAGGAGAAGTCCTGCCGGACGGCCCGCGCGAGGCAAGGAGGATCGTCACCCGCCACGCCCGGCTCGCCGCGGTGATGACGGACTTCTACGGCAAGGTCCAGTGCGAGAACAGAAAGACCCCGTACCCCTCGAAGCTCCAAGACCTCACAGCAACCGCATGAGTTCCACCCGCGTCTCCTGAGTGTCCGCGCTCCTTGGCCGCTCACCCCGGTGAGCGCTTCGTCCTGTGACGCGCGCGGGGCCGGGCAGCGCCACCGGCAGCGGGAAGCCCCTGCCGCGCCCGGCCCGGTCGGCAAGCGGGCGTACTCGGCCGGTTCCGGAGGCGAGCGGGCCGGGCCCGCCGAGCAGGGCAGCGACACTCCCGGGCGAGGGACCGGAATGCGCCATGACCGAAGCAGCCGGTTTCGTTCGGCGAGGGTGTCGCGTACATCACGCAAGGGTCAGGTAATTGAATCCTTGATGAGGGGAACGGGCCCCCGGGGAGAATGGTGCCCTTCGGCCTTCGTGGGACAAGGCGTCCTTGTGCGTCAGTAGCGCTCAGCCGGTGTCGAGCCGTGCGATTCGAGCCCCCCGGGTCCGCCCGCCGTCGCAGCTCACCATTCCCGGAGAACCGTGTAGACATCAACAGATCGGAAAAATTGCGGCAAGGCGGTGGAATGCGCCACCATCCAGCCCAGTCCGGGATCGGAAACCAGCCATGCCGCACCCGGGGATTCTCCATATGGACGGGACGCCCCGCGATCTCCGTGTCTACCGTGCTGACCTGCGAAGACGTTGTATTCCGGGGGAAGTGTACGAGTTTGCCGCCGGTGGGGGCCGGGGTGACTCATGGGTGGGTCTGGCATTTGAACGTCTGAGCGATTTAGGGTTGCCTCGGCGGTACGGAAATGAGTCGGCGCGGAGAGGGGTCTCAGCCGCGCGGGAAATTGTTGAAACCCGGTCCGAAACCTCGATGCCAGACGGGGGTCCCGATGGAGGTACCGCAAGGCAGCACGGAGCGTAGGGCGAAGAACTCACCCGGCCTGGAAGCCGGTCAGACGTCTTCCATGAGCGATATTCTGTACCTGATAAATTCAAACTACTCCGGATCGTTGCCGTGCGAAGCCCTCCAGGCGCTCGACGATGCGCGGATCGCCTTCATCAGAGGCGATATCAAAAATGCGCTGGCTTCGGTGGACCTGACGCTCGAAGGGTTGGACAGGTCGGTTCCCGGATATCGCGATGTCATCGCATTCCGGCTGTTCATGGGTTCTGTGATCGGCGTGGACTCGAAGCGGTGGATGACCGAACCGGTCGAGAGGACCGTCACCGAGCCGGATGCTCTGCGCATAGCTTCCCTGTGTGTCGAGTCGGATGAAAAGTGGCATTCCGGGAGACTTTTCCAAGGGCTTTCCCTGAACCGGTACGCCGTCGACCACTCCCACGAGGCGGTTCCGATATGGCGCCTGTATGCGAACCTCCTGTTCGCCAAGAAACTCAGCGACATTCACATACCGCTCCAGGCGCACCGCGTCATTCGGGACCTGGACAATCTCATCGGCGAATCCGGCCTGCACGTATTCGGCGCATTGCCCGAGGCGCTGCGTTCGGTGCTGCACCTCCAGGCCGGACGGTTCGACCAGGCGACCGAAGCGGCCAAAAAAGCCGTGCACGTAAGTGACGAGCACAACTCGGCAATTGGCGTGAAGCTTGCCCTTTCGGTCGCTGCGACCGCTCAGTTGGGACGTGGTGACGTGAGCCGGGCGGCCGACCTTTTAGAGTCATTCCACGCGAGAACCGACTGCTACGCACTGCCCGACTCGGTCGCACGGGTCGCTTTCGCGGAAACGGCCCTCGTCGCCGCGCACGAAGGGCCGAGCGCGGCCGCGGAGCAGATGCACGCCAAATGGCCCCTGCTCCACACGGATTCGGCATGCTTCATCGAGGATCCCGCACGACCGGCGTGGCTGATCGGCGTCGCACAGCAAGCCGGTGACACCGCCCTGGCCCAACGCGTCCTCGAAGCCGTGGAACGGCTGGCGGGCAACAACCGCGGGTTCACCCTGCTGGAGAGCGCCGCGCGGAGCGCGCGGGCCGCGCTGGTGGGCGAGAAACCGGAATTGTCATCGATCCTGCGCCTCGGCGCTCCGCCACTCCCGCGTCCGCCCCGGCCGACCGGTCCCGCGCCCTCCGCGCCCTCCGCGCCCTCCGCGCCCTCCGCGCCCTACGCACCCCCCGTACCCCCCGCGTCCCCCGTGCGGCCACCGGCCGCCGAGCACGACCGTGAGCGCGCGACCGCGGCGGAGGCCGCCGCCACGCCCCGGCAGCCGGGGCCGGTCGCCTCGCTGAGCCTGCGGGAGAGCGAGATCGCCCGGTTCGTGAGCCGCGGCATGACGAACCGCCAGGTCGCCAAGCAGCTCAGCCTGTCCCCGCACACCGTGAACTACCACCTGCGCAACATCTTCCGGAAGCTCTCGATCTCGACGCGCGTCACCCTCGGCGCGATCATCGCGGAACTCGACCAACCACCGGACCCCTAGAGCGCCCGGGTCAGTGCGGCTCGACACGCACCGCACGGCGCAGCACCCGGGCCGTGCGGGACGCGTCCAGCCGGTCGATGGACTCAAGGTCGGACAGCACGTCGTCCGCGCCACCGACGGATCGGAACTTCCCACCCACGATGGCGCGGTGGTCGCGCCGCGTCGCCGCGCCCGCCGAGCCGACGAACGCATCGCATTCCTCGGTCACGACGGTGCCGTCGGCCAGTTCGACCTCGACCCTGGCCCCGATGGCCATCGTCGCGTTCTCCAGCGTCTCTTCCGGCGCGCCCAGACCGGCCAGGATGCGCGAGACGACCTCACCGTCCCAGGCGCGCAGCTCGGGCCAGGCCAGGGCGCGGTCGCCCGCCTGACGCAGCGCCTCGCCCAACGGGGACGTCGCCCGCACCATCCGCTCCGACAGCCGCATGTCGTGCTCGACGGTGACCTTGTCCGCCAAGGACCAGCGGGCCCCGTCGCCGATGGCCGCGGCGGTGAGGTCCTCGACCCCGAAGGCTCCGGTCAAGAGCAGTGTGGCGACGCCGTACCCGACCGACAGGGTCGCGGTGGAGACGGCGGTGCCCGGTCCGTTCAGGGCCGGGGCCACCTTCCGCTCCATCTGCCAGGTGAGCAGGGAGCCGTGGACGACGACGCGCCGGACACGGGACGCGTCGACCGCGCCCAGCCGCCGGTGGAGGCGTTCGGCGCAGTCGAAGGCGGCGTGCAGGTACGCGCTGCCCGGGAACCGTTTGTACGTCAGCGTGTCCGTGTGCCATCGCCGCCCGAGCCCCTCGGTCACCGCATCGGGGAGGGGCACGGCCGACAGATGGGCGAGGAGCCCCTCGGGGTGTTCGAGGATCGTGTCCGGGCCGGCCAGCCCGTGGGCCGCGGCGTCGCAGGCGTCAAGCGCCAACCGGATCGGTGCCGCCGCGCTGAGCGCCTTGACGTCACTGGTCACGACCCCGTGATGGAGGGGAACGGCCAGGATCCCGAACGCCATGCCCAGTCCGGCCGCCCACTCGCGCGGGGAGGCGCGCCGCGCGTGGAGCCGGGCCGCCGCCGCGCTCGCCAGGTGGCAGTGCGTGTTCGTCTGGCCGCGGAAGAAGGGGCTGAGGATGGTCGCAGCCGAGACGCGTGCCGCGCACTCGTTCGCGACGACGATGGTGGTCAGGAGGGACTTCCCGTCGAGCCGGTTGCGCTCCGCCTCCGCGATCGCGACGTTCACCGCCCCGGCCGACACGTGTCCCGAGTAGGCCACCTCGTCGAAGTCGAGAGCCGTCGCCAGCGCCGCCAGGACGTAGGCGGACCGGCCGGGTTCGGGCTGGAGCGGAGGCCCGAACGCATCGACGATCTTCTTGCCGACGGGGTGGTTCAGCGAACCGCGGACCGCCGCGAGGTTCGAGACGAGCTGGCTGCGCGCCGCCGCCAGGGTGTGCTCGGGAATGTCCCGGTGGGTCACCGAGCGCGCCCAGGCGGCCAGTTGGGCGGTCAGACTCACGACCGCGTCACCGACCGGCGGCGCGGACACGGTGGCCGCGGGCTGCGGGGACGTCGTGTTGGCTCTCCCTCCCCGTGGGGACGTCATGTCCGTGCTCCCTCGCCCTGCGGCGGCACCGGTCGCGCGTGCGCCGTGCCGCTCGGGCGACCGGCCTGCTCCGCCAGCCCGCGGTAGCGGCGGTCGTGCCACAGGAGCGGAGGGCCGTCGCCGGTCCGCACGGCGGTCAGCCGCCCGTAGACGACGACGTGGTCGCCGACCTCTTCGAGGGAGTGGAGGTCGCACCAGCCGACCGCCAGCACCCCGCCGATCGTGGGGGCGCCGCGGACCAGCCGGACCTCGTGCCCCAGGTCCTCGAACCGCGAACCGTCACTGGGTGGACTGCTGAACCGGTCGGCCAGGTGCGCCTGGTCCTCGGCCAGCAGGTGAACGGCGAAGCGCCCGGCGTGCAGGACCGCCGCCACGGTCCGCGAGCCGCCGGAGACGCAGCACAGCACGATCGGCGGAGCCAACGACACGCTGGTCAGGGTGCTCACGGTCGTGCCCGACCACCCCGAGTCGCCGCACGCGGTCACGACGGCGACGCCGGCCGTGAGCCTGCGGAAGTACGCGCGGCACGAGGGGGCGCTGAGCGCCGACTCCTCTGGCCGCAGGGAACCGACACCGGCCACGGGATCAGTCCTCCCCGAACCACGGCAGCGCGTCGGCCGAAGTCAGCACCGTCAGTGCCGCGGGGACGACGTGGATGTCGTACGCCGCCGTGGCCCTCGGCATCACCTCGCCGTCGTGCTCGTACAGCACCGGCTGTCCGTCGGTCCTCTCGACGGTGATCCGTTCGCCGCGGCCCCAGACGATGCCGGGGACGGAGTGGACGTCGCCCTGGACGGCGGCCTGCGCGAAGGTCCGCATGTCCACGCTGGAGGTCACCACCGTGATGTCGAGCCTGCCGTCGTCGAGGACGGACCGCGGCACCAGGTTCAACAGCCCCCCGCGGTAACGGAAACCGCCGACGATCGTC
Organism: Streptomyces sp. NPDC050504; assembly: GCF_044458065.1. Classification (NCBI taxonomy): domain Bacteria; kingdom Bacillati; phylum Actinomycetota; class Actinomycetes; order Kitasatosporales; family Streptomycetaceae; genus Streptomyces; species Streptomyces sp. NPDC050504. The sequence continues at coordinate 29,437 of NZ_JBITHO010000011.1, read as the reverse complement.
TCCACGACGCCCCCCTCGTGGAGCACCTCGCCGTCGATGGACACGCGCCCCGGATACGGCCGACTGCGTTCCATGGCGGCCACCGCGGCGGCCATCAACAGGTCCCGCCCCCGTCCGGGCAGGTCCCGCGCGGACAGCAGCGTCTCGGCGAACAGCCCGCTGCCCGACCCGAGCACCACCATGTGGTCGTTCTGCTCGATCCGGGCCAGGTCGATGGTCCGGGTGGGGGCCCCGCCGCGCAGCGCGAGCGCGGCCACCTCCTCCCACGGCTCGTCGTTCCACAGGCCGCGGTACACCGAGTTCCCCGTGCCGCCCGGCGCGATGAGCAGCGGGGGAACCGCCTCGGCACCCGCCTCGCGGGCGCGGAAGAGGCCGGTGGCCACCTCGCAGACCGTGCCGTCGCCCCCCACGCTGACGACCAGGTCCGGTGGCGCGGCGGTGACGGCCAGCTTGTACGCCAGGTCGCGGCCGTCGCCGGGCCCGGCCGTCCGGACGGTGCGGACCTCGGCGTCGGCCGCCGCCAGCCCGCTCGCGATCCGCTCCCCGTCGCCTCCTGCTGCCGGATTGACCACCACGGCGACGCGCAGACGTTGTGCCATGTTCCCGTCCCTCCTGACGCTTGTTGCCGACCGGTTCCCGGTCGGACCGGACCTACGGCCTCGGCCTGCGCACCACGGTCGGCCCGCGCACTACGGCCTCAGCCTGCGCACGACACCGACGCGCGAGCCCTGCTTGGGGATCATGGTGATGTGACGCATGGAGCTGCCCTCGTCACGGGGATCGACGGCCCTCAGCTCCACGGCCCGCAACACCCCCGCCAGCACGGTCTCGACCTCGACCTGGGCGAACACGGCGCCGATGCAGCGGCGTACGCCACCGCCGAACGGGATCCAGGCGTTCTGCGGCGTGCTGCCCTCCAGCCAGCGCTCCGGCCGGAACCGCCGCGCGTCGGCGCCCCACAGGCGCGGATCCATCTGCACGGCGCCGACGGACGGCAGCACCGCGACTCCGGCCGGAAGCCGGTAGCCGCCCAGCTCGATCGGCTCCGTCAGCCGCCGGGCCACGTTGTGGATCACCGGCCGGACCCGCAGGGCCTCCTTGAAGACCGCCGTGCGGTACGCGTCCTTGGGATCGTCGAGGCCCTCGCGCACCCGCGCCAGGACCTTCGGATGGCGCAGCAGGCGCTCGAAGAGCCAGGCGAGCGCGACCGCGGTCGTCTCGTGCCCCGCCACGAGCAAGGTCATGACCTCGTCCCGTACGACCTCGTCGTCCGTCTCGCTCTCCACCAGCATCGACAGGACGTCGGTGCGGTCCGAACGCCCGGGGTCGCGCCTGCGTGCGGCGATCTCCGCGTAGATCAGGGCGTCGGCGTGTTCGAGGTTGCGCACCACGTTGCGCCACGGCCAGACCTTGCCGAGCTCCGGGCGGATCCACACCAGGATGTCCGACAGTCCGATGTCGGACACCTGGCGCAGGGCGCGGCTCAGCTCGTCCGCGCGTCGCAGGTCGTCGACGCCGAACACCACCCGCACCATGATCTTCAACGTGAGCGCGTAGGCCCGCTCCAGGAACTTCACCGGCTCGCCCACCGGCCAGCTGAGTGCCTCCTGTTCGGCGATCTCCCGCATCGTCGCGGTCAGCGCGGCGATGCGGTCGTGGTGGAACGGCGGCATCATCCGTTTGCGCGCGGGCTTGTGGTCGGGAGCGTCGAGGGTCAGCAGCGAATGCCGCCCGACGATCGGTACGAGGAGCGAGTTCCCCTCGCCCGCGTGGAAGACCTCCGGTGCGCCCCGGAAGACCTCCTTGATGTGCTCGGGGTCGCGCAGGATGACGAACGGGCCGCCGGGCACCACCCGCAGGGTGACGACGTCCCCGAACCGGTCGTGCATCCGCGGCAGGTAGTGCTGGCGCCCCCGCCGGAAGCGGATCGTCTGCCTCAGCACGGATTCCGAGGGTCCCGGAGGCATCCGGCCCATCGAATCGGTGATCGACACGGCGCTGATCGAAGCCGACGACGCCAACCGCTCGTTGGCGCTCGTGGTGTCGCGTCCGACGCTGCTCATGCGGGTCTCTCCGTCCTTCATGCGCGGCCGCCCGGCCCGGCCGGGCCGGGGCCCGGGGCGTACGGCCGGCCGGCCTCGGCCGTCAGGTGCGCCAGGTAGCGGTCGAGCACCCGGTCCACGAGGCGCCCCCGGGGCATCCACGGGGCCTTCGGCCGCATCCACGGCAGGGCGAACGACAGGTCGTCCCCGTCCCCCTCGAAGATCTGGCGCGCCAGCCGCGCACCGTGGTACGCGGAGATCGCGAGCCCGTGCCCGTTGCACCCCCCGACGTGGTGCAGCCCGGGGTCGTCGCGGTGGGCGCCGACGACCGGAAAGCCGTCGCGGGTCATGCCGATCGGACCCGCCCAGGAGGATTCGATCTCGACGTCGGCGAGCACCGGGGACAGGGCCCGCACGGCATCCTGGAGCAGGCCGGGAACCGGCGCGCGGGAACCGCGGGGGCCGCGCCGCACCGCTCCGCCGCCGACCATGACCCGCCCGTCGGGCGTGAGCCGGAAGTACGGCGACAGCTCCCCCCGCTCGATCAGCGGCTCCGTGCGCAGCCCGTCCAGCGCCGCGAGCGCCTCGGAGGAGAGCTTCCCGGTCACCCCGGCCTGCACCCGCAGGCCGACCACTCCCGTCGGCGCCCCCGGCGTCGCACCGAACGCGTTCACCGCCAGCACGACGTGATCGGCGACGATCTCGCCGTCGTCGGTCGACAGCGTGCACAGCAGCCCCCGCCGCAGGCCGCGCACGGGGCTGCGCTCGAAGACGGTCAGCCCGCGCTGCTCGCCGATCCGGGCGAGCTGCGTGGTGAGCGCCGCCGGATCCAGCGTCGCGGCGTCGGGGTAGCGCAGCGCGCCCGCGTAGCCGGCCGCCACGGCGGGCAGTTCGTCCCGCCCGACCAGCGAGACGGGAAGGCCGAGCGCGTCCGCCGCGTCGGCCTCGCGCAACTGCTCGCCGGCGGCCTCCTCCCCGCGGGCGACGACGAGTTGACTGCCCGGGGTCAGGTCGCAGGCGATGCGGTGGCGCCGCACCAGCGCGAGTACGTGCCGCACCGCCGCGATCGACCACAGGTGCGAGGCCCGCGCCACGTCGTCGCCGTACCGCCTGCGGGCGACGCTCAGCTCCGGCCCGATCCTCGGCCCGAGCAGCCCGGTGCCCCGGCCGCTCGCCCCCGATGCCACGTGGTCCGCCTCCACCACGACCACCCGCAGGTCGGGATCGAGTTCGAGCAGCTCCACCGCGGTGGCCAGACCGGTCAGCCCCGCTCCGACGACGGCGACGTCGCAGCGGCGGGTGCCGTACAGGCGGGGGCGCGGAGTGAGGTGCGCGCTGCCCGCCCAGGAGGTACCGGTCGCGTTCATCGGCGCCCCTGCCGCAGGCCCGCGAGCGCGAACCGCCGGGTACCGGTGATGGCCCGGGTGATCGCCCGCGCGTCGGTCGCCATGTCGGGCAGCTGGCCGGGCGGCAGCCGGTAGCCCTGGAAGTACAGGCCCGGCGCGTGCGGCGCGGTCTTCCCGCCGTGGACGACCGGCCGTCCGCCGGGCTGCGCCAGCACACCGAGGTGCCCCAGGAAGCCCTCCATGTCGGGCCGTTGCCCGGTCGAGGCGATGACGACGTCGGGCTTGATGCTCGTACCGCCCTCCAGCAGCACGGCCTTGCGGTCGAAGCCGGTGACGCCCGGGACGATCTCGATCGCCCCTTCCCTGACGGCGGGGATCAGCCCGCGGTCGATCGCCCCGTACGAGTGCCCGATGCGGGCCACGCCGGCCATCGTGCCCTCCTTCGGCGCGGCCAGACCGTAGGCCGACAGGTCGCCCCACTGCATCTTGTGCATCAGCAGACTGGCCCGGTTGACCAGCGCGTCGGGCAGCGGACCGTGCTTGATGGCCTGGCACAGCAGGGACGTGGTCGGGCTCAGCTTGAACAGCACCGGCATGTTGCGTATCGACATGCGGACCCGGGACGCACCGGCGTTCGCCGCGGCCACGGCGATGTCGATCCCCGTCGGTCCGCAGCCGACCACCAGGACGTCCTTGCCCACGTAGGGATCGGGCACGGTGTAGGACCGCGCGTGCAGGAACTCCCCCTCGAAGCCGTCCAGTCCCGGCCAGTCCGGCACGAAGGGCTTGCGGTGCAGCCCGGTGGCGACGACGACGTTCCGCGCGGACAGCTCTTCGCCCGAGGTGCGGACGGTCCACCGGCCCGCTTCCCGGTCGACCCGGTGGACGTCGGTCTCGTACAGGACGTCCGGGTCGAGGACCTCGACGTACTTCTTCATGTACGTGAGGAAGTCGTTGCGCATCGGCCACGGGCCGAACTCCGCGGAGAGCCGCATGCCCGGCAGCGAACTCAGCCGGCGCCACGAGTTCATCCGCAGCGACGGATAGTAGCTGTGCCAGCTGGAGCAGGCGTGCCTCTCCCGGTCGATGAGCAGGGGGTCGAGACCTGCCTCCTTCAGCGTCCAGGCCACCGCGAGGCCGCCGGGCCCCGCGCCGATGATGATCGGGCGTTCACTGCTCTGGGACATGTGTTCCTCACCTCAGACCCGTGCGGGTGTCGGACGTTCCGCGCCGCTCTGCGCGACGACACGCTTCTCGAACTCCACGAACGCCGGGACCGCCACCGGCTCGAACCGCACCGCGAAGGACTTCAGGAAGTTCCCGAACAGCGCGCGGTCGCCGCACAGGTGGATCGGTACGGCGAGGAAGGCCCACTCCGGGCCCCAGGCAGCGGCCCAGACACCGAGCACGACGGCGTGCGTGAGGAAGCTGTGCATGGTGTTGTAGAGGACGTAGTAGACCCGGGGAATGCGGCCGTCGCCCGAACGCCGGAACGCGACCGCCCCCGGGAGGTAGCCGATCAGGTCGATGTAGAGGAAGAGCAGCACCGCGGCCCACCAGCGCACCTCGGACAGGTGCAGGAGGAAGAGGACCGCACACGCGAGGAGCGCGACGCCGTATTCGAGGCGCAGCAGCCGGAAGGTCACCCTGCTCTCGAAACGGTTCACGTGGTCCATGGCCGCCCTCCCCTCACGCCGCGGGGGCGGCGTCGGACACGTGCCGCGCGCCGAGCCGCGCGACCAACGCCCTGGCGGTCGCCGGGTCGTCGACCACGTGCGCCTCCCCGAGCAGCCGGTGGACGATGGTGGCTATCGCCTCCTTGAGGACCTTCGTCGCGATGGGGTCGAGCACGCCCGCCAGGCTGGGGATGCCGAAGTCGAAGGTGGCCTCGAAGGTCACCTCGCAACCGCCCGCGACGGGATCCACCTGCCAGGAGCCGCGGAAGACCTCGAAGTCGCCCGTGGTCTGCTCGAAGACGATCCGGCGCAGGTCGGGCTGGAAGTAGTCCACCTCGGACCAGCGCAGGGGACCGTTGCGGAAGAGGATGTCCCACTCGCTGACGAGCGGCTCGTCGTCCTTGTCGCCCTGGACGACCACCGAGCGCACCTCGTCCACGAACTCCGGGTACTTCTCGAAGTCGGTGATGCGCCGGTACGCGAGGTCCGCGTCCGCGGCGGACGACCGGAGTTTCAGTTCCAGGCTACGCATCTGCCAGCACCTCGTACTCGGGGTTCCGCTCGGCGACCGTCACGGCCGCCCGCTCGAACCGCTCGAAAAGGAACGCCACGTCGGAATCGGTCATCGTCGCGGGCGGCGTGAGGCGCACGACGTGGTCCGAGTTGAGCGACAGGTTCGCGATGACGCCGTGCGTGACGAGCGCCATGAAGAGGTCCGCCGCCATCGCGGGGTCCGCGAACTCGATTCCGATCAGCAGACCGGCCCCGCGCACCTCGCACGGATGGTGCGGCAGGCGGGCGGCGACGATCCGCTCCAACTCCGGTGTCAGCCGGGCGCCCAGGGCGGCGGCCCGCTCGACCAGACCGTCCTCCCGGATGGCCAGGACCGCCCCGCTCACCGCGGCCATCGCGATCGGCGCCGCCGAGAACGTCGAGGTGTGCAGGATCGGGTCCCGGTCGAGTACGCCGAAGACCTCCTGGGTCGCGACGGTCGCGGCGACCGGCAGCACCGCGCCGCCGAGCGCCTTGCCCGAGAGGAGGACGTCGGGACTGACGCCCTCGGCGTCGCACCCCCACCACGCCCCGAGCCTGCCGAGGCCCGTCTGCACCTCGTCCACGACCAGCAGCGCACCGTGTTCGGTGCACGCCGCGCGGACGGCCCGCAGGTAGCCCGGCGGCGGGATCACCACGCCGCCCTCGCCCTGCACCGGTTCGACGACCACGCACGCCTCGCCCGGATGCCGGCCCAGCACCTCCGCCAGCGCGGCCGCGTCCCCGAACGGGACGTGCTCCACGTCGGGGAGCAGGGGCCGGAAGGGCCGCTGGAAGGTCTCCCGGGCGGTGAGCGACAGGGCGCCCATGGTCTTGCCGTGGTACCCGCCGGTCATCGACACCAGACGGTGCCGCCCGTTGAGGCGCGCGAGCTTGATCGCCGCCTCCACGGCCTCCGTCCCCGAGCCCGAGAAGTGCACGCGCTCCAGCCCGGGGGGCGTCACCGACGTCAGCAGCTCCGCGGCCCGCGCCGCCGCGGGGTCCAGGAAGATCCGGGTGCCGATGGGGTGCGCCCGCAACTGGCGCTCCACCTCGCGCACGACGGTGGGATGGCGGGCACCGGTGATGAACACCCCGTACCCCCCGACGTTGAGGAACCGGTGCCCCTCGGCGGTGGTGAGCCAGGCACCGGACGATTCCACCTCCACGTGGCCGCCCAGCACCTCGGCCAGCCGGGCGCGGCCCGAACTCATGCTGCGCCGGTAGGCCGCGGCCACCCGCCCGCCGTCCGTCACGGGGGTGTTGTCCAACGCTGTGTTCCCGGGCATCCGATACCTCACTCGAACCTGAGTACGTCGCCGGAGAAGTTCGCGGCGAGGGCCCCGCTGGTGCTGGGCCTGGAGGGCGGGTGGAAGCTCACGCAGTGGCAGGCCGCACCGAGGTACGCCACGTCCGGCGAGGCGATGAAGGCCATTCCGCCCAGCGCCTCGACCGCCCTCTTCGAGGCGTCGACGATCGCTTCCTGGGCGCCGTACCGGGCGATCATGGCCTTGGTGAGGGCCGCGTTGTCGCCTTCCTTCGCCATCAGCTGCCGGGCGATCCCCTCCAGCAGCTGCGCCGCCGTCTCGATGCGGATGCCCAGGTCCGCCACCTGCCCCGCGCCGAGCTTCCCGCTCGCCAGCGCCCGTTCCACCAGAGCGCTCGCCATGCCCAGGTAGCAGGAGGTGATCAGCATCTCGAACCACATGAACCCGACGGTCTGCAACTCGTCGAGCTCGCCCCGCTCACCGGTGTCGAGGGGGACGACCAGCCGCTCGTCGACGAAGACGTCGGTCAGCCGGACTTCGTCGCTCTCCGCGCCGGCCAGCACGTTGCTGCCCCAGAACGGGTGGACGGAGACGCCGGGGGTGTCCGCCGGGATGAGCATCAGGACCGTCTCGGAGCCGCCGCCGTCGGCGGGCACCGAGACGCTGGCCGACAGCAGGTCCATGGACCGCGAGATGCTGCAGGGACGCTTGGACCCGTTGACGACGATGCCGCCGTCCTTGCGCACGCCGCCGACGGTGGGGGACAGGATGCCCTGCCCCGGGTTCCCCTCGGCGAACCCGGAGGACACCAGCAGGTTCTGCCCGGCGATCCCCTCCAGCAGCGCCCATTCGACGCCGCTGGACCGCAGGCTCTCGGCGAGGGTGAAGACGGTCGCCACCGAGAAGTGGTGCATCGTCGACGCCACGGCCAGGGACGGGGCCGCCGCCCCGATCGCCCGGGTGACCTGGATCGCCTCCAGCGGGGACGCGCCGGAGCCCGCGTACGCCTTCGGGATGACCAGGGCGGGCCCGCCGCTCGCCCGGAAGAGCTCCAGGCCGCGGTTGCCCGGCTTCTCCAGCTCGGCGAGGGGGATCCGGGCCAGTTCGGACAGGAGGCCGGGGAGGTGCTTCTCGCAGACCGCCCGTGCTTCGTCAAGAGTGCGCATCGCGCTCCTCCTCCCGCTTCGCCCGCGGCGCCCGGGGGGAACCGTGAGCGACGATGGAAACTCCTTGGACGTGCGTGGTCCTCAGGACGGGGTAGTTGGCCTCGCCGAAGGCGCCGCCGGTCAGTCCGGTGCCCCCGTGGGAGGGCAGCGGGGCGGTGAAGGCGATGTGCGAGTCGTTGACCTTGAGGAGTCCGCCCTTGACCGTCTCGGCGACGAACCTGTCGATCACCTGCTCGTCGCCCGCCCACAGCGAGTTGCGCAGCCCGTAGAGGTTCGTGTTGACGAAGTCGACGAAGCCGTCGAGCAGGGTCTCGTCGTCGGCGGGTTCGGGGACGACGACCGGCAGCAGGGGGAAGAACGTCTCGTGCTTGACCACGTTCGACGCGCGTGCGTCACCCAGGCCGTCGATCCGCAGGACCGTCGGTTCGAGGAAGAACCCGGAGCTGTCCCGTTCCCCGTCGATCTGCATGCCGTTGCCGCCGGTGACGACGGTCGCGCCGTGCTCGACGGCATCGGCCAGGAAGTCGTTGAACCTGTCGTGCCGCAGCACCGGTGACAGGAGCACGCCCGGCTCGTCCGGGTAGCCGGGGCGCAGTGCCTTCGCCCGCCGCACGAGGCGGGCTATCAGGTCGTCCGCCACGTCCGGGTGGACCACCGCCTGATTGGGGATCATGCACAGCTGCCCGGAGCCGTAGAAGCTCTCCGTGAGGGCGTCGGCGGCCCGGTCGAGGTCCGCGTCCTTCCAGACCAGGACCACGTCGTTGCCGGCCAGTTCGAGGATCGGCTTCTTGCCGGCCTCGACGCACCTGCCCTCCAGCTTCAGGCCGTTGGGGACGTCGCCGAAGTACATGATGTCGTTGACGTGCGGACTGTCGATCCAGTCGTCCAGCATCGGACCCGGGTGCCCGCACACGATGTTGAGCAGGCCCGGCGGGGCGCCGATCTCGTCGAGGATCGGGACGATCAGGCGGCGCAGCGCGTGGGTGACCCCGTACGGCGCGGTGCGCGGCGCGCGGACCACGGCCGCGTTGCCCCCCGGAATGCACATGGTGCCCAGGAGCGCGCTGACCAGCGGGGCGTTCGCGGGCGGCGCGATGCACACGACGCCGTCGGCCTGGCGGCGGACGATGTTGCGGCGGCCGTCGACGGAGAACTCCTGCCACAGCTGCCCGCGCAGGTAGTCGGTCGTCTCGCTCCGCGTCAGCTCGCGCATCCCGGAGATCTCCCACTTGGCGAGTTCCAGGGGGTGGCCCTCAAGGGTCAGGAGCCGGACGAGCTCGTCCCCGTGCTCCAGGACCGCGGCGCGCAGCAGCTCCATCCAGGCGTCGAACCGCGTCGTGAGCGGTACCGCGCGCCAGACCAGGCTCGCCTCGGCCGCCGCCGCCAGCGCGTCCAGCTGGGTCTCCCTGTCGGCCTCGGCGACCCGGCCGGCGATCACGCCCGCGGGTACCTCGCCCGGAGAGATCCGGCCGGACTCGAGTTTCCTTTTGAGACTGAGGCTTGCGAACGAATCGTCCAGGACCGCACGGGGCGAGAGCACGTAGACCCACCGGCCGCTCTCCACGTCCTTTCCGCGTACGTAACTGCTCAATGAAGGTATGCGATGGGCCTCGGCGTGCGCTGTCAAGAGCGGCCTCCGCAATCTTGATTCCGGCGGCCATGTGATGTCCGGCCGCCTGTGTCGGTGATGCGTAGCCGAAGTATTGGCGGCGGCTCTGAAACGCCCCTGACGCCCCGTGGGCCGTGAAGTGGGCGGGGCGTCAGAGGGCATCGCTAACGTTCTTTCCAACGAATTGCCGAACGTGGGGACAGAGCATGAAGGTGCCCGATCCGACACAGCCGGGGGTCCACAGCGCGACGCTTTCCGCCCTTGAGCTGTATGCGGACAATCCGAGCGCGTTCCTCGTCCTCAACCGGGGCAACGAATACTTCACCGCCGCCGGTCTGGAAGGGTTCGTCTGCTACCGGCCGCACGGCCGCAGGTGGATCCAGTTCGGCGGGCCGTTCACCGACGCCCCGCACAGGAAGGAGCTACAGGCCAGGTTCCTCGAACACGCGCACGGCAGCGGCCGCCGGGTGGTGGCGGTCCAGCTGCAGCGCGAGGACGCCGAACTCTGCGCGGAGCTGGGCCTGACCGTGAACCAGGTCGGGGCCTCCTACGCCGTGGAACTCACCGACTTCAGCCTCCGCGGGAAGCGGTTCGTACGCCTGCGGAACAAGATCTCCCGCGCACACCGCGCGGGACTTGAGGTGTCCGAGGTCGACGCCGAGAAGTTCGCCGACGACATCGGAGCGATCGACGCGCGGTGGCTGCGCGAGAAGGGCAGGCACGTCAAGGAGCTGACCTTCCTCATCGGCGAGGTCGGCGGCCCCTGGCAGCCGCTGCGCAAGCTCTTCGTCGGGAAGATCGACGGCACCGCGGTCGGGTACGTCTCCTACGCGCCCGCCTACGGCTCGCGCCCGGGATGGCTGCACGACCTGAGCCGCCGTCTCCCGGACTGCCCGCCGGGCGTCATGGAGGCGATCAACTCCCACGCCATCGACCGCGTACGGGAGCTGGGGGCGCCCTGGCTGCACTTCGGCTTCACCCCGTTCACCGGCCTGGACGACGCGCACCGGCTCCCGACCGCCAGCCGGGCCGCCGCCCGGATCGTCCGGCTCATGGCCGACCACGGAGACCGCGTGTATCCCGCGAAGAGCCAGCTGGAATACAAGTCGAAGTGGTGCCCGACAGCGGTACTGCCCGAGTATTTCGCATTCGACGGAGGGATATCGCCGCGCTCGCTCTGGAGCGTGGTCCGGGTGACGAACATCGTGTGAGAAAAACCCTGGAAGGGTACTCGAAGCGGCCTAACGAGGACCGGGGAAACCCGGTCGGGTTCACACCCACGCAGGTTCGAATCCTGCTCCTTCCGCGCATCCTCATCATCGATCACAGAACGGATTCCCGCCATGACCGAAGTCCGTTTCACGGCGACCTGCGATGCCCCCCTCGACATTACCTTCGAGTACCTCGACGACTACCGGAACGTGACCGAATACTGGCACGGGATGGAGAGTTATCGACCGGCCGGGGCCCTGGACCACGGTCCCGGATCGATGTACGAGGCGGTCTCCAAGATCGGACCCTCCACGCTGAAGTCGACCATCGAGACGGTCGAGTGGGAGAAGAACACCCGCATCGCCTACAAGTCGGTCGCCGGCATGGACTCCTCCACGACGTTCGACTTCGCCGCCGTCGACGCCGCCCACAGCACGGTCGAGTTCCGCATCGAGTTCCGGCTTCCCGGCGGGATCGCGGGCCGGGCCATCGAGAAGTCCCTGGAGCCGTTCGTGGCCACCGCCGCCAGGAACACCGCGGCCAACATCTCCAAGCGGGTCGCCGAGTACTACGAGACGGTGCGCGCGGACGCCCGACGCCGGGCCGCCGACCTCCCCGACAAGTAGCGGCGACCACGCCCCCGCCCGACGGAAGGGAGCGCCACCGTGCCTGTCCTGGCCTGGAGGCTTGAGGGCGAGTTGGACGCCGGCGCACTGACGCGGGCCCTCGACGCGCTCGCCCCCCGTGAGCGCGAGGACACCCGTCGGCGCGAGGACGCTCATCGGTGCGAGGACGCTTCCGCACCCCTGACCCTGACCGCCCGCGACGTACCCGACCTGGACGCGCTGCGCGCCCTGCTGGCCGCGCGCCCTGCCACCGGACCGGACCCCGCCACCGGACCGGACCCCACCGCCCCGGGGCAACAGCGCGCCGAACTGTTCCGGCTCGGGACGCGGGACCACGTCCTGCTGGTCGCCCCGGCGTACCGCGGTCCGCGCGACCCTTCCACCGCCGCTGTGGTCCGCCACCGGCTGGATCCTGTGGTGCTCGCGAAGGCCGCCGCCCTGGCCGACCGGTGCGGTGTGCCCCGGTCCGCGGTCCTGCTCGCCGGGCTCGAAGTGCTGCTCGCGCGCTGGCCGGGGTCGGCGGATGCCACCGTCCTCGTGCGGCTCGACGGAGGCGAGGGTCCCTCGTCGTACGAGCACGCGGCAGAACCGGCCGACCGGGTCGTGCCGCCGCACAGCGCCTATCGCCCCCATGAACCCTTCGCCGCGCTGCTCCTCCGCGAGGCCGCCAGGCTGGGCGCGTACGTCACGGACGGGAACCCGCAGGCCGACGCCGCGGGCCCGCTACCGGTCCGGTTCTCCTTCCGGGTGACGGGAAGACCCGTTCCGCCGAGCCTTCCCGGAGTCGAGGTCACGGAGATCACCGCACTGCTCGTGAGCGGCGGTCCGCCGGGGCCGCGGTGCGTCCTGTCCCTCGACGCCACCTCGACGGAACTCGTGCTGCGCCACGCCGAGGGGCCGTCCGACGCGGCCACGGCACGACTGTTCGCGCGCCGCTACCGCGACCTGCTCGCCGCGGCCGCGGCCGATCCGTCCACAGCGGCAGGCGCGATCCCCCTCGCCCCGCCCGCACCGGTGCTGCGGGCGCCGGGCATGGCATCGCGACTCGCCGAGGTGTGGGCCGCGAAGCTGGGCCTGGCACCGACGGGACCGTGAGCAAAGGGCCCGCCCCCGGCACAGCGCCCCCGGCACAGCGCCCCCGGCGCGCCCCCCGGCACAATGCCCCCCCCGGCACGGCGGCGCCCCGGCGGATCACGCCCGCTGGAGCGACCAGTTCGCCGTCAGGAACGCACCGATGTCGCGCAGCGACTCGGCCGCCTCCCTGACCAACCCCGCCTGGGCCTGGGCCGCGTGCCACAGGACGGCGCTCTCCGCGAAGCGCAACGGGACGCCGCCGCGCCGCAGGGACACCGCGAGGTCCAGGCACTGCGCGTACAGGAGTTCACGGGTGTTGGTGTGGAGGTAGGTCGGCGGCAGTCCGGCCGACGGCCCCAGGAGCGGGGCGTAACGGGGATCGGACGGATCGCCCGCGCCGAGGTGGGCGGCGGCGCAGGCGAGCGCCCACCGGCGGTTGATCACCAGGTCGCGCTCGCGGTCGGCCACCTGGGAGGGGTCCACCCACGGGGAGATCAGGACGAGTGCCGCGGGTCCGGGCCCCCGGTCCGCGGCGAGCTGCTGCGCCGCCGCCAGGGCGATGCCGCCGCCCGCCGAATCGCCGCCGATGACGATCGACTCCGGGGCGTGCCCCTCCACGGCGACCAGGGCCCCGAACGCGTCGAGCGCGTCCGTCGTGGACGCCGGGCAGGGGTGTTCCGGGGCGAGCCGGTAGTCGAGCAGGTAGACGGGCCGGTGGATCTCGCGGGCCAGGTGCGCGGCCAGGGACCGGTGCGTGGCGGGCGAGCCCACCGTGTGCCCGCCGCCGTGCAGGTAGAGCACGGCCCCCGCCCCGGAGACTGCCCCGACGGTGATCCGCTCGGCCGGCCGGTTCCCGAGGCGCAGCGCGTGGACCTTGGTGCCCGCGGGCAGCGGCTGCACCCGGGCGACGAGGTCCAGCAGGACGCGCTGCGCCCGCCACGGCAGACGGTGCTGGAAGACCAGGCGGAACCAGGGGTGCAGCACCGCGCGCGCGAGCGGCACGGGCAGCGTCGGCACGGCCTTCACGCGGTCCTCCCGGGGCGCGGGGCAAGCCTGATGAGGCGGGACATCCAGGTGCCGAACCGCTGGGAGCCCGTGGGGCTGATCCGCCCCAGCAGGTCGAGTGCCTTGGCCTCCGCGCCTATGAGGACCCGCGCGCGGTGCGCGGCGACGCCCTCGACGATGGTGTCGGCCGCCATCTCGGGGCTGTGCAGCGCCAGGCGCCGGTCGAAGGCGCGCGCGATGCGGGCCGCGTCCATGCCCTCGGCGGCCGTGGCGTTGCGGGCGACGGCGGTCCTGATGCCGCCGGGGTGCACACAGGTCACCCGGACCGGGTGCCGGGCCAGCAGCATCTCCTGGCGCAGGCACTCGGTGAACCCGCGCACCGCGAACTTGGAGGCGTTGTAGGCGCTCTGCCCCGGATAGGTGATCAGCCCGAAGAGGCTGGAGACGTTGACGACGTGGCCGTCACCGGACGCGATCAGGTGGGGCAGGAACGCCTTGGTCACGTTCACCACGCCCCAGAAGTTCACGTCGAGAACGCGCTCGATGTCCTTGAACGACTCCCGCTCCACTTCGCCGTAGTAGGCGATGCCCGCGTTGTTGTACACCTGGTTGACCGTGCCGAAGTGCGCGCGGATCTCCTGCGCGTACGCGAGGACGGCCCGGCGCTCGGTCACGTCGAGCCGGTCGGTCCGCACCCGGCCCCCCAGGCCCTCGCACCGCACGGCGGTCGCCTCGACGCCGTCGCCGTCGACGTCGCACAGGGCGAGGTCGGCGCCGAGACCCGCCAGGCGCACGGCCAGCGCGCGGCCGATCCCCGACCCCGCGCCGGTGATGACGACGGTCTTCCCGCTGAAGCTGACGTCGTGCGGCTTCCTGGTCACTGTGGTCCTCCGGTCGAGACGTGGTAGGCGCCGATGTCGAACTTCCGCGTGATCCGCCGGAACCCGTACGAGAAACCGGGCCACATCGTGGTGTTGGCGCCGTGCTTGTCCAGGTACCAGCTGGCGCAGCCGCCGACGTTCCAGACGGTCCGCGACAGCCGCTGCTGCAACAGCCGGGAGAAGTCCTCCTGCGCCGACGCGCGGACCTCCACCGAGCGCAACCGCCCGCGCTTGATGGCCGCGACCGCACCTGCCAGGTAGTTGACCTGGGATTCGATCATGAAGATCATCGAGTTGTGCCCGAGGCCGGTGTTCGGGCCGACCAGCAGGAACATGTTGGGGAAGTTCGCGATCGCCGTGCCCTTGTAGCACTGGCGTCCCACGGTGTCGAACACCTCGCCCAGGCTCCGGCCGTCCCGGCCGAAGAGCCTGCGGTACATGGGGGAGTCGGTCACCTGGAACCCGGTGGCCAGGACCAGGGCGTCGACGTCGCGGACGGTCCCGTCGGTCGTGACCACGGACTTCTCGCGGACCTCGGCGATGCCCTCCGTGACGAGCGTGACGTGCTCCTCCCGGAAGGCGGGGTAGTACGTGTTCGACAGCAGGAGCCGCTTGCACCCGGCGCGGTAGTCGGGGGTGAGCCGCCGGCGCAGCACCGGGTCGGGCACCTCGCGCCGCAGCTTCGCCCGCGCGAGCAGCCCGACGGGCCGCATCAGGCCCGGCTTCTTCGCCAGGGCGATGGCCTGCGCCTCGTGCGCCCAGTAGATGCCGCCGCGCATCAGGCGCTGGTAGAAGGGCACGTACCGGCACGCGAGGCGCTCGAAGGCGGAGTAGCGCCGGTCGAGGCGGGGCAGCACCCACGGGGCGGTGCGCTGGTAGACGTGGAGTTCGGCGACCCGCGGCGCGATGGCGGGCACGATCTGGATCGCCGACGCGCCCGTGCCGATGACCGCGACCCTCCGGCCGTCCAGGTCGCTGTCGTGGTCCCACCGGGCGGAGTGGAAGACCTTCCCCGCGAACCTGCGGATCCCCGGGATGTCCGGCAGCGAAGGCTCGCAGAGCGCTCCGAACGCACCCACCAGGACGTCGGCGACGAACCGCCCCCGGGTGGTCTCGACCTCCCACACGGCGTCGCCCTCGACCCAGCGGGCGCTCAGCACCTCGCACCCCAGGACCTGCCGGTCCCCGATGCGGTAGCGGCGCGCGACGCGGGTGATGTACTCCTGGATCTCCGGTTGCGGGGAGAAGGACCGGCTCCAGCCCGGATTCAGGGCGAAGGAGTAGGAGTAGAGGTGCGACGGCACGTCGCACGCCGCGCCGGGATAGGTGTTGTCGCGCCACGTGCCGCCGACCTCGGCGCCCCGGTCGAGGACCAGGAAGTCGTCCCACCCCTCGCGGCGGAAGCGGACCGCGGCGGCGATCCCGGCGAGCCCGCCACCGATCACGAGGATGTTCGTGCGCCGCGGCGGACCGGCCCGGGAGCCGTCCCGGGCGGCCGCGCCGCGAGGAGCACCTGCCGTTTCGTTCTGGTCTGTAGGACTCAAGGGGGATCGGAGCTCCCATCACACCTGGCCCGGACGGTGAACACCCGGATGCTTCCAGACGGGCTCTGACGGGGCCCTGAACCGGCCCAGGGCACAGGGCAGAACGGTGTCAGAACCGTCGCGGATGATGGGCCGTCCCGGACACCGGACCGCGTCCCGCACGTCCCCCGGCTCGGCAACCAAGCAGGCAAGGAGATGCCCGATGAGTTCCACACCGGCGAAATCAGAGGCATCGGAGGCGGTCGAGACGCCGGACGTGCTGATCGTGGGGACCGGGCTCGCCGGCCTCGGCATGGCGATGAAGCTGCTCGCCGCCGGCCACTCCGACTTCGTCGTGCTGGAGAAGGCCGACGGGGTGGGCGGCACCTGGCGGGAGAACACCTACCCCGGCTGCGCCTGCGACGTGGCGAGCGTCATGTACTCGTACTCCTTCGCCCCGAACCGCGCCTGGAGCCGGATGTACGCGGCGCAGCCGGAGATCCTCGACTACATCAAGCGCGTCACCAAGGAGCACGACCTCGACTCGCACATCCGCTTCAACACCGAGGCCGTCTCCTACGAGTTCGACGAGGAGACCGACCGGTGGTCCGTGCGCACCGCCTCGGGCCGCGAGTACCGCGCGCGCATCGTGGTCCTGGCCCACGGATCGCTCCACCAGCCCAGCGTCCCGGACCTGCCCGGCATGAGCAGGTTCGAGGGGAAGCTGTTCCACTCGGCGCAGTGGGACCACTCCGTCGACCTGAAGGGCAAGCGCGTCGCGGTCGTCGGCACCGGGTCGAGCGCGGCGCAGTTCATCCCGGAGATCGCCGGCACCGCGGCCCACGTCGACGTCTTCCAGCGCAGCGCGCACTGGGTGCTGCCGAAGGCCGACAGGCCGCTGAGTTCCTTCGAGCACAAGATGTTCAGGGCCCTGCCCTTCACCCAGCGGCTCTACCGGCTCGCCGCCTACTGGACGCACGAGGTCCCGGTCCTCGCCTTCCTGAACCCGAGGTTCCTCGGCCTCCTGGAGACCGCGGCCCTGCGCATGCTCGAGAAGCAGGTGCCCGATCCGGTGCTGCGCGCGAAGCTGACGCCCGACTACAAGATCGGCTGCAAGCGCATCCTGCTGACCAACGACTACTACCCGGCCCTCCAGCGCCCCGACGTCGACCTGGTCACCTCCCCGATAGCGGAGTTCACCGAGTCCGGGATCAAGTCCGCGGACGGCGATCTGCACGAGGCCGACGTCGTGATCCTGGGCACGGGATTCTCCACGGAGAACCGCTGCGCGAGCGAACACATCGTCGGCCGCGGGGGGATCACCATCCAGGAGGCGTGGCGCGAGGGAATGACGGCGCACCTGGGCACGACGGTGGCGGGGTTCCCGAACATGTTCATGCTGATGGGCCCCAACTCCGGGGGCGGCGCGCAGTCGATCCTGTTCGTCATCGAGGCGCAGCTCCACTACGTCGTGGAGTGCCTGCGCCTGATGAGGGCGCGCCGGGCCACGCGCATGGAGGTGCGCGCGGACGTCCAGCGCGCGTTCAACGCCCGCCTGCACGACAAGCTCGGCCGATCCGTGTGGAACACGGGCGGCTGCCACAGCTGGTTCCTGGACAGCACGGGGAGCAACCGCCAGTCCTGGCCGGGAACCGGTACGTCCTACTGGCGGGCCACGCGTCGGCCCGATCCGCAGGCGTTCGTCCTGTCGGCCCGCCCCGAAGGCCGGCGGCTCGTCTCCGTCCCGCGGCCCGCGGCAGCCGGTCGCGCCCGGAAGCGCGGCTGATGTAGACATACGGTCGTGCGTACACCTATCTTGAGTGGGGCCCCGAGCGGACTTGCTGCGTTGCTTCACGGGCTGTCGTATGCGGCACGGAGCGGAGACGAGAAAGGGGTGCACTCGTGACGAGTGCCGAAGTGGGAGCCGTCTCGGCGGAGCCGGAAGCCGCTCCAGCGGTACCGTGGCCCGCCGTGTCGGTCGTCATGGTCGGGATGTTCATGGCGATCCTCGACTCGTTCATCGTCGTGGTCGCCGGCCCCGCGATCCAGGCCGACCTGGGCGCGTCCGTCGGCCAGTTGCAGTGGATCCTCGCGGGCTACCAGCTGAGTTACGCCGTATTCATGATCACCGGCGGCCGGCTCGCGGACCTGTACGGACGCAAGCGGATCTTCGTCACCGGCACCGCCGTCTTCACGCTGGCCTCGCTGGCCTGCGCCGTGGCCCAGAATCCGGAGACCCTCATCGGGGCCCGCATCGCCCAGGGCCTGGGCGCGGCCCTGATGGTGCCCCAGGTCTTCGCCGTCATCACGCTCGCCGTCCCCGAGCAGGCGAGGCACCGGGTGTTCGGCACCCTGGGCATCGTGATCGGCCTGGCGACCATGAGCGGCCAGCTCGTCGGAGGCCTGCTGATCGGCGCCGACCTCTTCGGCAGCGACTGGCGGTCGGTGTTCTGGGTCAACGTGCCGATCGGGATCGTGACGATCGTCTGCGCGTCGAAGTACGTACCGGAATCCCGCGCCGAAGGCACCCGCAGGCTCGACCTTCCGGGCGTGGTGGCCCTGAGCGCCGCCCTCCTGCTGCTCACGTTCCCGCTCATCCAGGGGCGCGAGGCGGGCTGGCCCTGGTGGACCTGGGCCTGCCTCGCCGCCAGCGTCGTCGCCTTCGCCCTGTTCGGCGTCCTGGAACGCGGCATCGGAAAGCGCGGCGGAGACCCGCTGCTGAGGCTGAGCCTCTTCTCACAGCGCTCGTTCTCGCTCGGGATCGTCCTGGTCCTGGCCGTGTACGCCCTGCTGACCTCCTACTACCTCGCCCTGTCCGTCTCCATGCAGGAGGGGCTCGGCATGTCGGCGTTCCGCGCGGGGCTGGTCTACACCCCGGCCGCGGTGACCTTCTTCGTGTTCAGCAAGATCGCGGGCAGACTCGTACCGAAGTACGGCCGACGCGTCCTGGAAGTCGGCGCGGTGGTGCTCGCGACCGGCTACCTGACCACCGCCGTCGTCCTGCTCTCCGGACCGAGGCTGACGCCGCTGCTGGTCATCCCCACCCTGATGCTGCAGAGCGTCGGCGGCGGACTGCTCATCACGCCCCTGCTGAACACGGTCCTGAGCAGGCTGGCCCCGGAGACCGTGGGCATGGCGTCGGGGGCCCTGTCGACCGCCCAACAGGTCGGCGGCGCACTGGGCGTGGCCGTGATCGGAGCGGTCTTCTTCAACACCTTCCACCCCGAGGAGGACGGCCGGGTCGAGGCCGCGGGCCATGCCTTCGCCATGTCGTCCCTGACCACGTTCGTCATCGCGGTCCTGGCGGCCGTACTGGTCTTCATGCTCCCGAAAAGGCCGGCGTCCGCAGGCTGACGCCCCACGACAACGCGAAGACGCCGATGCGGCGGACCCTGAACGGGCCCGCCGCATCGGCGTCGTCAGGAGCGCGGAGCGACGAGCAGGCCGTCGATGATGCGACGGGCCTTGCCCACCGCACCGGTGTCCCCGGCCTGCAGGGCCGTGTTCGCGGCGCACAGCAGCGCGTCGATCTGGAAGACCGCGAGTTCGACGTCGAGCTCGGCGATCTCACCGTTCTCCACGGCGTGGCCCAATTCGGCCGCGATGACCCCGTGCCACTCCCGCTGATCGTTCAGGAGCGCATCGCGGACCGGCCCGGGGTGACTGTCGAAGTCCGCGAGGTTCGCCGCCCTGAAACACCCCCCGGCGAAGAGCGGAGTCTCGGCGTACACGGTCCAGTGATCGAGCAGGGCGCGCAGCCGGGCGACACCGTGAGGTGCCGATCTGGCCGGTCGGATGACGGCGTCGATGAAGAGCTCGCGCGCGAATTCGACGGCTGAGACCTGAAGGATCTCCTTCGTCTTGAAAAGGGTCTGGATCCCGGCCTTGCTGAGTCCGGTGGCCAGCGCGAGATGGCCGAAGCTGATGCTGCCGAGCCCCTCCAGCGAGGCGACGTCGACGGCCTGGCGGAGCACGATCTTCCGCGTACGGGCACCGCGCAGAAGGCGCTTGTCCGTGACCCCCGACTGCTCCGGGGGCAGGAGCGCACGCGACCCGAGGGCACTCGAACGTGCGGTGACCGGCTCCGTTGCACTTCCCATACGGTCGATCGTACAGCGTTTGCCGCCAGATGCACCGGTCTGTTCCGCACATCGCACCGGCCCGCCGCCCCGCACGTTCGAGTGGTCCCTACTCACACGCGAGAGGGAATGCCGAGCGGTGCTACTTGAACGTGGGGCTACATGGACAACATGCGAACCCCGTAAGATCTCCCTGTCGTTGTCCCGTGATTCCGAAGAAAAACGTAAGCGCTGATCTCTTACTACAGGAGAGAAGGACAGTGAGCGTCGACGGAATACATATTCTAGGCCCACAGCGAATCGTTCTCAAGAATACCGAAGCAATGTTGAGCGGGGCGAAACTGAGAACGATTCTCGCCGTTCTCTCCCTCCGCGCGGAAGGCGAAGTCCGCCGCGACGAACTGATCGAGGAACTGGACCTCGTCCGGACCGCGGGCGACGCGATCAACGCCGTGCACGCCCACGTCGCCCGGCTGCGCCGCTGGCTGCACCGGCACGGCGGGAACGCCGGCCTCGTGGAGACCGTCCACTGCGGCTACCGGCTCAACATCGACCGGGACGCCGTGGACGCCAACCGGTTCGTACGGCTGGTGGAGCACGCGCTGAACCTGGCCCCGAACACCCCTTCGGTCGTCGCGACCATCCTGGAGGACGCCCTCTCCCTGTGGCAGGGGGACGCCCTGATCGACGCCCTCGAAGGCCCCCTGGTCACCACCGCGGCGGACGAACTGTACCGATGGCGGGCCGCGGCACGGGCGACACTGATCGACGCGTGGCTGGCGCTCGACCACAACCAGAAAGTGGCCCTCAACGCGAGGAAGTTCATTTCCGAGGACCCGCTGAACGAGTCGATGCGCGCACGGCACATCATCGCCCTCCAGCGCATGGGCCGGTACGCCGAGGCCGTCGAGGCCTACAACGACGCGGAGCTCGTACTGAGCCGCGAACTGGGCATCAGGCCCGGCACCGAACTCCGGGCCACGCACGATCCCGCCACCCAGTACACGATCCCCTCGGCCGTGCGGCACCGGGAGCGCGCCATGACCGACGCACGGCTCTGACACCGCCGCCGCCGGACGACCCGACCCTTGCCCATACATACGATCGACCGTACTCTTTCGGCATGACTTCGACCCGCCTCACCGAGGAGTCCGACCCGTACTGCCTGCCACCGCTGGAGGCCGCGGCACTGCTCTTCGACGCCCCCTGGAACAGGTTCGCCGTGATCGGAGACAGCCTGTCGGCAGGCACCGGGGACCCCAGTCCGGGCTACGAGGACAAGGGCTGGTCCGACAGGTTCGCCGACGTCCTGCGCCGCGTCCGGCCGGACCTGGAGTACCTGAACACGGCCGAGATCGGCGCGACGACGACGCAGACCCTGGAGAACCAGATCGACCGGGCACTGGAGTTCGCCCCCGACCTCCTCCACCTGCCGTGCGGCGCCAACGACCTGGTGCGCCGGGAACCGAACTTCGAAGAGATCGAGCGCAACCTCCGACGCATGTACGACCTGGCGTCGAAAACCGGGGCCCAACTGACGACCTTCACACTGGGCAGGGCGTACGTCATCCCCGTCTTCCCGGACTGGAGCGAACGCGTAGCGAAGATCAACGACATCACCCGCGGCCTGGCCGCGGAGTACGAGGCCGTAGTGGTGGACATGTGGGACCACCCCATCAACACCCGGGACGACCTGCTGAGCCAGGACCGCATCCACTTCTCGACCTCGGGCCAAGCGGTGATGGCAACAGAAATGGCCAAGAGCCTGAGCCAAAGAATCACCCAAACCACAACCACCTGACCCGAAGCCCACACGGTGTTCCTACGGCACGGTGACCATGTCGTTGCAGCCGGGCTGGAGACGCTCGGGATTCTGGTGGGCAACGGCGTCCTTCCAGCGCTTCCGCTCCACCTGGAGCCGCGCGCCGTCGGCGCCGGTGGCGAAGAACGCACTGCGGCCGACCGTCGTAGAGCCGTTCTCGGCGCTCCAGTTGTGCACGCCGATCACGTACCGGTGGCCTGGCACGAGCGGCTGCTGCTCGAACCGCGGGTGTGCGCGGTCCCCGGCCCTCTGGTCGATGGGCATCGTGGGCGGAAGGGAACCCTTCAGGACCTCGTCCACCGCGACCTGCACGGTGACCTTCTCGGCACCGTCGGAGGCAGGTACGGGCCGGGACCGCCCCGTGGCGGTCACCACGGCGACGTGGTCGACGACACCGGCCTTGTCCCGGTCGGTGTCGAGGACCGGCACACAGACCGCGCTGACGGTGACGGCGCCACCCTGGAGGACCACGGCGGCGGTCGTCGCCGACCCGGCGAGCACGAGGGCCCCGGCGAGCGACAGAAGCACGGTGCGCTTCATCATCCCCACAGCTTCAGGTAGTTGGCCTTGTCGACGACCGTCGGGTACTGCGTCGTACTGACGCCCGTGCGCAGAGCGCTGCTCACGCGGTCGCTCTTGTGGCAGAGGCCGAGCGCATGGCCGAGCTCGTGCACGACGATGTTCCGGCGCATCGACGGTTCGTTCCTGTAGTAGCCGTCGATCTGATACTTGTTCAGAAAGATGTAGTCCGTCTGGGCGGTCCCGCCGTGGCGCTCGTAGTAGGCGGCGGTCGCGGTGTTCCTGGAGTAGTCGCGGAACTCCAGATCGTTGACGGTGGTCGCCCCGTCCGGTGTGATGTCGACCTTCCGGAACGCGTTCCACGCGGTGATCGCATGCGTGCGGAGGTCGTCGAATTTCGTTGTCTCCGTGTAGCGGATCTCGCCGTCGTCCACCGCGGACCTGCCCCGGGATTCGGTCTCGCCCCTGACGCACGGCGCGGCCGCGACCGCCCCGGGAGCGCCGTAGGGGGCGTTCGCGGAGGCGAGCGCGAGGACGGTCGCCGTAGCCATGGCCGCGGCGGACTGCGGAAACGCCATGCGTTCTTCCCTGATTGTGCGAGCGGATCCCCGACGCTAACGGCCGACCAACCACGCCGCGCCGCACAAGCCGAGAAATCACCCGCACGGGCTCCGCGCCTGCGGAGCGAACCTTTTCGTTCTCGCCATGAGTGCGGCGGCCACCGGACATCTCCGCGCCCGGAGAACACCCATGGATTGCAGGGTATGAGGCGGCCCTCGTGATCCTGAACTCTCCGACGAGAGACCGGAGTTCACCAGGAAGGCCGTGGGGCGAGTGTGCAGGCACCGGTCGGCAAGCGGGATGGATCCTCGGAACTGTCACGCTTTCGGACGGCCTTCTACGGATGCCTGTCCACGCGGGCCGACGCGTGGAAGCTGCGTCAGGCGATCGAGGCCGGACCCGCGTCACGCCGCCGACGCCGTCGTGCTGCTGCACCGCGAGGACTACTACGAGCCCGAGCACGAGCGCGCGGGCGAGATCGACCTCATCGTCGCCAAGAACCGCGAAGGCAGCACCGGGATCGTCTCCTGCGCGTTCTAGGGCAGATTCTCCCGCATCCGGGACATGGGCATCGGCCCGTAGACACCCGAGAACCGTGCTGTACGGCGATCTCCCGCGCGTTCGCCTCGTTTCCCCTCCCGGGGCGCCAAGGGCGGAGATCGCCGCACAGTGCGCACCGGCGGCCACCGCCTGGTCCTCGGGTGGTACGCCTGGTCTCAACGAGCTGTAGGCGGCGCTGAAGATCCGCAGAAGAGGTCCGCAGTTCCGTCGGTGACACATCGAGGGGCAGACCGCCGAAGGCGATGCGCTTCAGTTTGGAGAGCGACCACTTCGTCTTCGTCGCCTCGCCCTCCAGGGAGGTCTCGGCCCACTTCTCGCCCAACGAGTAGGGCCAGGCCAAGGACAAGAGGATGCCCTTGTCGGCGGGCCGCCGTGCCAGGGGCTTTTGCCGTGATGATTTCGGGTGCCGAAATGCGGAGAGCCCGCCGGAACCGGCGGGCTCTCACGCGACGTTGGCCACCGGGCTCCCGGAGGGAGCCACCCTCCGGAACGCCCGATGATGCTGAAGTCCAGGCGAGTTCAGGGCCCATGTCCAGCACGAAGTATGTAACCGGGCTTACTGCCGAGTTATGCCGCAGTTTTACGGGTTCTTCTCCCATCGAGCGGCAGAATCCGTAAAAGTATGGGTCTTGCGGCACGGAAAACTTGATTCTGTGTTGACCTCGTCACACTCCGTGTAATCTCAACGATCTACTCGTTCACATGCGCTAAATCTGATCGATTTCCCCCACGGATATGGGTTGTTGGGCGTCTGCGGCGCGGGTCGGTAGAGTCCTTGGACACCGGTCGCAGAAGACCGCCTCTTGGGGCAGAACTTCGACTGGTGATGCACGAAGTCCAGAAGAGTTCATGGCGGTCTCCGGCTCTGTGCCGGGCTCGGCTGTCTCCCCTCGCCAGGGAAAGACAGCCGAGCAGCCGACCGCCCCTTACCCATAGGGGTCCGCTTGTCCACGCCCGCGCTGATCACAGCAGTGGCGCTGTTCCTGACCGTGTTCGGGACCGCCTGCTACGCGATCTTCAACCTCAAGTCCACACCCGTCCGCATCGCCGCCGTCCTACTGGCCATGGGCAGCCTGATCGCCGCGATGGTCCCCATCATCCGCATCCTCGCCGAACCCGCCGCCACGCCGCCGACCCCGGCCTCCGCCCACGCGGCCGCCAGCCCCTTCTCCACGGCCATCCTCGACGGCCGTGTCCCGAAGGGGAACTGACATGGCGACGCCCAGCGACGAGACCCGCCCCCGCAGCAGCAACGTCGAGGTCCGCCTCGGCCGCTACTTCGGAATGCTCGGCGTGGCCGCCGAGGCCGCCGCGGCCTTGGCCTCCGGCAGCTTCCTCATCCGCAACAACCCCGGCCGCGTCAGCCCGAGCACCACCGGCCGCCACGCGTACGTCGACATCCTCATCGACGGCGTCGTCCTCGACCTCGACGGTGGGGACCGGCTCTGGGCCGGCGCGCACTGGGTCGGCGACCTCGACATCTTCCGGGAAACGGGCCTCCCCGCCCGCCGTACCTGGGTCGAATACCTCTGCGTGTCCTGGAGCATTCGAGTCTCCCGCGACGTCCTCCGCAGCTGGGCCGTCCGCGACTTGACGGTCCAGCGCATGCTCTACCACGTCCTCACGGACCACCAGGGGGTCATGAACCTCGTCTACGGACTGGACCAGCGCCCCACACTCGCCCGAGTCGCACAGCTCCTCCACTACCTCTCCCACACCCCGGAACTCCTCGACGAAGTCGGCTTGGTCCCCCGGGGCGAGGCCATCGTCCACGGACCGACGCAGAAGCACCTGGCCGACGCGCTCGGCCTCAGCCTCGCCTCGGTGGAGAAGAGCATGAACCTGCTCCGCAAGCACGAGGTCCTCGCCTCCGACGGCTCGGGCAGGGCGCACCGCACCTACCGCATCGAGCGGTCCCAGCTGCTCAACGCGGTCGCCCAGGGCCACACGCTCCCGGTGGCGGCCTGACCTTCCTTGGACACCACGGAGCCGGTGGCCGGTTCTTGATCAGCTGACCAAGAACCGGCCACCGGCGTTTCTGCCCCATGCTTGCGCTCCGTGCCCTCCGCCCCGTCGTCCGCCAGGCCGACGACGCAGCTCTCGTGCACGCTGCCCATCTGCAACGAGCACTCCGCCGCTGCTGGCCTCACGGCAGCTCGCGAAGGGGCACGCGCCGCCCACGACACGCTCGCCCGCACGGTCGACTTCATCGTCAAGGTCGTCGTCCGGAAGAAGAGGCAGGGGAGGAACGGGCGCGGTGCGCCCCTCGGGGGCCCGAGGCGCTACCGGTCTCTCGCGCGCGGCGCGGCCCCCTGTGTGCCTCGTGGCGCTCGGGGCCGTTCTCGTTCTCTGGGGTGGGGAGGGGTGCTGTGAGGCCGTCAGATCGGCGTCCAGCTCCGCTTTGTCGGCGGTCGGTGGGGCTGAGCGGTTGTCATGCTGGTGACCTGGGGTTGTGCAGGTTGGTTGTTCGGGTGGTGGGGTGGGTGTTGTGTGGTGTTCGGGGCAGGCGTACACCGTCCTTGGTGGTCCCGACGCCGCATCTACGTAGGCCATTACGCGTATGTCCTGAGAGCTGCCGCAGTGTGTGCAGCACGGTACCTCGATCACAGTGTTGTCCCTGTTGTTCGCTGTGTTCGTTCCAGTAGTCGCACCACGTCTGCTGCTGTGCATGTGGCGCCTACCCGGGTTGGTGGTACGGCCCAGGAGATTCCGCAGGATGTCCATGTCGGGTGGGGGACGTACAGCCAGGTTCCGTCGCTCACGCATTGCGCGTCGGTACGTGTCCAGGTCTTCTGTGTGCCGAGGGGTACGAGGGCGTGGTACCAGCGGTAGCCGTCGGTGAGGACAGGTCCGCCGCTCAGCAGCTCCTCCAGTACGGGGGTGATTTCGGGGTCGTTGTCGCTTCCGGCGGCGGCGCGGATGAGGCCGATCGGGATGCGGATGGCGTCGAAGTGCACGCCGAGTGGGAGGAACGCGACTCCGCCCAGGGGCGTGGTCCAGTCTTCGTGGGCGGTGTCCGGCGCGGGCGCGGTGGACGCCAGCCACGCGGCGACGGCTTCGGGGGTATCGGTATGGGTCATCGCTGTGCCGCCGGGGCGTACGTGCTTGAGGGTTCACGGATCTTGCCTGCCACGGGTGCACCGCGTTGTAGTGAGATGTCCGAGGTCGGAGGCATGGCCGCTCCTTTTGGTGACTTTCGTGGAGCGGTCACCGTAAAGGAGCTACCGGCAGGTAACGGGGACAGGATGTCCCCGTAGCCCACCATGTCCCCTAGCTCACTGCCTGGAGCCCGATCTGTTCAGCGAGTGTTGCTGCCTCCGGACGCAGTGCGCGCGGTGCGTCCCGCCACAACTCGGCTGCCGCTGTCCGGGCGGCCGGGGTGTATTTCACGGTCTCCGCGCCGATCTTCACGGCGAGTTGCATCACGTGCAGTGCCGCTGTCCGGTCGCCCCGTTGGAGGTGTCCGCGTGCGACCTCGACCCACAGTCGGGCCCGCCGCTCGACGGACGGCATCACGTCGGGGTCGAGATCGTCGGCGATGGACAGCGCTTTGCGGGACGTACGCAGGTCAACGGCGACGGACACCTGGTGGAAGTCCACGTTGGCCCGGCCGAACACGGTCGAGGGGTGGACGTACGACGCGGGCAGGGACTTCGCGACGCGGTTGCCCGCGTCCCAGTACCGCCACGCGTCACCCTCACGGCTGGCCCGTGCCGACGTCACCGCGGCATGGAGTTGCAGCGCGCCGTAGATGCCGTGCCAGTCATCCGGAGCGGATTCCAGGTGCGGGCGGATCAGATCGGCTGCCTCCGTCACCACTTGCAGCGCTTCGTCGGGGTAGTCCGTCTCGCGCAGGATGTTGCCGAGGTTCCAGGCGGCGGCCGCTATGGCGGCGGGCTGGTCCGCATCCTGTGCTGCGGCAAGCGCGCGGTCCGCCACGACCCACGCCAACTCGCTCGGGACGATGTACGCGGTGGCCTGCCCGGTGAGCCGGTACGCGTCGGACGCGGCGACCAGGGCGGCCCGGCGCCCGTCCCCGTCGAGGGCACGCACGGCACCCTCGGCCGAACGGATCAGCTCGGGCAGTAGGGCCAAGACCTCGGTGCGGTTCGACGAGGACGAGTGCCACACCCGCCATGTCTGATCCACCCGGCCCTGGAGCGCAGCCACGTCGCCCGTGTCCGGTACGGGGGCGGGGGCGAGGCGGCGCGTCATGACCGCGTCCCAGATCGCGGGGAGGCCAGGGTGGTGGAGCCGCCCGAGGGCGATGGCCTGTCCCACGCCTTGCGACCCGGTGAGCACGGACGCATCGGTGAGCTGGAGGGCGGCGGCAACCTTCATGATCAGAGCGTGCTGCCGGAGGTCGCGCTCGCCCGTCTCGATTTTCTTCAGCCAGTCCACCGAGTGGGCACACATCCCGGCGAGCACCTCACGGGACATGCCCCGGCTCTCCCGGAGGAGCCGGATGCGCTCGCCAATACTCAGGTCGTCAGGGACGTTCACGTACCCTCCAATGCCTGTCGATTCAGCCAGCGTACGACTGGTGCAAGCAAGGAGGGAACTAGCGTCTTGCAGCGCGGAGTTGAAGACCGTCGTCTTTGCACGAGCACGGAACGGCGTGGTCAGTATGCGGCCCAGGAGCCGGCCTGCCCCCAGTTCGGTTGGCTGTAGGCCGTTGCTGTGTGTTCCCTCTTGGATGAGACTGCTGAAGGCTCGGCGACCTGCGATCCATCAAGGGCCGTGTCGGGTTTCGCCCCGACCATGGCAGTCGGGTGGGACCCTCCACCTGCTGCGCCCCGGGCCTACTCCCCGATGAGGTCGGTGAGTTCGGTTAGGGAGCTGATGCGCCAGTCGGCTGCGGCTATTACTTCTGGGTTGTCTGCCCATAGGTGTCCCCAAGGGCCACGGTGCAGATGCGCGGCCCGAAGCCCCGCCGCCTTCGCTGGGAAAACGTCGTTCTGCGGGTGGTCACCGACATAGAGCGTGTGTTCCGGGCGGCTGCTGGTCTCGACGAGGAGGCGTTCGAAGAACCGCGTGTCTGGCTTGGCGATCCCCCACTCTCCTGACGTCGCGATCAGGTCCGCGGGAAGATTTAGCGACCGCAGGAGGCACCCTGCCTTGACTGTCTGGTTTCCCGCGACCACTACCCGGATGCCTCGCTCGCGCAGGGCTGTGAAAGTGGGACGGACGTCCTCGTACAGGTCGGTCTCGTCGAGCTGCTCGCCCTGGCCCGCTGCCTCTCGGGCCGCGTACTCCGCAGCCACATCGATCCCTGGGCGCAGCAGGCGCAGTGCGTCCGCGTTGTCACGGCCCTGTGCCACTACCGCGCCTACCAGAGTGGAGACCGTATGCCGTGACTGGCCGAGCCAGTCGGCCCACGAAAACCAGTACCGGTCATCACGCGTGACCGTCTCACCCACATCGAAAACAACCGTATCGATCACACAAACAACCCTACGGCCCACGCCGAAGAGGACGCATCCAGTGGAAGAGCCCTTCGCTCGGGCGAGGTATCGCCGGTCGGTGGAGCTGAGTAGTCGTCATGCTGGTGACCTGGGGTTGTGCGGGTTGTGCGGGTTGGCTGGGTGGAGTGACGGTCGTGCGGGCTCGTTGTGTCTGCGCGGGTTGGTGGAGCACTGTGCAGTTTCACTGGTTCGCGACGAGCGGACTGGGTCTGCTGTCCGAGAGGGTGGATGCTGTGATCTCAGAAGCTAGCTTCGACTTATTTTGAAGCGTAGGTTGGGGTGGATCGTCACTTTGCGGAATTGGAGGCGCTGTTCACCATTTCTGATGAACCATCAGGTTTGCCTGATGGTTCATCAGACAGCCACCGACTCCAGACCAGGAGACGGGCCCCTTCACCCCTAGCTAGCTGCTTTTTAGGCCGGATCGCGGAGCGATCCGAGCCGGGGACGGCGGAGCCGGCCCTCTGGGCC
>NZ_JBITHO010000010.1:216760-348273 GCF_044458065.1 Streptomyces sp. NPDC050504 | reverse complement strand
TTCCTCGGTGCTTTCCGGTCCGGCGCTTTCGCGCTTTCCCTTCCGGCGGTTCCGACTCTATCAGATCCTTTCGGGCCTGATTCCCAGTCAGCGGGAGTCGCCTTCACGGCTGTTGGGCCGTTCCGACGAGTGAGACTTTAGCGGAATCCTGGGCCCCGACGCTAATCGGGGGCGTTCCGGGGAACGCGCATTCCTCATTTCGCAAAAACGCACGGAAAACGAGGCGACGGTGAAGTCGCTCGCTTGAAGTGGTTGGTGCGGAATGGCCGTCCGGGGACCAACCGAAGTCGGTGCTCACGTCGGACAGCTCGGAGAACATTACGGATCTGTGGCAAAGGTGTCAACCGCTGCTGGTCGGGGCGTTGCTCAGCCGTTGCCCGTGGCCAACTCGCGGCTGCGGTCGCGGGCCGCTTCCAGGGCCGCGATGAGGGCCGCGCGTACGCCGTGGTTCTCCAGTTCACGGATCGCGTTGATCGTGGTGCCCGCCGGGGAGGTGACCGCCTCGCGGAGCTTCACCGGGTGCTCGCCGCTGTCGCGGAGCATCACCGCGGCGCCGATGGCGGCCTGCACGATCAGGTCGTGGGCCTGGGCGCGGGGCAGGCCGAGGAGGATGCCCGCGTCGGTCATCGCCTCGACCAGGTAGTAGAAGTACGCCGGGCCCGAGCCGGAGAGGGCGGTGGCCGCGTCCTGCTGGGACTCCGGGACGCGCAGGGTCTTGCCGACGCCCCCGAAGATCTCTTCTGCGTGCGCGAGGTGCTCGGCGGTGGCGTGGCTGCCGGCCGAGATGACGGACATGGCCTCGTCCACGAGGGCCGGGGTGTTCGTCATGACGCGGACCACCGGGGTGTTCGGGGCCAGGCGCTCCTCGAAGAAGGCGGTGGGGATGCCTGCCGCGCCGCTGATGACGAGGCGGTCGGTGGGGAGGTGCGGGGCGAGCTCGTCGAGGAGCTTGCCCATGTCCTGGGGCTTCACCGTGAGGATGAGGGTGTCGGCCCGCTTGGCGGCTTCCGCGTTGCTGACGGCTTCCACTCCGTAGCGGGTGCGGAGTTCTTCGGCGCGGTCCGTGCGGCGGGCGGTGACCAGGAGGTCGGCGGGGCGGCGGCCGCCTCTGATCATGCCGCTCAGGAGGGCTTCGCCGATCTTTCCGGTGCCCAGGACCGCGACTGTCTTGTTCGTCATGGGCGTCATCTTCGCAGTCGCGTCGCCCCGCGGCGCCGTTTCGCCTGCGGCGGGCTGTCCCTGCGGGTGGCTGGTGGGTGGCGCCTTGTGGCGGGCCCGCTCGGGGGTGGGTGGGTATGCGCGGCATGTGCCCCACTCTCGCGCAGTTCCCCGCGCCCCTAAAGGGGCGCACCTGTGCTCGCGCCCGCGCGGCGGAGCCGCACAACGGACACAGCCCCGCGCCCCGATCGGGGCGCACTCGCCCCTGGCGGGGTGCTACTTGCGCTTGCGTTTGCGGGTTGCCGGGTTGCCTGTTCTGGCGCCCCTGCGCTTCTCGTACTGGGTCTTCGCCTTTTCGTACTCCGCCCTGCGCAGGCCCTCGCCCGGGGCCTCCTTCAGGGAGCGCAGGAAGTAGGCCAGCAGGCCGCCCACGAAGCCGATCGTCTTGAAGCTGCGCAGCTGCTCCTCGCGCACCGGGTCCGCGGGACGGCGCGAGAAGCCCTCCCACGTCTTGCGGAACGCCAGTGCGCTGCACAGCGAGAACATGACCACCAGCAGCAGGTTCACCACG
The DNA here is from genome assembly GCF_044458065.1 of Streptomyces sp. NPDC050504. Taxonomy (NCBI): domain Bacteria; kingdom Bacillati; phylum Actinomycetota; class Actinomycetes; order Kitasatosporales; family Streptomycetaceae; genus Streptomyces; species Streptomyces sp. NPDC050504. The sequence goes on along the minus strand of NZ_JBITHO010000010.1, from coordinate 346,544 downwards.
CTGCCCACCTCGGCCATCCGCAGGCCGTCGTACGCGAAGCGCAGGACGAGGCAGCTGGCTGCCGCCGCCGCCAGCGAGCCGACCGCCACGCCGGCCCGGCGCAGGGCGTAGTGGTCGTCGTGGTTCACCCAGCTCGTGCCGAAGAAGCGGATGGGCTCGGGCTGGGGGCCCGGCTGCGGTACGGAGGGGGTGTCCTTCTCGGGGTTCTCGCTCACAAGGGCGATTATCCCCGGGGCCCCCGCCCCCCGCGTCAGGCGCAGCGGATGGTCACGTAGCCGTCGCTGCCCGTGTGTACGTAGGCGTCCGCGATGAACTGGCCGTTGCCGATGTTGTCCCAGATGTTCGAGGTGCCGTACGGGCCGTTGACCCACTCGCCGGGCTGCTGGCAGTTGATCGGCACCCGGGCCCCGTACGGCAGGACCTTCAGCAGGCGGTAGTCGGTGCCGGGGCCGCTGCGGACGTTGACGCGGTAGCCGGGCGCCACGTCGTAGCGCTTCGCGGACAGGGTCGTCGCTTCCGCTTCTCTCGCTTCTCTTGGCTCGTTCGTTTCCATTCCGGGCTCCCCGTTCGTCGTCGTGTGCACGCGCGACGCGCAGGCTAACAAGGCCCGTTCGTCCCGGCCCCACCATCGATTAGGCTCCGCGCGTCGCCCGTGAACGGGGGAGGTGGCGATGCGACCGCTGCGGACGGAACATCCGGAATCCGCCGGCCAGTACCGGCTCGAAGCCTGTCTCGGTACGGGCGGCATGGGCGTCGTCCATCTCGCGTCCTCCGGGTCGGGGCTGCGCCTCGCCGTGAAGGTCGTGCACGCCGAGCACGCCGCCGATCCCGAGTTCAGGGCGCGTTTCCGCCAGGAGGTGGCGGCCGCGCGGCGGGTCAGCGGGGCGTTCACCGCGCCCGTCGTGGACGCCGACCCGGACGCCGAGCGGCCCTGGATGGCGACGCTGTTCATCGAGGGCCCGACCCTCGCCGAGCGCATCAAGCGGAACGGGCCGATGGGCGCCGACGAGCTGCGCAGGGTCGGTGCGGGGCTCGCCGAGGCGCTGCGCGACATCCACCGGGCCGGTGTGGTCCACCGGGACCTCAAGCCCAGCAACGTACTGCTGGCCGCGGATGGGCCCAAGGTCATCGACTTCGGGATCTCCCGGCCGTACGACAGCGATCTGCGGACGGAGACGGGCAAGCTCATCGGCACGCCGCCGTTCATGGCGCCCGAGCAGTTCCAGCGGCCGCGCGACGTCGGGCCGGCCGCCGACGTGTTCGCGCTGGGCGCGGTGCTGACGCACGCGGCGACCGGGCGGGGGCCCTTCGACTCGGACAGTCCGTACATCGTCGCGTACCAGGTGGTGCACAACGAGCCCGATCTGGCGGGCGTGCCGGAGGGGCTGGCGCCCGTGCTGCGCGCCTGCCTCGCGAAGGATCCGGCCGACCGGCCCACGGCGGACGAGGTGATGGTGGCGCTGCGGTCCCCCGCCGCACATCCGCACACGCAGAGCTTCCGGGTGCCCGATGTGGTGCGGGAGGAGGCGGGGGCGGGGGCGGAGCCCTGGGCCGGGGCCGTGGCCGTGGATGGGGCCGGGGCTGTGGACGAGGCCGGGGCCGGGGCCGCTCCACGGCAGCGGTGGCCGTGGCAGCGGCAGCGCCGTCGGGGTGTCGGGGTCGCCGTGCTCGGCTGCGCCGTCGTCGGGGCGGCCGTCGCCGCGCTGCTCGCCGTCGGGGGCGGCGACGGCGGGGACCGCCGTGACGGGGTGCGGTCCGAGGGGCCCGCGCGGGCCGGGGCGGCCTTCCGGCCCTGGGAGGTTTCGTTCGCGGACGGCCGTACGGCGGCGTGTGCCGCGCCTTCGGACGGCGGCCTGTTCTGTACGGCTCCGGGGGTCGCCGCCGTGCGGCTCGATCCCGCCGACGGGCGGACCCTGTGGTCGGCGCGGTCCGGCGGGCGCGGCCGCGCGAGCGAGGAGGGCATGGCGCCCGTGCTGTGCGGGGGCCTGCTGCACACCGTGCCGTCCGGCTCGCACCGGCTCGAAGCGCTCGATCCCGGGTCGGGGAAGGTCGGGTGGAGCGCGGACGTCTCCGCGTACCCCTCCGTCTCGTACGCCGGTGACGTCGTGCTGCTGTCCGGGCGCGGCGGGCTGGTGCGGGCGCTGGACGGGCGGACCGGGAAGGAGCTGTGGACCCGGCGGGGCGCGGGCGACGGCACCCGGTGGGTGGCCGCGCGGGACGGGGAGGGGGCGCTGCTCGCGGTGACCGCCGCCGCGGACGGCGCGTCGACGCGGGTGGTGTCGGTCGGTCCGGGCGACGGGCGCACGCGCTGGGAGAAGCGGCTCACGGGCCTGCTGGAGCCCGCGGGGGCGGGCGGGGGCGCGCTGGTGCTGCTGAGCGCCGACTCCGACGGGTACACGGACGGCGTGGTGCGGCTCGGCCTCGCGGACCGCTCGGTGCGGCGGCTGCCGCTCGGCGCCCCGGTCGACCAGGCGCAGGCCGCGGTCGACGGCGACCGCGTCTACCTCTTCGGGGCGGGCGGGTCGCTGGTCGCGGTCGACGCGGCGGCGGGGAGGCAGCTGTGGCGGCGCGAGACGTCGGTGGCGCGCGCGTCGCGGCCGGTCGCCGCGGGCGGGCGGGTCTATCTGGTGGCGGCGGACGGGCGGCTGCTGGCCGTGGACGCGCGGCGCGGGGTGCTGCTCGGACAGACGAAGCTGCGGATGGGGAGCGGGAGCCGTACGTACTCGGCCGCGCTGCCGATGCCCGCGGTCGCGGACGGCCGGGTGTTCGCCACCGCTCCCGACGGCTCGGTCTTCGCCGTGGGGGCGGATCCGGCGCGGTGGTGAGCGGGCGGTGAGCGGAGCGGAGCGGTGAACGGGATGGCGGGGTGCGGGAAGGCCGGGCGCGGGAAGGCCGGGCGCGGGGCGGCCGGGTGCGGGGCGGTGCTTCGCGGAGGGGGCCCGGGGAGCGGGTCGGGTACTGAGGAGCGGGACGCCGCGGCGGGTATGGGGCGGTTCGCGGTGGTGCGGCGGGCCGGGGCGGCGGTCGGGGACGGGTCAGCCGTGGTGGGCCGGTGGGGGCCGCCTAGGCTGGGGGCGGCAGGGCGTTGAGTGGGGGGCGGGGACTGTGCCGCTGGGGACGGATGATCCGGAGGCGATCGGCGGGTACCGGTTGGTGGACCGGCTCGGGTCGGGCGGCATGGGTGTCGTCTTCCTCGCCAGGTCCTCCTCGGGCCGCGAGGTCGCCGTCAAGGTCGTGCACGAGCAGTACGCGACGGACGCGACGTTCCGCACGCGGTTCCGGCAGGAGGTCGCGGCGGCGCGGCGGGTCAGCGGTGCCTTCACCGCCCCGGTGGTCGACGCGGACGCGGAAGCGCGGCGGCCGTGGATGGCCACGCTGTACGTGCCGGGTCCCACGCTCGCCGAGCGGCTGAAGGACTCCGGGCCGCTGGACCGGGTCGAGCTGCGGCAGCTGGCGCTGGGGCTGGTCGAGGCGCTGCGCGACATCCACCGGGTCGAGGTGGTCCACCGGGACCTGAAGCCCGCGAACGTGCTGCTCGCCGACGACGGCCCCAAGGTGATCGACTTCGGGATCTCGCGGGCCGCGGAGAGCCAGGGCCTCCATCTGACCGCGACCGGGCACGTCATGGGCACGCCGCCCTTCATGTCGCCCGAGCAGCTGAGCAGGCCGCGCGAGGTCGGCCCGGCGTCGGACGTCTTCTCGCTCGGGACGCTGCTGGTGTACGCGGCGGTGGGGCGCGGTCCCTTCGACGCGGACAGCCCGTACATGACGGCGTACCAGGTGGTGAACGACGAGCCGGACCTGACGGGGGTGCCGGAGGACTTCCGGCCCGTGGTGGCGCGGTGCCTGGCGAAGAAGCCGGAGGAGCGGCCGGAGCTGACCGAGCTGGCGGTGCTGTTCGCGGGGCTCGGCGAGACGCAGGAGTTCCTGGCGCTGAAGGAGGCGGGGGCTCCGGGGGCCGGGGCGAAGGGCGCGGCGAAGGGCGCGGCGAAGAACGGGACCGGGGGCGGAACGAAGGGCGGGGCGAAGGGCGGGGCGAAGGAGGGCGTCGGGGGCGGTGGGCCTCGGGGCGACGTCACCGCTCCTGCGGGCGGTCGCGTCCGTACGCGGCTGCGCCGGCGGGTGCGCGGGCACGGGGTCGCGCTGGCCGTCACCGCCGTGATCACCCTCGGCGGCGTGACGGGCGGGCTCCTCGCGTACGGCGGGATGGACGGCGACGGCACGTACGTCGACGAGGGCGGGTCCCCCGCCTCCCCGCGAGCGGCGGCGGGCAAGGGGACCAAGGCTCCCCTCCTGCCGCTGCCCGTGGGCTGGAAGCCCTGGCAGACCACGCTGACCGCGCCGGCCGGGAACGAGGACAAGAAATCCGGCCCGGAGGGCGTACCGCTCAACAGCATCGGCTGCGTGGTGGAGGGGACAGCCGCGTTCTGCGGGGGCGACTCGGTGACCACCGTACGGATCGACACCGCGACCGGCGCCACGGTCTGGCGCGCCGCTCCGCCCCCCGCGGTCGACCCGAGCGTCAGCATCGGCAGCTCGGTGCCCATCGGCGTGGAGAACGGGGTCGTCCTGATCACCGAGCCCACCCCCGACGACCGGCAGCGCGTGACGGCGCTGGACGCGGACAACGGGAAGCGGCTGTGGACGCGCCCCTCGTCGTCGCTGGAGTCCGAGATCGTGGGCGTGGTGCTCGACGGGCTCGCGGTGACGGTGGGCGCGGACGACCGGACCGTGACGGCCCGCGACCTGCGGACCGGGGAGCGCCGCTGGGAGTCGCGGCTCGCGACGCGGCTGAGCTGCCGGATCCAGGTGGTCCTGGCGGAGCTGTACGCGTTCTGCGGGGACGCCGAGGGCGGCCCGCACCGCGAGGTGGTGCACCTGGCGAAGGGCGACGGCAGGACGCGGAAGACGGCCGAGCCCGCGGGCGGCGACGCGGTTCTGGGGTCGGTGGGCGGCAGGCTGGCGTTCCCGGTGTGGCGCGAGGGCCTGGTGGGCGAGTTCGACAGCAGCGTGGTGACCGGGATCCTGCTGGTGGATCCGGCGACGCGGGCGCAGACCACGGTCAAGCTGAGCGCGGAGTGGCGCGGCATGCCCGTGCTGCTGGCGGACACCCTCTACTTCGTACGGCAGAACGGCACGGTCGCCGCGGTGTCGCCGCTGACCGGCAAGACGCTGTGGGAGCGGGACACGTCGGTGGAGCAGCTCGGGCCGCCGACGGCCGACAAGGTGGACGGGACGCTCTATCTGGCGAGCGCGAGCGGCCGGGTGGTGGCGCTGGATCCGAAGACCGGTGAGCCGCTGTGGGAGACCGGTGCGCACAGTGACCACGACACGGTGATGGGCGGTCTGCGGTCGCGGGTGTACAGGGCGGGGCGGGCGCTGATCGTCATCTCGACGGGCGGGGTGGTCTTCACGATCGACCCGAACGATCCGGAGAGGGCCGCTGTGCCGCCGGATGGCGGGACGGGCGAGAAGCCGTCGGGCGGCTCGGGCGGCTCGTCGGGCGGGGGCGAGTCGGGGCCCAGGGCGCCGGCGAAGGCACCGCTCGGGGCTTGAGGCGCGGGGCGCTGGGGGCAGGGACCGGGGGCCGGAGTGCGGGGGCTTGAGGCGCGGGGGCGCCGGGGGTCGGAGGCAGGGGCTTGGAGTGCGGGGGCGCCGGGGGCGGGGCTGCCAGGGGCCGGGGTACGGGGGCGCCGGGGGCGGGGGCGAAGGGCGCGGCTGCCGGGGGCCGGAGGCGGGGGGCCAGGGGCTGGAGGCGGGGCGCCGGAGACAGCGCTGCCGGGGGGCCGGGGTGCGGGGCTCTTCGTGGGCCTGCCGGGGGCCGGTTCCGGCGGGTTTCGGGGGCCGGTGCGGCTTCGGGGGCGTATCGGATGCTCGGGGGCGTGTCGGATGTGGTGACGGGACCCTGCCTGGGTGGCCGGGTCCCGTCGTCGTTCGGGGGCGCCGCGCGCGGCGCCCGCGCGGTCAGCCGAGCTTGGTGACGTCCCGGACGGCGCCCTTGTCGGCGCTGGTGGCCATCGCCGCGTACGCCCTGAGCGCCTGCGAGACCTTGCGGTCGCGGTCCTTGGGGGCGTAGACGCCGCCCAGGGCGCGCTCGCGGGCGGCCAGGGTGTCCTCGTCGACCAGCAGCTCGATGGAGCGGTTCGGAATGTCGATGCGGATGCGGTCGCCGTCCTCGACGAGGGCGATGGTGCCGCCGGACGCTGCCTCGGGCGAGGCGTGGCCGATCGACAGGCCCGAGGTGCCGCCGGAGAAGCGGCCGTCGGTGACCAGGGCGCAGGTCTTGCCGAGGCCGCGGCCCTTGAGGAAGGACGTCGGGTAGAGCATCTCCTGCATGCCGGGGCCGCCCTTGGGGCCCTCGTAGCGGATGACGACGACGTCGCCGTGCGTGATCTCCTTGCGGAGGATCTTGTCGACGGCCTCGTCCTGGGACTCGCAGACGACGGCCGGGCCCTCGAAGGTCCAGATCGACTCGTCGACGCCCGCGGTCTTCACGACGCAGCCGTCGACCGCGAGGTTGCCCTTGAGGACGGCGAGGCCGCCGTCCTTGGAGTAGGCGTGCTCGACGGAGCGGATGCAGCCGGACTCGGCGTCGGTGTCGAGGGCGTCCCAGCGCTCGGACTGCGAGAAGGCGGTGGCGGAGCGGACGCAGCCGGGGGCCGCGTGCCACAGCTCGACGGCCTCCGGGGAGGGCGAGCCGCCGCGCACGTCCCAGTTCTTGAGCCAGTCGGCGAGGGACGGGGAGTGGACGCTGTGCACGTCCTCGTTGAGCAGCCCGCCGCGGTACAGCTCGCCGAGGATGGCGGGGATGCCGCCCGCGCGGTGCACGTCCTCCATGTAGTACGTGCGGTCCTTGGCGACGTTCGGCGCGACCTTGGCGAGGCAGGGGACGCGGCGCGAGATCGCGTCCATCTCCGCGAGGCCGAAGTCCAGCTCGGCCTCCTGGGCGGCGGCCAGCAGGTGCAGGATCGTGTTGGTGGAGCCGCCCATGGCGATGTCGAGGGCCATGGCGTTCTCGAACGCGGCGCGGCTCGCGACGGCGCGGGGCAGGACGGTCGGGTCGTCCTGCTCGTAGTGGCGCTTGGTGATCTCCACAACCGTGCGGCCCGCGGTCTCGTACAGCGCGCGGCGGGCGGTGTGGGTGGCGAGGACCGAGCCGTTGCCGGGGAGGGCGAGGCCGATGGCTTCGGCGAGGCAGTTCATCGAGTTGGCGGTGAACATGCCGGAGCAGGAGCCGCAGGTCGGACAGGCGTTCTCCTCGATGCGGAGGATGTCCTCGTCGGAGATCTTGTCGTTGACGGCGTCGGAGATCGCGTCGACCAGGTCGAGGGTGCGGACCGTGCCGTCCACGAGGGTGGCCCTGCCGGACTCCATCGGGCCGCCGGAGACGAAGACCGTGGGGATGTTGAGGCGGAGCGCCGCCATCAGCATGCCCGGGGTGATCTTGTCGCAGTTCGAGATGCAGATCAGGGCGTCGGCGCAGTGGGCCTCGACCATGTACTCCACGCTGTCCGCGATGAGGTCGCGGGAGGGGAGGCTGTAGAGCATCCCGCCGTGGCCCATCGCGATGCCGTCGTCCACGGCGATGGTGTTGAACTCGCGGGGGACGGCGCCCGCCGCCTTGATCGCGTCGGAGACGATGCGGCCGACCGGGGCGAGGTGGGTGTGGCCGGGGACGAACTCCGTGAAGCTGTTCGCCACGGCGATGATGGGCTTGCCGATGTCCTCGCTCGCTACACCGGAGGCGCGCATGAGGGCGCGGGCGCCTGCCATGTTGCGGCCGTGGGTGACTGTGCGGGACCTCAGCTCGGGCATCGTCGCTCGCTCCTTGGTGGGCGGGGTGGGGCGTGGGGTCGAGGGTACGCCCCTGCTCCGTATTTTGGACAGGGTGTCCAGATCGCGGGACCCGCGGTGGTTTCGGGAGCGGGTGCTTCGTGGGGGTCCGGGCGCCCCCGGGGTGCCGTTTTCGCCTGCGGCGGGCTGGCCCCTCCCCGCCCCTTCCCGAAAACCTGCCGGTGGCGAGCCCGCTGCCGCGGGGTGGGTGGGTGCGGCGTGTGCCCCACTCTCGCGCAGTTCCCCGCGCCCCTGACGGGGCGCTGGCGCGTCCTTCAGGGGTGCTTTGCGTTCGTGTGGGTCGAGGTCAGGTGGTGGCGGGTGAATGCCAGGGCTTCCGCCAGGTCGGCCTCCCGTTCGGCGGAGGACATCGCCCGGCGGGTGTTGACCTCGATCACCACGTGCCCGTCGAATCCGCTGTGCGCCAGCCCCTCCAGCAGCTCCGCGCAGGGCTGGGTGCCGCGCCCCGGCACCAGGTGCTCGTCCTTCGCGGAGCCCTTGCCGTCCGCGAGGTGGACGTGGGCGAGCCGGTCGCCCATGCGGTCGATCATCGCGAGGGCGTCGGTGCGGGCCGTCGCGGTGTGCGAGAGGTCGACCGTGAAGTGGCGGTAGTCGTCCTTCGTGACGTCCCACTCGGGGGCGTACGCGAGCATCTCGCGGTCCTTGTACCGCCACGGGTACATGTTCTCGACCGCGAAGCGGACGTCCGTCTCGTCGGCCATCCGCCAGATGCCGGTGACGAAGTCCCTGGCGTACTGCCGCTGCCAGCGGAACGGCGGGTGCACGACGACCGTCGAAGCGCCCAGCTTCTCGGCCGCCGCCCGCGCGCGCTGGAGCTTGGTCCAGGGGTCGGTCGACCAGACCCGCTGGGTGATCAGCAGGCACGGCGCGTGCACGGCGAGGATCGGCACCTGGTGGTAGTCGGAGAGGCGGCGCAGGGCCTCGACGTCCTGGCTGACCGGGTCGGTCCAGACCATGACCTCGACGCCGTCGTACCCCAGGCGCGCGGCTATCTCGAAGGCCGTCGCCGTGGACTCCGGATAGACCGAGGCCGTCGACAGGGCGACCTTCGCACCCGGGACGCTCACCGCTCGTTCTGCCACGGAAGACAGCGTACGGGGCCGCACTAGGCGGCGGGGAGGTGGTCGAGGCGGCGCAGGATGACCCCTTCCCGCAGCGCCCACGGACAGATTTCCAGCTCCTCGACTCCAAAGAGATCCATCGCTCCTTCCGCGACCAGAGCGCCCGCGAGCAGCTGTCCCGCCCGGCCCTCGGAGACGCCCGGGAGCCCGGCGCGCTGCTCCGCGGTCATCGCGGAGAGCTTGGGCACCCACTCTTCCAGTGCCTTGCGGGTCAGCGCGCGTTGCACGTACAGGCCCTCGGTCGAGCGGGCGGCCCCCGCGATGCGCGCGAGCTGCTTGAAGGTCTTGGAGGTGGCGACGACGTGGTCGGGCGGTCCGAAGCGGGCGAATTCGCCGACGGTACGGGCGATCTGGGCGCGCACGTGGCGGCGCAGCGCCCGTACGTCCTGGGCGTCCGCCGGGTCTCCGGGCAGCCAGCCCGCGGTGAGCCGGCCCGCGCCGAGGGGGAGGGAGACCGCGGCGTCGGGCTCCTCGTCGATCCCGTACGCGATCTCCAGCGAGCCGCCGCCGATGTCGAGGAGGAGGAGCTTGCCCGCGGACCAGCCGAACCAGCGGCGGGCGGCGAGGAACGTCAGCCTGGCTTCCTCGTCGCCGGTCAGGACCTGGAGCTCCACGCCGGTCTCGGCCTTGACCCGGGCGAGCACCTCGTCGGCGTTGGACGCTTCGCGCACGGCCGAGGTCGCGAAGGGCAGCACCTCTTCGCAGCCCTTGTCCTCGGCGGCCTGCACGGCCTCGGCGATGGTCGCGGTCAGGACGTCGACGCCCGCGGGGCTGATCGCCCCGCCCGCGCCCGCGTCGAGGAGTTCGGCCAGGCGCAGCTCCGCCTTGTGCGAGTGGGCGGGCAAAGGGCGTGCACCGGGGTGGGCGTCGACCACGAGCAGGTGCACCGTGTTCGACCCCACGTCGAGGACTCCGAGTCTCATGTACGGAACGCTACTGCGATCGCGCGCATACGCTTGGCCCGTGCCAAAGACGAAAAAGGCGAAGCCGGGCAAAGGCAAGAAGCCGAAGAAGCTCGAAGCAGGTCTGCAAAGTGACGAGAAGGGCCTGGATTTCGCGCGTGCGTGGGTGGAGTTCCCCGATCCGGACGACGACGAGCAGGTCTTCCGCTGCGACCTGACGTGGCTCACGTCACGTTGGACCTGCATCTTCGGCAGCGGCTGCCAGGGCATCCAGGCGGGCCGCGCCGACGACGGCTGCTGCACGCTGGGCGCGCACTTCTCCGACGAGGACGACGAGAAGCGGGTCGCGAAGAACGTGGCGCGGCTGACGCCTGAGCTGTGGCAGTTCCACGACGTCGGGACGGAGTCCGGGTGGATCCAGACCGACGAGGACGGCGAGCGGCAGACGCGGCGCTGGAACGGGTCGTGCATCTTCCAGAACCGTCCCGGGTTCGCGGGCGGCGCGGGGTGCTCGCTGCACATCCTGGCGCTGCGGGAGGGCAAGGAGCCGCTGGAGACGAAGCCGGACGTGTGCTGGCAGCTGCCCGTGCGGCGGACGTACGAGTGGATCGACCGGCCGGACGACACGCGGATCCTGCAGATCTCCATCGGTGAGTACGACCGGCGGGGGTGGGGGCCCGGCGGGCACGACCTGCACTGGTGGTGCACGTCGGCGACGTCCGCGCACGGGGCGGGGAAGGCGGTGTACGAGTCGTACGCGCCGGAGCTCCGGGAGCTGATGGGGGCGGGGGCGTACGAGGTGTTGGTGGGGTTGTGCGAGGCGCGCCTCGCCTCGTTGCTGCCCATGGCGCCCCACCCCGCGGACCCGGGGGCGTAGGGGGCGTTGCCCCCGGGGTGGGCCTTTTTGGGGTCCGGTGGCCCGGGGCGGACGTCTTTTTCGCCTGCGGCGGGCCAGGCCCCTCCCCGCCCCTTCCCGAAAACCTGCTGGTGGCTGGGTGGGGTGGGTGGTGCCTTGGGGCGAGCCCGCTCGGGGTGGGTGGGTATGTGCGGCATCTGCTCCACTCTCGCGCGGTTCCCCGCGCCCCTTCGGGGCGCACCTGTGCGGGGCGCACCTGTGATCGCGCCCGCGCGGCGGAGCCGTACATCCGGCACAGTCCCTTATGGGGGTGTCTCGCTGTCCGTGGGGGTCGGGTCCGGGGGCTCTGGGGACGGGGATTCCGTCTCTGTCGGCGTGGGGTCCGGGGGCTCCGGGGACGGGGACTCCGTCTCTGTCGGGGTCGGGTCCGGGGGCTCGGGGGACGGGGACTCCGTCTCCGTCGGTGTCGGGTCCGGGGGCTCCGGGTCCGGGCCGGGGTCCGGGTCCTCCGGGGAGGCTCCCCAGCCCGTCGTGCGGATCACCGCGCCCGACGGCTCCACGCCGATCCGTGCGGACCACGCGCCGACCGGCTCGCGCGCGCGGTTCACCATGACGTACACAGTGATCGTTTCTCCTGGGGCGAGCGTGCCCGACGTGCGGCTCGCCGTGAGCCAGGGCGCGTCCGTCCACAGGGACCAGTCGACCGGCGCTCCCCCGGACGCGGTGAGCGTGACGACGGTCGTGCCGCCGGAGGGGCGCGCGGCGACCGTGAGGCGCCCGGGGCCCGTCTGGGGCTTGCCCTGGCTGATGACCTCGACGGACACGTCGGGCGTCCGGCTGCCCGCGGTGAAGCGGGGCGCGGGGTCCGTACGGGCCGCGTTGCCCGCGTTCTCGTACGGGGAGTAGGAGTCGCCGTCCAGGCCCTTTGGGTCGTCGGCCTCGGTCGCCGAGACCCCGGCCCCGGCCCGTGCCTCCCCGGTCAGCGGGGCGCCCCGGTAGGCGGCCCAGAGCGCGAGCACGGGCGCGGCGACCACCGTCGCCACCACGGTCGTCGTCACGGCTCGCGTGCGCAGCCGCTCCCGCCGGGCCGCGCGGTCCTTGGGGTCGACGGGGAAGCCCGTGCGGTCGAAGCGGGGGCCCGTCACGCGCGCCCGGGGCACGTGCGTCATCGCGACGTACGCCGCCGCGCGCGGCGCCTCCACGAGCGGCAGCGCGGCCGGGGGCGTGACGGTCGCGCCGGGCCAGGGCCCGCCCGCTCCGGCGCGCTCGGCGGCCCTGCGGCAGCGCGGGCAGTCGTCGACGTGCCGCACCAGCTCGCGGCGCAGCGCGGCGGAGAGCAGGACCTGGTGGTCGCCGGTGAGGCGGGAGATCGTGGGGCAGCCGCCGAGCTCGACGACGGCGAGCGCGGCGCGGGTGCGTTCCACCTCGCAGGCGCCGGACGCGAGGAGTTCGCGGGCCGCTGCGTGGTCGAGGCCGAGGACGGAGGCGACCTCGCGGGGCGCCAGGCCGTGCCGTACGGCCAGCTCCAGCGCCTCGCGCTGCTCGGGGGTGGTGCCCGCGGCCTCGGGCCAGGCGAGCTGGGCCAGTTCGCGGCGGCGGTGCTCGGCGACGGCCTCGGACTCGGCGGACTGCGGCTCGGCGGACTGCGGCTCGGCGGACCGGGCCCCGGCGGACTTGGCGGCGGGGCGGCCGGTGTGCGCGCCCTGGCGGGCCTTGCGCCGCTCGGCGAGCCTGCGCAGACAGGTCCAGCGGGCGAGCGCGTACAGCCACGCCTTGCGGCCGGGGTCGGCGGAGGGGCAGCGGCCCTGCCGGTGCTCGGAGATGGCGAGGACGTCGCCCAGGACTTCGGTGGCCGCTTCGTGGTCGCAGAGCACCGAGAGGCAGTAGGTGAAAAGACCGTCCAAATATGCCTCGTAGCGCGCGGGCATGCGCTGCGAGGACGTCTGCGACGGCGCGCGGTGCGCACGTCGACGCGCCCGGTGTGCGCCGGGGTTGCGCGTGGGGGGCTCCAGTCTGCTGCTCGTCACCCGGCGACCGTAGGCAGTGCGGGACGAACCCTTCGCACCCCTTGAACACATTTAATCCTTACGGGTGAACGTATCCCTCGAAAGGGGACAGCAGGCCGATGTTTCCCGGCCAAAACCCGGCCGTCCGGTGACGCGGGGGTGTCCGGGAGGAATCGGGGGCCGCGAGCGGGGCGCCGCGCCGGGGCTCGGCGGGGCGTTGTCAGTGGGCCCCATTACGGTGTGCGCATGGCTGCCCGTACGAAATCCGCGAAGGACCGGCCGTCCTACCGCTGCACCGAATGCGGCTGGACGACCGCCAAATGGCTCGGCCGCTGCCCCGAGTGCCAGGCGTGGGGCACGGTCGAGGAGTTCGGCGGCGCGCCCGCCGTGCGGACGACCGCCGCGGGCCGCGTCTCCACCGCCGCCGTCCCCATCGGGCAGGTGGACAGCCGCCAGGCGACCGCCCGTTCGACGGGCGTGCCGGAGCTGGACCGGGTGCTGGGCGGCGGGCTCGTGCCCGGCGCCGTGGTGCTCATCGCGGGCGAGCCGGGCGTCGGCAAGTCGACGCTGCTGCTGGACGCGGCCGCCAAGTCGGCGAGCGACGAGCACCCCACGCTGTACGTGACGGCCGAGGAGTCGGCGAGCCAGGTGCGGCTGCGCGCCGACCGGATCGGCGCGCTCGACGACCACCTCTACCTGGCGGCGGAGACCGACCTGTCGGCGGTCCTCGGGCACTTGGACGCGGTCAAGCCCTCGCTGCTGGTCCTGGACTCCGTGCAGACGGTGGCCTCGCCCGAGATCGAGGGCGCGCCCGGCGGCATGGCCCAGGTCAGGGAGGTGGCGGGGGCGCTGATCCGGGCCTCCAAGGAGCGCGGGATGTCCACGCTGCTGGTCGGTCACGTGACGAAGGACGGCGCGATCGCGGGCCCCCGGCTGCTGGAGCACCTGGTGGACGTGGTCCTCTCCTTCGAGGGCGACCGGCACGCCCGGCTGCGCCTGGTGCGGGGCGTGAAGAACAGGTACGGGGCGACGGACGAGGTCGGCTGCTTCGAGCTGCACGACGAGGGCATCACCGGGCTCGCCGACCCCAGCGGCCTGTTCCTGACCCGCCGCGACGAGCCGGTGCCCGGCACGTGCCTGACGGTGACCCTGGAGGGCCGCCGCCCGCTGGTCGCCGAGGTGCAGGCGCTGACCGTCGACTCCCAGATCCCCTCCCCCCGGCGCACGACGTCGGGCCTGGAGACCTCCCGCGTCTCGATGATGCTGGCCGTGCTCGAACAGCGCGGCCGGATCAGCGCGCTCGGCAAGCGCGACATCTACAGCGCGACGGTCGGCGGCGTGAAGCTCTCCGAGCCCGCCGCGGACCTCGCCATCGCCCTCGCCCTGGCCTCCGCCGCCAGCGACACCCCGCTGCCCAAGAACCTCGTGGCGATCGGCGAAGTGGGCCTCGCCGGCGAGGTCAGACGGGTCACGGGCGTGCAGCGCAGACTGGCCGAGGCGCACCGCCTGGGCTTCACGCACGCGCTGGTTCCGACCGATCCGGGCAAGGTCCCGGCCGGTATGAAGGTCACGGAAGTCGCCGACATGGGGGACGCGCTGCGGGTCCTGCCGCGCCGGTCTCGCGGATCGGCCCCCCAGGAGCAGGAAGCGCGCCGGTAGACTTTGCCCTGGTCTCGCCCGTCCGTACGAGCCGGAGGAGTGCAGTGGCAGCCAACGACCGGGCATCAGGTCCCGGAAAGTCCGGCGGGGGCTCCTCCGGAAACGAAGCGCTGATGCGCGCCTCGCTCAGTGCGGTCGCCCCCGGCATGGCCCTCCGTGACGGCTTGGAGCGCATCCTCCGGGGCAACACCGGCGGACTGATCGTCCTCGGCATGGACAAGACCGTCGAGTCGATGTGCACCGGCGGTTTCGTCCTCGACGTGGAGTTCACCGCGACGCGGCTGCGCGAGCTGTGCAAGCTCGACGGCGCGCTCATCGTGGACAAGGACATCACCAAGATCCTGCGGGCCGGCGTGCAGCTGGTCCCGGACGCGTCGATCCCCACCGAGGAGACCGGCACCCGCCACCGCACGGCGGACCGCGTCTCCAAGCAGTGCGGCTTCCCCGTCGTCTCGGTCTCCCAGTCGATGCGGCTCATCGCGCTGTACGTGAACGGGGAGCGCCGCGTCCTGGAGGAGTCCGCCGCGATCCTCTCCCGAGCGAACCAGGCGCTGGCGACCCTGGAGCGGTACAAGCTGCGGCTCGACGAGGTCGCGGGGACGCTCTCGGCGCTGGAGATCGAGGACCTGGTGACGGTCCGCGACGTGACGGCGGTCGCGCAGCGCCTGGAGATGGTGCGCCGGATCGCCACGGAGATCGCGGAGTACGTGGTCGAGCTCGGCACCGACGGCCGTCTCCTCGCGCTCCAGCTCGACGAGCTGATCGCGGGCGTGGAGCCGGAGCGCGAGCTGGTGGTGCGGGACTACGTCCCCGAGCCGACGGCCAAGCGCTCGCGCACGGTCGACGAGGCACTGGTGGAGCTGGACTCGCTGACCCACGCCGAGCTGCTGGAACTGCCCATAGTGGCGCGGGCGTTGGGGTACAGCGGCTCGCCCGAGACGCTGGACTCGGCGGTCTCGCCGCGCGGCTACCGCCTGCTGGCGAAGGTGCCGAGGCTGCCGGGCGCGATCATCGAGCGCCTGGTGGACCACTTCGGCGGGCTCCAGAAGCTGCTCGCCGCGAGCGTGGACGACCTCCAGACCGTGGACGGCGTCGGCGAGGCGCGGGCGCGCAGCGTGCGCGAGGGGCTTTCGCGGCTCGCGGAGTCGTCGATCCTGGAGCGGTACGTCTGATCCTGGAGCGGTACGTCTGAGGGCCGGTTCCCGAGTGGCGTGAAGACGCGCGAAGGGCGGGGCCACGAGGAGGTTCCTCGTGGCCCCGCCCTTCGCGTCGTCCGGCGGAGCCACCGCTCGGACGAGAGGCCGTCAGTCCTTGCGGAGGTTGATCGTGGCCGTGGGGAGCGCGGCGCCGCCCGCCTGTGCCTCCACCACGTAGAGGCCGGGGCCCACGGCCTTGGCGGGCGGGGTCGCGCACTGGGCGGCGCTGCGCTTGCGGTCCCACTCCACGACGTGGTGGACGGTCGCCTTCGCGGGGACCCTGAGGAACAGCGCCCCGCCGCCGCGCGGGCAGTCCTTCGACGACCAGACCACGTCGTTCTCGTTGTCACGGATCGTCAGGACGACGGCCTTGCCGCCGAAGTCCGCCTTGCAGGTGACGGCCGACGTGTTGGTCGCGGTCACCCGGAGCTTGGGCTTCTCGCCGGGCTCGTACTCGCGCTTGACGGGGGTGAGCGTCAACTTCAGGGCGCTCGCGGCGCAGTTGGGGAGGGCGGAGCCGACCGGCACCTGCTGGCCCGTGCTGCCGCCGCTCGACCCGGCGCCGCCGCCGTCCGCGCCGCCGCCGCCGCCGTCGGCGCCGTCACCGCCCGAGCCGCCCGAGCCGCCCGAGCCGCCCGAGCCGCCCGAACCTTCGCTGCCGCCGGAGCCGCCCGAACCGCCGGAGCCCTCGCTGCCGCCAGAGCCGCCGGAACCGCCGGAGCCGCCCGGCTGCCCGCTGATGGCGGGGCCCGTGCCGGAGGGGCCCGGGGTGATGGAGGTGGCGGGGCCCGATGCCTTCGGGCCCTTGCTGCCCGTACTCCCGTCACCACCACCGGATGTGACGGCCCATACGACCAGCAGCACGAGCACCGCGGCCAGCGCAGCCGCGATTGCCCTCCGTCGCCAGTAGATGGAGGAGGGAAGCGGCCCGACCGGATTGCGCAGAGATCCCACGGACCCAACCCTACGAGAGAACGCGGCCAACTCCCGCCCCACCCGCCGCCCCGGGGCCACGAGTTTTACGGATCATCATCCCGGAGAGGGAGTGCGGACCCTGTCGATCGTCGGACCGGAGACAGGTCGATAGCCCGCTGTGACGGCCGGGGCCCCATCCGTACGGTCCGTGACCATGAACAGTACGGAGCTCTACCGGGACACCACCGACTTCGCGCGCTCCGCGCCGACTTGGGTGCAGCACCTCGCCGAGATCTGGACGGAGGCGGGACTGCTGCTCTTCGGGGTCCTCTTCGTCGCCTGCTGGTGGCGGGCGCGCGGGGGCGACGCGCGGGCCATGGCACTGGCCGCGCTGGCGCCGCTGCTGACGGCGGTCGCCTACGTGGGCAGCGAGGCGCTGAAGTCGGTGGTCGACGAGGACCGGCCGTGCCGCGCGGTGGCGGACGCGGCGGCACCGCTGGTCGCCTGCCCGCCGGTCGGCGACTGGTCGTTCCCCAGCAACCACGCGACGATCGCGGGCGCGGCGGCGGTCGCGCTGCTGCTCGTACGGCCGCGACTGGGGTGGCTGACCGTGCCGATGGCGCTGCTGATGGGCTTCTCGCGGGTCTTCGTCGGCGTGCACTACCCGCACGACGTGGCGGTGGGCCTGGCGTTCGGCGCGGTGGTCGCGGCGGTGGGCGTCGCGGTCGGGACGCGGGCGGTGCGGGCGCTGGTGGAGGCGATGCGCGGGAGCGGGAACGGGGCGGTCGGGTGGCTGGTGGGGGCGGGGCCACGGGCGGGCGGCTGGACGTCCCGGCACGCCGGGCTCTGAGCGGGGGTCAGGGGAGGCCGGGCGTTTCGTGGACCAGGCCGGCCTCGTACGCGACGATCGCGGCCTGGACGCGGTTGCGGACCCCCAGGCGCTCCAGGATCGCACTGACGTACTGCTTGACCGTGCCCTCGACGAGGTGGAGGCGGGCGGCGATCTCCGGGTTGGAGAGGCCCGCGCCGAGCAGCCCCAGCACCTCGCGCTCACGTGCCGTCAGTTCCGCCGTACGGGACCGGGCTTGGGCGCCGCGGCCGATGCGCTCGCGGTCGATGAGGTGCGCGGCGACCTTCGGCGAAAGGAAGGCGCCGCCGTCGGCGACCGCGCGCACGCCCGCGATCAGTTCGTACGGGTCGCCGGACTTGAGCAGGAAGCCGGAGGCGCCGCCCGCGAGGGCGCGGGCGACGTACGCGGACTCGGAGAACGTCGTCAGGATCGCCACCGCCGTGGCGGGCGCGAGCCTGGCGGCCTCCTCGGCCGCGGCGAGGCCGTCGAGGTTCGGCATGCGGATGTCGAGCAGGGCCACGTCGGGGCGGTGCGCGAGGATCGCGTCCACGGCGAGCCGGCCGTCGGCGGCCTCCGCGACGACGTCGATGCCGGGGTCGGCGGAGAGGATGGCCCTGACGCCGGCCCTGACCATGGCTTCGTCGTCGGCGAGGAGCACGCGGATCTTCGGGGTCGCAGGGGCTACGGGGATTACGGGAGTTACGGGGGTCACTGAGGTTACGAGAGTTGCGGGGGTTACGGGGCCCGTGGTCGGGCTCGGCGTGCTCAACGTGTCTCCTTCGTCCCCAGCCCGGGGATGATGTCCTTGCTCACGAGGCGTCCGCCCTCGAAGCAGAGCCTGAAGTATCCGACCGCCACGAAGAGTTCGGGGCTGTCGCGGTAGTAGCGGCACTCCGCGCCCTGGGGCGGCGGGGTGGGGGCGCGTTCGACCGGCGGGTCCGTGACGTCGTACGGCGGCAGCAGCCGGTCGACCTCGCGTTGGGGCTGGCCCGTGCGGAGTTCCGCGTAGGCGGCGGGGGCGAGGGTGGAGTGAGTGCGGGTGTACGCGTACCAGGCGACGGCGCCCGCGACGAGGAGGGCGCCCGCGGTGGCCGCGGCGCCGAAGGAGCGGGCGGCGCGGCGGCGGGCGGCGCGGCGCGCGAGGTCGTAGGCGGCGCCGCCGGGGTGGGCGGGGCCCTGGGGGGGGGGGTGGCCGGGGGTACCGGGCTCCTGCGGGGTACCAGGCCCCTGCGGAGTGCCGGGCCCCTGCAAGGTGGCGGGCCCGCTCTCGGTGGGTGGGTGCGTGCCGCGTGTGCCGCGCCCTCGCACGGTTCCCCGCGCCCCCGGGCGGTCCGCCCGAACGGGGTCGTCCAGCACGGGCGCCCCGTCAGGGGCCCGGGGAACCGTGCGAGCAAGCCGCCACCGGGCCGCGGGTGACCACCCGCGCCCGGCGGGCCCGCCGCACGAACCCGGCCCGGCACCCGGCACCACCGCACGCACCCGGAACCCCGTCCCGTGCCTCCCCGCCTCGAAGCCGCCGCCCAGGCTCTCGACCTGGGCCCGCAGCCCCAGCAGGCCCGAACCGTTCCCCCGGGCCCGCCCAGCGCCCGCGCCCCGCGCCGCCCCGGTGTCCGTGACCGTCACCGCGTCCCCGGCCACCGTCACCACCACCTCCGCGCCCGGCGCGTGCTTCGCCGCGTTCGTCAGCGCCTCCTGCACCACCCGGTACGCCGTGCGCCCCGCGACTCCCGGCCGGGCCTCGTCCGCCCCCTGAAGCCGTACCGCGAGCCCCGATCCGGCCGCCCGTTCCACCAGCGCCCCGATCGACTCCCCCGCGGGAACCAGCGCCTCCCCCGCGGGGACCAGCACCTCCCCCGCAGGAGCCGACTCCCCCGCCGGAGCCGTCTCCCCGGCGCCCCGCAGCAACCCCACGATCTCGCTCAGCCGGTCCGTCGCGTCCGCCGCCGCGCCCCGCAGTTCCCGCGCCGCCTCCCGGTGCGCGGCCGGGAGGTCGGGGGCGACCTGGAGCGCGCCCGCGCGCAGCGCGATCAGGCTCAGTTCGTGGCCCAGCGAGTCGTGCATGTCCTGGGCGATCCGCTCCCGCTCCCGCTGCCTCGCCCGGTCCGCGACCAGCGTCCAGCCCGCCCGCGTCAGCTCCCTGCGCTGGCGCCAGTGGCGCCCGGCCAGCCACGGGAACACCGCCGCGAACAGCAGCGTCCCCAGCAGCACCAGCCACTCCACCACCGGGTCCTCGCCCCGCGCCCCGATCCGCAGCGTGCCCGCCGCGCCCACCGCGGCGAACGCCAGCAGCGCGGGCCGCGAGCGGGCCGCCCGTAGCCCCAGCAGCAGCGCGAACACGGCGAGCGCCGGACCGTACGACAGCGTGAACAGCGACGGGGCCGTCGCCAGGCCCACCCCGGCCGCCAGGCAGAACGCCGTCAGCGGGCGCGCGCGCCACGCCCACGCGGCCAGCCCCAGCACGGCGAGCCCCACGACCTCCTGCCAGCCGGGCCTCGGCTCGTTCAGGCCCAGTCGGTCGGCGGAGAGCGCGGGGACGGCGAGGGCCAGCCACAGCGCGAGGGACGAGAACATCCCCCGACGCTACAAGCGCGGGTCGGCCGCCCGCCCCTGCCGACCGTCAGGTCTTCGCCGATCCCCACACCCCCGCCGACCCGATCCCCACGCCCCCGCCGAGCCGATCTTCACGTCCCCGTCGACCCGTCCCTGCGGCCCTTCCCCCTCCCGGCATGCCAGGATTTCCAGTGCCATGACTGCGACGACTGAGACGACCACGACGTCCTCCACCCCCAGCCCCGTTCCCGTCCCTCCCGACGCCCTGCACACCCCCGTCATCGCGTGGTTCGACACGCACGCCCGCGACCTGCCGTGGCGCCGCCCCGAGGCAGGTGCCTGGGGCGTGATGGTGAGCGAGTTCATGCTCCAGCAGACCCCCGTCAGCCGCGTCCTGCCGGTGTACGAGCAGTGGCTGGCCCGCTGGCCGCGCCCCGCCGACCTGGCCGCCGACGCGCCCGGCGAGGCGGTCCGCGCCTGGGGCCGCCTCGGCTATCCGCGCCGCGCCCTGCGCCTGCACGGCGCCGCGCAGGCGATAACGGAACGGCACGGCGGTGACGTGCCCGACGACCACGCGCAGCTCCTCGCGCTGCCCGGCATCGGCGAGTACACCGCGGCCGCCGTCGCCTCCTTCGCGTACGGCCAGCGCCACGCGGTCCTGGACACCAACGTCCGCCGGGTCTTCGCCCGCGCGGCGACCGGCGTCCAGTACCCGCCGAACGCCACCACAGCGGCCGAGCGCAAGCTCGCCCGCGCCCTGCTGCCCGAAGACGAGGCGACCGCCGCGCGCTGGGCCGCCGCCTCGATGGAGCTGGGCGCGCTGGTGTGCACCGCGAAGAACGAGAACTGCGGCGCCTGCCCGATCGCCGCCCGCTGTGCCTGGCGGCTGGCGGGCAAGCCCGAGCACACCGGACCGCCGCGCCGGGGCCAGAC
Source organism: Streptomyces sp. NPDC050504 (assembly GCF_044458065.1). NCBI lineage: Bacteria > Bacillati > Actinomycetota > Actinomycetes > Kitasatosporales > Streptomycetaceae > Streptomyces > Streptomyces sp. NPDC050504. The sequence goes on along the minus strand of NZ_JBITHO010000010.1, from coordinate 325,702 downwards.
GTACGCGGGCACCGACCGGCAGGTCCGCGGCAAGCTCCTCGCGGTGCTCCGCGAGGCCGTCGCCCCGGTGCCGCAGCGGGCGCTCGACGCGGTCTGGGACGAACCGGTGCAGCGCGCCAGGGCGCTGGACGGGCTGGTCGCGGACGGACTGGTGGAGCCGCTCGCGGACGGTCTCTACCGGCTGCCGCTGACCTGAGCGACGGCTCCGGACGTCCCGAACACCGCCCCGGCGGGGGCGCTTTATCCCGTCCCCGCCGGGTTGAAACCTGAATGAAAAGCTGTCTGTTACACAATCTATGGACAGCCGTGCGTCCGCCTATGGCTGCTCCGCACACCCCCGTGACAAGCCCTCCGTAGCGTCTTCGACGTACACGGCACACGGGCTTGTTACGGGGATGGAGGCGGTTGGATATGGCGCACGGCGAGGTGCTCGAGTTCGAGGAGTACGTACGTACCCGACAGGACGCACTGCTGCGCAGCGCCCGCCGTCTGGTGCCCGACCCGGTCGACGCCCAGGACCTGCTCCAGACCGCCCTGGCCCGCACGTACGGCCGCTGGGACGGCATCGCGGACAAGTCGCTGGCCGACGCCTACCTGCGCCGCGTCATGATCAACACCCGGACCGAGTGGTGGCGCGCCCGCAAGCTCGAAGAGGTCCCCACCGAGCAGCTGCCCGACGCGAGCGTCGAGGACGGCACCGAGCAGCGCGCCGACCGCGCCCTGCTGATGGACATCCTCGGCGTGCTGGCGCCCAAGCAGCGCAGCGTCGTCGTGCTGCGGCACTGGGAGCAGATGAGCACCGAGGAGACCGCTGCCGCTCTGGGCATGTCGGCCGGTACGGTGAAGAGCACACTGCACCGGGCGCTCGCCCGGCTGCGGCAGGAACTGGAGCGGCGCGACCTCGACGCGCAGGCACTCATGAGCAGGGACGAACGGGGGCGGGAGCGGTGCGCGGCCTGACAGCCGGTACGCCCGACGGAGCGGACGGGTCCGACGAAGGCCGCAGGGCCGGGACCGGGAGCGACGGCGGTCGAAGCGGCGACAGCGGCGACGAGACGGACCCCGGCGGACGGCGCGCGCGGCGCGCGCGTCCCGGCCGGGGCACCTGGGCGGCGAGCGGCACGGCACTGGCCGGCCTCGCCGCCCTCGGGCTGTTCGCCGCCTCCTGTTCCACGGGCGGTACGGGCACCCGCGACGAGGGCCGCGTCCGCACCGGCGACATCGTGCGGGCCTCGCCGCTGCCCGACGCCTCCGCCACGGCCAAGCCGAAGCGCAAGGTCGACGCGGTCCGGTTGATCATGAACGATCCGAAGGTCAGCGCGCAGGTCAAGGACGACCTGAAGCCGTGCGTCGCGGACGCCTATCCGATCGACACCATGTACGGGAACCTCACGGGCGGCCCGTCGGCCGACGTGGTGGTGAACGTGATGACCTGCGGCGACGCGATCGGCCTCGGGACGTACGTGTACCGCGGGGACGGCGACAAGTACGACAACGTCTTCGCGGCCGAGGCCCCGGCGGTCTACGGGATCATCGACCGGGGCGACCTGGTGGTGACCACCTCCGTCTACAAGGAGAACGACCAGGTGGCCTCCCCCTCGGGCGAGGAGGCGATCACCTACCGCTGGTCCGGCGACAGGTTCGTCGTGCGCGACCGGGTCAGCAGCGAGTTCAGCCGGGCGGTCGGCGACGACGGCGGCGGGGACGGCGACGCCGAGCCCAAGGCCGAGAAGCGGGAGGCCGGGCACGAACCCGGTACCGTACGGCCGACCGGCGCGCCCTCCACCGCTCCCCTCGCACCCACCGCCACCGCCCCCGCCACCGCGCCCCCCACCGCCCCGACCAAGAACTGAGAGCAGCTCAGCCATGGCCGAAACGCACGTCCTGTTCGTCGAGGACGACGACGTCATCCGCGAAGCCACCCAGCTCGCGCTGGAGCGCGACGGCTTCGCCGTGACCGCGATGCCCGACGGGCTCTCGGGCCTGGAGGCGTTCCGCGCGAACCAGCCCGACATCGCCCTGCTCGACGTGATGCTGCCGGGGCTCGACGGGGTCAGCCTGTGCCGCCGCATCCGCGACGAGTCGACGGTGCCGGTGATCATGCTGTCGGCGCGCGCCGACTCCATCGACGTGGTGCTCGGCCTGGAGGCCGGCGCCGACGACTACGTGACGAAGCCCTTCGACGGCGCCGTCCTGGTCGCCCGCATCCGCGCCGTGCTGCGCCGCTTCGGCCACGCGGGCGGTTCCGGCGCGGGCGGCGAGGCGGCGGCCGGGCCCGGCGAGCGCGGAGTGCTGGCCTTCGGCGGCCTGGAGGTCGACACGGAGGGCATGGAGGTCCGCAAGGACGGCGAGCCGGTGGCGCTGACGCCCACCGAGATGCGGCTGCTGCTCGAATTCTCCTCGGCGCCCGGCACCGTGCTGTCCCGCGACAAGCTCCTGGAGCGGGTCTGGGACTACGGCTGGGGCGGCGACACCCGGGTGGTGGACGTCCACGTCCAGCGGCTGCGCACGAAGATCGGGCAGGACCGCATCGAGACGGTCCGCGGCTTCGGCTACAAGCTCAAGGCATAGGCACCGGCGGAATGAAGCGTCTCGTCCCGCGCACCGGGGTCCGCTGGAAGATCGCCATGGCGATCGCGGCCGTCGGCGCGCTGATCGCGGTCACCCTCAGCCTCGTGGTGCACAACGCGGCACGCGTCTCGATGCTCGACAACATGCGCGAGCTCCAGCTGGACCGCCTCACGCTCGCCCACCGGATGTCCTCCTCAGGCAAGCGTCCGCTGCTCCAGGCGCAGATCAACGACCCCTCGCTGCCCGCGAGCCTGCGCGCGGAGGTCCGCAAGGGCAACAAGGCCACGCACGTGGAGGAGCGGCCCGGCAGGGCGCCGGACGTCTGGGCGGCGATGCCGACGGCCAACGGCGACGTCCTCTCCCTGCACAGCCGGTTCGCCGGGCGCAACGCGACGATCATGCAGGACCTCGACAAGGCCCTGATCGTCGGTTCCATCGCGGTCGTCTTCGGCGGCTGCGCGCTGGGCGTGCTGATCGGCGGCCAGCTGTCGCGCAGGCTGCGGCGCGCGGCGGCCGCCGCGGGCAAGGTGGCCGAGGGCAACACGGACGTACGGGTGCGGGAGGCGGTCGGCGGGGTCGTCCGGGACGAGACCGACGACCTGGCGCGCTCGATCGACGCGCTGACCGACGCGCTCAACGGGCGCATCGAGGCGGAGCGGCGGGTCACCGCGGACATCGCGCACGAGCTGCGCACCCCGGTGACCGGGCTGCTCACCGCCGCGGAACTGCTGCCGCCCGGCCGCCCCACCGAGCTGGTGCTGGACCGGGCGCGGGCGATGCGCACGCTGGTCGAGGACGTCCTGGAGGTGGCCCGCCTCGACTCGGCGTCCGAGCGGGCCGAGCTCCAGCAGATCGCGCTGGGCGAGTTCGTGAGCCGGCGGATCGCGGTGCTCGATCCCGAGGTGAAGGTCCAGGTGGTGCACGAGTCGTGGGTCAGCACCGATCCCCGGCGCCTGGAGCGGATCCTGGGCAACCTGCTCGGCAACGCGGCGAAGCACGGCTCCAAGCCGGTGGAGGTCACGGTCGAGGGCCGCGTGGTGCGGGTCAGGGACCACGGGACCGGCTTCCCCGAGGAGCTGCTGCGCGAGGGGCCGAGCCGGTTCCGCACGGGGAGCAGCGACCGTGCCGGTCACGGGCACGGCCTCGGCCTGACGATCGCGGCGGGCCAGGCGCGGGTGCTGGGGGCGCGGCTCACGTTCCGCAACGCGGCGGGGGTGCGGGGCGGGGCGATCGCGGTGCTGTGGCTTCCGGAGCACGCCCCGACGAACACGGGCAGCTTCCCCATGATCATGCCCCCGGAGGAGTAGCCCTTCCGGTGGACGGGGCACGGGGTTCCCGTTGCCCGGGGGCTCCGTTTCGCCTGCGGCGGGCTCGGCCCCTCCCCGCCCCTTCCCGAAACCCTGCCGGGGGCTGGGTGGGCATGCGCGGCGTGTGCCACGCTCTCGCGCAGTTCCCCGCGCCCCTTTGAGGGGCGCGGGGAACTGCGCGGTCTTTGGCGCCCCCGGGGCAACGGCCCCCTACACCCGCTCCGTCACCTTCTCCGGCGCCGCGTCCTTGGGCGCGCCCGCGCCCGCGCCCCGCAGCGGCACCTCCCGTACGAACAGCGCCACCAGGAACACCACCAGCGCCGCCCCCGTCCCGAGCAGGAACGCCGCGTGCGTCCCGGAGGCCACCGCGTACTCGTACGCGGCCCGCACCGCGTCCGGCAGCTTCTCCATGCTCGACGCGTCCAGCTGCGCGGACTCGGCGGTCGCCGCGCCCCCGCCCCGTACCGCCATCTCGTCCTGCACCCGGGACGTGAACAGCGCGCCCATCAGCGCCACGCCGAACGACGAACCGAGCGTCCGGAACAGGGTCGTCGCGGACGACGCCGCGCCCATGTCCTTCAGCTCCACGCTGTTCTGCGCGACCAGCATGGTGATCTGCATCAGGAAGCCCATGCCGGCGCCGAGCACGATCATGTAGAGCGCGGCGGTCAGCCGCGAGGTCCCGGTGTCCATCGTGGACAGCAGGAAGAACCCGACGGTCATCAGCGCGCCGCCGGCGACCGGGAAGGCCTTGTACTTCCCGGTGTTGGTGGTGGCCCGCCCCACGAACACCGACACGATCAGCATCGCCATCAGCAGCGGCAGGAGCAGCAGCCCCGAGTTGGTCGCGGACGCGCCCTGCACGGACTGCTGGAAGAGCGGCAGGAACAGCACGGCGCCGAACATCACGAAGCCGGTGAGGAACCCCGCGGCGGACATCAGCGAGAAGTTGCGGCTGCGGAAGATGTGCAGCGGCATGATCGGCTCGGCCGCCTTCGTCTCGACGAAGAGGAAGCCGACGAGCGAGGCGACGCCGATCGCGACGAGTTCCATGATGACCGCGGAGGACCAGGCGTACTCCGTGCCGCCCCAGGTCGTGACGAGCACGATCGCGGTGATGCCGACGGTCAGCAGCGCGGCGCCGAGGTAGTCGATGCGCGGTTTGGTGGTCCGCTCGCGCTTCGGCAGGTGCAGTACGGCGGTGACCATCGCGAGCGCGACCGCGCCCAGCGGCAGGTTGATGTAGAACGACCAGCGCCAGCCGAGGTGGTCGGTGATGGTGCCGCCGACCAGCGGCCCGCCGATCATCGCGACGGCCATCACCGCGGACATCATGCCCTGGTACTTGCCGCGCTCCCGGGGCGGCACGAGGTCGCCGATGATCGCCATGACGCCGACCATCAGACCGCCGGCGCCGAGCCCCTGCACGGCCCGGAAGCCGATGAGCTGCCCCATGTCCTGGGCCATTCCGCTGAGCGCCGAGCCCACCAGGAAGACCACGATGGAGGTGAGGAAGACGCCCTTGCGCCCGAACAGGTCACCGAGCTTCCCCCAGATCGGCGTGGACGCGGCGGTGGCCAGCGTGTAGGCGGTGACCACCCACGACAGGTGCGCCATCCCGCCCAGCTCGCCGACGATCGTCGGCATGGCGGTGCCGACGATCATGTTGTCCAGCATGGCCAGCAGGATCGCGATCATCAGCGCGAGCATCACGGCCCGCACGCTGCGTTCTTCGCGTTCTTCCTTGACTTTCCCCATGGGTCCGACTCCCCCTAGACCGTCCACTTACTTGCCGCCCGGCAAGTAACTACACTGAGGGAAGGTAGGTGCCCAACTAGCCGGGCGTCAAGTAAGTAAACGAGCGAGTGAGGTCATGGGCAGCAGCACGCGCCAGCCGCGCCGCGGGGACACCCGCCTGCGCATCCAGGAGGTGGCCCTGGAACTCTTCGGCGAGCAGGGGTACGAGAAGACCTCGCTGCGCGAGATCGCCGAGCGCCTCGACGTCACCAAGGCCGCGCTGTACTACCACTTCAAGACCAAGGAAGACATCCTGGTCACCCTCTTCGAGGGCGTCGAGACGCCGGTCAACGAGCTGATCGCCTGGGCGAAGGAGCAGCCCAGGACGCTGGAGACGAAGCAGGAGATCATCCGCCGCTACGGCGAGACGCTCGTCCGGGCCGCCCCGGTCTTCCGCTTCATGCAGGAGAACCAGGGGACCGTACGGGACCTGAAGATCGGCGAGTCCTTCAAGGCCCGCGTCCTGGCCCTCGTCGACCTGCTCAAGGACCCCGACGCCAAGCTCACCTCGCACCTGCGCTGCTTCTCGGCGCTCACCACGATGCACGCGGGAACGCTGCTGCTCAACGGGGTCGAGGGGGACCCGGAGGAGAAGCACGCGGCGGTGCTCGAAGTGGCGCTCGACCTGATCGCCCAGGCGCACGAGAACCGCTGAGCCCCCGCGCGGGAAGCCGGGTTCAGACGCGCACGCCCACCGCGCGCAGGTGCGCCACCGGGTCGACCGCCGACCCGAAGCGGGGCGTGGTCCGGATCTCGAAGTGCAGGTGGGGTCCGCTGGAGTTGCCGGTGTTCCCGGAGAGCGCCACGACCTCCCCGGTCGCGACCCGCTGCCCGGGGCGCACGTCGACCCGCGACAGGTGCGCGTACTGCGAGTACGTGTCGTCGTCGTGCTTGATCACCACGGCGTTGCCGTACGCGGGGCCGTCCCCGGCGCCGTTCGCCCCCGCCTTCACGACGGTGCCCGTGTGCACGGCCACCACCCGGGTGCCCACCGGGACCGCGAAGTCCTGCCCGGAGTGCGTACGGGCCCACCGCGCGCCGCCGCTGCCGTAGCTCGCGCTCAGCACGTAGCCGCCCCCGACCGGGTCGCACCACGCCCGCGCCTTCGCCAGGGCCGCGGCCCTGGCCTTCGCCGCCGCCCTGGCCTGCGCGTCGGCCTGCGCGGCCACCGACTCGGCGGCGCCGTCGGCCGCGACCGCGCCGCCCGTGCCGAGCACCAGGACACCGGCGGCGGCAGCGACCGCCGCCGGGAAACGGCGGCGGACCTCGGTACGCGGGAACATGCGACAACCTCCAGGTGGACCGGGCAAGGGAAGAACCCGGGGCGCCTCACGCCTCCGGGCTCGCCCCACTTTGGTAACCCGGCACCCCCTTACGCCCCAAAACGCCCCACTACGACCCCGGGCCGTAGCCGCGCGCCCCGACAGGGCCTCCCACCCGCCCCCGACCGCCCCTAACCTGCCTAGTAGGCGCCGATCCGGCTGTGCGCCTTGTCACCGGCCGCGCGGCCCCGCTGTGGCCCCCGCCACTCCCCGACCCGCCCCACGAAGGAGCCCGCCATGGCCGAGAGCGCGGCAGCGACCTGGACCACCCACATCAGGGGCAAGCCGGTCCAGCTCCCCGCCACCGTCGCGGGCATCCGCGCGACCCTGCGCACCGCCGACGTCGCGTCGTTCGACGCGGAGGTCGCCCGCACCCCCGGCCAGTACCTCCACCGCGTCCTCGCCCGCTGGGCCCTGCCGCCCGAGGCGCACGCGGAGGACGCCGAGACGGTCGCCCGGCTGCGCGAGGGCGACTTCTCCGGCTGCGTGCCGCAGGACGACACCACCGCCGAGCCCCCGGCTGGAGCGGTGTGAGCGTCTACCGCATCCAGTACGCAGACCAGGCCGAGGCCGACCGCAGGGCCATGGACCGCGCGTTACGCCACCGCTTCGAAACGGCCATGACCCAGGCCCTGGGCACCGACCCGTACGGCCACGGCTCGACGGCGATCAAACACGAACGCGACTACCGCGAGATCACGGTGGGCGGCACGTTCGTCGTCTACTACGTGAGCGCGGAGGTCCTCGTCGTAACGGCCCTCCGCATCGTCCACGCCTGACTAGGATTCACCTTCCGCACCACAGCGGGCAGTTGGCGCCTCGACGAGGGGGACGGCATGAACACGAACGGCTCCGACGGCTTCGACGGAATCGAACTCGCCGACGCCATCGCGTCGCTGCGCGACCAGCTGGTCGAGGCGGCGGGACGCACGGCCGGGCAGCCCGTCGCCTTCGAAGTGGGCGACATCCAGATGGAGTTCGCACTGGAGCTGCGCAAGGAGGTCAAGGGCGGGGTCAAGGTCAAGGCGTGGGTCGTGGAGGCGGGCACCGACGCCGGCGCGTCGAGCGCCCGCACCCACCGCGTCGCCTTCACGCTCAAACCCCGGGACACCACGACCGGCGGCTCCTGGGTCGTCGGCAACGAGCAGCAGGGCGGCACCGCGCACTTCGGCACGTCATGACCGGCGCGGTCGACCGCACGGTCGTCGTCATCGGCGACGTCCAGGGCAGCGGCGTGCTCATCTCCCGCACCACCGTGCTCACCTGCGCGCACGTCGTCGGCGGCAACCCGAGCCCCGTCGTCGCCCACCCCGCGCTGTCCGGACGCCGGGCCGCCACCGTCCTGTGGACCGACGAGGCGCTCGACGTCTGCGCCCTGGACCTGAGCGAACCCCTGGTGACCGACAGCACCGGCATGCGCTGCGGCACCATCACCTCCGACGACCCGATCCCCGACTGCGTCGTCACCGGCTTCCCCGACATCCAGCGGTACGGCGCCGAGGGCCACCTCGCCCTCGACCAGTTCACCGGCACCGTCCTGCCCGCGGCGGGCCGCCCCCGCAGGGTCCTCACCTTCGGCTTCGACCAGCCGTCCGTCGCCGAGCGCACCGACGGCACCTCCCCGCTCGCGGGCCTCTCGGGATCCCCCGTCTTCGCCGGGGACGTCCTGCTCGGCATCGTCACCAGCGTCCCCAAGGGCCGCGACCACGTGCGGGTCACCGGCACCCCGCTGTCGGCCCTCGACGAACTGCGCAAGATCAGCCTCGAACCGATCGACAGCCACCACCGGCTGGACGTCCTCTACGAACGCGAGTACGCCCGCGCCGTCGACGGCGTCTACCGCCGCACCAAGATCTTCGGCCTGGACGACCTGAGCCGCCGCGAGGCCGAGTGGGACCTGGACACCGCCTACCTCAGCCTGGAGGCCGAACCGAAGTCGGCGGGCGACGCACCCGTCCCGCAGCGCATCGAACCCCTGCTCGCGGGCCGCTCCCGGGTACTGCTGCGCGGCGCCGCGGGCGCGGGCAAGACCACCCTGGTGTGGTGGCTCGCCGCCCACACCTCCGCCCGCACCATGGGCCCCTCGCTCGCCCACCTCAACGACCGCGTCCCCTTCGTCGTACCGCTGCGCTCGCTGCGCGCCCGGCAGTCCGACTTCCCCTCGCCCGACGCCCTGCCGCTCGCCGCCGGCCTGGCCGTCGAGGCGCCCCCGCCGGGCTGGGCGGGCCGCGTCCTCAGATCGGGCCGCGCCTACCTGCTGATCGACGGGCTCGACGAGGTCACGGCGGAGGACCGCGAGGAGGCGTACACCTGGCTGACCCGGCTGCTCGACCAGTACCCGAAGTCGCGCTGTCTGGTCACCGTGCGGCCGCTCGCCGTGGAGACCGACTGGCTCAAGGAGCAGGACTTCCAGGAGCTGCGGCTGCTGCCGCTGCGCGACAGCGACATCCGGGCGTTCGTCTCCGCCTGGCACCGCGCCGCCCGGTTGGAGAGCGACGAGCCGGAGGCGCTGACCGAGCTGGAGCGCGGCCTGATCCACCAGCTCAAGCAGAACGACACCCTCACCGACCTCGCCAGCACCCCGCTGCTGTGCGCGGTCATCTGCGCGCTGCACACCCGCAGGGACGGCTTCCTGCCCAGCACCCGCTGGGACCTCTACAAGTCGGCCCTGGACATGCTCCTGGGCGAGCGCGACAAGCGCCGCAAGGTCGGCCCGACCGAGGGCGTCACGCTCGGCCTCAAGGAGTCGTACGAGCTCCTCCAGGTGATCGCGGTCTGGCTGGTGCGCGGCGGCCAGAGCGAGTTCGACAAGCAGGACGCCCTGAAGCAGCTCGCCCTGGGGCTGCGCGGCATGGTCGCGACCAAGTACGCGCCCGAGGCCGTCCTGAACCACCTCCTCAACCGCAGCGGACTGCTCCAGGAACGGGCCGAGGACTCCTTCCAGTTCACCCACCGCACCTTCCAGGACTTCCTGGCGGCCAAGGAGTTCACCACCGGAGGGCACCTCAAGGAACTGCTCCAGCACGGCACCGACGACCAGTGGGAGGACGTCATCCTGCTCGCGGCGGGCCACTGCACCCGCCAGCAGCTCACCGAACTGGTCGAGGGCCTGCTGAGCAGGGCCCCCCGCCGCTCGCTGCGCAGCAACTACTCCCCCGTCCTGGCGGGCCTGTGCAGCCAGCACGGGGCGCGCCTGGACGAGGCCACGGTGGAGCGGCTGCGCAAGAGCCTCACGGCGATGCTCCCGCCCCAGCGGCACACGGTGCTGAGCCTGGCGCGGCTGGGCACCTACGTCCTCGACCTGATCCCCGCCCCGACCGGAATGTCCAAGGAGGACGTCGCCGCCTACACGGACCTGATCTCCGAGGTCGGGGGCATCGAGGCGGTGGAGTACGCGGCCCGCTTCACCGGCCATCCCGACGCGCGGGGCCCGCTGGCCAGGTACTGGTCGTACTTCCCCACCGAGCCGTACGCCCGTCAGGTGCTCTCCCGGCTCGACCTGCGCGACACGTTCCTGCTCGTCAACGAGCCCGAGGAGCTGGCCCAGCTGCCCCGCATACCCTCCGCCTGGCGGCTCACGCTGTCCGGGGCGTTCACCACCGCCCAGTTGGACGCCGCGCTCGCGGGGCGCGCGTGGTACGGGGTGCACTTCACGGCCGAGGCCGTGGAGGACCTGTCGTTCCTCGACGCCTCCCGGGGCACCCTGGGCACGCTCGGGCTCAGGGGCTCGCTGTCCCCGGAGTGCCTGGCCGCGCTCCCCCGGTTCATCGCACTGGACTCCCTGACCCTGACCGCCGGCCCCGAAACCGACTACCCCCCGCTGACGGAGATCGCCGCCGTCCCCTCCCTGCGCCAGCTCACCCTCCGCGGCGCCCCGCTCCACCGGCTCTCCGACGTACCGCCGCACCCCGGCGTCGTCCGGCTGTTCATCCACGGCGAAAGCGAGATGGACCTGCGGGGGCTGCACGACTGGAAGGCCGCCAGGCACGTCGCCCTGCTCCTCCCCGACACGCTCCGGGAACTGCTGGTCTTCGACGGCGGTCCGCCGCTGTCCCACGTCGAGTGGCTGGAGGTCCGGGTGGATCCGAGCAAGTCGTCCTGCGACCTGAGCACCGTGGTCCGGCTCTTCCCCTCGCTCAGCTGGCTCGGCCTGTCCTGCCCGCAGGGAGACCTGCCCGTGGACCTCACGCCGCTCCAGGCGGTACCGGACCTGGAGGTCGACACCTACGACCTCCCGAAGTCCCGGCTGAGGGGCCACCGCGCCTTCGGTGACCGCCTCACCGTCCGCAAGGTCCTCTGACGCACGGAAAACCGCCCCGGCCCCGTACGCGGTGCGTACGGGGCCGGGGCGGTTCCGACCGTCAGCGGCGCGTCACGCGCCCTTCGTCAGGTCCGGGCCGCCGCCTGCGGCGGACTCGATCGGGGGGACGTCGGGCAGCGCCGACTTCTCCTCGCCGCGGAACGTGAACTTCTGGTCCGCGCCCTCGCCCTCGGTGTCCACGACCACGATGTGACCGGGACGCAGCTCGCCGAAGAGGATCTTCTCGGAGAGCGTGTCCTCGATCTCGCGCTGGATGGTCCGGCGCAGCGGCCGGGCGCCCAGCACGGGGTCGTAGCCCTTCTTCGCGAGGAGCGACTTGGCGGTCGAGCTGAGCTCGATGCCCATGTCGCGGTCCTTCAGACGCTCGTCCACGCGGCCGATCATCAGGTCGACGATCTGGAGGATGTCGTCCTCGGTGAGCTGCGGGAAGACAATGATGTCGTCGACGCGGTTCAGGAACTCCGGGCGGAAGTGCTGCTTCAGCTCGTCGCTGACCTTGTTCTTCATCCGCTCGTAGTTGGTCTTCGTGTCGCCCGCGGCCGCGAAGCCGAGGTTGAAGCCCTTCGAGATGTCCCTGGTCCCGAGGTTGGTCGTCATGATGATGACCGTGTTCTTGAAGTCCACGACCCGGCCCTGGGAGTCGGTCAGGCGACCGTCCTCCAGGATCTGGAGAAGGGAATTGAAGATATCGGGGTGGGCCTTCTCGACCTCGTCGAAGAGGACGACGGAGAACGGCTTGCGGCGCACCTTCTCGGTGAGCTGGCCGCCCTCTTCGTAACCCACGTATCCGGGGGGCGAACCGAAGAGGCGGGAAACCGTGTGCTTCTCGCTGAACTCCGACATGTCGAGGGAGATCATCGCGTCCTCGTCGCCGAAGAGGAATTCGGCGAGCGACTTCGACAGCTCGGTCTTACCGACACCGGACGGACCGGCGAAGATGAACGAGCCGCCGGGACGCTTCGGGTCCTTCAGGCCGGCGCGCGTACGGCGAATGGCCTTCGAAAGGGCCTTGACGGCGTCCTTCTGACCGATGACGCGCTTGTGGAGTTCGTCCTCCATGCGCAGGAGCCTGCTGGACTCCTCCTCGGTCAGCTTGAAGACCGGAATGCCCGTCGCGGTCGCGAGGACCTCGGCGATCAGCTCGCCGTCGACCTCGGCGACGACGTCCATGTCGCCGGCCTTCCACTCCTTCTCGCGCTTGGCCTTCGCGGCGAGGAGCTGCTTCTCCTTGTCGCGCAGGGACGCGGCCTTCTCGAAGTCCTGCGAGTCGATCGCGGACTCCTTGTCCCGGCGGACGCCGGCGATCTTCTCGTCGAACTCGCGGAGGTCCGGCGGCGCGGTCATCCGGCGGATGCGCATGCGGGATCCGGCCTCGTCGATCAGGTCGATCGCCTTGTCCGGCAGGAAGCGGTCCGAGATGTACCGGTCGGCCAGGGTCGCGGCCTGGACCAGCGCCTCGTCGGTGATGGAGACGCGGTGGTGCGCCTCGTACCGGTCGCGCAGGCCCTTGAGGATCTCGATGGTGTGCGGCAGCGACGGCTCCGCGACCTGGATGGGCTGGAAGCGGCGCTCCAGCGCGGCGTCCTTCTCCAGGTACTTGCGGTACTCGTCGAGCGTCGTCGCACCGATCGTCTGGAGCTCGCCGCGGGCCAGCATCGGCTTGAGGATGCTGGCGGCGTCGATCGCGCCCTCGGCGGCGCCCGCACCCACGAGGGTGTGGAGCTCGTCGATGAACAGGATGATGTCGCCGCGGGTGCGGATCTCCTTGAGGACCTTCTTCAGGCGCTCCTCGAAGTCACCGCGGTAGCGGGATCCGGCGACGAGCGCGCCGAGGTCCAGGGTGTAGAGGTGCTTGTCCTTGAGGGTCTCGGGCACCTCGCCCTTGACGATGGCCTGGGCCAGTCCCTCGACGACGGCGGTCTTGCCGACGCCGGGCTCGCCGATGAGGACCGGGTTGTTCTTCGTGCGGCGCGACAGGACCTGCATGACGCGCTCGATCTCCTTCTCGCGCCCGATGACCGGGTCGAGCTTGGACTCACGGGCGGCCTGCGTCAGGTTGCGGCCGAACTGGTCGAGCACCAGGGACGTGGAGGGCGTGCCCTCGGCAGGGCCGCCGGCGGTGGCGGCTTCCTTGCCCTGGTAGCCGGAGAGCAGCTGGATGACCTGCTGCCGCACCCGGTTGAGGTCGGCGCCCAGCTTCACGAGGACCTGGGCGGCGACGCCCTCGCCCTCGCGGATCAGGCCGAGCAGGATGTGCTCGGTGCCGATGTAGTTGTGGCCCAGCTGCAGGGCCTCTCGGAGCGACAGCTCCAGGACCTTCTTGGCACGGGGCGTGAAGGGGATGTGCCCGGACGGGGCCTGCTGGCCCTGGCCGATGATCTCCTCCACCTGCTGGCGGACCGCCTCAAGAGAAATCCCGAGGCTCTCCAGGGCCTTAGCGGCGACACCCTCACCCTCGTGGATAAGGCCCAGGAGGATGTGCTCGGTGCCGATGTAGTTGTGGTTGAGCATCCGGGCTTCTTCCTGAGCCAGGACGACAACCCGCCGCGCGCGGTCGGTGAACCTCTCGAACATCGTTAATCGCTCCTCAGAGCGGTCAGGCAGTAAAGGGGTCGGTCCCCTCCCTGTCCTTCCGCAGCTTAGTCCCGCAAGCGGGGACCGCTCATTCCAACTGCCGACACCCGGCCGAGAACCTGGGGGCCTCCAGACCCCGAACGCCGACAACTGCTCCAACCCGATGGTGCGAGACGATGTTCCCGCAGGCCAGGCAGATACCCCTGTCTTCACTACGCCCGTGGCGAACGTGAGACGCGCCGACCGGCGTGTCGCCCCTCTCCACTAGGAATGTCTTACCCGTAAGCACTGACACTCCATGCGGCGCACGCCGGTTCCCTCAGCTACGGGCGAACACCCTTGCGCTCTTGTTGACACGCGCGCGCCCCCGGAGCGGACACGTTCCGCGTACGGTCGCGGACGCTGCGTAACCCGGTGGCGCCGGACGCAGTTGCTCCGGACATGGCCATCACTGTCCCGATTCCGCGCGCGCCTCGTCCCGGCCCTCCCGGCGGCATCGCCGAGTGGTACGAGAACGAGCTGGGCTGGGCCACGGCGCAGGCCCCGGGCGACTCGCCCGTGCAGCTCGTGACCGGGCTCAGGTTCGACGTGCTGGAGCTGCCCGCCGACGCGGGCCACGCGGTGCTGCGGCGCTGCGGCGGGACGGGCCCCGTGGCCCTCATGGGGCAGCGGATGCGGATCCTGCTGGCGGCCGGGAGCGCCGACGAGGTGCCCGGCCTCCTGGAGTGGCTGGAGTGGGGCGGGGTGGCGCTCGACCTGACGGCCGTGGGCGCGGGGGGCAGGATCACCGCCCCCGTGCCGCCCGCTCCGGCGGATCGGCCCGCGGGCGGCCCGGCCGGTGCGCAGGGGACCGCTCGCTGGCTGCGGCCCCCCGAGCCGCGGCGCGAGGTGGAGCCGGTGCTCCCCGCCTTCACCGGCTTCGCCCGTGCGGGAGCGGGGGGCAGTCGAGCGTCGGGCGCCCCCGATCTCGTACGGCTCGTGGACGCGGCGGCCACCGAGTGCCACCGGGTCCGGTTGACGCGCGGTGCGCGTCGCGGTGCTCAGCCGTTGGCCTTCTCGTAGGCCTCGCGGATCTCGGCCGGGACGCGGCCCCGGTCGTTCACGTTGTAGCCGTTCTCCTTGGCCCACTTGCGGATCTCGGCGGTGTCCTTGTTGCCGCCGACGCCCGCGCGCGCCTTGCCGCGACCGGTGGACGCACGGCCACCGGTGCGACGGCCGCCCTTGGTGTACGGCTCGAGAAGACCTCGCAGCTTGTCCGCGTTGGCGGTGGTGAGGTCGATCTCGTACGTCTTGCCGTCCAGCGCGAACGTCACCGTCTCGTCCGCCTCGCCGCCGTCGAGGTCATCGACAAGAAGGACCTGAACCTTCTGTGCCACCGGATTTCCTTTCATCGAAAATGCAGTACGCGGAAAGGAAACCGCTTTTGCCTGGAAAACACAAACCCCTGGCAGAGGTTCAGGAGCACAAGAACGCGGGAAACATGCGCGATTCGGACATAGGGATCCGCACCGCTTCCGACCGGGTTCTGACCGCTTCTGACGATCACAGGTGCAGAAGCATCCGAGTGTTACCCAAGGTGTTCGGCTTCACTCGTTCGAGACCCAGGAACTCGGCGACGCCCTCGTCATAGGAACGCAGGAGCTCGGTGTAGACATCTCCGCCGACCGGAGAGCCGTCGATCTCCTCGAACCCGTGCTTCGCGAAGAAGCCGACTTCGAAGGTGAGACAGAAAACCCGGCGCACGCCGAGCCAGCGGGCGGTCTGCAGCAACTTGTCAAGCACTTGATGCCCCACTCCGCCGCCCTTGACGGACGGGTCGACGGCGAGAGTGCGTACTTCGGCGAGGTCTTCCCACATCACGTGGAGAGCTCCGCAGCCGATGACGCCGGCGTCCCCGTCGCGTTCCGCGACCCAGAACTCCTGGATGGACTCGTAAAGCGTGACCGTCGCTTTGTCGAGGAGGATGCCTTGGTCGGTGTACCCGTCGAGGAGGTCGCGGATCGCGGGCACATCGGTGGTCCTGGCCCGGCGCACGGTGATGTCTTTTGCTGGCGGCGTGAGCGGCGTGAGCGACATGCCGGGACGCTATCGCCCCGCGTTCGGCGCGGTGTCGGCGGGAGCCGGAGAGGCGGGTTCCCGTTCCCCCGGGGCTTCCGGGGCTTCCTGCGGGGAGTCCTGGACCATCCGCACCGCCGCCTGCAGGTCTTCGCGCTGCTCGGCCGACATCATCCCGAAGAAGGCGACCAGGGCCGCGGCGGGATTGTCGCTCTTGGACCAGGCCTCGTTCATCAGTGCGGCCGAGTAGGCGGCGCGGGTGGAGACCGCCGTATAGCGATATGCGCGGCCGTCGACTTCCCGGCGCACCCAGCCCTTCTGATGGAGATTGTCCATTACGGTCATGACCGTGGTGTAGGCGATGGACCGTTCCCGCTGAAGGTCTTCGAGCACTTCCCGGACGGTGACCGGCCGGTTCCATTGCCAGACGCGCGTCATGACGGCGTCTTCCAGCTCTCCCAATTGGCGCGGCACAGCGACACCATAGTGGCAGATGCCCGGAATGGCTGGTTATTTGCGGAGCAAAAGGGCGCACGGCGCGGGAATGGCCGTACGCCCTCGGGGGCGGCTAGGCGGCGTCGCCGGTCTTCGGCCGCGCCGCCTCCGCACGGGCGAGCGCCGCGTCCACCGCGGCGTCCTCCTTGGCCTTGTTCGGGCCGCCCTGGGTCTTGACGATCGTGACGATGAGCCAGATGAAGAAGCCGGCCATCACGACGGGGGGAAGGAGCGCGGATACGTAGTCCATGCCTTCAGGGTAGCCAGGACCCGTCCGGCGCTAGCCCGCGGCCCGCTCCTGCGGCGGGGGCGCGGGGCGGCGGCGCGGCGGGAAGACCTCCGACGGCTTCGGTACGGGGCGTTCGGCGGGGGCCGGGTCCGAGGGGCCGGGCCTGGGGTCGTCGGCCGCCCTGCCGCCGGGCAGGGCGAGCAGGCGGGTGCGCGGGCCCGGGGTCGCCGCGCGGGCGCGGGAGGAGGCCGTGGCGCCCGCCAGACGGGCGCGCACCGAGCGTTCGGCGAGGGTCTGGCAGCGGCCGAGGAGCACGGCGCCGACGGGGTTGGCGCGCAGGGTGCGCAGCGCGGCCAGGTCCTCGGGGGCGGGGTCGTAGCCAGCGGCCAGGGCGTCCTGGAGGAGCTCCAGGTAGCCGGGGGCCGCGGCGGGCAGGGAGGCGCGGTAGCGGGCGAGGTCGGCGAGGAGGAAGGCGCGCAGCCTGCCCGCCTCGCGCACCGCGTCGTCCACGGAGTCCGCGAGGCGCAGGCAGTCCTGAACGTCCTCGTCGGCGAGCGGGGCGGGGTGCAGGGCGTGGGCGAGGGCTCGGCGGAGCACGCGCAGCTCGTCCGAGCCGAAGGCCATGCCGCCCCGGGATCCGTATGGCGTGGGCATGAAACGACGATACGTGCTAAATGGACAAAATCGGGTTAATTGCCCCGTAGGCGTGGCGGCGGCCCGGTCGCACCGGACGCGGGCCGCCGCCCGCCCCGCCTCACATGCGCGCGACGTTCCGCTCGTACACCAGGCGCAGCCCTATCAGCGTCAGCCACGGCTCGTGCTCGTCGATCTGCTCCGCCTCGCCGAGCACCATCGGCGCGAGCCCGCCCGTCGCGATCACCGTGACGTCGTCCGGGTCCCCGGCGGGGCCCGCCAGCTCGCGCTTCATGCGCCGTACGACCCCGTCGACCTGGCCCGCGTACCCGTAGACGATCCCGGACTGCATGGCCTCGACCGTGTTCTTGCCGATCGCGCGGTGCGGGCGGGCCAGCTCGATCTTGCGCAGCTGCGCGCCCTTGACGCCCAGCGCCTCGACGGAGATCTCTATGCCGGGGGCGATGACCCCGCCCACGTACTCGCCCTTGGCGCTGACCGCGTCGAAGGTCGTCGCCGTGCCGAAGTCCACGACGATCGCCGGTCCCCCGTACAGCTCCACGGCCGCCACCGAGTTGATGATGCGGTCCGCGCCGACCTCCTTGGGGTTGTCGGTGAGGACCGGGACGCCCGTCTTGATGCCGGGCTCCACGATGACGGCCGGGACGTCGCCGTAGTAGCGGCGGGTCACCTCGCGCAGCTCGTGCAGCACGGAGGGGACGGTGGCGCAGATCGCGATGCCGTCGATGCCGTCGCCGAGCTCCACGCCCAGCAGCGGGTGCATCCCCATCAGGCCGTTGAGCAGGACCGCGAGCTCGTCGGCGGTGCGGCGCGGGTCGGTGGAGACCCGCCAGTGCTCGACGATCTCCTCGCCGTCGAAGAGGCCGAGGACGGTGTGGGTGTTGCCGACGTCGATGGTCAGGAGCATCGCTTACGCCGCCTCGCGCAGGTCGAGGCCGATGTCGAGGATCGGGGACGAGTGGGTGAGCCCGCCGACCGCGAGGAAGTCCACGCCGGTCTCGGCGTAGGCGCGGGCGGTGTCCAGGGTGAGGCGGCCCGAGGACTCCAGGACCGCGCGGCCCGCGACGAGCGCGACGGCCTCGGCGGTCAGCTCCGGGGTGAAGTTGTCCAGCAGGATCAGGTCGGCGCCCGCCGCCAGGACCTCGGTGACCTGGTCGAGGGTGTCGACCTCGACCTCGATCGGCACGTTCGGGAAGGCCTCGCGGACCAGCTTGAACGCCTGGGCCACGCCGCCCGCCGCGACCACGTGGTTGTCCTTGACCAGGGCCGCGTCCCAGAGCGACATGCGGTGGTTGACGCCGCCGCCGCAGCGCACCGCGAACTTCTCCAGGGCGCGCAGCCCAGGCGTCGTCTTGCGGGTGTCGCGGACCTTGGCCCCGGTGCCCTCCAGGGCGTCGGCCCACGCGCGCGTGGCCGTCGCGATGCCCGACAGGCGGCACAGCAGGTTGAGCGCCGAGCGCTCGCCGGTCAGCAGGTCGCGGGTGCGGGTGGTGACCGACAGGAGCTTCTGCCCGGCCTCGACGCGGTCGCCGTCCTCGACGTGCCGCTCGACCTCGAACTCCTCGGTGCAGACGATGGACAGCACCGCCTCGGCGACGCGCAGGCCCGCGACCGTGCCCGCCTCGCGGGCGGTGAAGTCGCCGGTGGCGACGGCCGTCTCGGGGACCGTGGCGACGGTGGTGACGTCCACGCCGCCGTCCAGGTCCTCGCCGAGCGCGACGTGCGCGACGTCCTCGACCTGGACCGGGTCGAGCCCGGCGTCCAGCAGGAGCTGCGCGAGGTGCGGGTCGAGGCCGCACTCGACCTCGGCGTAGCCGTCCTCGTCGTCCCCGCCGCCCGAACAGCCGCAGCCGTCGCCGCAGCCGCTCGCCGCGGGCTCGCTGATCTGGATGACCGGTACGTCCACGGGGAGCGGACGGTCTTCGGGGGTGCTCACGGTTGCTGCTCCCTGGCGTGGTCGGTGGTTGGGGGGAACTGGGTCGATGCGGTACGGGTGACCGTCAGGCCGCGGTCGTGCGCCAGGCGCACCACCAGGTGGCGGCGCCACTGCTCGTCGTCGCGCTCCGGGCGGTCCTCGCGCCAGTGGCAGCCCCTGGTCTCGGCGCGCTCGCCGGCGGCGGCGACCAGGACGCGGGCCACGCACAGCAGGTTGGTGGTCTCCCACGCCTCCACGCCGGGCTCGGCCTCCTTGGCGGGGGCCGCGCTCCCGCCGCGCAGCTCGTCCAGCGCGCGGGCCGCGGCGGCGAGGCTGCCCGCCGAGCGCAGCACTCCGGCGCCCGCGGTCATGATGCGCTGGATCTGCGGGCGCACGGCGGGGTCCAGGAGCGTGAGGGGGCTGCGGGTCGGGGCGACGCTCTCGCCCGCGCCGCGCGGCCCGTGCTCCGCGGCGTCCCGCGCGATGTCCGCCGCGATGCGCTCCGCGAAGACCAGGCCCTCCAGGAGGGAGTTGGACGCCAGCCTGTTCGCGCCGTGCACGCCCGTGCAGGCGACCTCTCCGCAGGCGTACAGGCCGGGGACGGTGGTGCGGCCGTGCAGGTCCGTGCGGACGCCGCCGGACGCGTAGTGCGCGGCCGGGGAGACCGGGACGGGCTCGGTCACCGGGTCGATGCCGTGCGCCCGGCAGGCGGCCAGGATCGTGGGGAAGCGGCGCTCCCACATCTCGGCGCCGAAGTGCCGCGCGTCCAGGTACATGTGCTCGGCGTTCTGGAGCTGCATGCGGCGGGTGATCGCCTTGGCGACGATGTCGCGCGGGGCCAGCTCGGCGAGTTCGTGCTGGCCGAGCATGAAGCGGGTGCCCGACGCGTCGACGAGGTGGGCGCCCTCGCCCCGTACGGCCTCCGAGATCAGCGGCTGCTGGCCCTCGGCGCCCGGACCCAGGAAGAGCACGGTCGGGTGGAACTGGACGAACTCCAGGTCCGAGACCTCCGCCCCGGCGCGCAGCGCGAGCGCCACGCCGTCGCCGGTGGAGACCGCGGGGTTGGTGGTGGCCGAGAAGACCTGGCCCATGCCGCCGGTGGCGAGCACCACGGCCGGGGCGTGGACGGCGCCGACGCCGTCGTGCTGGCCCTCGCCCATGACGTGCAGCGTGATGCCGGTCGTACGGCCTTCCGCGTCCGTCAGCAGGTCCAGGACCAGCGCGTTCTCGATCGTGCGCACGGCCGCCGCCTGGACCGCGTCGACCAGGGCGCGGGAGATCTCGGCGCCCGTCGCGTCGCCGCCCGCGTGCGCGATGCGGTTGCGGTGGTGGCCGCCCTCGCGGGTCAGCGCGATCGCGCCCTCGGGCGTCTCGTCGAAGCGCGCGCCCGTCTCGATGAGCCTGCGGACCGCGTCGGGGCCCTCGGTGACCAGGAGGCGCACGGCCTCCTCGTCGCACAGGCCCGCGCCCGCCACGAGGGTGTCGTCCAGGTGCTGCTCGGGGGTGTCGCCCTCGCCGATCGCCGCGGCTATGCCGCCCTGCGCCCAGCGCGTGGAGCCGTCGTCCAGGCGGGCCTTGGTGACGACGACGGTGCGCAGGCTGGCGGCCGTGCAGCGCAGGGCCGCGGTGAGGCCCGCGACGCCGGAGCCCACGACGACGACGTCCGCGTCGATGGCCCAGCCCGGGGCGGGGGCGGTCAGCCGTATGCCGGTCACGCGGGGACTCCTCACGAGGGGGTGCCGAAGGTCAGCGGGATGTTGTCGATGAGCCGGGTCGAGCCGACCCGGGCGGCGACCGCGAGGACCGCGTCGCCGGTGTGCGCGTCGACGACGTCGGAGAAGTCGGCGGGGTCGATCAGGGCGAGGTAGTCCAGCACCAGCGGGGGCGTCGCCTTCGCCGCTTCGGCGAGGACCGTCAGGGCGGCTCCGCGGACCGTGAGGGCGCCGTCGGCACCGGCGTGGGTCACCGCGTGCGTGTCGGCCGCGGCGCGGGACTCGCCGAGCGCGGAGAGCGCGGCGGCCCTGCCGGGCGGCGCGGCCTCGGACTCGGCGCGCGCCTTGAGCGCCTGCTGGGCGGCGAGGCGGTCGCGGGCCGCGAAGAGCGCGGCGGACAGCGCGAGGGCGGTGCGGCGCTCGGCCGCGGAGAGGTAGCGGTTGCGGGAGGAGAGCGCGAGGCCGTCCTCCTCGCGGACCGTGGGGACGCCGACGATCTCCACGGGGAAGTTCAGGTCGCGGACCATGCGGCGGATCAGGGCGAGCTGCTGGGCGTCCTTCTGGCCGAAGAGCGCCAGGTCGGGGCGGGTGAGGTGGAGCAGCTTGGCGACGACGGTGAGCATTCCGTCGAAGTGCCCGGGGCGGGAGGCCCCCTCCAGGCGCTCGCCCATGGGCCCCGCGGTGATCCGCACCTGCGGCTCGCCGCCCGGGTAGACCTCGTCGACCGGGGGCGCGAAGACCAGGTCGGCGCCCGCCGCGCGGGCCAGCTCCACGTCGGCGTCCAGGGTGCGGGGGTAGCGGTCCAGGTCCTCGCCCGCGCCGAACTGGAGCGGGTTGACGAAGACCGTGACGACGACCTGTCCTTCGGGGCCCGCGAGGGCGCGGGCCCTGCGGACCAGGGTCGCGTGCCCCTCGTGCAGGGCGCCCATGGTCATGACGACGGCGCGCCGGCCGGTGCGGGGCAGGGCCTCCAGCTCGGCCGCGGTGCGCACGGGGGCGGGGGGCGCCGCCGGGGTGGTGGGGGTGGGGGGTGTCACCGGGGGTCTCCTTCCGCGAGGACGCCCAGCAGGTCCTCCGCCAGTTCCGGCTTGAGCATGCCGTGCGCCAGCGCGCGGTCGGCGGTCGTACGGGCCATGGCGAGGTAACCGGCGACGGCGCCCGGCGCGTGCTTGCGCAGCTCTTCCACGTGCGCCGCGACGGTGCCCGCGTCGCCGCGCGCCACGGGTCCGGTCAGGGCGGAGTCGCCGGAGCGCAGGGCGTTGTCCAGGGCGGCGCCGAGCAGCGGGCCGAGCATCCGGGAGGGGGCGCTCACGCCTGCGGCGGTCAGCAGCTCCATGGCCTGGGCGACCAGGGTCACCAGGTGGTTCGCGCCGAGCGCGAGGGCCGCGTGGTAGAGCGGGCGGGCCTCTTCGGCGATCCACTCGGGCTCGCCGCCCATCTCGATGACCAGCGCCTCCGCGGCCAGCCGCAGCTGCTCGGGGGCGGTCACGCCGAAGGAGCAGCCCGCGAGGCGCTGGACGTCGACGGAGGTGCCGGTGAACGTCATCGCGGGGTGCAGCGCGAGCGGCAGGGCTCCGGCGCGCAGGGCGGGGTCCAGGACTCCGGTGCCGTACCGCCCCGAGGTGTGCACGAGGAGCTGTCCCGGGCGTACGGCGCCGGTCTCCACGAGCCCTTCGACCAGGCCGGGCAGGGCGTCGTCGGGGACGGTGAGCAGGACCAGCTCGGCGCGCGCCAGGACCTCGGCGGGCGGCACGAGCGGCACGTCGGGCAGGAGCGCGGCGGCCCTGCGCACGGACGCGTCCGAGACGCCGGAGACCGCGACGGGGCGGTGCCCGGCGAGCCGGAGCGCGGCGGCGAGCGCGGGGCCCACGCGGCCGGCGCCGACGACGCCGACGGTGAGGCGCGCGGGGCGGTCCTGCGGGGAGTCCGCTGCGGGTGTGGGGGCTGATGGTGCGTTCACGCGGGCGGTGGCCTTCCGTTCCAGTCCGCGGGGGGTACCGGACGATTCATCGTCATGCTACGCCAGCGTTTCACGGGGCCATCAGGTTGCCCACAGGCTGTGGAAAAGTGCGGGCGCGGGGGCGCGGGCTGGGTCATCATCGCCGGATGAACGAGGAGACGGACCACCAGACGGACGAGCGGACGGGTGGCGCCGCGAGCGGTACGGCGGACGGCACGGGGCACAACAGTACGGCGGACGGCACGGGGCACAGCGGCGCGGCGGACGGCACGGGGCACAGCGGCGCGGGCGACTCCGAGGAGGCCGCGCAGAAGCGGCGCGCCGCCGCCTGGCGCGGGGCCGAGCGCGTCCTCGTGCGCGGCGGGAGCGACCGCACCATGGCGGAGCGGCTGGCCGCGCTGGCCTCCGGAGGGGCCGCCGTGCACGACCTGGACGCGCCGGTCGACATCTACGGCGACGGGGTCGTCGCCGCGCTGGAACGGCGGGTCGCCGGGCTGCTCGGCTTCGACGACGCGGTGTTCTTCCCGACCGGGACGATGGCCCAGCAGGTGGCACTCAGGTGCTGGGCGGGACGGACCGGCAACCCCGTCGTCGCGCTGCACCCGCTCGCCCATCCGGAGCAGCACGAGCGGGACGCGCTGTCCGCGCTCTCCGGGCTGCGGACCGTGCACCCCACGCAGGCGCCCCGGCTGCCCACCGCGGACGAGGTCCGCGGCCTCGACGAGCCCTTCGGCACGCTGATGCTGGAGCTGCCGCTGCGCGACGCGGGCTTCGTGCTGCCGACCTGGGACGAACTGGTCGAGGTCGTGGAGGCGGCGCGCGAGCGGGAGGCCGTCGTGCACTTCGACGGGGCGCGGCTGTGGGAGTGCGCCCCGCACTTCGGGCGGCCGCTCGACGAGGTCGCGGGGCTCGCGGACAGCGTGTACGTCTCGCTCTACAAGTCCCTCGAAGGGCTGTCGGGCGCGCTGCTCGCCGGTCCCTCCGGGCTGGCCGACGAGGCGCGGGCCTGGCGGCACAGGTACGGGGGCACCCTGTTCCAGCAGTTCCCCGCGGCGCTCGCGGGGCTCGTCGGGATCGAGCGGGTGCTGCCCCGGCTGCCGCTGTACGTGTCGCACGCGAAGGAGGTCGCCGCCGCGATCGCCGCGGGGTTCGCGGAGGGCGGGGTGCCGTGGTTCCGGGTGCATCCGGAGGTGCCGCACACCCACCAGTTCCAGGTGTGGCTCCCGTACGGCCCCGAAGCGCTGACCGGTGCGGCGGTGCGGCAGGCGGAGGAGACGGGGACGGCGCTGTTCCGGCGGTGGTACGACGCGGGGGCGTGGGGGCCGCCCGGGGTGTCGGTCACCGAGGTGACGGTGGGCGAGGCGGGGACGGCGTGGACGCCGGACGACGTCCGGGAGGCGGTGCGCGGGTTCCTGGCACGCGTGGGGTAGGGCGCGGCTGCCCCCGGGGGCCGTTCCACCCGCGGCGGGCCGGTCCCCGCCCCTTCCCCGCGCCCCGGAAGGGGCGCGGGTGACCGCCGGCCCCGCCCGCCCCTCGGACCCCGCACTATGGGGGCGTGAGCGTCACCATGAACATCACCGGCCTGGCCCCCGCCGACATCGCCTTCCGCGTCTCCCCCCTCGCGGAACTCGGCCTCGCCCTCCACGCCCTCTCCGAGCCCGCCCACCACCCCGCCGTCCAGGGCTGGACCGCCGCCACGTCCGCCGCGCTCGAACCCGACCTCGCGGACCGGCTGCACGAGGCGGACTTCCTCTGGCGCAACACCTTCTCCGACGTGTTCATGCCGTTCGCGGGCGTCCGCGGGCACGACGGCTCCACCGGCGCCACCCTCGCCGATGACCTCGACATCCTCGACCGCCTCGACGACGAGCGGTTCGTCGCGTCCGCGCTGGAGTTCAGCTGCTCCAGCCTGTACGGCACCGAGTCGGCCTCCCCGCTCACCGACCCCCGCATGCGCGAGCGCGCCCTGGACATGGCCGCCGCGCGCGGCCCGCGCCAGGTGGAGTTCACGCACGCCCTGCTGGCCGACCCCGCCGCCGTACGCGGCTGGACACGGCGGCTCATGGAGGACTGCGACGAGGCGTTCTTCGCGGACACCTGGGAGCGCATCCGCCCCGCCCTGGTGTCCGACGCCCGGCACAAGACCGAGATCCTGCGCCACAAGGGCCTCGAAGAGGCCGTCCGCGCCGTGTCCCCCGCCCTCGCGGTGGACGAGGGGCTGACCCGCCTCAGCGCGGACAAGCTCACCGAGGGCCACGCCGACGCCCGCCGCGCTCTCGCCTTCGTGCCGTCCACCTTCGGCTGGCCCCACCTGATGGTGCTGCACGCGCCGGGCTGGCTGCCGGTGGTCCACTACCCGGTGCGCGCCCCCGAGCTGCGCCCGCCCGCCTCCGTGGAGGTGCTGAAGCTGCGCATGGAGGCCCTGGCGCACCCCTTGCGGATGCGCCTGTGCCGCAACCTCGCCCGCTCCCCGTACACGACGGGCGAACTGGCCGAGGCGCACGGCATCACCGCGCCCGAGGTCTCCCGGCACCTGGCGGTGCTGAAGCGGGCGGGCCTGATCACCACCAAGCGGCGCGGCCGCTACGTACAGCACCAGCTCGACCTGACGCTCGTCGCCCGCCTGGGCAGCGACTTCATCGAAGGGGTGCTCAGATGACCCGGCGGGTCACAGCGCACCGGCGGGTCACAGCGCACCGGCGGGTCACAGCGCACCGGTGGGTCACAGCGCGCCGTCGGATCACAGCGCACCGTCGGATCACAGCGCACCGTCGGATCACAGCGCACTGTCGGGTCACAGCGCCCTGATGTGCCTCACGCCCGTCCACGCCCGCACCAGCCGGTGCCGCACCGGCCCGTACCTGTTCGGCAGCAGCCGCACCCCGGCCGCCCCCGCCACCCGCTCCGCGACCTGCGGAACGGTCAGCCGGTCCGTCGTGACGTGCTCGGCGAACTCCGGCTCCCGCAGCCGCTCCAGACAGTGGTCCAGTTTCGCCACCGCGAAGCTCTCCCGCTTCAGCCCGCGCCCCAGGCCCCGCTCGGACAGCCGCCGCAGCACCGTCGCCCGGTCCGCGAGCAGCGCGAAGTGGTGCACCTCGTGGCCCGCTCCGCGCAGCCTGCCGACGGTGTCGGCGAAGTAGCCGGGCTCCACGACCGTCATCGGTGCGATCACCGGACCGTCCGCGTGCCTCCGCAGCACCAGGTCCAGCACCTCGTACACGCCCTGCCGCCACGCCGCCAGGTCCTGGAAGTCGCCGCGCAGCGCGGGCGGCATCATGCGGTGCAGGCCGAAGCCGGGGTGTTCGGGGTCGCAGACCACGCTGCCCGGGACGCGGCGGCGCAGCTCGTACGCCGTCTGGGTCTTGCCGCCCCCGAAGGGGCCGTTCAGCCAGATCAGCGTCATCCGGCGAACCCGGCGCCGCCGCCCGCGCGCACCAGGCCCGTCTCGTACGCCAGCACCACCACCTGCACCCGGTCCCGCAGGCCCAGCTTGGTGAGGATGCGGCCCACGTGGGTCTTGACGGTGGCCTCCGACAGCACGAGGCGCGCCGCGATCTCGCCGTTCGACAGGCCCTGCGCGACCAGCAGCATGACTTCGCGCTCCCGGTCGGTGAGCCGGTCCAGCTCCTTGTGCTGGGACTCCTTGCCGGTGGACGGCAGCATCGGCGAGAAGCGGTCCAGCAGGCGCCGCGTCGTGGACGGCGCGACGACCGCGTCGCCGCTGTGCACCGAGCGGATCGCGCCCAGCAGCTCGGCGGGCGGCACGTCCTTGAGCATGAAGCCGCCCGCGCCCGCCTTCAGCGCCGAGAACGCGTACTCGTCGAGGTCGAAGGTGGTCAGGATGAGCACCTTGGGGGCGTTCGGCTCCGCGCAGATGCGCCGGGTCGCCTCGACGCCGTCCAGCCGTGGCATGCGGACGTCCATCAGCACCACGTCGACGGCGGTGGAGCGCAGGTTCTCGATCGCCTCGGCGCCGTCCCCCGCCTCCGCGACGACCTCCATGTCCTGCTGCGCGGCGAGCACCATGCGGAAACCGGTCCGCAGGAGCACCTGATCGTCGACGAGCATGACTCGAATGGGCATCTTGTCCGGATCCTTCCAGGAAATCAGGAAATGGGGACAGCTCGGGAACTAGTGCGCGGGCTTCAGCGGCAGCAGCGCGCTGATCCGGAAGCCGCCGCCCTGCCGCGGCCCCGCGTCCAGCGTGCCGCCGACCATGCCGACGCGCTCGCGCATGCCGATCAGCCCGTGGCCCGCGCCGTCCGCGCCGCCGTCCTCGTACAGCTCGTGCGCCGCGCCCCGGCCGTCGTCCTCGACGAGCAGCCCGAGCCCGTCGTCGAAGTACACCAGACGGACGCTGGCGCCCGCGTCGGGGCCACCGTGCTTGCGGGTGTTGGTGAGGGCTTCCTGGACGATCCGGTACGCGGTCAGCTCCACGCCGCTGGGCAGCGGGCGCGGCGTGCCCTCGACCTTGAAGTCCACGGTCAGGCCCGCGCCCCGCACCTGCTCGACCAGGTCCTCGATCTGCTCGACGTCCGGCTGCGGGACGTACTCCCCGCCCTGCGGGCCCTCACCGGTGCGCAGCACGCCCAGCAGGCGGCGCATCTCGGCGAGCGCCTGGCGGCCGGTGGCCGAGATGGTCTCCAGCGCCTGCTTGGCCTGGTCGGGCGCGGCGTCGATGACGTACGCGCCGCCGTCCGCCTGCACCACCATCACCGAGACGTTGTGCGCGACGACGTCGTGCAGCTCGCGGGCGATGCGGGCGCGCTCGGCGGCGACCGCGACCTTGGACTGCGCCTCGCGCTCCCTCTCCAGGCGCGCGGCGCGCTCCTCCAGCTGCGCGAAGTACGCCCTGCGGGTGCGCATCGAGTCGCCGAGCACCCAGGCGAGCACGAACGGCACGGTCATGATCGCGATGAAGAAGACGGTGCTGGCCGCGGTGGTGCCGGCCCCGTCGGGGGACCAGCGCAGCGCGGCGACCGGGGCGGCGAGCAGGCCGCCGGCCAGCGCGAGCCGGGAGACCCAGCGCGGCTCGTCGCGGACCGCGACGGTGTAGATGATCACCAGCATCGACCAGTCGGCCGGGTTGGGCTCGATGTCGATCGCGACCTGGAACAGGCCCAGGAGCGCCGCGAGCGCCAGCATCTGGCGCGGCGCGCGCCTGCGCAGCGCGATCACCAGGCAGAGCAGGAACACCACGGCACCGGGCACCAGAGCGGGAAGGTTCCCGATGTACCCCGAGGACACCCACAACAACGAGAGCCCGAAGAGCATCACAGCCCAGAAGCTGTCGACGCTCGTCGGGTGTCTGCGGATGAAGTCGTAGAGACGCTGCACGTAACCCAGCGTAGGGAAGCCGGAAAGTCCAGGGGTCAACCGAAGGGTCGATCCGGTGTGCGGGGGCGTACTCCGCAAGGTGGAGACTGGGGCGCGTGACGGATGAGACGTGTCAGTTGCGCGGGTGGCGCGAGGCCACGGAGACGGCGTTGTACGGCCCCGGGGGCTTCTACCTGGGCCCCGGCGGGCCCGCCGCGCACTTCCGTACGTCCGTGCACGCGTCGCCCCTGTTCGCGGGCGCGGTGGCCCGGCTGCTGGCCGGGACGGCGGAGCGGCTCGGCACGGACGCGGTGCACTTCGTGGACGTCGGCGCGGGGCGCGGGGAGCTCCTGACGGGGGTGCTGGCGGCGGCCCCCGCCGGGCTGCGGGTCCTCCCGTACGGGGTGGAGCGGGCGCCGCGCCCGGCCGGCCTCGATCCCCGGATCGAGTGGACCGCCGCGCTTCCGTCCGGCGTCACCGGGCTGGTCTTCGCCAACGAATGGCTCGACAACGTCCCCGTCGACGTCGCCGAACTCGACGCGGAGGGCGTCGCGCGGTACGTGCTGGTGCGCGGCGACGGCACGGAGGAGGCGGGTCCCCCGGTGACCGGGCCGGACCTGGAGTGGCTCACCGAGTGGTGGCAGCCGGCCGAGCCCGGCGACCGGGCGGAGATCGGCCGCCCGCGCGACGCGGCGTGGGCGGGCGCGGTGGGGTGCCTGACGGCGGGGACCGCGGTGGCCGTCGACTACGCGCACGTACGGGGGGCCAGGCCGCCCTTCGGCACGCTCACCGGCTTCCGGGACGGGCGCGAGGTGCGGCCGGTGCCCGACGGGTCGTGCGACATCACGTCGCACGTGGCGCTGGACGCGTGCGCGGCGGCGGGGGGCGGGACGCTGTCCTCCCAGCGGGACGCGCTGGAGTCCCTGGGCGTTTCGGGAGCACGCCCCCCGCTGTCCCTGGCGAGCACGTCCCCCCGCGAGTACGTCAGGGCACTGGCCCAGGCGGGCGAGGCGGCGGAACTGACCGCGCGCGGCGGCCTGGGCGACTTCACCTGGCTGCGCGCCGAGGTGGCCTGAGGGGGGCGGGGGCCGCCCCCGGGCAAGGGGGCCCCGGGGCAACGCCCCCAGGGGATACTGGGCGCCATGACGGAGACGACAGTCGGCATCGGCGGCGCAGCGGAACCCACCGACATGGTCCTGAACATCGGCCCCCAACACCCCTCCACCCACGGCGTCCTCCGCCTCCGCATCACCCTCGACGGCGAACGCGTCACCCACGCCGAGCCGGTCATCGGCTACATGCACCGCGGCGCGGAAAAGCTCTTCGAGGCCCGCGACTACCGCCAGATCGTCATGCTGGCCAACCGCCACGACTGGCTCTCCGCCTTCTCCAACGAGCTGGGCGTCGTCATGGCCGTGGAGCGCATGCTCGGCATGGAGGTCCCCGAGCGCGCGGTGTGGACCCGTACCCTCCTCGCCGAGTTGAACCGGGTGCTCAACCACCTGATGTTCCTCGGCTCGTACCCCCTGGAGCTGGGCGGCATCACCCCGGTCTTCCACGCCTTCCGCGAGCGCGAAGAGCTCCAGAACGTGATGGAGGAGGTCTCGGGCGGCCGGATGCACTACATGTTCAACCGGGTCGGCGGCCTCAAGGAGGACCTGCCGGCGGGCTGGACGGGCCGCGCCCGCGACGCCGTGGCCGCCGTGCGCTCCCGCACGGGCGTCTACGACGACCTGGTCCTCGGCAACGAGATCTTCCGCGGCCGCACCAGGAACGTCGGCGTCCTGTCCGCCGAGGCCGTGCACGCGTACGGCGTCAGCGGCCCGATCGCCCGCGCCTCGGGCGTCGACTTCGACCTGCGCCGCGACGAGCCGTACCTCGCGTACGCCGAGCTCCAGGACACCCTGAAGGTCGTCACCCGCACCGAGGGCGACTGCCTGGCCCGCTTCGAGGTGCTGCTGGAGCAGACCCGCAACGCGCTCGACCTCGCGGACGCCTGCCTGGACCGGCTGGCGGAGCTGGCGCCGGGCCCGATCAACCAGCGGCTGCCGAAGGTGCTCAAGGCCCCGGAGGGGCACACGTACGCCTGGACCGAGAACCCGCTGGGCATCAACGGCTACTACCTGGTCTCCAAGGGCGAGAAGACCCCGTACCGGCTCAAGCTCAGGTCGGCGTCCTACAACAACATCCAGGCGCTCGCCGTCCTGCTGCCCGGCACCCTCGTCGCCGACATGGTGTCGATCCTGGGCTCGCTCTTCTTCGTCGTGGGAGACATCGACAAGTAGACAAGTAGTCGGCAAGTAGCCGTGCGACGCGAAAGGGCGCACCCCCCGAGGGGGGCGCGCCCTTTCGTCGGTCGTACGTCCTAGGAGGAGATCGCGCGCAGCCTGGCCACGTCCAGCTGCTCGGTCTCGTCGTGCGCGGTCAGGTCGATGACCTTGCCGACCGCGCGGTTCTCCACCGTCACGGACCGGTGCACGGCCAGTGCCTCCTCGCCCACCACGTCGGCCAGGTCCTCGTTCTGCACGGACTCGATGGCGTCGGCCGCCTTCTGCGTCCCGAAGAAGTCGAAGCTGCCCTGCGGCACCGCGCGCCGGTTCAGCCCGGCGTACGGCACCACCGAGGCCGAGGGCACCGCCTTCGCGACGGGCGCCACGGGCGCGGCCTGCGCGGGGACCTCGGGACGGGAGTGCTCCTCGCTGTCCGCACCGGCGGAAACAGCGGGAACGGCAGGAACGGCGGGAACGGCAGCGGCGGGAGCACCTGCGGCCGGGGCCGGCGCGAGCGCGGCCGCGGAAGCCGGAGCCGGTACGGCAGCCTGGACCTGAGCCGGTACGGCAGCCGGGGCCTGCGCGGGCTCCGCGTCAACCGGGGCCGCCACGCCCTCCGCGTCCGCCGCGCCCTCGGGGTCGGCGTCCGCGTCCGCCGCGTCCGCCGCGCCCTCGGGGTCCGCGTCGACGTCCGCCGCGCGGCCGAGCCTGCTCAGCGCCTCGGCGGCCTTGCGGTACGCCTCCGGGGTCGGCGTGCTCGTCGCGGCGGGCAGCGCGAGCGCCCCGCCATCGGCACCCTTCGCCGGGGCGGCCACCTCGATGGCGAGCTGCCGCCTGCCCTCCAGCGCGCTGGCCCGCTCGGTCTCCGCCGTGGCGTACCGGCGCAGCAGCTCGGCGTGCTCGCCGCGCAGCCCCGCCAGCTCGACCCGCTTGGCGCGCAGCTTCGCCTCGATCTTGGCGCGCACCTCGCGGGCGTCCTCCAGGTCGCCTTCGAGCTCGGCCGTGCGCTCCTCGTACTTCCACTGGTCCCCGGCGCGGGCGCGGGTCAGCTCGGCGACCCTGCGGCCCGCGCCGCGGTCCCAGCCGCGCATCATCACGGAGCCGGTGACGGCGGCCGCGGCCGCCGCTCCCGCCAGCACGCGGAGCACCACGGGATCCGCGAAGAACCAGGCACCCGCGGCGCTGAGCACCGCGGCTCCCGCGACGGCGGAAGGAGGAAGGATCCGGTGCAGGGGTGGGGAATGGCGGTGGCGTCCACGTGGCATGGCCTGAAATTTACCGTGCGTAGGCTTCGCTTGGGGCGCCGCCCGCCAATCTGTTCTCACCCGGTTACTTCCCCACCAGGTTCTTGGACTCCAGATACTCCTTCGCGGCGTCCTCCGGCTTCACCCGTTCCGCGTCGATCTTGCGGTTCAACTCCGCGAGATCCTCGGTCGTCAGCACCTTCGTGAGCTTCCCGAGTGCTTCGGCGATCTCCGGCGCTCCGGCGTCCTTCGCATTGACGACGGGCAGGACGTTGTCGGCGTTCTGGAGCTTCTTGTCGTCGTCGAGGAAGACCAGGCCGTCGATGACCGCGTCCGTGGTCGTGGTCAGCACGAGCTGGTCCACCCCGTCCTTGACGGCCTGCTTGGACTGCGGGGTGCCGACGCCCTTGGGGTCGATGCCCGCGACCTCGATGCCGTACTTCGCCTTGAGGCCCGGTGCGCAGAAGGGCCGTATCTCGCACTCGTCGCCGGCCGCGATCTTGACCTTGATCTTGGACCTGCCGAGGTCGGAAAGGGTCTTGAGCTTGTTCTTCTCGGCGAATTCCCTGCTCACCGCGAAGGCGTTCTGATCGACGGCCTGCCCGTGTTCCAGCACCTTCAGTCCGCGCGGTTCGGCGAGCTGCTTGAGCGCGGCGACCGTGGCCGCCGGATCGCTGGAGGCGACCGGCTTCTTCTCCGCCGCCTTGCCGTTCGCCTTGGCATTGAGGAATTCCGCGATCGTCGCCGCGTATTCGGGTACGACGTCGATCTCGCCCTTCTCCAGCGAGGGCTCGTACAGCTCGCGGTTCTTCACGGTCTGCACGGAGGTCTTGTATCCGGCGTCGCGCAGGATCTGCGCGTACAGCTCGGCCAGCACCTTGGATTCGGTGAACGACGCCGAGCCGACGACCAGGGAGCCCTTGTCGCCGCTGCCCGAGCCGCCGTCGCCGCCGCCCTTCTCCTTCTCCAGGCTGTCGCCGCCGCACGCGGCGAGCGAACCCGCCAGCGCCAGCGCTCCGACGACGGCTCCCGCGATGCGCGCGGTCTTCCTCATGAGACTTCCCCATCCATGGAAAACGGAATACGTCATACGTTGTCGTGCACGGCCCGCCCGGACCGCCCGGACCGCTCGGCCCATCCGGCCCGCCCTGACCGCTCGCGCTGTCCGCGCAGCGGCGAACACAGCCGGTCGGCCAGCACCAGCGCGCCCTCGACGAGCAGGGCGAGCACCGCGACCAGCAGCGCGCCCGCGACCACCTGCGCGGTGTCGTAGGTGTTGAAGCCGGCCGTGATGATCCGCCCGAGCCCGCCCTGGCCGACCATCGCGGCGATCGTCGCCGTCGCCACGACCTGGACGGACGCCGAGCGCAGACCGGTCATCAGCAGTGGATAGGCCAGCGGCAGTTCGACCTTCAGGAAGAGCTGACGGCCCGACATGCCCATGCCCCGGGCGGCCTCCTTCACCGAGCGGTCCACCTCGGTCATGCCGAGGTAGGCGTTGGTGAGCAGCGGGGGCACCGCGAAGAGCACCAGGGCGACGATCGTGGGCAGGTAGCCGGAGTTGCGCAGCGGGCCCACCATGAACAGCGCCAGCACGGCGAAGACGGGGACCGCCCGGCCCACGTTGGAGACGTTGACCGCGATCGCGCCGCCCCTGCCGATGTGCCCGAGCCACAGCGCGATCGGCAGGGCGATCGCGCAGGCGACCGCGAGCGCGACCCCGGAGACGTACAGGTGCTCCCCCAGGCGGTGCCAGACACCGCTCTCCCCCGACCAGTTGGCCCCGGTCGTCAGCCAGGTCCAGGCGTCGCCCAGCACTCCCACGGGTCAGCCCGCCTTCGCCGCACGCGGGGTGCGTATTCGGGTCCACGGGGTCAGCAGCCGCTGGAGGCCCAGCAGGAGCAGGTCCGCGACGATCGCCAGCAGGACGCAGAGCACGGAGGCGGCCAGCACCTGGGCCTTGAAGAAGCTGGGCAGCGCGTCCTCGATGAGGTTGCCGAGGCCGCCCTTGCCGACGATGGAGCCGACGGTGGTCAGCGCGATCGTGGAGACCGTGGCGATCCGCACCCCCGCCATCAGCGCGGGCAGCGCGAGCGGCAGCTCGACCTCCCAGAGCAGCCGCACCGGTCCGTACCCCATGCCCTTCGCGGCCTCGCGGGCCTCGGCGGGCACCGCCTGGAGCCCGGCCAGGATGTTGCGCACCAGGATCGTCAGCGAGTACAGCACCAGGCCCGTGACCACGAGCGCGGCCGAGAGTCCGAAGACCGGCAGGAGCAGCGAGAACATCGCCAGCGACGGCACGGTGTAGAGCACGGTCGTCAGGCCCAGCACCGGCCCCGCGAAGTGCCGTCCGCGGCGCGCGAGCAGCGCGAGCGGAAAGGCGACGACGAGCCCGATGAGCACCGAAACCGCGGTGATCCAGATGTGCTCGACCGTGGCGTCGGTCAACTCCTGGCTGCGGGTGCGGAGATATTCGCCGCAAATCCAGTCATTGGTGATCAGGCAGTTGCTCTTGCTCACAGTCCGCCCCCTCCCCCGTGTCGATCCCCGGCGTCGACCGCTGATCGTACGAACTGTTGTCCAGCGACCCTATCGCCCGCCACTGACATTCGCCGGAGGCCGCCACATTCCCGCAACATGGCCTTCACACCCGTCGTAGCACCACTGCCGCACAATGGGGAGCCATGATCCGTTTCGAGCACGTCACCAAGCGCTACGCGGACGGCACCACGGCCGTCGACGACCTCTCGTTCGAGGTCGCGGAGGGCGAGTTGGTCACGCTCGTCGGGCCTTCCGGCTGCGGCAAGACCACCACGATGAAGATGGTGAACCGGCTGATCGAGCCGTCGTCGGGGCGCATATTCCTTGACGGGAAAGACATATCCACCGTCGACCCGGTCCAACTCAGGCGCCGCATCGGGTACGTGATCCAGCAGGTCGGGCTCTTCCCGCACAAGACGGTCCTGGAGAACACCGCGACCGTCCCGCACCTGCTCGGCGTCAAGCGCGCGCAGGCCAGGGAGCGCGCCGCCGAGCTCCTGGACCTGGTCGGCCTCGACCCGGGGACGTACGGCTCCCGCTACCCCGAGCAGCTCTCGGGCGGCCAGCGCCAGCGCGTCGGCGTCGCCCGCGCGCTCGCCGCGGATCCGCCGGTGCTGCTCATGGACGAGCCGTTCGGCGCGGTCGACCCGGTCGTCCGCGAGCGGCTCCAGAACGAGTTCCTGGCGCTCCAGCGGAAGGTCCGCAAGACGGTGCTGTTCGTGACGCACGACATCGAGGAGGCCGTCCGCCTCGGCGACCGCATCGCGGTGTACGGGGAGGGCCGCATCGAGCAGTTCGACCCGCCGGCGACGGTGCTGGGCGCGCCCGCGACGCCGTACGTCGCCGAGTTCGTCGGCGCGGACCGGGGACTGAAGCGGCTGTCGGTCACGCCCATCGAGGAGGGCGACCTGGAGCAGCCGCCGGTCGTGCACCTCGACGACCCGCTGCCGCGCGACCTGGACGGGCGGTGGGCGGTGGTCCTCGACGCGGAGGACAACCTCCACGGGTGGATCTCCGCGGAGCGCGCCGGGGGCGCACGGGGGGTCGTCCGGGACCACGCGCGGCGGATGGAGGCGTGGCTGCCGGTGGGGGCGTCGCTCAAGCAGGCGTTCGCGACGATGCTCCAGCACGACGCGGGGTGGATCGCGGTGATCGACGAGGAGAGCGCGGGGCGGTTCCTCGGGGTCCTCACCCCGGCCCGCCTCCACGAGGCGCTGCGCCGCTCGATCGACGCGGACGCGCGCGAGATCGCGCGCGAAGCGGTGGACCTGGAGACGGTCAGCTAGGGCGGGGCGGGTTCCGCTGCGCGGGGCCGGTGGGTACGCGCGGCGTGTGCCCCACCCTCGCGCAGTTCCCCGCGCCCCTTCAGGGGCGCGGGGAACTGCGCAATCTTTTGAACGCCCCCCCCGGGGCCCCCGGCCCCGCGAAGCGCTACGCCGCGCTCAAGCGGCCGCTCATCCACTCCAGCATCGGCGGAATCTCCCGGTTCCACGTGTTGAAGTTGTGCCCCCCGCTGTCCAGCGTGATCGACGAGACCCGCGCGGGCGCCTTCACCTTCTTGATGAACTTCTTCGTCGACTTCAGATTCCCCTCGCCCTTCTTCGACGTGGTCACCAGGAACGAGGAGTTCTTGCCCTGCGGAAGGTTGTCCAGGCTCCACAGCAGATTCGCGCGGTTCTTCTGGAACTCGTCGCCGTGGAAGAGGTCACCGGTCGTCGGGTCGTCCGCCGCCTTGTAGTACGCGGAAAGGCCCGCGCTCGCCTGGAACTGCTCGGGGTGGTGAAGGCCGATCTTCAACGCGCAGTAACCGCCGGTCGAATTCCCGACGAATCCCCAGTTGCGCGCCTTCTCACCGACGCGGTACGTCTCCGAGACCGCCTTCGGCAGGTCCTTCGCGAAGAACGTCTCGGTCTGCGGGCCGTTCGGCACGTCCACGCACTCCGTGTCCCGGGGCGGCGCCACGGTGGGGCGCATCATGACCAGCACCATCGGCTGCATCTTCCCGGCCTTGGCCTGCTGGTACGCCGTCTTCGGGTACTTCAGGCCCTTGAGCAGGTTCTCGGCGGTGCCGGGGTATCCGGTGAGCACCACGGTCGCCGGAAAGGTCTTCTTGGCGTACGCGGGCTGGAAGTACTCCGGCGGCAGGTAGACGTACGCCGAACTGTTGATGCGGGACTTCTTGCCCAGTACGACGACCTTCTGTATCTGGCCGCCGACCTCGGGCTTCCCGCTCCCCGGCACGTCCGTCTTCTGCTTGGCGACCAGTTGCACGGGCTTGGCTCCCGCCGAGTGGTCCACGACCACTCCCAGTTCCTCCTCCTGGCCGAAGAGGTCGGCCCAGGAACCGTAGAAGAGGAAGGACTTGTTCGCTGCCAGGCCGACCGCGGCGAAAAGCGCCAGCTGGGTCGCCAGCAGCAGACCTATTCGCCCCGCGACGGGGCGCACGCCGCCCCGTGACAGCCGGGGCCAGAGCCAGACCGTGAGCGCGAACAGCGCCACCGCCGCCAGCACTGCCAGCGCCAGAACTTTGTTACTGGTGAGACCCATGGGCAGATCGAAACTTTCTTCCTGAGATTTTCCTGAGGGCGAGTGAACCGGCTCCCGGAAAGCGTCGTCCTAGAGGGCGCAAATCGTCCAGCAGGGCCGGCGGCGCATCGCGTCGTCAGGACTCAGGATCTCTCGCGGAGCCACGGGAAGCGATGTCTGTCACGGTAGATGGGGACAAATCGGGTTTGGTTCCGGATCGGATGCGCAGGATCCTCCGGGGTCCGCGCGCCGAGACGGTACCCGCCCTGGTCGGAACCGCCTGCACCTTCGTCGGCCTGATCGACATCGCCGCCGGGGTCTTCCCGCGGTTCAGAGCCAGCCGCATGCACACCTTCGCCGAGGTCCTCCCCGGGACCCTCGGACCCTTCGCGGCCGCGCTCTCGCTGAGCGCCGGAGTCCTGCTGCTGCTCCTCGCCCACGGGCTCAAGCGCCACAAGCGCCGCGCCTGGCGCGCGGCCGTGGTGCTGCTGCCCGCGGGGGCCGTCGCGCAGTTCGCGTACCGCCACTCCTTCATCGGCGTCGCGCTCTCGCTGCTGCTCCTCACGCTGCTGTTGCGCCACCGGGGTGAATTCGCCGCCCTGCCCGACCCGCGCAGCCGCTGGAAGGCGCTCGCCAACTTCGTCCTGATGGGCGCGGGCTCCCTGGGCCTGGGCCTGCTCATCGTCAGCGCCCACCCCGACAAGGTCGTCGGCGACCCCGGCCTCACCGACCGCATCGAGCACGTGCTGTACGGCCTCTTCGGCATCGAGGGCCCCGTGGGCTACACGGGTGACGTCGACTGGACCGTCGGCTACTCGCTGGGCGCGCTCGGCATGCTGACCGCGCTCACCACGATCTACCTGGCCTTCCGCCCCGAGCACCCGGCCGCCCGGCTCACCGAGGACGACGAGGCGCACCTGCGCGAGCTGCTCGCCAAGCACGGCGGCCGCGACTCGCTGGGCCACTTCGCGCTCCGCCGCGACAAGGGCGTCGTCTTCTCGCCGAGCGGCAAGGCCGCCGTCACGTACCGCGTCGTCTCCGGCGTGATGCTCGCCTCCGGCGACCCGATCGGCGACGTCGAGGCCTGGCCCGGCGCCATCGAGCGGTTCATGGACGAGGCCAAGGCCCACTCCTGGACCCCGGCCGTGATGGGCTGCTCCGAGACCGGCGGCGAGGTCTGGACCCGCGAGACGGGCCTGGACGCGCTGGAGCTGGGCGACGAGGCGGTGGTCGACGTCGCGGATTTCTCGCTCACCGGGCGCGCGATGCGCAACGTGCGCCAGATGGTGAAGCGCATCGAGCGCAACGGCTACACCACCCGCGTCCGGCGGGTGCGTGACCTCTCCGACGCCGAGCTGGAGCGGGTCCGCGCCGCGGCCGTCGCCTGGCGCGGCACCGACACCGAGCGCGGCTTCTCCATGGCGCTGGGCCGCATCGGCGACCCGGGCGACGGCGACTGCGTCATAGCGACCGCCCACAAGGTCGACGAGGACGGCACCGAGTCCCCGTACGGCGACCTCAAGGCAATGATCCACTTCGTGCCGTGGGGCCCCGACGGGATGTCCCTGGAGCTGATGCGCCGCGACCGCGCGGCCGACCCCGGCATGAACGAGCTGCTGATCGTGGCCGCCCTCCAGGCCTCCCCGAAGATCGGCATCGAGCGGGTCTCGCTGAACTTCGCGATGTTCCGCTCGGCGCTCGCGCGCGGCGAGAAGCTGGGCGCCGGACCGGTGCTGCGCGGCTGGCGCGGCCTGCTGGTCTTCCTCTCGCGCTGGTTCCAGATCGAGTCGCTGTACAAGTTCAACGCGAAGTTCCAGCCCCGCTGGGAGCCCCGCTTCGTGGTCTTCCGCCACAGCCGCGACCTGCCGCGCATCGGCTGGGCCGCGATGCAGGCGGAGGGCTTCGTGAACCTCGCGCTGCCCCGCCCCTTCGCCCGCCGCCGCCCGGCCCGCCAGCCCCGGCCCTGCGCGCACCTGCCGCAGCAGGCCGCGAAGCACGAGATCGCGGCGTGACCGCCGCGTAGTTCCCGGCCGTACGGCCACACCGTGCGGGGTCCCTTCCGGGGCCCCGCACGGTGCTGTGCGCGGTGTCCGTACGGTGCCGCGCACCGCGCCCGCACCACCGGGGCGTGAACCGGGTCCGTACGGGCCTAGGCTGGTCGTATGAGTACGTTGCACGGACGGGGCACGGTCCAGGGCCTGCCGGAGTGGGACCGCTGCGCGGTCATGGGGGTCGTCAACGTGACACCCGACTCCTTCTCCGACGGCGGCCGCTGGTTCGACAGCGCCACCGCGGTCAAGCACGGCCTGGACCTCGTCGCCCAGGGCGCCGACCTGGTGGACGTCGGCGGCGAGTCCACCCGCCCCGGCGCCACCCGGGTCGACGAGGCCGAGGAGCTGCGCCGGGTCGTCCCCGTCGTGCGGGCCCTGGCCGCCGAGGGCGCCACGGTCTCCGTCGACACGATGCGCGCCAGCGTCGCCGAGCAGGCCGTCGCGGCCGGCGCCCGGCTGGTCAACGACGTCAGCGGCGGCCTGGCCGACCCGGCGATGATTCCGACCGTGGCCGACACCGACGTGCCGTTCGTGGTCATGCACTGGCGCGGCTTCAGCGAGTCCATGAACAGCCTCGCGGTGTACGAGGACGTGGTCGCCGAGGTCGCCGCGGAGCTGCGCGCCCGGGTGGACGCGGTCGTCGCGGGCGGCATCGCCCCCGAGCGCCTGGTCGTCGACCCCGGCCTCGGCTTCGCCAAGCTGGCCCCGCACGACCTGGCGCTGGTCGCCCACCTCGCGGACCTGCGGGAGCTGGGCAGCCCGCTGCTGGTCGCCGCGTCCCGCAAGCGGTTCCTGGGCCACGTGCTGGCCCCGGACGGCACCCCGCCGCCCGCCCGCGAGCGCGACGCCGCGACGGCCGCGGTCTCCGCGCTCGCCGCGCAGGCGGGCGCCTGGGCGGTCCGCGTCCACGAGGTGCGCGCCACGGCGGACGCGGTGCGCGTGGCCCGCGCGATCGAGGGCGCCCGGTGAAGCACCGCCCGAGAACGGCACAGGTCCCGGCGAACGGAAGACGACAGTGAGCGGGACCCTGGAGATCGAGCAGGTCGAGCGGGCCAACACCGCCTTCTACGAGGCGATGGAGCGCGGCGACTTCGAGGAGCTGTCCGGGCTCTGGCTCGACGACGGCTCGATCGAGATCTCCTGCGTCCACCCGGGCTGGCCGGTGCTCTCCGGGCGCGGCGAGGTGCTGCGCTCGTACGCCCTGATCATGGCGAACACCGACTACATCCAGTTCTTCCTGACCGACGTCAAGGTCACCATCGCCGCCAACACCGCCCTGGTGACCTGCACCGAGAACATCCTCAGCGGCGGCCCCGCCGAGGAGGGCAGCGAGCTGGGCCCGCTCGTCGGGCAGCTCGTCGTCGCGACCAACGTCTTCCGGCGCACGTCCGAGGGCTGGAAGCTCTGGTCCCACCACGGCTCCCCGGTGCTCGCCGAGACCGGCGACGAACCGGAAGGACCGACTCCGGCCTGAGCCCGGGAGGCCCGCTCCCCCTATCCGGTGGGGTTCGATCTCCGCTCAGAGGGTAGGGGCGGCTACCCGGGCGAGCGCTGTCGGTGCCCGCAGGTAGATTCGATTGAGGGCACTGTGCCGCCCGCACGCGGCCGTGGGCCCGTACGACCAACAACAGCAGGAGTGATTCGCGTGGATCGTGTCGCGCTGCGCGGCCTCAAGGCCCGTGGGCACCACGGTGTCTTTCCCCGGGAGCGGGAAGAAGGCCAGACCTTCATCGTCGACCTGGTGCTCAGCCTGGACACCCGCCCCGCGGCCGTCGACGACGACCTGGCGAAGACCGTGCACTACGGCATCGTCGCGGAGGAGGTCGTCGACGTCGTGCAGGGCGAGCCGGTCGACCTGATCGAGACGCTCGCGGAGCGCATCGCCCAGCAGTGCCTGAAGCACGAGGGCGTCCAGGAGGTCGAGGTGGTCGTGCACAAGCCGGACGCCCCGATCACGGTGCCCTTCGACGACGTGACCATCACCATCACCCGGAGTCGAGCATGAACCAGACGCAGAGCGACCCGATCGTGCAGCCGGTGCCCGCCTCCGTCGTGGAGCAGGTGGACGCCGCCGACATCACCCTCTCGAACCCCAAGTGGGCGGTGATCGCCCTGGGCTCCAACCTGGGCAACCGCCTGGAGACGCTCCAGGGCGCCGTGGACGCCCTGGAGGACACGCCGGGCCTGCGGGTCAAGGCGGTTTCCCCGGTGTACGAGACGGAGCCGTGGGGCGTCGACCCCGGCTCCCAGCCGGCGTACTTCAACGCGGTGGTCGTCGTCCGCACGACCCTGCCGCCCGCCTCGCTCCTGGAGCGCGGCCAGGCCATCGAAGAGGCGTTCGACCGGGTCCGCGAGGAGCGCTGGGGCCCGCGCAC
This sequence comes from Streptomyces sp. NPDC050504, assembly GCF_044458065.1. Taxonomy (NCBI): domain Bacteria; kingdom Bacillati; phylum Actinomycetota; class Actinomycetes; order Kitasatosporales; family Streptomycetaceae; genus Streptomyces; species Streptomyces sp. NPDC050504. The sequence goes on along the minus strand of NZ_JBITHO010000010.1, from coordinate 284,467 downwards.
CCTCGACGTGGACATCGTGACGTACGCCGACGTGGTCTCCGCCGACCCGGTGCTCACGCTCCCGCACCCCCGCGCCCACGAGCGGGCCTTCGTGCTGGCCCCCTGGCACGACGTGGACCCCGAGGCCAGCATCCCCGGCCGCGGGCCGGTCTCCGACCTCCTGACGGGCGTCGGCCGCGAGGGCGTACTCGCCCGCGCGGACCTGGAACTCCGCCTGCCCGAGTAACCGTTGCCCTTCCGTAGTCCCCCGCAGTCCCCCGCGGTTCCCGCCCCGACCCCCTGACGTAAGGACACGCCCCGGTGAAGCAGTTGCGCCTCGGAGTTCTGGCCGGAACCTTCGCGGTGGCCGGGATCCTGTCCTGGGGCGGAATGCGGCTGTGGGAGGCGTACGGCACGGTGCCGAGCGTCCCGCTGGCCGCGCCGATCGTGCTCGCGGTGATCGCGGCCGTCCTCCTGGCGACCGCGCTCTCGCTCCGCTCCCGGCTCCGCGCCCAGCGCGAGCGCCGCCCCGGCGCCAAGGGCGTCGAGCCCCTGATGGCGGCCAGGGCCCTCGTCTTCGGCCAGGCGAGCGCGCTGGTCGCGGCGCTGGTGGGCGGCATGTACGGCGGTACGGGCGTCTTCCTGCTGGGCTCCCTGGACGTCCCGGCCCGCCGCGACCAGGCGATCTACGCGGGCTTCGCGGTCCTGGCCGGCATCGCGGTCGTCGCGGCGGCCCTGTTCCTGGAGCGCGTCTGCCGCCTCCCGGAGGACGACGACCCCAACGGCAAGACGAAGGCCCCGTCCCCGGCCTGAGGGCCCGTGGGCCGACGGCGGGGGCGCGGGGCCTCGTCGGAGCCCGTGTCCGGCCTCCGGGGGTACGCGGGGGCCCGGGTCAGCGGGCCATGATCAGGCTCATCGCCTCCGCGCGCGTCGCGGAGTCGCGCAGCTGGCCCCGTACGGCCGAGGTGATGGTCTTCGCGCCCGGCTTGCGGATGCCGCGCATCGACATGCACATGTGCTCGCACTCGATGACCACGATCACGCCGCGCGGCTCCAGGATCTCCATCAGGGAGTCCGCGACCTGCGTGGTCAGCCGCTCCTGCACCTGCGGGCGGCGGGCGTAGACGTCCACCAGGCGGGCCAGCTTCGACAGGCCGGTGATCTTGCCGGTGGTCGAGGGGATGTAGCCGACGTGGGCCACGCCCCTGAACGGAACCAGGTGGTGTTCACACGTGCTGAACACCTCGATGTCCTTCACCAGGACCATCTCGTCGTGACCGAGGTCGAACGTCGTCGTCAGGACGTCCTCGGGCTCCTGCCACAGACCGGCGAATATCTCCTTGTACGCGCGCGCGACCCGCGCCGGGGTCTCCCGCAGGCCTTCGCGGTCCGGGTTCTCCCCGACCGCGATGAGGAGCTCGCGCACGGCGTTCTCGGCCCGCTTCTCGTCGAACTCGCTGATCGTGCTCTCGCCGTCCAGCGTCACCGGGTCGGTCATCAGTGCCTCGTTCCTCTGCGTGCGTACGTGCCTGCGGGCGTACCCGAAAAAAAGCCGCGGCCCCCAGGCTAGAACCTGGGGGCCGCGGGCTGCATTCCGGGGCTGCCGGGAGCCGGGAGGCCTACGCCTCCGGGCGCTCCTCCGGGACGGGCTCCGCCGAGGGGGCGGCGTCCGCGGGGGCCGAGCCGTTGGTGCCAGCCGCCCCGTTGGTGAGGGCCAGCTCCTTCGGGGAGAGGACCGGCGGACGCGTCGACGGGGTGCGGCGCGAGGAGCCGGTCCACGCCGGGCGGGCCGGGCGCTTCACGATCGGCGCGAAGATCTCGGCGATCTCCTCCTTGCCCAGGGTCTCCTTCTCCAGGAGCTCCAGGACCAGGTTGTCGAGGACGTCGCGGTTCTCGACGAGGATCTCCCACGCCTCGTTGTGCGCGGTCTCGATGAGCTTCTTGACCTCCTCGTCGACGAGCGCGGCGACCTCTTCCGAGTAGTCGCGCTGGTGCGCCATCTCCCGGCCGAGGAACGGCTCGGTGTTGTCGCCGCCGAACTTGATCGCGCCGAGGCGCTCGGTCATGCCGTACTGCGTGACCATCGCGCGGGCCGTCGTCGTGGCCTTCTCGATGTCGTTGGCAGCGCCCGTCGTCGGGTCGTGGAAGACCAGCTCCTCGGCCGCGCGCCCGCCCAGCATGTACGCCAGCTGGTCGAGCATCTCGTTGCGGGTCGTGGAGTACTTGTCCTCGTCCGGGAGGACCATGGTGTAGCCCAGGGCCCGGCCGCGGGACAGGATCGTGATCTTGTGGACCGGGTCGGAGTTCGGGGAGGCCGCCGCGACCAGGGCGTGGCCGCCCTCGTGGTACGCGGTGATCTTCTTTTCCTTGTCCGACATGATCCGGGTCCGCTTCTGCGGGCCCGCCACGACGCGGTCGATCGCCTCGTCCAGCATGCTGTTGTCGATCAGCTTCTTGTCCGAGCGGGCCGTGAGCAGCGCGGCCTCGTTGAGGACGTTGCTCAGGTCGGCGCCGGTGAAGCCGGGCGTGCGCCGGGCGACGGCCGCCAGGTCGACGTCCGGGGCGACGGGCTTGCCCTTCTGGTGGACCTTGAGGATCTCCAGACGGCCCTGCATGTCCGGACGGTCGACCGCGATCTGCCGGTCGAAGCGGCCGGGCCGCAGGAGGGCCGGGTCGAGGATGTCGGGCCGGTTCGTGGCGGCGATCAGGATGACGCCGCCCTTCACGTCGAAGCCGTCCATCTCGACCAGGAGCTGGTTGAGGGTCTGCTCGCGCTCGTCGTGACCGCCGCCGAGTCCGGCACCGCGGTGCCGGCCGACCGCGTCGATCTCGTCGACGAAGACGATCGCCGGGGCGTTCGCCTTGGCCTGCTCGAAGAGGTCGCGGACGCGGGAGGCGCCCACACCGACGAACATCTCGACGAAGTCGGAGCCGGAGATCGAGTAGAAGGGGACGCCCGCCTCGCCCGCGACGGCACGCGCGAGGAGCGTCTTGCCGGTTCCGGGCGGGCCGTAGAGCAGCACGCCCTTGGGGATCTTGGCGCCGACGGCCTGGAACTTCGCGGGCTCCTGGAGGAACTCCTTGATCTCGTGGAGCTCCTCGACGGCCTCGTCGGACCCCGCCACGTCGGCGAAGGTCGTCTTCGGCGTGTCCTTGGTGATCAGCTTGGCCTTGGACTTGCCGAACTGCATGACGCGGGAGCCGCCGCCCTGCATCTGGTTCATCAGGAACAGGAAGACGACCACGATGAGGACGAACGGCAGCAGGGAGAGCAGGATCGAGACGAACGGGGACTGCTTCGACGGCGAGACCGTGTAGCCGTCCTTGATGTCGCCGTTCTCGAACTTCCCCTGCAGCTTCTCGGCCAGGTCGGCGCCCTGGGTGCCGATGTAGCTGGCCTGGATCTTGTTGCTGCCCTTGACCTTCTGGCCGTCCTTGAGGTTGGCCTTGATCATCTGTTCGTCGCCGGTGGTCAGCTTGACCTGATCGACCTGGTTCTTGTCGATCGCCTGGACGACCTCGGCGGTGTCAACTGTCTTGTAGCCGCCCGACGAGCCGACGACCTGCATCAACACGACCACGGCGAGGACGGCCAGCACGATCCACATGACCGGCCCACGGAAGTATCGCTTCACGTCCATCCATACGGGGCGAAGCCGCCCCGTCCCTCCTGCCCGTAGGTAAATGCTGCTGTGAGAAAAGACTGTTCTTCGGACGGTACCCCAGCATTGTCACCCGCGACGGCCGGGGAAGGCCGACAATCCCGCCTTCGCATGCTCCAACGGCGGGAAACGGGTGAGGGTTCCCGGTGCCCGTCCGGGAATTGGCGTCGCCTCAGCCGCCGTAGACGTGCGGGGCCAGCGTGCCGACGAACGGGAGATTGCGGTACTTCTCGGCGTAATCCAGGCCGTATCCCACGACGAACTCATTGGGAATGTCGAAGCCGATCCACTTCACGTCGATCGCCACCTTCGCGGCGTCCGGCTTGCGCAGGAGCGTGCAGACCTCCAGGGAGGCCGGCTCGCGGGAGCCGAGGTTCGACAGCAGCCAGGAGAGCGTGAGCCCCGAGTCGATGATGTCCTCGACGATCAGGACGTGCTTGCCCTTGATGTCGGTGTCGAGGTCCTTGAGGATGCGGACCACGCCGGAGGACTGGGTGCCCGCGCCGTAGGACGAGACGGCCATCCAGTCCATGGTGACCGGGGTGGACAGGGCGCGCGCCAGGTCCGCCATCACCATCACGGCGCCCTTGAGGACACCGACGAGGAGCAGGTCCTTGCCCGCGTACTCCGCGTCGACCTTGGCGGCCAGCTCGGCCAGCTTCGCGTCGATCTCTTCCTTGGTGATGAGCACCGACTGGAGGTCGGTGCCCATGTCCTTCTCGTTCACCCGGGGCCGCTTTCTGAGGGTTGCGTGGTACTGAGGAGCTCAGCTCTGCCGGATCACCAGTCTGCCACCCTGGCGGCGGGCCTCCACCCGGCCGGGCAGGTTGATGGCCCGCTGGCCCCGCCAGCTCGTGAGCAGCCGGTCCACTTCCTCGATGTGGCGGGCGAAGAGGGAGCCCGCCGGGGAACCCGCGTCGATCACGGCGCGGCGCAGCACCCGGCGGCGCACCGCGGGGGGCAGGGCGAAGAGCCGGTCGCAGACGAGCAGCCCGGCGTCGTCGCGCACGGTGGGGGCGGCCTGGACGGCCCAGGTGTCCAGGGCGTCGGCGTCGTCGCGGCAGAGCTGGGCGGTGCGGGCGAGGGCTTCGACGACGCCTTTGCCGAGCGACTTCTCCAGGGCGGGCAGGCCCTCGTGGCGCAGGCGGGAGCGGGTGTAGGCCGGGTCGGTGTTCATCGGGTCGTCCCAGACCGGCAGCTGCTGGACGAGGCAGGCCTTGCGGGCGGTCTGCCGGTCGAGCTGGAGGAAGGGGCGGCGGTAGCGGCCCGCGGCGCCCGAGGTGGCGGCCATGCCGGACAGGGAGCGGATGCCGGAGCCGCGGGCGAGGCCGAGGAGGACGGTCTCGGCCTGGTCGTCGCGGGTGTGGCCGAGCAGGACCGCGGCGGCGCCGTGGCGCTCGGCGGCGGCGTCCAGGGCGGCGTAGCGCGCGTCGCGGGCGGCGGCCTCGGGGCCGCCTTCGCGCCCGACGGTCACGGCGACGGCCTCGACGGGGTCGAGGTTCATTGCGGTGAGCCGGGTGGCGACCTCGGCGGCGCGGTCCGCCGAGCCTTCCTGGAGGCCGTGGTCGACGGTGATGCCACCGGCCCGGACGGAGAGTTTGGGGGCCTCGAAGGCGAGGGCCGAGGCGAGGGCCATGGAGTCGGCGCCGCCGGAGCACGCCACCAGCACCACGGGCGGGCCGTCGGCGCGGCCGTTCGGGCCGGTGCCGTCGCCGTTCTTGGAGTTGTCGTTGAGTACGTCGTGGAGTACGCGGCGGACCGCCAGGCGTATCGCTGCGACCGCAGGATGGGGACCCATGTCCGGTGCCCTTCGTGAAGTTCCGGGGGAGGAGGTCGGAAGTCGGTGAGCGGGGGGCCGTCACACAGTTTCGTCACTCAGAGTGCGTCGATGGTGACAGAGCCGAGCCATTCCCCGAGCATTGCACGCCTACCCTCGGCCTACGGTCCCTCGGATGGGTGATTACGGGGGCGTTCTTCTGCCGTCGCCCGTCCCTCCGTCAGGACTCTGCCTTACGGTGCACCCTCGCGATCCAGTCCGCCGGTTTGGCGATCTCCGTCTTGGTGGGAAGGGTGTTCGGGGACGTCCAGACCCGGTTGAACCCGTCCATACCGACCTGATCGACCACGGCCCGGACGAACCGTTCGCCGTCGCGGTACTGCCGGAGCTTGGCGTCGAGGCCGAGCAGCTTGCGCAGGGCCGTGTCGAGGCGGGACGCGCCCTTGGCGCGGCGCTGCTGGAACTTCTCCCTGATCTCGTTCACGGACGGCACGACCTGGGGCCCGACGCCGTCCATCACGTAGTCCGCGTGCCCTTCGAGCAGGGACATCACGGCGGTGAGGCGCCCGAGGATCTCGCGCTGCGCCGGGGTCTGCACGAGCTCCACGATGCTGCGGCCCTGCTCGCCCTCCTCGCCTTCGGGCCTGCCGCCCGCGAGGGACTGGGCGGCCTCGCGCAGCCGCTCAAGGACGGTCATGGGGTCCATGTCCGTCTCGCCGAGGAACGACTGGATCTCGCCCTCCAGGTGGTCCCGCAGCCACGGCACGCCGGTGAACTGCGTGCGGTGCGTCTCCTCGTGGAGGCAGACCCAGAGGCGGAAGTCGTGCGGGTCGACGTCGAGTTCGCGTTCGACGTGGACGATGTTGGGCGCGACGAGGAGGAGGCGGCCGCCGCCGTTGGCGGAGGCGGGGAGGTCGCGGGTGGCGGGGGCGAAGGTCTCGTACTGGCCCAGTACGCGGGAGGCCAGGAAGGAGAGCAGCATGCCCAGCTCCACGCCGGTGACCTTGCCGCCGACCGCGCCGAGCACGGCGCCGCCGGGGGTGCCTGAGCGGCGGTCGTGCATCTTGTCCAGGAGCGGGGTGAGGAGTTGGCGGAAGCCCGCGACGTTCGCCTTGATCCAGCCCGCGCGGTCGACGACGAGGACGGGGGTGTCCTCGGGCACCGTCCCCTCGGGGATCATCCGGGTGAACGCGCGGACGTGTTCCTCCGACGCCTTGGCGTGCCGCCGCAGTTCGGCGACGACGGCGCGGGCCTCGTCGCGGCTGACGTCGGGGCCGGGGCGCACGAGGCGCGTCGCGGTCGCCACCGCGAGGTTCCAGTCGACCATGCCGGACGTGCCTGCACCACCGATGCTCGTCATGCGTCAACCGTACGTTGTCGGGCGCGGGGGTGGTGAGGGGTTCCGCGGCGCGGAGCGGGCGGGGCCGGGGCGGCGGGCCCGCTCGGGCGGACCGCCCAGGGGCGGGACCGCCCGGGGGCACGGGGAACTGCGCGAGGGTGGGGCACGCGCCGCGCGTACCCACCCCCTCGGGCGGGCCCGTCAGGGCGGGGCGCCGGTCACCCGGTCGTGGCCAACCTGTTGGCCAGCGCGTCCAGGGCCGGTTGGGCCGCTTCCGCGGAACTCGTGCCCGTCGTCAGGAAGGCGAACGTCACCAGGCGTCCCGTCGGCAGGACCGCCGTGCCCGCCAGCGTGTTCACGCCCCGCAGCGTGCCGGTCTTCGCGCGGACCAGGCCCGTCCCCGGCGACGTCGGGGAGTAGCGGTCGCTGAGGGTGCCGGTGAAGCCCGCGACGGGGAGCCCGGTGAGGACGGAGCGCAGCTCCGGCCGCGCCGGGTCCGCGGCCTTCGCCAGCAGCGCCGCCAGCAGGCGCGCGGTCACCTTGTCGTTGCGGTCAAGCCCGCTGCCGTCCGCGAAGTGGGCGCCCGAGAGGGGCAGTCCGAGCTTGGTCAGCTGGGCCTTCAGGGCGCGCGACGCCCCCTCGAAGCTCGCCGGCTCGCCGAGGGCGATCGCGGTCTGCCGGGCGAGCGCCTCCGCGATGTCGTTGTCGCTGTTGGTCAGCGTCCGCTCGACGAGGGCCGAGAGGGGCGCGGAGTGCGTACGGGCGACGGTCTTCGCGGCGGCCGGGGCGCGGCCCGGCACGGGGTCGGCGACCGGGAGGCCGCGGGACGCCAGCAGGGACGCGAAGGTGCGGGCCGTCGCGGCCGCGGGCCGCTGCGAGCGGTCCGCCGTACCGCTGGTGGAGTCGTCGAGGCGGCCCTCGTTGGTCATCAGGGCGGTGACCGGCGCGAGGTTCTCGTTGTTCGGGCCGATGGGGTGCTGTTCGGTGCCGGTGTAGCGGGAGGTGTCGTACGTGAGGGCCACCGACGTGGCCCCGGGCTTCGCCCCCGACCCGGCCCCCGGCTTCGCGCCGGGCTTCGCGGCCGCCCGCACCGCCCGCGCCGTGGCGTCGGCCAGCGCGGTCAGGCGCGCCTCGTCCAGCGTGGGGTCGCCGCCGCCGACCAGGGTGATCCGGCCGCCGTCGGGCGTCGCGGCCACCGTCGTGGCGATGCGGTGGTCGGGGCCGAGCGCGGCGAGCGCGGCCACCGACGTGGCGATCTTGGTGGTGGACGCGGGCGTCACGGGGACGGTCTCCCCCACCCCGTACAGCCGCTCGCCCGTCACCGCATCGTGTACGGCGGCGGCCCGCACCGTCCCCAGGCCCGGGGCCCTCAGCAGCGGGGCCAGCGCGGCCCCGAGCCCGGCGGGCGGGGCGCCGGGGGCGCCGAGCGCGGCAAGGACCCCGGGTGCGCTGGGGGCCGGACGGGGTCCGGACGGCGGACGCCCGTCACGCCCGTGATCTGCGCCACCTGTACCCTCCCGGGCGGCGGCCCGGTGCCGCTCGGCCTTACGCTGACCGGAGTCCCAGGGGCCGGCTACGGCCGAAACCCCGGCAGCCAGTGCGAGACCGAGCACGGCGGAGAAGGCCGTGACGCGCCACACCTTTGGCTCAAGCACGGCTGACCAGCCCCTTTCGCGATCACACATCTGCGTGAGGGACACTTAATCACCAGACGTATGTGTTGATCATGGAGGAGCCACCCGTGGAGTTCGACGTCACCATCGAGATCCCGAAGGGATCGCGGAACAAGTACGAGGTCGACCACGAGACCGGTCGTATCCGTCTGGACCGTCGCCTCTTCACCTCGACCAGCTACCCGGCCGACTACGGCTTCGTCGAGAACACCCTGGGCGAGGACGGCGACCCGCTGGACGCGCTGGTCCTGCTGGACGAGCCGACCTTCCCCGGCTGCCTCATCACCTGCCGCGCCATCGGCATGTTCCGCATGACGGACGAGGCCGGCGGCGACGACAAGCTGCTGTGCGTCCCGGCTTCGGACCCGCGCGTGGAGCACCTGCGCGACATCCACCACGTGTCGGAGTTCGACCGCCTGGAGATCCAGCACTTCTTCGAGGTCTACAAGGACCTGGAGCCGGGCAAGTCGGTCGAGGGCGCCGACTGGGTCGGCCGCGCCGAGGCCGAGGCCGAGATCGAGGCCTCCTACAAGCGCCTGGAGGCGCAGGGCGGCTCCCACTGACCGCGTAACGCGCGGACAGGACGTACGCGGCGGGCGGCGCACCCTTCGGGGGTGCGCCGCCCGCCGCGCGTGTGGGCCCATGTCCGTGCCCATACTGGGCATGGAGCGGGGAAGGAAGTGGCAGGAGCAGTACGAGAGGCAGTGGAGGAGGGAGTGGCGGTGGCGGAGCCTGCCGAGACGGAGGACCGTAAGCCCCAGTCCGACGAGGCGCGCAGCGCGTTCGCGACGCCGTCGGGGGTGGAGGTCACCCAGCAGACCCCGGTGCCCGGCACGGGGACCGACGACGGTTCCACGACGTCGGAGTTCGCCGTTCCCCCCGGGCTCGTGGCCGCCGCCGACGGCACCGCCGCTCCCGGTGGCGCGCAGGAAGGTTCCGCCTTCGCCCCGCCCCGGACGTACGACTCCCGCAACCCGCCTGCCGCCTTCACCCCGGCGTCCGGCATCCCGGTCCTCAAGCTGCCGCAGGACGCGCCCTGGCAGGACCGGATGCGCGCGATGCTGCGCACCCCGATCGCCGACCGGCCCGCCCCCGAGGCCGTGCAGAAGCAGGACGAGGCCGGGCCCGCCGTGCCGCGCGTGCTCGACCTGACCCTGCGCATCGGCGAGCTGCTGCTGGCGGGCGGGGAGGGCGCGGAGGACGTCGAGGCGGCGATGTTCGCCGTGACGCAGGCGTACGGGCTCGACCGCTGCGAGCCCAACGTGACGTTCACGCTGCTCTCCATCTCGTACCAGCCCTCGCTGATCGACGACCCGGTGACGGCGAGCCGTACCGTACGGCGGCGCGGCACCGACTACACCCGGTTGGCCGCGGTCTACCACCTGGTCGACGACATCAGCGCCAAGGAGATCGACATCTCCCTGGAGGAGGCGTACCGGCGCCTCGCGGAGATCCGGCGCAACCGGCACCCGTACCCCGGCTGGGTGCTGACCTGCGCGGGCGGGCTGCTCGCCGGGGCGGCGGCGGTGCTGGTCGGCGGCAACCTGATCGTGTTCCTCGCGGCGGCGGTCGGCGCGATGCTCGGCGACCGGCTGGCGTGGCTGGCGTCGGGGCGCGGGCTGCCGGAGTTCTACCAGTTCGTGGTGGCCGCGATGCCGCCCGCCGCGATGGGCATCGCGCTGACGCTGACCCACGTGGACGTACGGGTCTCCGCGGTGATCACCGGCGGGCTCTTCGCGCTGATCCCGGGGCGGGCGCTGGTCGCGGGCGTGCAGGACGGGCTGACCGGCTACTACATCACCGCCTCCGCGCGGCTCCTGGAGGTCGGCTACCTGATCGTCGGGATCGTCTGCGGCGTGCTGACGATGCTCTACTTCGGCCTCGCGCTCGGGGCCGGGCTGCACCCGGCGACGGCGAACATGACCGTGGACCGGCCGGTCGTGCAGACGCTCGCGGCGATGGCGCTGAGCCTGTGCTTCGCGGTGCTGCTCCAACAGGAGCGGTCGACCGTGCTGATCGTGACGCTCAACGGGGGCGTGGCGTGGGTGATCTTCGGGTCCATGGCGTACACCGGGGACCTGTCGCCCGTCCTCGCGACGGCGGTCGCGGCGGGGGTCGTGGGGCTGTTCGGACAGCTGATGTCGCGGTACCGGTTCGCGTCCGCGCTGCCGTACGTGACGGCGGCGATCGGGCCGCTGCTGCCCGGCAGCGCGACGTACTTCGGGCTGCTGGCCATCGCGCAGAACGACCTCAACGAGGGGCTGGCGAAGCTGTCGACCGCGGCGGCGCTGGCGCTCGCGATCGCGATCGGGGTGAACCTCGGGGGCGAGATGTCCCGCCTCTTCCTGCGCGCGCCGGGCGGCGGGAACCGCCGCGCGGCGAAGCGGACCCGGGGGTTCTAGGGGTACGGGGCCGTTGCGGGCCCCGCTGCCCGGTGGTGGGTTGCTCGCGCGGTTCCCCGCGCCCCCGGACGGTCCGTGCCGGACGGTCCCGTTCGGCACAGGGCCCCCGTCAGGGGCGCGGGGAACCGCGCGGGAGCGGGGCAGATGCCGCGCGTACCCACGAACCCCTGGCGGGCTCGCCACCCCGCAAAGGGTCAGCGCTTCGCGTGGCGGCCCCGCTGCGGGGGCACCTCGCCGTCGCCGCCGCCCTTCTTGGACTGGCTCCGCGCCCGCAGGAACTCGATCGCGATCGGGACCACCGAGATCAGCACGATCAGGATCAGGATCGCCTCGATGTGCTGGTGCACGAAGTCCACGTTCCCGAGCGCCGCGCCCAGCAGCGTCACGCCCGCACCCCACAGCACACCGCCGATGACGTTGAACGTGATGAAGGAGCGGTAGTTCATCCGGCTGACGCCCGCGATGATCGGCGTGAACGTCCGCACGATGGGCACGAACCGCGCCAGGACCAGCGACTTCGGCCCGTGCTTCTCGAAGAACTCGTGCGCCTTCTCGACGTTCTCCTGCTTGAAGAGCTTGGAGTCGGGCCGCTTGAAGAGCGCGGGCCCCACCTTCCGCCCGAAGAGGTAACCGACCTGGTCGCCGATGACCGCCGCGAGGACGATCAGGAGGCACACCAGCCACAGCGGGGTGTCCAGCTTGCCCGCCGTGACCAGCAGGCCCGTCGTGAACAGCAGCGAGTCACCGGGCAGGAAGAACCCGATGAGCAGTCCGGACTCGGCGAAGACGATGACCAGGACCCCGATCAGCCCAAAGGTGCCGATCAGGTGGTCCGGGTCGAGCCAGCTCGGTCCGAGCGCAAGCGAATTCACGGTTACCGGGCTCCAGAAGGTCGATCGGCGGCTGTGTGGCTGCCCAAAGCTATCAACGCTTCGGAGTGCACCCCGGTTCCATGTGGCGCACCTCCCGCGGGCACGGGAGCCTGTCCCCATGGGTATCGAAGAGTACGGCGGCGGTCAGACCGCCCAGTCGGACGTCCTCGTGGTCACCACCAACGACGTACCCGGCTATCAGGTGCAGCAGGTCATCGGCGAGGTCTTCGGCCTCACCGTGCGCTCCAGGCACCTCGGCAGCCAGATCGGCGCGGGGCTGAAGTCGATGATCGGAGGGGAGCTGAAGGGGCTGACCAAGACGCTGGTCGAGACCCGCAACCAGGCGATGGAGCGGCTGATCGAGCAGGCGCGGGCCCGCGGTGCCAACGCCGTGCTCGCGTTCCGCTTCGACGTGACGGAGGCGGCGGACGTCGGCACGGAGGTCTGCGCCTACGGCACGGCCGTCGTCATCAGGCCCCTCTGACTCCTGCCGTACGCCTCACTCCTTCCGGTCGGCGTTCGCCAGGATCGCCGACCGGAGGTAGGCCGCGAAGCCGGGCCCGTACGCGTCGAGCGAGGCCGTGAACCGCTCGTCCGCGACGAACATCTCGGCGAGCCCGCGGTGGATCTCGTACGAGCAGTCGTAGTGGAACCGGCAGATCTGCTGCCTGTGCTCCTCCGCGAGGTCCATCGCCCCCTCGGACTCCGGGCCCGCGCCCGTGCCCATGTACGCGGCGAGCCTGCGCCCCCAGTCGTCGTTCTCGTCCTTGATCCGCCGCCAGTCCTCCTTGGTGTACGAGGCGGCCCTGCGCTGCGACTCGCGGTACGCGGCGGTGCCGCCCCAGCGCTCCTCGACCTCCTCGGCGTACTGCTCCGGGTCGTGCTCCCCGAACACCTCGAACTTCTCCTCGGGCGTGAGGTTGATGCCCATCTTCCGTGCCTCCATGGCGGTCTCGACGGCCTCGGCCATCTTCTTGAGGGTCTCGATGCGGCCGGTGAGCAGCGCGTGCTGGCGCCGCAGGTGCTCGCGGGGGTCCGTGTCCGGGTCGTCCAGCAGGGCCTGGACCTCCTCAAGCGGGAAGCCGAGCTCCCGGTAGAAGAGGACCTGCTGGAGCCGGTCGAGGTCCGCGTCGCTGTAGCGGCGGTGCCCGGCGGGGCTGCGCCCGCCGGGGGTCAGCAGCCCGATCTCGTCGTAGTGGTGCAGCGTGCGCACGGTGATCCCGGCGAATTCCGCGACCTGTCCGACCGAGTAGCCCATCGCTCCGTCCCTCCGATTCCTTGGTACGCGCTCCAGCCTGGCTCCTCACGTCGCGTGAGGTGCAAGCCCCGCGGGTGCGGGGCTCGCGGGTGCGGGCCCCGCAGGTGCGGGCCTCGCGGGTGCGGGCCCCGCGGCCGGTTCGCCGAGTGTTGCGCCCGCCCGTGTCCGCTTAGTGTGATTTCGGCCCGTCGTACGCGTGGGAGGAGCCGGACATGCCACTGCACCGCGGTGGGAACGGACGCCCGGAGAACGAGGAGCTGCTGCGCCTGGACGTGAACCCGTTCTTCGGGCTGGCCGACCCGGTCGGCCAGATGGCCTCGGCCCCGCCCAAGCACCGGCTGCCCGAAGGGCCGGTCGCGCCCTCCACCGCGTACCAGCTCGTCCACGACGAACTGATGCTGGACGGCAACTCCCGGCTCAACCTCGCCACCTTCGTCACGACGTGGATGGAGCCGCAGGCCGGGGTGCTGATGGCGGAGTGCCGGGACAAGAACATGATCGACAAGGACGAGTACCCGCGGACGGCCGAGCTGGAGCGGCGGTGCGTGGCGATGCTCGCCGACCTGTGGCACGCGCCGGACCCGGCGGCGGCCGTGGGCTGCTCGACGACCGGGTCGAGCGAGGCGTGCATGCTCGCGGGGCTCGCGCTGAAGCGGCGGTGGGCGGCGCGGAACGCCGACCGGTACCCGGCGAGCGCCCGGCCCAACCTCGTGATGGGCGTCAACGTGCAGGTCTGCTGGGAGAAGTTCTGCAACTTCTGGGAGGTCGAGGCGCGGTGCGTGCCGATGGAGGGCGAGCGCTTCCACATCGACCCTGCGGCGGCCGCGGCGCTCTGCGACGAGAACACCATCGGGGTCGTGACCGTCCTCGGGTCGACCTTCGACGGGTCGTACGAGCCGGTGGCGGAGGTGTGCGCGGCGCTGGACGAGCTGGAGTCCCGAACCGGCCTCTCCGTGCCCGTCCACGTGGACGGGGCGTCGGGCGCGATGGTCGCGCCCTTCCTCGACGAGGACCTGGTCTGGGACTTCCGGCTGCCCCGGGTCGCGTCGATCAACACGTCGGGGCACAAGTACGGGCTCGTGTACCCCGGAGTGGGGTGGGCACTGTGGCGGTCGGCCGAAGCGCTGCCCGAGGAGCTGGTGTTCCGGGTGAACTACCTGGGCGGTGACATGCCGACGTTCGCGCTGAACTTCTCCCGGCCGGGCGCGCAGGTGGTGGCGCAGTACTACACGTTCCTGCGCCTGGGGCGCGCCGGCTACCGGGCCGTCCAGCAGGCGTCGCGGGACGTGGCCCGGGGGCTGGCGGAGCGCATCGAGGCGACGGGGCGGTTCCGGCTCCTGACGCGGGGCGATCAGCTGCCGGTGTTCGCCGTCACGACGGCGGGGGATCCGGCGGTCACGGGGTGGAACGTCTTCGACGTGTCGCGCCGACTGCGGGAGCGGGGGTGGCTGGTCCCCGCGTACACCTTCCCGGCGGACCGCCAGGACCTGGCGGTGCTGCGCGTGGTGTGCAGGAACGGCTTCTCGGCGGACCTGGCGGCGCTGCTGGTGGGGGATCTCGAATGGGCGGTACGGGAGTTGGACGCGGGGGGCGCGGGGGGCGCCGGGGGCGCCGGTCAGGTGTCGGGGTTCCACCACTAGGTGGGCGCGTTGCCTGGGGGCGGCGTTTTGCGCGGCACGGGGTGCGGGGCCCTTGTTGGGGTCCCGTTGCACGGGGGCGTCGTTTTTTGCGCAGTTCCCCGCGCCCCTAGGTGGATGGGGTGACCCGGTCACGGGGATGGATTGCCCGGGGGGCCGGGGGCGCTCCAGGGTGCACTCCTCAGATCACGAGCCGGAACCGTTTGCAGTCCTGGATAGCCCGGGTCTTGGCTCGTGCTCCTGCGGGGAGCACCCTTCCGACCCCCACCCCGGGGAGCCCCTGCGGTCCCGGAGGACACGGCCCTCGCGGAGGGGTGACCGTCCCCCGTACGGGCTTCACGACGTGAGCCGCTTCAGCATCACCGCGTACGTCGGGGAGTCGTCGTACGGCTTCGACTCGTCGACCTTCTCGTACCCCCACGCTTCGTACAGCGCCACGACCTTGGGGTGCGACAGGTCGACGAACAACGTGACCGCCTCCTCGTCCCTGCCCGCGAGGAGCCCGTCGTGCAGTTCAAGCGAGGCGCCCGTCTTGCGCCAGCGCGGCAGCACCATCAACTCGGATAGGGCGAAAGCCCGTTCCGTTTCTTCCAGGTTCCCGGGCCGTTCGGAGCCGCGCCACCAGCCGCCCGGACTGAAGGGCGCACCGTAGGCATACCCCACGGCCTCCCCTTCGTCGAAGCCGACCACGCAGACCCATCCGTCCCTGCCGCTCCACCCGTCGACGAACCGCGCGAAACGCTCCCGGGAGTCGAAGGCCCCGGGCATGCCTTCGTAGACCTCGTCGTGGATGTCCAGAAGCATGGTCCGGATGTCCTGCGCGTGCTCTTGGCCGTAGTGCTTCAGCTCCACTGCTGTGACCTCTCGATCCAGGCGGTGATTTCGGACGCGGTCGAGCCTGCCGAAGCGACTAGTTGCCGGACCTTCCCCAATGTGTCCGTGGTGCGCTTCGACCCTGATCCCGGGGTGAGCATTTCGTAGGCGCTCTGCCCTGTTGAGCAGGCCAGTTCCAGCTCCCCCTGACTGGCCTGGGCCAGCGCGAGATGAGCCGAGTACAGAGCACGGTTCCGCACCAACTCCGGCCGAATGCCCGACAGTGTCCTGTGGAAGAAGTATTCGGCCCGGTCAAAGTCTCCCAGGGAGAACCACAGGCTCGCAGAGAGGCCGTCGACCTCACTCTGGTCGTAAAAGCCGATCCATGTCGGCCGGTCGCCTTCCGCGCTGCGGGCGAAGGATTTCTCTGCCGCTGCGAGGGCCTTCAAGGCGTCACTGCGCTGGTGGCTCCGCGCCAGTGCTCTTGCGTTGCGCATGTGGGCGAGGGAGGCATATGCAGGGTCGCACCGGGCGACCCACAACGACTTCATGGCATCAGCGGCCGCCGCCACCTCGATGAAGTCCCCTCGCTGTCCGGCCGTCATCGCAAGGTGATTCCACACGTGGTACTGGGTCTCGCTGTCTCCGGACAGCCCCGCGAATGTGACTGCTCTGTCCAAATGCTTGCGTGCTCGGCTCCACGCCTTGGCGTCGATTGCGGCGAAGGCCGCTGTGCTGATCGCATCAGAGGCCAGGGAGTACAACTTCTGGCGAACCCGCGGAGAAGCGTTCCCCGTCGAAAGCGTCGACGTGATGCGCACGGACAGTTCAACCGCAGCGGCTTCCACCCGCCTCGCCCCACCGACCCTCCAGTCGTCCTCAAGAATTTGGACGTACTCACGCTCGTACCGAAGCACATCGCTCATCCCGAGGCGGGACAAGCCGGGGGTGGCTGTGGTGAGGGCAGTGCCGCTTGCGGCTGTGACAAAAGTACGGCGGTGCACAGAGTCCTCCGGCGGGGCCTGGACAGTCTTACCCCGCGGGACAAACCCTAGTTCGACGGCCGGGCGTCCGAACACCTCCTCAAGGCAGAGCCGCTGCCTTGCGTGCGGCCACAAGGTCTTGCCTTCGAGATAGCGCCGCACGTCTCGGTCCGTCAGACGCCCCTCCCGCCCGGTCAGCACTTCGTTCTCGGTATTGATCCTGCGGGCCAAACCCGCCTGGGAGAGGCCGAGTTCTGCCATGGCCTCGGCGAGCACCCGATTCTCCGCCATGCGCGCACGGTAGTGGCATGGAAACCCAGAGCGATAGCTCGAAGGTAAAAATCACCGGGTTCACGCACCCGTCGGCCGACAAAAGCACCTGTCACCGCAGGTGGCCCGCAGGTGGACTTGTCCTGTCGCAACCACTGCCACCACGAAGAGGTGCTTCGATGACCACGGACCTGACCCGTTGCAACTACCGCGCGGAAGTGTCCGCCACGGGGTCGGTGAACGGCGGTCCGGTGCGGGTGGCGCTCGGGATCTTCCGCACTCCGTACGTGGGGATGGCGGTGGGGTGGCTGTTCGCGCAGGCGCATCGGGTGGCGGACGGGCTCGATCCCGGCCCGGACGCGCACTGGGTCGAGCCCGCGCAGCGGGGCGTACTGGTGACCAGTCCCGCACTGAACGAACTTCCCAGCGTGCCCGCTGAGTTGCGGGCGTGGTGTGCGGATCCGGCGAGTCGGCAGGTGGCGTACGAGCGGCTGCGCCACGGGCTGCCCGTCACCGTCTCGGCGACCGATCACACCGGGACGTACGTGCTGCATGCCGTACGTGTGGGTGTCGTGCCCCCGATACGGGCGTACCGCCGAACGCCCCGCATCCCGCGCCCCGCCCGCACGTGAAGTACCTGCGTACCGCGCTCGTCTTCGCGGCCACGTTCGCCGCGTGGGCCGCGATCGGCTGGCTCCTCGCCGCACCCCTCGTACGCCCATGAAGTCCCTGGGGGACCCCTTCGTGAACCGCTGCTCCGAACGCTTCTTCTACTCGCCCCCAGTGGTGGGCCGTGCCGTCGAACTCGCCGGCGGTGATGCCGATCCGCAGGACGTACTGCCGTCCGTGGAGTGCGAGTTGACCCGGCACGGCGACGCGGACCACGCCGCGCACCTGCTGTTCCTGCCCGGACCCTCCGGGCGTGCGGTGTGGGTGCGCTGGCAGCACACCGACTCCCGTGTCCAGGTCATGGACCCCTGCGGAGCGCCGTGCGAACTGTTCGCCGACCACCCCGGCGGTCATCTGCTCCCCGTGTCCTCCGGGCTGCGGGACTTCTCAACCCTTCTGGAGAACGGAATGCCCATGGCGCACGCCGACATCGACCCTGCCAACCCGCCCCGCCGCCGCATCGGCGCCGTCGTCCTCATCCGCGACCAGGACGGATCCGTCCTCCTGGTGAAGCCGACGTACAAGCACGCGGACAGCCGCCTCGGGTGGCAACTCCCCGGTGGGGGCGCGCATCCGGACGAGACGGTGGCGGCGGCTGCCGCGCGGGAGCTGTTCGAGGAGACCGGGCTGCGCCGCCACATCTCGCACGCGCTGATGATCGACCAGATGCCCGCGCACGAGGACAGCGCCGAGGGCATCAACATCGTCGTGGACGGGGGGATTCTGACGCCCCAGGAGGCCCGTGCCGTGCGCCTTCCGGAGAGCGCTATCGCCGAGTTGTCCGCGCTGCGGTGGGTGCCCATGGGCGACCTGGACAAGCACGCCCTGCCGTACCAGGCCGCCCGCATCCGCGCCGCCGCCCGCGCGTACGAGTTCGGGATGCGCCTGCCGCTCTACCAGCGTGGGGAGCCCGCCCGGGTGTAGGCGGGCGCGCCCCAGGGGCGCCGCCTTTCGCCTGCGGCGGGCAGGGCCCCTCCCCACCCCTTCCCGAAAACCTGCCGGTGGCGAGCCCGCTTACGCGGGATGGGAACGCGCGGCACCTGCCCCACCCTCGCGCAGTTCCCCGCGCCCCTAACGGGGCGCAACCCGTGCCGAACGGACCCGCCCCGCACAGGGCCCCGTCAGGGGCGCGAGGCCACGGGCAAGCCACCACCGGCACGCACGAGTTCACCCCCGGCACGGGGACCGTCACCCCTCCGCGAGGGCCGTGCCCCCGGGCACCCCGCGTCGCACCGGGGTGGGGGTCGGAAGGGTGCTCCCCGCAGGAGCACGAGCCAAGACCCGGGTTACCCAGGACTGCAAACGGCCACGGCTCGTGATCCGAGGAGTGCACCCTGGAGCGCCCCCGGCCCCCCGGACAATCACCCCAGTGACCGGATCACCCCATCCACCCAGGGGCGCGGGGAACTGCGCAAAAAACGGCACCCCGAGGCAACGGGACCCCAACAAGGACCCGCACCCCGTGCCGCGCAAAACGCCGCACCCGAGGCAACGGGACCTCAAAAGGACCCCGCCCCCCTACCGGTCCAAGCGGGCGAACCTCGCCGCCGCCAAGGGGAAGAACACCGCCACCAACCCCACCGGCCACGCCACCGCAAGCAGCGTCGCGTGGTCGGAGGCCCAGGATCCGCCCCCCACTCCCGGGTTGCCGAACAAGTCCCGTACCGCCGTCGCCGTCGCCGACATCGGGTTCCATTCCACCGTCGCCCCCAGCCACCCCGGCATCGTCCCGGGATCCGCCAGCGCGTTGGAGAGGAAGGCGACGGGCCACACCAGGATCTGTACGGCCACGACCATCTCGGGCTTGCCGGCGACCAGCGCCAGGTAGATGCCGATCCACAGCATCGCGAACCGCAACAGCAACAGCAGCCCCAGCGCCCCCAGCGCCGCCGTGAACGAGCCGTGCCAGCGCCAGCCCATCGCGAGGCCGACCCCGACGAGGACGACGAGGGACACCGCCGACTGGAGCATGTCGGCGGCGGAACGGCCCACCAGCACCGCCCCGTTGGCCATCGGCATCGACCGGAAGCGGTCGATGACGCCCTTGTTGAGGTCCTGGGTGACCGCGACCATCGTCGCGTCGAGCCCGAAGCCCATGGCCATCGCCAGCATGCCGGGCACGAGGAACTCCACGTACTCGCCCTCGACGCCCCGCCCGCCCCCGATCAGGTAGCCGAACATCAGCATGAGCATCACGGGGAAGACGAGGCCCACCACCACCTGCACGGGCTGCCGCGCCCAGTGCGCCAGCTCCCGCCGGGTCATCGTCCAGGAATCGGTGACCGCGCCGAGACCCGCGCCGAGGCCCGCGCCGCCCTGGCCGCCCCCGCCGCCCCTCTCCCGCACCGCGCCGCGGCCCGCCCCGCGCCCGCCGTCCCTCTCCCGCACCGAGTCGAGGCTCACGCTTCCCCCTCCTTCGTGAGGTGCAGGAACACCTCGTCGAGCGTCGGCCTGCGCACCGCGACGTCCTGTGCCGCGATCCCGGCCCCTTCCAGGGCCCGTACGGCCCCCGTGAGCGCCGCCATCCGGTCGGGCGCGGGCGCGCTGACCGTCCCCCGCGCCTCGTCCACCTCGGCGTCCGCGCCCAGCAGCCGTGCCGCGTGCGGGAGTTCGGCGATGTCGCGCAGGGTGACCTCGACGCGGTCGCCGCCGACCTTCGCCTTGAGTTCGTCCGCCGTGCCGTCCGCGATGACCCGCCCGCCGTCGACGACCGAGATCCGGTCGGCGAGCTGGTCGGCCTCCTCCAGGTACTGCGTGGTGAGGAGCACGGAGGTGCCGGTGCCGACCAGGGAGCGCACCGACGCCCAGACCTCGGCCCTGCCGCGCGGGTCGAGCCCGGTCGTCGGCTCGTCGAGGAAGAGCACCTCGGGGTCGGTGATCAGGGAGGCGGCGAGGTCGAGGCGGCGCCGCATGCCCCCGCTGTACTGCTTGACGGCCTTGCGGCCGGTGTCCTCCAGGCCGAAGCGGGCCAGCAGTTCGTCGGCGCGGGCGCCCGCGCGCCGTGCGCCGAGGTGGTGCAGCCTGCCGAACATCTCCAGGTTCTGCCGCCCGCCCAGCTCCTCGTCCAGCGCGGCGTGCTGGCCGAGCAGCCCGATGCGGCGGCGCACCCCCGCCGGGTCGACGCGCACGTCGTGCCCCGCGACCACCACCCGGCCCCCGTCGGCGCGCAGCAGCGTGGCCATGATGCGTACGGCGGTGGTCTTGCCCGCGCCGTTGGGGCCGAGCACCCCGTGCACCGTGCCGCGCCGCACTCTCAGGTCGAGGCCGTCGAGCGCGTGCTTCTCGCCGTACCTCTTGCGGACTCCGTCCATGACGATCGCGTCCGTGTCAGTCAAGATCCGTCCTTCCCGGCCGAACCCGTCTCGCTAATCAAGTTTGACTAGCTACGGGCGAGAGGAGAAGGTAACGCCGCCTTCGGCGTTAGTCAAGCTTGACTACCGATCGTCCCCCGGGTGCCGCTCCCCCGTCGCGTACGGGTTCTCCTCGCCATCGGCCAGCACCCCGACGAACCGCTCGCCCGCTTCCCCCGCGAAGGTGTACGCGCCCCGCTCGATCCGCTCGATCAGGCCCCGCGTCCACTCCGCGCCCGCGTCGGCCGAGTGCACCCACATGTTCATGATCTCGCCGATGTGGCCGAGCGGTTCGGGCCCCTCCTCGGGCACGTAGAAGTCCGTGACGCCCGCGCGCCACGCCTCCAGGCCCCGCACCCGCTCCTTGAGCAGCGCGACGGCCTCCGCGCGCTGGAGCTCCACGATGAAGCCGACGGCCGCCGACAGGACGTCGGTCCCCCGGTCGTGCGCGGTGAGGGAGTCCCGCAGCAGCCGCAGGAACTCCTCGGTGCCGGCCTCCGTGAGCTCGTACTCGACCCTCGGCGGGCCGCCGACCGCACTGGGCGCCGTCTCGTGGGCGAGCAGCAGCCCCTGCTTCGCCATCTGCTTGAGCGCGTGGTAGATCGAGCCGGGCTTGGCGTTGGACCACTCGTGGGCGCCCCAGTACTCCAGGTCGTTGCGGACCTGGTAGCCGTGTGCGCGGCCGTGCTGCCGCACGGCGCCCAGGACCAGCAGCCGGATCGCTGACATCAGGGGGCCTCCGAGGTGCCTACTCAATTTTGACTAGGCTACCTTCGGCCCCCCGCCCGTGCCCGCCCCGGCCCTCCGGTCCCGCTAGTCCTCCCGCGCCGCCCGCGCCTCGTCGACCAGCGTGAACGCCGTCTTGCCGTCCAGGGACTCGCGGATCACGTCCGCGTGCCCGGCGTGCCGCGCCACCTCGGTGATCAGCCGCAGCAGCACCCAGCGCATCGAGACGTCCTCCTTGGGGAACCACGGCTCGTCCGGCAGCGCGAACGTCTCGTCCAGGCTGGGCAGCCCCCGGATGAACTCCTCGGTGCGCGCCGCGACCCGGTCCCAGTACGCCAGCTGGCCCGCCACCGTCTCGTCGCGGACCAGCACGAAACACTCGTGCCAGTTCGTCTCGTCGCGCGCGACGGCCGGGGCGACGCCCTTCGCCCGGGAGATCCAGCCCTCCTCGGCCTCGGCGACGTGCTTGAGCAGCCCGGACAGCGAGAGCTCGCTGGCGCTCGGCTTCGTCGCCGCCTGCTCGTCGCTCAGGCCGAGCAGCGTCCGCCTGATGCCGCCGCGCTGCTCGTCCAGGAACGCCAGGAGCGCGCCGCGCTCGTCGCCGTGCGCCTCTGCGGGAACGTGCATGACCATGGTGTCCGCCCTTCTCGGCCGTTTCCGATACTCCGAAGGTACGGGGTCTTGCGGACAGCTACTGTCCTCAATGGGCTACAGCTGGAAGTCCGTCCTGCCGTGCTGCACCGAGATCCACTTCTGCGTGGTGAACGCCTCCACCGCCGCGTCCCCGTTCAGCCGCCCCACCCCGGACGCCTTCTCGCCGCCGAACGCGACCAGCGGGTCGTCCTGGATCGTGGAGTCGTTGACGTGGAACATCCCGGCGACGACGCGCTTGGCGAACCGTACGCCCCGCTCCACGTCCCGGGTGTGCACCGCGCCGCTCAGGCCGTACGGGGTGTCGTTGGCGATCCGCACCGCCTCGTCCTCGCCGTCGAACGGCACGAGGACCACGACCGGGCCGAACAGCTCCTGGCGCAGCATCGGGGCGCCCTCGGGGAAGCCGGTGAGGACCGTCGGCTCGACGAGGTTGCCGCGCGTCCTGCCCCGCACCAGCGCCGTCGCGCCGTCCGCGATCGCCTGGTCCACCACGCCCGTCAGGGCGTCCGCGTGGAAGGTGTTGATGACCGGGCCGAGCTGCGTGTCGGGCTCGCGCGGGTCGCCGGTGCGCAGCGCCTTCACCTCGGCGACGAACTTCTCGGTGAACTCCGCCTCGATCGAGCGGTCCAGCAGGATGCGGTTGGCGGCCATGCAGACCTGGCCCTGGAAGGTGAACCGGCTGAAGATCGCGGCCTCGACCGCGTAGTCGACGTCCGCGTCCTCCAGCACCACCAGCGCGCCGTTGCCGTTCAGTTCGAGCACCGTGCGCTTGAAGTGGCTCGCGGCGACCGCGCCGACGTGCCGGCCCGTGCGGTCGGAGCCGGTGAAGGAGATGACCTGCGGCACGGGGTGCTCGATCAGCGCGTCGCCGATCTCGGCTATGTCCGTGACCAGCACGTTGAGCAGCCCCGCCGGGAGCCCCGCCTGCTCGAAGATCCGGGCGATCAGCGCGCCGCCGGTCACCGGGGCGTTCTGGTTGGCCTTGACCACGACCGCGTTGCCCAGGGCCAGCGCGGGCGCGACGGACTTCACGGTCACCAGGAACGGGAAGTTGAACGGGCCGATGACGCCGACGACGCCCACCGGCAGCCGGTAGACGCGGTTCTCCCTGCCGTCCGTGGGCGACGGCAGGATGCGCCCCTCGGGCCGCACCGCCTGCTGGATCGCCTCGCGCATGAAGTCGAGCCCGAGCCTGACCTCGTGCTCCGCCTTGGAGCGCGTGCTGCCCGTCTCGTCGATGATCGCGTCGATGATCTCGTCCCGGCGCTCGGCGGCGACCACCAGCGCGCGCTCCAGGACGAGTCTGCGCTCGAACGGGTTGGTCGCCGCCCAGGTCCGCTGCGCCCGCTCGGCGGCCCGGTACGCCTCGTCGACCTCGGCGACCGTCGCCACCGTGATCGCCGCGAGCTTCTCGCCGTTGTAGGGGTTGAAGTCGATGATGTCCCACGACCCGGAGCCGGTTCGCCACGCGCCGTCGATGTACTGGTGGGCCAGCTCGGTGAAGAAGGACATGCGATCCCTTACTGCAGGTGCAGACTCCCGGTGAGGAGATTTCATCGTACTGATGTCTCAGGAGAGTTGGAGGAGGCCGCGGAGAAGATCGCGGCTCTCCTCGGGCCCCGGGCTCTCCTCCTGGAGCCGTTCCATCGCCCTTTCGTACAGGGCGACCTCCTCCGGCTTGTCCAGGTAGAGCGCGCTGGTCAGCTGCTCCAGGTAGACCAGGTCGGAGAGGTCGGACTCGGGGAAGCGCAGCATGGTGAAGGCGCCGCTCTCGCCCGCGTGCCCGCCGTAGCTGAACGGCATGACCTGGAGCGTCACGTTGGGCTGTTCACTGATCTCGATGAGGTGCTTCAACTGGCCGCGCATCACGTCGCGTTCTCCGTACGGGCGGCGCAGCGCCGCCTCGTCGAGCACCGCGTGGAAGCGCGGCGCCCGCTCGGAGACGAGCACCTTCTGGCGCTCCAGGCGGAGCGCGACCCTGCGGTCGACCTCCGCGCACGCCGAGTTCGGCATGCCGCGCGAGACGACCGCGTGCGCGTACGCCTCGGTCTGCAACAGGCCGTGCACGAACTGCACTTCGTAGATGCGGATGAGGGAGGCGGCGCCTTCGAGGCCGATGTAGGTCTGGAACCACCCGGGCAGCACGTCGCCGTAGGAGTGCCACCACCCGGCCACGTTGGCCTCGCGCGCGAGGTTGAGGAGCGACTCGCGCTCCGCCTCGTCCGTGACTCCGTAGAGGGTCAGCAGGTCTTCGACGTCCCTCGCCTTGAAGCTCACCCGTCCCAACTCCATGCGGCTGATCTTCGATTCGGAAGCGCGGATCGAGTAGCCGGCCGCTTCTCTCGTGATCCCTCGCGATTCGCGGAGCCGCCTGAGCTGTGAGCCCAGGAGGATGCGCCGCACCACGGATCCGCTCGACTCGGCTGCGGTCACCGGTCCACCCTCCCCATCCGTCGCTGTGCTGTCGCCCCCGACTGCCGGATTCTGCCATCAAAACGCTTCAGCCCGTACTCATTCGATTACGGAAATGAGAAGCCTTTGGGAAAGACGCGAAGAGAACCTGGGGAAGATATGAGCAAGAAACGGCACGGTCATGGACAGGTCCGGCGCGTGCACGTGCATCTGCCCTTGCATCTGCCCTGCGCGTTCGGAACGATGGTCCCCGCGCACCTGCGTGCTCGTTCGTGTTGTGACGCCGTTTGACCAGTGTTTGAGCTGTGCCACCGCAGTGACGCTACGGCCGCGAAACCGGGGAGTGCCTCGCATGGGGACGAATGGATCGACCATGGTCGAGCCCTTAAGACAGGGTCTGCCGCCCGTCGATCCTTCGACCGTCTCCAGCTCCGCCTCGTGCGCACTGCCCCCTCGGTACGAAGCAGTACGCAGCGCACGGCAGTTCACCAGGGCGACACTGCGCAAATGGGACCTGGGCGACCGGTTCGACGACGTGGCCCTGGTCGTGTCCGAGCTCGTCACCAACGCACTGCGGCACGCCCTGCCCGCCGACGTGACCGCGGCCGACGCGGCGCACGAGGAGCGCGAGCCCGGCGTGCACGGGCAGCCTCCCGTACGGCTCCACCTGATGCACTGGACCTCGCGACTGGTGTGCGCGGTGCGCGACCCCAGCGGGGAGAGCCCCGTCGCGGGCGAGGCGCCGGACTCCGCGGAGTGCGGGCGCGGCCTGTTCCTCGTGGACTCCTTCAGCGACAGCTGGGGCTGGCACCCCCTGGCGGGCGCGCTGCACGGCAAGGTCGTGTGGGCGCTGTTCCGCCTTCCGGCGGCCGAGCCCGCCGAGTAGACCAACCGCCGAGCGGACCGCTCGCCCCCGGGCCGGGGGCCGGGGGCGAGCGCGCCGCACCGGGGCCCCGCGCGCTGACACGTGCCGCCGGGCGGCGCGCGCCGACCACCGCGCGCACAGGGGCGGTTGGTGATCAGGCGACCAGGTGGTCGAACTCGCCGTCCTTCACCCCGAGCAGCAGCGCCTCTATCTCCGCGGGCGTGTAGACCAGGGCGGGCCCGTCGGGGAAGTTCGAGTTGCGCATGGCGACGTTCCCTCCCGGCAGCTTCGCGAACTCCACGCAGGATCCCTGGGAGTTGCTGTGCCTGCTCTTCTGCCAGACGACTCCGTGAAGCTCTGTGGCCGCCATGCCGTTGTACACGTGGTGCACAGGACGCTCCCCGAGTTGCAAGGTGCAGGTGTCAACTTTTGGGGATCATAGCCGTGTTCATATGCAGATGCATGAGCGGATGCATGAGCGGATGCACGTGCACGCGGGGTGCTTATTCGGTTACAGCACCGCCGCCGTCTGGACCCCCGTACACCTACAGACGCGTTCCGCGGCCGATCGGATGCCCTTTCGGCCACGGTCACCGCGAAGTCACCACATCTGGAAGCGGAGCCGCCCTGGTAGCTTGACGCGTTCTTGGATCCGACTAGGGGGACAGCAAACGTGCACAAGCTCGTACGAAACGGTGTGACCGCGGCAGGGCTCGCCGCGCTCCTCGCACTGACCGGCTGCGGCAGCGACGACAAGGGCGACTCCGGCAAGGGCAAGGAGGAGAAGTCCACGTCGGGCGGCACGGGTGCCGCCACGGGCGGCGACGACAAGAAGGACGACGGCGCCGCCAAGGGCGGCGACGAGTCCGTCGAGGGCAGCTGGATGTCGGTGGGCGGCGCCAAGCCCGTGGTGCTCAGTGTCAAGGGCGAGCAGGCCGTGCTGGTGGCCGACGGCCACGTCTGCTCGGGCACCGCGAAGAGCAAGGGCAAGGTGACGCTCTCGCTGACCTGCGCCGACGGGAACACCGACCGCACCATGGGCTCGGTCGAGTCCAACGACGGCACGTCGATCACCGTCTCCTGGGACGCGGGCAAGTCCGACACCCTGACGAAGACGGAGCCCGGCAAGCTCCCCGACATGTCGAAGGTCCCCGGGGCCGGCGACGTCCCCGAGGCCGGTGACATCCCCGAGCTCCCGCAGCCCTGACGGACCGGTAGCAGGAAGGGGGCGGTCGGCGGCGGCCGACCGCCCTCTTCTGTCTTCTCTGGTCTTCTCGGCTTCCCGCCCTCCGGTCAGCCCTTCGCGCGCTCGGCGGGCGCGTCCGCCAGCGCCTCGGCCAGCTCGTCCAGCGCGGCCAGCAGCAGCCCCGCCCCCTTGCGCAGCACCGGGTCGGGATCGGGCACCGCGTCGCCGTCCCAGCGCGCCAGCTCCGCCCTGACCTCCTCCCAGGCGGGCGCCCTGCGCTCCCGCACCGCCCGCGCGCCCTCCTCCGTCGAGCGGCGCAGCGCGTCCGCGAGCCGGGCCGCGCCGGGCACCCGGGCCGCGCCCCGGTCCGGGAGGTGGGCTTCGAGGAGCATGGCGACCCGGGCGAGCTGGGCCAGCGCGTGCCCGGCGCCGTCGGCCGCCGCGCGGGACAGGCCGCGGTGCCTGACGGGCTCGTCGGCGGCCCGCGCCAGCGCGTCCTGCCAGGCGATGCGGGCCTCCCTGGCACCGAGCAGGGCCGCCCGCACGTCGGACAGGTCGCGCCCCTCGCCGCCCGCCCGCCCTTCGGCCGCCGCCCCGGGCGGGTCCGCGTAGTGCGCGACGACCGCCGCCGCGTACCGGCCGTCGGCGGTCAGCCAGTCCGCGAGGCGGGTGCGCAGCCTGGGCGTCTCCCAGGCCGGGTAGACGGCGTACGCGGCCATCGCCAGGAACCCGCCGAGCAGCGTGAGGACCACCCGCTCGGGCACGGACTGGGACCAGTCGGTGCCCGCCATGCCGAGCAGGAACACCACGTACGCGGAGATGCAGACGTTGGCCGCCGCGTACCCCGTCCGCATCACCAGGTACATCGCGAAGGCGCAGACGACCGCGATCGCCCCCGAGGTGTACGTGTCCGGGTGCGCCGCCCTGACCACCGCCGTGGCGAGCGCGACGCCGACCAGGGTGCCGCCGAAGCGGGCCACCGAGCGGGCGTAGGTCTGCGAGAAGTCGGGGCGCATCACCATCACGGACGTCATGGGCGCCCAGTAGCCGTGGCCCAGCGGCAGCGCGCCGCCCAGCAGGTAGCCGGTGGTGGCGACGGCCGTGACGCGCACCGCGTGGCGCAGGACCGGCGAGTCGGCGCGCAGCTCGGCGCGCATGGTGCGCAGCGCGACGGGGACGAGGCTCGGCAGGGTGGCGCGCGGGCGGTGCGGGTCGCCGCCCCTGCCCTTTCCGCCGTCCTGCCCCGCTCCGCCGCCCGCGCCGGTGCCCGCGCCGCCGCCCTCGCCGGTGCCCTGGCCCTGGGCGGTCTCCAGCACGTCGGCCAGCAGCGCGGAGAGCCGGGTGGCCGCGCGGCGGGCCGGGCCGTGCAGGATCGCGCCGGTGTCCGGGGTGCGCAGCGCGGCCAGGGCGGCGGGCGGGGCCTTGACCGGCTCGCCCTGCCGGATCGCGCGGGCGGCGGCGTCCAGGACGGAGCCCGCGGCGGCGAGCAGTTCGCGGACCCGGTCGCGCTCGGGGCCCTCGGCGGGCACCCCGATCGCGGGGTCGGCGAGGGACGCGAGGACCGGGCGGACGCGCTCGGCGAGGCCCCGGGTGCCGTGCAGCTCGGCGGGGCGGCGGCGGGCCTGGCGCTCGCTGACGGCGGCGGCGAGCCT
This sequence comes from Streptomyces sp. NPDC050504, assembly GCF_044458065.1. NCBI lineage: Bacteria > Bacillati > Actinomycetota > Actinomycetes > Kitasatosporales > Streptomycetaceae > Streptomyces > Streptomyces sp. NPDC050504. The sequence goes on along the minus strand of NZ_JBITHO010000010.1, from coordinate 256,288 downwards.
GGCGGTCATCAGGGGCTGCGGGTCGAAGGGCGCGACGGGGTCGTGGCGCAGCCTGCGCGCGTAGTCCGCCTCGGCGGCCAGGGCGTCGGCGAGCGCGTCGCGCTGGGCGCCCCATCTGCGTACGGGGAAGAGGACGACCAGCGCGGCCTGGACGACCCCGCCGAAGGCGATCATCGCGGCGTGCCCGGCGGCCTCGGCGACGGAGGCGGGCAGGGTGACCGTGACCAGCATGATCGCCACGTTGGACGAGGCGATGATGCCGACGGTCGGTCCGGTGGCCCAGGCCAGGCCGGAGAGGAACGTCCACAGGGCCAGCAGCGCCAGGAAGAGCGCGGGGTGGGAGCCCGTGAGGTAGCCGGTGAAGGTGGAGACGGCGAGGCTCGCGCCGGACACGAGGGCGAGCACGGGCCGGGGGCGCCAGCTGCGCTGGAAGGTGGCGATCGCCGCCTGGAACGCGCCGAACGCCGAGCTGGCGGCGACGGCGGGCCCGAAGAGGGTGAGGCTCACCCCGATCACCAGGGCGAGCCCGGCGGCTCCGCGCACGGCGATCAGCGGTTCGAGACGCCGCCGCTCGATCGTCAGGCCCGAGCGGGCGGTCTCCTTCAGCGCCCGGAGCCAGCTCATGCGCACGAGCCTAGTCGCAAGAGGGGACGAGCCGGACTTTACGGGCGCCGGAAAATCTCTTTCCCGGAAGCTGTCACATTCGCTCCCCGCGATCGGTCAGTGCTGTGAAGGCAACGAGGAACCGCGAAGAAGGAGCACACCGTGAAGGCTCGCATGCAGAACCCCGCCACCGTCATCCCCGAGGCCATGCCCGCGATCTTCGGGCTGATCGAGGCCGCGAAGAAGGGCGGCGTCCCCGAGTCCACGCTGGAACTGGTCCACCTGCGCGCCAGCCAGGTCAACGCCTGCGGCTTCTGCGTGGAGTTCGGGGTGAGGTCGGCGAAGAAGTCCGGCGAGACCGACGAGCGGCTGCACGCGGTCGCCGCCTGGCGGGAGTCGCCGCACTTCTCGGACGAGGAGCGCGCCGCGCTGGCCCTGGCCGAGTACGTGACCCGGATCGCCGACAACCCGGACGCCGTGCCGGACGCGGTCTGGGACGCGGCGGCCGACCACTACGACGAGAAGCAGCTCGCGTCGCTGGTGCTGTGGATCGGCGTCACCAACCTCTTCAACCGCATCAACGTCACCACCCGGCAGCCCGCGGGCACGCAGACCTGGTGACGGCGGTACGGGCGGCGGGCCCCCTCCCCCGCCGCCCGCCCCCGGCCTCACGTCGCGTTGAGCGCCTCCGTCGGGTGCATCCTGGCCGCCCTGATCGCCGGGTAGAGCCCGGCCACCGCGCCGATCGCCAGCGTCGCGCCGAAGCCGCCCGCCAGGGCCCAGGGCGGCACCACCGCCGTCCACCCCTGCGCGTACGCGAAGGCACCCGTCGCCGCCGCCCCCAGCACCGCGCCCGTCGCACCGCCCAGCGCGGACAGCAGCAGGGACTCGGTGAGGAACTGGAGCCTGACGGCGTTCCTGGTGGCGCCCAGCGAGCGGCGCAGCCCGATCTCGGAGCGGCGCTCAAGGACCGAGATGACCATGGTGTTGGCCACGCCCACCCCGCCGACCAGCAGCGCGACCGCGCCGAGGCCCAGCATCAGGGTGGTCAGGCCCTCGTCGGTCGCGGCCTTCGCGGCGAGCGCGTCGGAGGGGCGGGAGACCTTGACGCCGCCCGCCCCGCCCGGGTTCACCGTGCGCGGCAGGACCGCCCGCACGTCCTCGACCGAGGCGTCCGTGGAGCGCTCGAAGACCGTGGTGGGGTGGCCGTCGAACCCGAAGTGCCTCTCGGCCGCGGGGAAGCCCACGAGCGCGACCCGGTCGAGCGTGGGGAACAGCTCGACGGGCTTGAGGATGCCGACGACGACCACGTGGGTGTCGTCCATCATGATCTTGGCGCCCGGCTCGGTGATGCCGAGCCGCTCGGCCGCGACCGTGCCGAGGACCGTGACCGGCAGGTGCTCGCTCGCGGAGTTCAGCCACACGCCCCGGTCGACCTCGGCGCCGAGCGCGGCCAGCAGGTCGGGGCGGGCGGCCTGGGTGGTGACGCCCGCGGCCCGCTCGGCGGGGACGACGTCGCTGCGGCGGATGCGCGCGTCGACGTTCCCGGTGGCGGTGGCGTGCTGGACGGGGCCGATGCGCTCGACCATCGCCACGGCCGACTTGGGCAGCTTCAGCTGCCCGCCCCGCGCGTCCTCGCCGCCCTCGACCGTGAGCAGGTTCGTGCCGAGCCGGTCCAGCCTGGCCATCAGGTCGGCGCGGCTGGACTCGGAGAGCCCGACGACGGCGACCATCGTGGCGATGCCGATCGCGATGCCGAGCGCAGAGAGCACCACGCGGGCCCGTCTGGCCCGCAGCCCGACGGCCCCGGTGCGCAGGACGTCGCGCGGCAGGAGCCGGGCGGGCCTGAGGCGCGGGGGCGCGGAAAGCGGGGGTTCGGAACTCGGGGGTGCGGAACACGGGGGCGCGGGGGTCTTCGCGTACGAGGGGGTGTCCGCGGCCGTCATGCGTGGACCACCTCGCCGTCGCGGAAGCGGACCCTGCGCGGCAGCGCGTCCGCGATCTCGTTGTCGTGGGTGATCACGCAGACCGTGGTCCCCTCGGCGTTCAGCTCGTGCAGCAGGTCCATGACCACCGCGCCCGACGCGGTGTCCAGCGCGCCCGTCGGCTCGTCGGCCAGCAGCAGCGAGGGCTCCCCCACCAGCGCGCGGGCGATCGCCACGCGCTGCTTCTCGCCGCCGGACAGCTCGTTCGGCCGGTGGCCCAGGCGGTGGCCGAGGCCGACGCGCTCAAGTGCCTTACGGGAGCGGGCCCTTCGCTCCTTGAGGGGGACGCCCGCGTACAGCAGGCCGTCCGCGACGTTGTCGACCGCGTCCCGGCCGGGCGCGAGGTGGAAGTGCTGGAAGACGAAGCCGATGTGCCGGGCGCGCAGCGCGGAGAGCTGGGCGTCGGAGAGCGATCCGACGTCGTACCCGGCGACCCGCACCGTGCCGGTGGTCGGCCGGTCCAGGGTCCCGACGATGTTGAGCACGGTGGACTTCCCCGAGCCCGACGGGCCGACGATGGCGAGGAGTTCGCCCGCGTCGACCCGCAGCGTCACGCCGCGCAGGGCGTGGACCGGACCGGGGTACGTCTTGGTGGCGTCCAGCAACTCGACGACGGGCACCGCCGTGTCCTTCGCAGCTCGGCCGCTCACCGCCTCGCCGCTCACCACTTCGCCGCTCACTGCTTAGCCACCCCGACCTTCATGCCCTCCTTCAGCTCGGGCGCGCTGACCTCGATCCGCCCGTCCGTCGTCATGCCGGTCTCCACGCGGATCAGGCGCGTGCCCGCGTTCCCGCCCGTACCCGTGACGATCTCCAGGCCGTACCCGCCGCTCTCGCCGCGCAGCGCGACCACCGCCTCCACCGGCACCGCGAGCACGCCCTTGCGGGCCTCGCTGACGAACCTCACGCTCGCCGTCGCCCGCGCGTCCTCGCCCGACACGGCCCCCTTCCCCTCGTCCAGGGTGACCTCGACGGTGATCCCGTCGCCGCGCGCACCGCCGCCGCCCGAGCCGCCCGCCGCCTCGTCGCCCGCGCTCTCGCGCACCGTCCCCGTGACCTTGCCGCGCACGGTCCTCCCGCTGCCCAGCGTCACCTCGACCCGGGTGCCGGGCGCGGTCAACGCCGCGTCGGCCTGGTCCAGCCCGGCCCGTACGACCGGCTTGGTCGACGCGACCGTGAGCACCGCCGTGTCCGCGCCCACCTGGTCGGCGAGGAGCGCGTCCGCCTCGACGACCTTGACCCGCTCGGGCTGGAAGACCACGTCCCCCTTGCCGACCCTGCCGGTCGTCGCGCGGTTGAGGGACTTCTGCCAGCGCTTCACCGCCGCCTCGGTGTCCTTGCCGTACCAGACGTCGGGGCGCACGTCGTAGCCGAGCGCCGCGAGGTTCCGCTCCAGTTGCAGCACGTCGGAGCCCCGGTCGCCGTTCTTCATCTCGCGGAACATCGGCACCGGCCCGTACAGCAGCGTCACCGGCTTGTCGTTCAGCTCGTACAGCGCCTCGCCGCGCGCCACGGTCCGGCCCGGGGCGGCGGCGACCGTGACCGTGCCCTCGACGGCGGCCTTCACCGCGCGGCGCTCCGCGAAGTCCAGCTTCCCGTCGACCGTCTTGGACTGGACGAGGTCGGTACGCACGACGGCCGCCGTGGCGGGCGGCCCCGTACGGCCGCCGCCCGCGTCCCCGTCGCCGCCCCGCAGCGCCAGCGCGCCCGCCCCGGCCGCGGCGACCGCGACCAGCGTCCCGGCCGCGGCCCACTTCTTGCGGCTCCTGTGCCGGCCCATCTACTGCATCCCGTCGAGGCCGTCGAGCAGCTTGTCCTTGCAGGTCTCGCGGGCCTGCTTGTACGCGGGCGAATCGTGGTCCAGCTCCGGCGACGCGGGGTTGGGGTCGCCGCCCGGCATCACGTTGCCGCCGGACATCGTGGGGTTGGTGAACTTCGAGACGCCGTTGTCGCGCATGCACTTGGCGTGCGCCAGCATCGACTCGTAGTCCTTCTGCTTGTCGCGCGGCGGCTCCAGCTCCATCGCCTTCGACATCTCGGGGAAGCAGACGCCGTCCTTGCCGCCCTTGTAGATCGCGGTGTCGCCGACCTCCTCCACGACGACGGCGATCTTCCCCTGGTCGAGGTGGCCGCTGAGCTTGGGATCGGGGAAGTCCTTGGCGCCGCCCTTGGTGCGCATGCACTGCACGTACTTGACCTGCGCGTCGTAGAACGCGCCCTTGCCCTCGGGCTTCTTCGCGGCCTGCCCGGCCTGCGGGCCGGTCTTCGGCGCGGTCTCCTCGGGGACTTCGGCGATGGCGTCGGCCTTCTTCGTACCGCCGCCGTCACCGCCGCCGCAGGCGACGGCGAACGCGAGGACGGGGGCGGCGAGGAGCGCGGCGGCGCGCAGCCGGGAACGGGAGTGGGTGAGGGCGTGGGCTCGGGCGTGGGTTCGGGTCATGGCCGTCACTGTCGGCCGCCCACATGGTGGCCGGTGCATGGCCGCATGATGGGAACGTAACAATGCGCCCGAGCCCGCCCTCCGCCCCGCCCAGCACCGCTGACCTGGGCGGTTCCTCGCACATAATCGGCCCATGCCGCATGTTCTGCTGATCGAGGACGACGCGTCCGTACGCGACGGGATGGAGCTGGTGCTGCGCCGCCACGGCTACGAGGTGTCCGTCGCCGCCACCGGCGAGCAGGCCCTCGCGCTGCTGGCCCGCGGCACGGGCGTCGAGCTGGCCGTGCTCGACCTGATGCTGCCCGGCATGGACGGCTTCGAGGTGTGCCGCCGCGTCCGGGCGAGCGGCGCGACCCTGCCGGTGATCATGCTGACCGCGCGCGGCGACGACCGGGACGTCGTGGACGGCCTGGAGGCGGGCGCGGACGACTACGTGGTGAAGCCGGTGACCGCGCCCGTCCTGGAGGCCCGCATCAGGGCGGCGCTGCGCCGCGCTGAGCCGGTCGCGTCCGCCGTGCGGGGCGAGGAGCACGCGGGCCTCGTCATCGACCGCGCGGGCCTGACCGTCACCAGGCGCGGCGCGCCCGTCCCGCTGCCCCCGACGGAACTGCGGCTGCTCCTGGAGCTGTCCGCGTCGCCCGGCCGGGTGTTCAGCAGGGAGCAGCTCCTGAAGTCGGTCTGGGAGCACGACTTCCTCGGGGACTCCCGGCTGGTGGACGCGGCGGTGGGACGGCTGCGCGCCAAGATCGAGGACGTGGCGGCGAAGCCGCGGTACATCCAGACCGTACGGGGCTTCGGCTACCGCTTCGGGCCGGTGTGAGGTGCCCGCGAAGGTACGCCTCCTGGGCGGGCTGCGCACCAGGCTCGTCGTCGTCTTCGTGCTGGTCGCGCTGGTCAGCGCGGTGACCGCGACCGCGCTCGCCTACCGCGAGTCGCGCACCGCCGTGCTCAAGCGCGCCCAGGACAACGCGGCCGCCGACCTCAGGGCCCGGATCGCCGCCGTCGCCCCCGAGACGGACGTGCCGCCGACGCGGGCCTCGCTGGCCCGGTTCGCCTCCGACGTGTCGGCCGGGCTCGGCGGCTCGCCCGTGGTGGTGGCCCGCTTCGGGCAGTTGGAGGAGGCGTCGGACCGGTACGCGGACCGCGGCAGGATCACCGCCGAGCTGCGCGCCGCGGTGCGCGAGCGCAACCGGATGAGCTTCCAGCGGGTCGAGCGGGCCGGCGAGCCGTACGTGGTGGTCGGCACGCCCGTGACCTTCGACTCCGGGATCCGGCACGCGGCGGGACCGCCGTCCGGCCTCGAAGCCTTCGCGATCGTCTCGCTGCGGCCCGAACAGGAGGACACGGCAGGACTGTTGGACGCGGTCCGCAAGGGCCTCGTACCGGTGGTGCTGCTCGCAGCCGTGCTGGCGCTGCTCGCGGCGGGGACCGTGCTGCGGCCCGTGCGGAAGCTGGGCCGGGCCACGCGGCGGCTCGCCGAAGGCGACCTCGCCAGCCGGGTCGAGGCCAAGGGCCGCGACGAACTCGCCGACCTGGCCCGGGACTTCAACGACACGGCGGACGCGCTCCAGGCCTCGGTGAGCGAGCTGCGCGCGCAGGAGGAGCGGGCGCGGCGGTTCGTCGCGGACGTCTCGCACGAACTGCGCACGCCGCTGGCCGCGATGACCATGGTGGCGACCGTCCTGGACGAGGACGCCGACCAGCTCCCGCCGGACGCGGCGCACGCGGCGCGCACGGTCAGCGCGGAGACCGCGAAGCTCGCGCGGCTGGTGGACGAGCTGATGGAGATGTCCCGCTTCGACTCGGGCGCGGCGCGGCTGAACCTCGCCCGGACGGACGTCGCCGAGCTGGTGCGCGGCACGCTGGCGCTGCGCGGCTGGTCGGACCGGGTGGCCGTCCGCCTCCCCGAGGGCGTACGGGCGGTGCTGGACCGCCGCCGGGTGGACGTGATCGTGGCCAACCTGGTCGGCAACGCGCTGCGGCACGGGGCGGAGCCGGTGGAGGTCGCGGCAACGGTCGCGGACGACCGGCTGACGGTACGGGTGTCGGACTCCGGCCCCGGGCTGCCGCCCGAGGTGCTGGCGCGGGTCTTCGACCGCTTCTACAAGGGCGACGCGGCGAGGACCCGTACGGCGGGCGGGGGCGGGAGCGGCCTGGGCACGGCGATCGCACTGGAGAACGCGCGCCTGCACGGCGGCACGATCGAGGCGGCGAACGGTACGGAGGGCGGGGCGGTGTTCACCTTGCGGCTGCCGCTGCGGGCGGCGGAGGAGGACGGGCGGCGATGAGGATCCGTACGGCGGTGTGCGGCGCCGCCGCGCTCGTGGCGGTGGTCGCGGGGTGCGGGGTGCGGCCGACCGGGGTGATAGACGCGGGCGAGTCGGCGACCGGTGCGGCCAAGGGCCTGCGGCTGTACTTCGTCACGGAGAACGGCCAGTTGAAGGGCGTGTCCAGACCGGAGGCGGAGGTCAGCCTGGACGGGGCGCTGAAACTGCTGGGCTCGGGCCCGGAACCGGGCGTGGCCGCGGAGGCGGGGCTGCGCACGCTGGTCAGGGACGTACGGGAGGCGCGCGGCACGGGCGACCGGGTCACCGTCCACTCGCTCTACGACCTCTCCGGGGAGCGGGAACGGCTCGCGCGGGAGCAACTGGTGTGCACCCTGGCCCGCGCCCAGGCGGTACTGGCACCGAAGGTGCGCGCCAACGACGTCCAGGTCACGCTGAAGGTGACGGACGAGGGGGACCGGGGCCCGTTCAGATGCTCGTTGTTCCTGGAGGGGTGACCTCAGGACGGGGCGCGGGCCTGTGTCCGATGTGCGGCTCCGCCGCGCGGGCGCGAGCCCAGGTGCGCCCCCGTAGGGGCGCGGGGAACCGCGCGGGAGCGGGGCACACGCCGCGCGTACCCACCCGCCCCGGGCGGGCCCGCCCCCGCGCCGCCCCCTACCCCTCCAGCCGCCCCCGTCCCCGGACCGCCGCCCGGTCCGCCGCCTCGGTCCCCCGCTCCCAACCCGCCGCGTCGTCCACGCCCCGCACCCGCGTCCGCACCGTCTTCGGGAACATCACGTCCGCGCGGTCCGCGACCGCCACGTCCCGCGCCGCCAGCACCGGCAGCAGCGACCCCTCCCCGGCCGCCGCCACCCGCTCGCCGACCTCCGCGAGGCGCCCGCCGAGCCGATGCGCGTACGCCATCAGGAACGCCTGCCGGAACGTCTTCGTCCGCTTGCGTCCCCCCGCCCGCTGCTCCGCCTCCGCGCGCGTCATCGCGGCCGTGCCCTGCACCAGCAGCGAGGTGTAGAGCAGCTCGATCTGCTCCAGGTCCGCCTCGAAGCCGACGACCGTCGTGAACCCCAACTCCCCGTTCCACACGGCCCGGCAGTGGTTGGCGGAGGCGACCGCGTCGAGCAGGATCGCCTTCGCGGTCTCGTACGGCGCGTCGACCCCGATCCGGCACGCCCCGGGCGTTTCCCCGGTGGGCGTACGGGAAGCGAGCAGCGCCTCGTCGACGGTGTGCCGCGCCATCAGCTCCTGGGCCTTCGCGGTCAACGCCTCCGCCTCGTCGGGGAAGTTCGTCCCCTCCGCCTTGGCGAGCAGCGCCCGGATGCGCCCGAGCACCTTGGACTCCCCCGCGTGCGGCGGCGGCAGGGCGGAGGCGGGGCCCCCGGGCCCCCCGGGCTCCCCCGGCACGGGCCCGACGGGCTCGATCGCGGGCAGCCGGAGCAGTGCCCGGTACAGCTCCAGCACGGCCGTGGCGTACGAGAACCGGTCGGAGCTCCACGCCCCCTCCCGTTCCAGCGCGTCCAACTGTCCCCGCCAGCGCGGCGGAAGACCGCCCTCGCCGTACCGCACGACCTCCGCGAGAACCAGCTCGGCGGCGAGCCGGACGTGGTGTTCGTCGAGTGCGCGCCGCACGGCCCGCACGACGTCGGCGGGCTGCCAGCCGCGCTCCCAGGCGCGGCGCACGAACTCGACGCCGCGCAGCCGCAGTTCCGCGTCGGCCGCCGGGTCGGCGGCGAGCAGCGAGGCGCCGGTGTCGAGGCCGTGGTCGTCCTGCGCGTAGAGCGCGGCGGCGAAGGCCCGCGCGACGGTCGATTCGGTCCCGCTCACGCCCCGGAGCCCTCCGTGTTCCTCGTCCGGCCCGCCGCGGCTCCCGTAGCCGCCGCCGTAGCCGCCGTAGCCGCTGCCGCCGCTGCCGCCGCTCCGGCGGTCGCGTCGTAGTCGCGCCGCGCCTCGGCGATCGCGTCGCGGTGGCCGATCGACCAGTCGCCGAGCGCCTTGATGAGGTGCGTGAAGCTGTGCCCCATCGCGGTCAGCTCGTACTCGACCTGCGCGGGGACCGTGGGGTAGACCGTGCGCAGCACGAGGCCGTCGCGCTCCAGGCGGCGCAGCGTGAGGGTGAGCATGCGCTGCGAAATGCCGTCCACGGCGCGCTGGAGTTCCCTGAAGCGCTTGAAGCCCGCGGCCAGCTCGACCACGACGATCACCGACCAGCGGTCGCCGAGCCGGTCCAGGACGTCGCGGACCCCGCACTCCTGCTGGGAGGTCTCGCAGACGACCACCGGGGTGGTTACCTCCGTGTGCCCCACTGACATCAAAGTGCCTCCTTACACCCGTGGAACCCGCTGATCACAATGGTCCCAGTCACCGGGTCAAACCACTCATCAGGGGGAACCATGCTGCTCGTCACCGGAGTGTCGGGAGCGCTCGGCTCGCTGGTCGCGGAGCGTCTCGCGGGGCGCGCGGACGTCCTGCTCGGCAGCCGTACGGGAGCCGGGGACGACCCCGTACGGCGGCGCCGCGTCGACTTCGACGACCCGTCGTCGCTGGCGGAGGCGTTCGCCGGGGTGGAGACCCTGCTGCTGGTATCGGCGGGCGAGGGCGAGGACGACGAGGTGATCGCCCGGCACGGTGCGGCGATCGCGGCGGCCGAGGAGGCGGGGGTGCGGCACCTGATCTACACCAGCCTCTCGGGCGACGGCGACCACCTCACGTACGCACTGGCGCACCGCTGGACGGAACGGCGGCTGCGCGCCTCCGCCTCGCTCGCGTGGACGGTGCTGCGCAACGGGCTGTACGCGGAGTTCCTGGCGTACGTCGCGGGGCCGGACGCCGACGGCGTGATCACCGCGCCGCTGGCGGACGGGCGGCTGGCGGCCGTGGCCCGCGAGGACCTGGCGGACGCGGCGGTCCGCGTCGCCCTGGACCCGGCGGCGCACGCGGGCCGCGTGTACGAACTGGTCGGCGAGGAGCCCCTGGGCGGCGCGGAACTGGCGGCGGCGACGGGCGCGACGTACGCCCCGGTGACGCTGGCGCGGGCGCGGAGCGCGGTCGCGGCGTCGGGCGTGAAGGACTTCCAGGTCCCGATGCTGGCGTCCACGTACTCCGCGATAGCGGCCGGCTTCCTGGACGGCACGTCGATCGGGACCGGGACGTCGATCGGGACCGGGACAGGGGACCTCCGCGAGCTGCTGGGGCGCGCGCCGAGGTCGGCGGCCGAGGTGTACGCGGCAGCGGTCAAGGGAGTAGGAGACAAGGGATAGGAGACAGGGGACGAGGACCGGCCCGCGCCCCGGAAGGGGGTAGGGCCAGGCATACCCCCGGGACGCCCTCCAGTGGTCGTGTTCCGCGCGGCGTACGGCGGTTGGCTTGGGGCATGAAGCGAACCGCAGGCGCGAAGCCGACCGCAGGCACGGAACCGACCACGGGCACAGAGCCGACCACAGGCACGAGGTCGACCGCAGGCGGTGGGTCGGCCCCTGCCACTGGGTCGACCCCGGCCACTGGGTCGACCGCCGTGCGCCTCACCGCACTCCGCCGCTTCCACCGCGACGTCCGCGCCCTCGACGGCGTCGACCTCGCCGTCCCCCGGGGGACGTTCACCGCGATCATGGGCCCGTCCGGCTCGGGCAAGTCGACGCTGTTGCAGTGCGCCGCCGGTCTCGACCGGCCCACTTCCGGCAGCGTACGGATCGGGGAGACCGAGCTGACGGAGCTGACCGAGCGGCGGCTGACCCTGCTGCGGCGCGAGCGGATCGGCTTCGTGTTCCAGGCGTTCAACCTGCTGCCCTCGCTGACCGCCGCGCAGAACGTGGCCCTTCCGCTGCGGCTCGCGGGGCGGCGGCCCGCACGGGCGGAGGTGCGCACGGCCCTGGAGCGCGTGGGGCTCGGCGGGCGCGCAGGGCACCGGCCCGGCGAGCTGTCCGGCGGCCAGCAGCAGCGCGTCGCGCTCGCCCGCGCGCTGATCACCCGCCCCGACGTCCTCTTCGGCGACGAACCGACGGGCGCGCTCGACACCGTGACGAGCCGCCAGGTCCTGGCGATGCTGCGCGGCCTCGTCGACACGGACGGGCAGACGGTCGTGATGGTCACGCACGACCCGGTGGCCGCCGCCCACGCGGACCGGGTGGTCTTCCTGGTGGACGGCCGGATCACGGACGAGCTCGAAGCGCCCTCGGCGGAGGGCGTCGCGGCCCGCATGGCGGGCCTGGAGAGCGCGGCCGACCTGCCGGGTGCGGCGGGACCGGACCGTACGACGTGCGCGACCGCCCCCGGGCACACCGCTCCCGCGACCGCCCCCGGGCGCACCGCGCTCACGAACGCCCCGGAGCGCACCGCGTGCTGACCCTCGTCCTCTCCTCCCTCCGCTCCCGCTGGTCGGCCCTCGCCGCCCCCTTCGTCGCGCTCGCGCTCGGCGCCGCCCTGGTCGCCACCATGGGCCTGGGCCTCGCCTCGTCCTTCGACGCGCCCGAGCGCGGCGTCGAACGGTTCGCCTCCTCACCTGTGATCGTGAAGGGGCGGGACACCCTGACCGTGCCGGGCGAGCACCGCCCCCTCTCCAAGCCGCTCGCTCATCCACACCCTGTGGACAACGAACTCCTGGCCGAACTCCGCACGCTCGGCCCCGTCGTACGGGACGCGAACCCCGACGCCGTGGGCGTGAGCGCGGAACCCGCCGCCGTACGCCGCCTCGTCGGCGACCGCGCCCAGGTCCTCACCGGCGACGACCGCCGCCGCGCCAACCCCGACCCGCACCGCGACGACGAGGCCCTGATGACCGTCAACGCGCTGCTCGGCACCTCGGGCGGGGTCGCCGCCTTCGTCTCGGTCTTCGTCACCGCGTCCGCCTTCGCGTTCGCCGTCGCGCTGCGCCGCAGGGAGCTGGGACTGCTGCGGGCGACCGGCGCGACGCCGGGGCAGGTGCGCCGGATGCTCCTCGCGGAGGCCGCCGTGGTCGGCGCGCTCGCCTCCGCCGCCGGATGCGCGCTCGGCCGCCTCGCGGCACCGTGGCTGGCGCGGGCGCTGGTGGACGGCGGCCACGCCCCGCACTGGTTCACGATCAAGGACGCCGCCTGGCCGCTGCACACCGCCTTCTGGACGGGTGTCGCCGTGGCGCTCGCCGGAGCGTGGGCCGCGGCGCGGCGCGCCGGGCGCACCGGTCCGCTGGCCGCGCTGCGCGAGGCGGACGTGGAGGCGGACGCACTGCCCCTGGGCCGGCGGCTCGCCGGATTCGCGCTGCTGGCCTGCGCGCTGGGGCTCCTCGCGTGGACCCTGTGGACGGACCCCTCGGGGCTGCTGAAGCGCAAGACGTACGTCACCCAGCCGATGGTCCTGATCACCGCGGCGGCGGCGCTCGCCCCGCTGCTGGTGCGGCCCGTGGCGCGGCTGCTGCGGCTGCCGGGGGCGACCGGGATGCTCGTACGGGCGGGCGCGACGGCCTCCCGGCGGCGTACGGCGGCGGTCGCGGCACCGGCCCTGGTGACGGTCGCGCTGGCGGGCTCGCTGCTCGGCTCGGCCCAGTCGGTCGCGGCGTCCAAGGCGGCGGAGGCGCGGGCGCGCACGGGCGCGGAGCTGGTGGTGACGGGGCGGGACCTGAAGCCGGTCGCCGTCCCGGGCGCGACGCTCTCGCCGACCGCGTCCACCGCGCTGTACGTACGGGAGGAGGGCACCGCGCTCGTCGCGTCCGAGGCGCGCGCGGTGGCCGATCCGGCGGCGTTCGCCGCGCTGACGCGGCTGCCGGTGGTCGCGGGCGACGTACGGGACCTCGACGACCGCTCGGTGATCGTCAACGAGGAGTGGGCCGGGCACACCGTCGGCGAGAGCGTCGACCTGTGGCGCGGCGACGGCAGCCCGGCGACGCTGCGGATCGTGGCGGTCCTGGCGGAGGGGACCGGCGACAACGGGGCGTACGTGACGGCGGCGAACGCGCCGGGGGCGCGGGTGGACCGGATCGAGGCGACCCTGCCCGCGGGGGCGGACCCGCGGGCACTGGCGGCGACCGGCGGGGAGGTGCGCACGGCGGAGGCGTGGCTGTCGGCCACCCGCCCGGGGACGGGCGCGCAGACCAGGCTCAGCATGCTCCTGATCCTGGGCATCGCGCTCGTGTACGCGGTGCTGTCCCTGGTGGGCACCCTGCTCATGGCGGTACGCGCCAGAGCCCCCGAACTCGCGGCGCTGCGCCTCGCGGGGGCGACGCGCGGCCAGGTGCGGCGGGTGGCGGCGGGCGAGGCGCTGTTCGCGGTGGCGGTGGGCGTGGTGCTGGGCGCGGCGGTGACGGCGGTCAACCTGGGCGGCCTGGGCACGGCACTGTCGCTGCTGGGGGCGCCGGTGCGGGTACGGGTGCCGTGGGAGACGGCGGCGGTGGCACTGACGTGCGCGGCGGTGGCGTACGCGGTACCGAGGGTGCGGCGCTGAACGAGCCCGGCCAGGGCCGTGCGGCCACCCGTACGCGAGCACGGGCGCGCCCCGCCAGGGGCACGGGGAACTGCGCGGGAGCGGGGCAGATGCCGCACGGGGAACTGCGCGGGAGCGGGGGGGCAGATGCCGCACCGGCCAACCCGCCCCCGAGCGGGCTCGCCCCACGGCTCACGCCCACTGTCAGTGCCGCCTGCAACACTCGCGAACATGACCGAACGTTGGGCCCTCACCCCCCACGGGAACCACGGCGCCCTCCTCACCCCCCTCACGGAAGAGGGCCGCCCCGCCGGCGGACCCACCGAGGAGCCGGACCTCGTGGCGGCGGTCCGCGCCAGACCGCACGTCCGGCGCTGGGTCTGGCGCGCGACCCAGGAGGTCTACCCCCGCCTGCTCGCCGCAGGCGTCCGCGTGGAGCGCTGCTACGACATCGAGGCCGCGGAACTCCTCCTCCTCGGCCACGAGGGCCGCCTCGGCGAACCCCGCTCGGCCGCCGCCGCCTGGGCGAGGCTCCACAACGCCCCGGTCCCCCGGGACCCGCCCCCGAGGGCCGCGGTCCCCGGCTCCCAGGACTCCCTCTTCGACCCGGCCCCCACCACCGCGCTCCCCTTCGACGCGCTCGTCGAGGTCTACGCCGAGCAACAGCGGAGGCACGCGGCGGCCGAGCACCCGGACCGGATGCGCCTGCTCACCGCCGCCGAGTCCGCGGGCATGCTGGTCGCCGCCGAGATGCACGCCGCGGGCCTGCCCTGGCGCGCCGACGTCCACCGCGAGGTGCTGCGCGAACTCCTCGGCGAGCGCTACGCGGGCGGCGGCGAACCCCGCAGGCTCGCCGAGCTCGCGGACGAGGTCTCCGCCGCGTTCGGCCACCGCGTCCGCCCCGACCTGCCCGCGGACGTGGTGAAGGCGTTCGCCAAAGCGGGCATCAAGGTCAAGTCCACCCGCCGCTGGGAGCTGGAGGAGCTCGACCACCCGGCGGTCGCGCCCCTGATCGCGTACAAGAAGCTCTACCGCATCTGGACGGCGCACGGCTGGAGCTGGCTCCAGGACTGGGTGCGCGACGGCCGGTTCCGCCCGGAGTTCACCCCGGGCGGCACGGTCAGCGGGCGCTGGACCACCAACGGCGGCGGCGCTCTCCAGATCCCCAAGGTGATACGGCGGGCGGTCGTCGCGGACGAGGGCTGGCGCCTGGTCGTGGCCGACGCCGACCAGATGGAGCCGCGGGTGCTCGCCGCGATCTCCCGCGACCGGGGCCTGATGGAGGTCGCGGGCAGCGACGAGGACCTGTACACCCGGCTGTCCGCGCGGGCGTTCGCGGGCGACCGCGACCACGCCAAGCTGGCGGTGCTCGGCGCGGTCTACGGCCAGACCTCGGGCGACGGCCTGAAGAACCTCGCCGCGCTGCGCCGCCGCTTCCCGCTCGCCGTGGCGTACGTGGACGAGGCGGCGAAGGCGGGCGAGGAGGGCCGCCTGGTGCGCACGTGGCTGGGCCGCACCAGCCCGCCCGCGGCCGGCGCGGGCGACGCCGACGAGGAGGCCGGGATCCCCCAGGAGGAGCCGGAGTCCGCCGCGCCCGAGAGCGGGTTCACCCCGGGGTACGCGTCGAGCAACGCCCGCGCCAGGGGCCGCTTCACGCGCAACTTCGTGGTGCAGGGCAGCGCGGCCGACTGGGCGCTGCTGATGCTGGCGGCGCTGCGCAGGGCGACCTGGGACATGCGCGCGCAGCTGGTCTTCTTCCAGCACGACGAGGTGATCGTGCACTGCCCCGAGGAGGAGGCCGGGGCCGTGGCGCGGGCGATCCGCGAGGCGGGCGAGCTGGCCGGGCGGATCGCGTTCGGCGAGACCCCGGTGCACTTCCCGTTCACCACGGCGGTCGTGGAGCGCTATTCGGACGCGAAGTGACGCGCCGGTGCCGAGGGGCCTCCGGGAGTAAGGAGCCCCTCGGCACGAGCCCCCCGGCAGGAACCCTTCGGCACGAGCCCCTCGGCACGACGCGCTCAGGAACCGGCGCGGCCGTCCCTGAGCTTCTTCTCGTACGCGTCGCGCTCCTCCAGCTCCTCGGAGCTCCTCTCGAACCGCTCGACCAGCCACGCCGGATCCGCCGCGATCGCCTTCACCTCTTCCAGGGTGAGCGCGGGCTCGGCCGTGGTGGCGCGCCCCTTGGGCGACTCCGCGTTGTACGCGGAGATCCGCCACTGGGTCAGGAAGGGCCGCCAGACGTCCGCCTCCCGCAGCACCACGCCGGTCTTCTCCCCCTTCACCTGGCGGGACGCCCGCCGGACCTCGTTGGGCAGCGCCTCGGGGAACTCCTTCTTCGGGAAGACGATCCTGAACGCGTTGATGTACGTGGTCGCCCGCGTCTTCGGGTCGTACACCCACAGCTCCCCGTTGCCCTGGTTCTCGGAGTGCCTGCGCACCTCAAGCCGCTCGGGGAGCAGGGACGCCAGGATCTTCCAGCCCTCTGTCGGGGCGACCCTGCCGACCTCGTCGAACGAGGCGTCCACGAACCGCGCGACGTCCTGGAGCCTGCGTACGGTCATCGGCAGCCTCGCCCGCCGCGTCTCCTCGTTCTCGTCCCGCGCGTTGAACTCACTGACCTCGACGGCGTATCCGTACCTGCCGACCAGGGCGACCTGCCACTCCAGTACGCCCCGGTCGGTCTTGCGCAGCTTCAGCACGCGGTTGTCGGCGCCCGGTGTGCAGGACTCGACGTCGTCGTCCTTCGGGCAGGTCAGCAACTGCTTCGCCGCGTCGGACTTGGGGTCGACGCGCCGCACCGCGACGTCGACCCGGGCCCAGCCGGTGCTGTCGTCGAACGTCATGGACGCCTTCGCCGTGGGCCGGGCGCCTCCGGTGCTGCCGTCGGCCTCCACGTGCGTCTTGGACAGGTAGGGGCCGTTGACGTCGAGGGCGTTCTCCAGGATCTTGGCCATCTGCGCCGCCGAGACTTCGAGCCGCGTCGCGGGCGAACCGGCCGCGGACACTCCCTCGTCCCGGCGCAGCAGCTCCCCGCCGTACACCGCGCCGCCCGCGATCAGCGTGAACGCCAGCGCGCTGCCGACCGCGGCGGTCACCCGGCGGCGGACCAGCCTCCGGCGTCCGCGCAGGATGCCGGCCTCGGCGAGCGCCCCGGGCGCGGCGGGCACGAAGGTCTCCCCGGCGCGCCTGACCAGCACACCGACGTCGTCGGCCCCTTCGGCCGCTCCGGCCTCCTCCGGCCTGCCGTTTTCATTCAAGGACACGGTGAACCACCACTCCAGTCGTACAGAAGGTCAAGACGGCCGACCCGGCAGGGTCAGCCCATGAGGCTGGACTCCATGAGGCTGGGGCCGAGCGCGTCCCGCAGCCTGGCCAGGGCGCGCGTCGCCCTGGTGCGTACGGCGGCGGAGCTGACGTTCATCGCGTCCGCCGTCTCCTCGATGCTGCGGTCCTCCCAGTAGCGCAGCACCACCACCGCCCGGTCCTTGGGCGGCAGCCCGCCGAGCGCCTGGAGCAGCGCGACGCGCAGCGCGGGGTCGTCGGTCAGTCCCGGTGCGGTGTCGGGCAGTTCACCGGTCGGACGCTCGGCCGCCGACCGACGCCGTCGATAGGAGAGGAAGGTGCGTACGAGAACGGTCTGGGCGTACGCGGCAGGGTTGTCGATCTTCGTGAGGCGCCCCCACCTGACGTACATCCGCCCCAGCGTCTCCTGCACCAGATCCTCGGCGAGATGCGTGTCGCCGCTGGTCAGCAGACAGGCCGAGCGGTAGAGCCGCCCTGTGCACCCGGCCGCGAACTCACGGAACTCCTCCGCACGTGCGCTTCTCATGCCCTCCCCGTTCCTCGTCCCACACCCCTTCGACGCGACGGGCGGCGCGGAATGTTTCACGTGGAACCAAGGAGGACTTCCGCCCTTCCTCAGGGCGCCGCCAGCAACTCCCTCGCCACAGAGGTCTCTTCCTCCTCCACACCGGCCTCCTCCAGCACGGCCAGCGCCGCACGCCACTGCGCCCGCGCCTCTTCCTCCCGCCCGCGGGCCCGTGCCAGCAGCCCGCGCTGGATGCGTCCGAGGCCCACGCTCCTCGCGTCGCCGCGCTGTTCGGCCCGGTGCAGGACGAGCGCGCACTCGCGCTCCGCGTCGTCCGTCAGGCCCAGCTCGCGCAGGGACCGCACGCGCCCGATGCGGGACTGCGCCTGGGCGTGCCAGTCGCCGTCGTCCCCGAGCAGCCGCAGGCTCTCGTCGAAGTGCGGCAGGGCGGCCCGGGGTTCGCCGAGCTTGAGGTGGGCGTAGCCGATGTTGCAGTGCCCGACGTACTGCAACATCGTGCTCCCCAGCCGTACGCCGAGGGCACGGCTTCGCTCGTGGCAGTCGAGCGCGGCGCGCGCGTCGGAATGCTCGCGGAGGTTGCCCAGGTGGCTCAGTGTGATCGCCTCGCCGTGCGGATCGGCGAGCCGCCGCGTGTACTCCAGGGCGCCCTCCAGTGCCTCGGTGGCCTCCTGCCGCCTGTCGAGCCGTTCGAGGATCATGCCGCGGTTGCTCAGGCCGCGTTGGACGCGCCGGTCCTCGCCGAGCGTGCGCCACAGCTCGACGGCCACGTCGTTGAGTGCGAGCGCCGCCTCAAGCCGACCGGACAGGAAGTGCGCTCCCGCGAGGCCGTGGCAGGCGTGCGCCTCGGCGGCCGGGTCTCCGGCGGCCCGCGCGGCGTCGACCGCAAGCTCGTTGAGGTGGCGCAGTTCCTGGAACCGGCCGCGGCTCTGGAGGTACGGGGTGCAGGCGCGGACGAGTCGCAGCACGACGCTCCGGGCGTCCGCCTCCGCCGGGCCCGCCACCGCCCCCGGCTTCGCGTACCGCTCGGTGAGCGCGACGAGGGTCTCCCGCTCCCGCTCGACCCAGGCCGCCGCCTCCTCCTCCGAACCGAAGGGCGGGGCGTCACCGAGGGGCGGGGGCACCTTGAACTCCCCTTCGGGGCCCGGCGGGAGGACCGTGAGCGACGCCTGCCGCGCGCACTCCCCGTACCACCGCAGCGTCCTGTCGACGGCGGCGGCGCGCTGCCCTGGGGAGTCCTGCGTGCCGGCCAGTTCCCTCGCGAAGTCCCGTACGAGGTCGTGCGGGACGTACCGCCCGTAGGCGACCTCCTCCAGCAGGGCCACGCCGACGAGCCGGTCGAGCGCGGCGGCCGCGCGGCGCTCGTCGGTGCCCATGAGCCGGGCGACGACGGGCGTCTCGTACGCGGCGAGGTCGACGGCCCCCAGACGGCGCAGCGCGAGAGCGGCGTCGGGGCCGAGCCCGTCGTGGGCGACGGCCAGGGAGCGGCGCACGCTCAGGTCGTCGTACTCCAGGTGGTCGAGGCGCCCGTCCTCGGCGTCCAGCAGCCCGGCGAGCGCGTCGGGGGTGAGCGCGGCACGGGCGGCGAGGCGCGCGGCGACGACCCGCAGCGCGAGCGGCAGGCGCCCGCACAGCTCGACGAGGCGCCCGCTGTCGCCGAGTTCGCGCCCGGACAGGGACCGCAGCAGCCCGGCGCTCTCCGTGTCGGAGAGCGGCCCGAGCGCCACGCGGACGGCACCGTCGAGCGTGGCGAGCGGGGAGCGGCTGGTGACGACGACGGCGCACCCGTCGCCCGCGGGCAGCAGGGGCCGCACCTGCGCGGCGGACGCGGCGTCGTCGAGGACGAGGAGGGTGCGCGTGGGCGCGAGCAGCGAGCGCAGCAGGGCGGCGGCGGCTTCGGGCTCCTCGGGGACGTGCCGGGGATCGGTCCCGAGGTCGCGCAGCAGCGCGGCGAGGGCGTGCGCGGGGGCGAGGGGGGCCATGCCGGGGGTCGCGCCGTGCAGATGGACGTAGAGCTGCCCGTCGGGGAAGCGGTCGCGCAGGAAGTGCGCGACGTGCAGGGCCAGTGCGCTCTTCCCGACGCCGGGCATGCCGCTGAGCACGGCGACCCGGGGCGCGGCGGGGGCCGCGGCGGATCCGCCGAGGAGGGCGGCTCGGAGGGCGGCGACCTGCGGAGCCCGGCCGGTGAAGTGTCCGGGAGGCGGCGGGAGCTGGGCGGGGCGGCCGGATGCGGTACGGGGAGCGGGGGCGGCCGGACGGCCGACGCCGCTCGGCTCACGGCCGGATTCGACCCCACCGCCCCCAGCCCCCTCCCCACTCCCCACGCCCTCCGAGCGTCCCGAGCGTCCGGGGCCTCCCGAGCGTCCCGGGCCCTCCGAGCCTCCCCGACCCTCACCACCTCCCGAGTCCCCAACACCCCCCGAGTCCCCAACACCTCCCGGGCCCTCCTCGCCCCCGCCCCGCAGCACCTCCGCGTACGCCGCGCGGACCGCGGGACCGGGATCGACGCCCAGTTCCTCGACGAGGGTGCGGCGCAGCGCCTGGTAGACGTCGAGCGCCTCGGCCTGCCGCCCGCTGCGGTGCAGGACCAGCATCAGCTGCCGGTGGAACACCTCGCGCAGCGGGAACTCGGCGACCAGCGCCGCGAGTTCGACGAGCGTCCCGTCGTACCGCTCCAGGTGCAGCTGCGCCTCGTACCGCCATTCCAGTACCAGCATCCTGGCCTCGGTCAGCCGCCGCACGAAGGGCTGCCGACTGTCGGACGCGGACGCGTCGAGCACCCCGTCCAGCGGCGTCCCGCGCCACAGCGCGAGCGCCGCGCCCGTGTGCGCGTCGAGCGCGGCCCAGTCGCCGCGGGCACGCGCGTCGCGCGCAGCGCGCAGCGACTCCTCGAAGACCTCGCTGTCCAGCTCGCCGGGCTCGACGCGGAGCAGATAGCCGGGGTCCTCGGCCCGCAGCCGCCCGTCCTCGGCGAGGAGGCGGCGGAGCCGGGTGACGTGGTTGTGGAGGGAGGAACGCGCGGACGCGGGCGGCCGGTCGCCCCACAGCGCGGCCGTGAGCGCGTCGACGGGAACGACGGTATTCGGCCGCACCAGCAGCGCGCCAAGCAGCGCGCGCACCTTGCCGCTCCCCGGCGGAACGGGCCGACCGGCCGCATCGTGCAAGGTCAGAGGACCAAGCATCCCGAACCGCATGGATGCCTCCCCGTAGGCCCCTCCCAACAGCGTTGGCCACATGTTAGCGATCTGTTGGCGCGAACTGTTTCGATCACCCCATCGAGTCCGGCCGCCGGCGCTCGGCGTGGCGCACCACACTCGGGGGAGTGTCGCCGTGACGGCCGGATTCGGGGACAGAGAGGTCCCCGGTCATCGCTGAGTGGCCGGGGATCTCGTCACGTCCGGAGGCACACATGACCAGCACAGCATTCGACGAGTCCGAGCGCCGGAAGTGGGCGGGCAAGGCGGCGGCCTACGCGAGCGGCTTCGCCAGGCTCTGCGCCCACCCGATCCCGCTCCTGCTGGACGCGGCGGGCGTACGGGAGGGCACCCGGCTCCTGGACGTGGGCACCGGGACCGGCACGGTCGCCCTGGCCGCACATGCCAGGGGCGCGGAGGTCACGGCGGTGGACGCGGAACCGAGCATGGTCGCCCTGACGGCCAAGTCGGTCCCCGCGACAGCGGTACACCTGGCGGCACTCCCCGACCTCCCCTTCGAGAGCGGCCGGTTCGACGCGGTGACGGCCAACTTCGTCCTCAACCACGTGGGCGATCCCCGAGCGGCCCTGTCCGAACTGCGCCGCGTGACCCGCCCGGGCGGCCGCCTGGCCCTGACCATCTGGGCCGCCCCCGCGGCGGCCGGCCAGACCCTGCTGCCGCGAGCGGTCCGCGCGGCGGGAGCAACCCCGCCCCCGGACCTGCCGTCTCTCCCTCCGGAAGCCGAATTCCCCAGGACCGAAAAGGGACTTACCACCCTCCTCCGTTCCACGAACCTCCCCGACGCCACCTGCACCACCCTGCACTGGGACCACGAAACGACCCTGGACGAGTGGTGGAGCGGCCCGGCAGCGGGAGTGGCCACGATCGGCCAGACCATCACGTCCCAGCCCCCGGAGATCCGCGCAAAGATCAAATCCCACTACAAGTCACTATCCACCCCCCACTTAACCCCACCCCAAACCCTCCACCTCCCCCACAAAGCCCTACTGGCCCAAGCCACAAACCCCTAAAACCACCCCAGAGACCCGAGCACCAGAACACCCCACCCAAAGCCCCAGGCCGAACACCCCCGGCCCGGGGCTTCACATCTCACTGCTGCCACAAGGCTCAGTCGGCCGAGCGGAGTTCACCCGGCTCGTACAAGAGCTGGAACGTCTGCGTGTGGTCCCCGTCCATCCAGTACAGGGTCATGGCCGAGAGCATGCTCCTCTTCACGTACCGGGCTCGCGAGGAGATACCTTCGTCCTGTTCTGCCACCCACTTCTCCACACGTTCGGGCAGCCCGAACCTCAACACGTACACGTCCGGGTGCTCAGCCGACCGAAGCTCCCAGACCGGGTGCGACGCCGCTTGACCGATTCGGCGGAGGCGCACCGCATGCGTGGGGTGGATTCGCGCATAGTCGACGAACCCGTACAGGTCTTGCGAAGCCAGTCCCAGCACGAACGGGGCCGCAGGAAAGGCAAGGACGAGCCCGAGCTTCGACCGGCTGCGCAACGCACTCGCCAAGTGGTCGAGCGGCCCGCGGAAGACCTCCGCCAGAACCACGTCGTCGGTGTACATGTCCAGCAGAGGACCCCGGAGATACTGCCGCATCGCGTACACCTTCGGCCGCTGCGCGGCAGGCGTGACTTCTAGCGCCGCGTGAATGGCGTCCGCCGTTCTCCGCACCAGATTCCTGAGTACCGCGAAATCCGGCACAGAAAGGTCGATCAGGGATATCTGATGCGCCAGCGCATAATCCTGCGCTTCCTTGCTGAATCCGGACGTCGAGAAGATCGCATAGTTGTAGCGATATCGAGTCCTGGGCCGATTCGGCCCCAGGGGCGCGAGCGTCGTGGTCTCACCCTCGTTCACATCGTGGATCACACCATGACCGTTGCGTACTGTGGGCAACCCAACAGGCGCCGATGTCAGGTATTTCGCCTCGACGAACAGCCTGACGGGCAAGGAGAACGGCGGAACGTACCGAAACTGCCCGAGGGCGTCCACCTGATGCCACGCTCCACGCCCACGCACCAACAGTCCATTTTTGTCCTCCTTCAGCACTTTCCACGGATCTTTGTCGTGGTCATCCCTGTGCGTAAGGACTTCGAAGCCGCTGGACCTCAACATCCAGGCCAGAACTTCTTCCAGCAGATACCCGCGCAGGGGCCCCTTGCCTATCACTTTTCCTGTCACGAAGGCGATCCTATTTACGTCGCAGGACTCACTTCCAGCCCCACCTAAATCCTGAGGAAAAGCCCCTCCTGCGGCACCCAACGAGAGCGAGATGTGCCCACCGCGTGCCCCTGGCCAGCCGAACGCCTATCTGGCGATATCACCAGATGGGACACGAGGTCCGACCCTGCTCAGCAGCCATCGGCCTGGACAAGCATGACCTCGGTGCCACCGCCTGGACCGACTACCGCAATCTGCTACTGGCTCGCCGTCTACGAGCCGCCCTCCTGCGCACTCGACCTCAGCCCAGTCGTAGACATCCGGTCGCTACTATGGCGCGGCTGGCCCTCCGACACCGCCTTCACCACACCCGAGCACCTCATCCTGACCATCCGCCACGGCAGGAGGAAGATCCAGTACCGCTCCCACCTCACCGATGAACGCCTCGCCCGGACCGGGCTGTCACTCACCTCGACGACTTCATTAGTTCAAGATCAATAGGTACCTGCACCGGGTTGCTCTCGTCCGCGCGAAGGAGGCTGGCCACGGGGACGGGCGTGATCGCCTTCCACCCCACTCCTATGATGTGATGCCAGACACACATCGGAGGGGGCTCGTTGCCAGCAGATGAGAAGCAGCAAGAGGAATCGGAGTTCGAGGCCGAAGTACTGCGGATCTCCCGCGCACTCTTCGCCCCGGAGAACCAGTTTCAAGGCTCCACCTACATCGGCACCGCCGAGCGTGATGGCGTCTTCGTAGGACCGGATTCGGTTGTGATCGTCGAGTGCACGGTCTCCCGGCGAAAGGACAAGGCGGAGAAGGACGGCAAGAAGCTCTATGAAGCGTGCCTGGTTAAGGCTCGCGAGCACCCCTTCAAGTCGATCAAGGGCTTCTTCGTCACACGCGAGGAGCCCACCGCCGACCAACGCATGGCGATCAAGGGGTTCAACGGACCCCTTGTCGCCTGCAGCTTCGCTCAGCTGCGGAGCCAGCTCGTCGACTCCTTGCAGTACCTCAAACTGCGCAACTCCTACCCTTTCGGAAGCGCGCGAGAGCCAAGTACTGGCGACCACGCGGATCTCAAACCGTACGTCGCCGTCGACCCGGTCGAGAGCGGTACCGGCCAGCCATTCTCGGTCACTCGCGTAGCGCAAGAGGTGAAAGGCGGCAAGTCCGTTCTTCTGTACGGCGACTACGGGGCCGGAAAGAGCATGTTTCTCCGCGAGCTACACCAATGCTTGGCCAAGGCTCACCGCATAAACGCCTTCCGGTCGTTCCCCATCCTCCTTAATCTCCGCGACCACCAGGGGCAGATCCTTCCCGTCGAGGCGCTGGAGCGCCACGCCCGTTCCATCGGATTCCCTGCACCTTCGCAGCTGGTACGCGCCTGGCGCTCAGGCGACGTAACGCTCATCCTGGACGGCTTCGACGAGATCGCAACGCCCGGATGGATCGGCAAGACCTCGGCAATGCGTGATATTCGCCGCCGATCCGTGGAACTCGTGCGGCGGTTCTGCAACGAGTCACGTCGCTCGACCTCCGTCGTTCTGACTGGGCGGTCGCACTTCTTCGATAGCGAGATCGAGATGCGGAGTGCACTAGGCGCTCGCCCCGACTCCCTTTTCCTGATGGCGGGAGAGCCGACCGAGGTGCAGGTGAAGGAGATACTCGATGTCTATGGGTGGCACGATGCGTTGCCAGAATGGCTCCCCTCACGCCCCTTGCTCCTGAGCTACTTGGGCTCGTCCAATGTCCTCCAGGCATCTATCGAAGGGACGTTCGGCCGCTCTTCGGGTGAAGGCTGGCACATGATGCTGGACCGGATCGCCGAGCGTGAAGCAAGTATGGAGGTGGGTGTAGACGGGTTCACCATCCGTAAGGTTCTGGAACGGCTAGCCACCCAGGCCCGGCACACCACGGACGGGCTGGGACCGATCTCGCAAGGAGAGCTGACTTCGGTCTTCCAGTCTGTGTGCGGCTATGCCCCCGATGAGGGTTCCTATCAGCTCCTACAGCGGCTTCCTGGTCTCGGTGCCATGGATAGCGTCGACGGATCCCGACGTTTCGTCGACGTCTCCCTCGCGGACGCAGCGCGTGCAGGTGATGTCGTATCCTGCATCCTCGAACCAAACACGGAAAATCCCCTGCTGGGAATGACCGGTAGCATTGCGTGTCTGGACGAGGTCGGCATTGACGTGGCCGCCACGCGACTGGAGCAGGAGACGTCTGCAAGTGCGGGACGGGCTTACTCATCCGCCAGCGCCTTCCAACGCAACGGCGTCTCGGACGCCATCATCGCAGACATCACCCGAGTAGCCACGCGACTCTGGCCTGGAGATGCTCCCCGCACGCCGATCTCTCTCCACGAGATCGAGCTCCGCAGTTTCTCTCTGACTGCCGATGCGGAGAGCTACGACTGGCTGGCCTTCCACGACTGCGTGATCCAAGAACTGGACTTCACCGACCATGGGGGATACACACCTCCGCACTTCCAGAATTGCCTCATCGGACAGATGACAGGAGTGGCTGGGTGGTCGGCCCTCCAAGGGGACCGCTTCGTAAACTGCGAAGTAGCGCAGTTCGACGCACAGATGTCGACGGCCAAGGGCATCCTTGCCCTGAAGACGACACCGTTGAACAAAGTTCTACTCACGATACTGAAGAAGATCTACGCCCAACGAGGCACAGGGCGGAAGGAGTCTGCTCTCTATCGCGGGCTCGATTCCAAGCACCGGGAACTCGTTCCCGATGCGATTCAGCGGCTTACCGGGGAGGGTCTCGTCACCATCGCCCGATCAAGTAATACTCGCATCTACCTTCCGGTCCGCGGCATGGCGAGCCGTGTTCGGCGCATTCTCCAAGCCCCCCAGTCGAGCGATGACAGCATCCTTGAGTAAGGCACACCCCTCGGATCGCTGACCGCTGCTCGACGGCGCTCGGCTTTGATCACCCCGGCGGGTCCACGACCACTCCAGGTCGTGGACCCGCCGTACGCGTGTGGCTGCCGCCGATCCGGCTGCACGACCGCTGCCACCCTCATGTTGGCGGCCAACGTGGGCATCAAGATCGTGTCCGACACACTCGGTCACGGTGATGCCCCGACCACTCGCGACATCTACTCGGTCGGTTCCACCGGAAGGTCGCGTACGAGGCCGCAGAGGCAACAGCACGGCTCGACCCCAGAGGGGTTTCCCGCACCGCTGGGCTCACGCGGGTCCGTATACACCTGCCGAGGTCGTCATCATCCCGAACCCACCGACCCCGGACAACAGAAAACCCTAGATCAGAAACATCTGATCTAGGGTTTCTCTGAGCCGCCTTCGGGATTCGAACCCGAGACCTACGCATTACGAGTGCGTTGCTCTGGCCAACTGAGCTAAGGCGGCGCGCTGCCCGTTCACACATGGTGCGATCAGCAGCGTGGCCAAGTCTACACAGTTTCTGGAGTGCCCCCGACCACCCTCCCCGCAGGTCAGCCGCAGCGCTTCCCGTCCGTCGGGGGCGTGCCCTCCAGGAGGTAGGTGTTGATCGCCGTGTCCACGCAGTCGCTGCCCCTGCCGTACGCCGTGTGGCCGTCGCCGTCGTAGGTGAGCAGGGTGCCCGACGCGAGCTGGGACGCCAGGGCCTTCGCCCACTTGTACGGGGTCGCCGGGTCGCGGGTCGTGCCGACCACCACGATCGGCGCCGCGCCCCGGGCCTCCGTGCGGTGCGGGGCGCCCGTCGCGGGGACCGGCCAGTACGTGCAGTTCAGGGACGCCCAGGCCAGGCCCTCGCCGAAGACCGGGGACGCCTCGCGGAACGAGGGGAGCGCCGCCTCCGCGTCCTCGGGGGTCTTGAAGGCCGGCGGGAGGTCCAGGCAGTTCACCGCCGCGTTCGCGTACATCAGGTTGGCGTACTCGCCCTCCGCGTCGCGCTCGTAGTACTGGTCCGCCAGCATCAGCAGGCCCGCCCCGTCGCCGCCCCGCGCGGCCGCCAGCGCGGTGCGCAGCTGCGGCCACGCCGCCTCGTCGTACATCGCCGCGATGACGCCCGTCGTCGCCAGGGACTCGGTCAGCCGCCGCGCCTCGCCCGTACGGACCGGCTTCGCGTCCAGCGCCTTGAAGAACGCCTCCATGCGGCGCGCCGCGCCCGCGGGCGACTCCGTGCCGAGCGGGCAGTCCGGCTGCTTCACGCAGTCCGCCGCGAACGACCGGAACGCCGTCTCGAAGCCCGCCGTCTGGTCCCGGTTCATCTCGACCGCCGGGAGCGAGGGGTCCATCGCCCCGTCCAGGACCAGGCGGCCCACCCGGAACGGGAAGAGGTCGGCGTACGTGGCCCCCAGGAAGGTGCCGTACGACGCGCCCACGTAGTGCAGCTTCGCGTCCCCCAGCAGCGCCCGCAGGACGTCCATGTCACGCGCCGCCTCGACCGTCGAGACGTGCGGCAGCACCTTCGCCGACCGCTTCTCGCAGCCCGCCGCGAACTTCTGGAACGACGCCACCAGCGCCCGCCGCTCCGCCGCGTCGTCCGGCGTCTGGTCCACCTGCGTGTACGCGTCCATCTCCTTGCCCGACAGGCATTCGACGGGTTCGCTGCGGGCCACCCCGCGCGGGTCGACGGCCACCATGTCGTACCGCGCCCTGACCGGCGCCGGGTACCCCAGCGCCGCGTACCCCTGGAGGTAGCCGACCGCCGAGCCGCCGGGGCCGCCCGGGTTGACCAGCAGCGAGCCGATCCGCTGCCCCGGGCCCGTCGCCTTCTTCCGCGAGACGGCCAGCTCGATGTCGCCGCTCCCGGGCTCCGCGTAGTCCAGCGGCGCCTTCATCGTGGCGCACTCGAAGCCGGACACGCCGCACGCCCGCCAGGTCAGCCGCTGCTCGTAGTACGGCCTCAGGCCGTCGGGGACGACTGCGGACGCGGACTCGGACGCGGAGGCCGCCGTGCCCGCCGCTCTCGGGCTCGCTCCGACGCCCGCCCCGGTACTCGCCCCCGTACTCGCGTTGGACGGCGAACTGCCTCCCGTACAGCCGGAGAGCAGCAGGCCCGCCGTGGCCAGCACGGTCGCGGAAGTGCGGAGCAGTCGCCTGGAGTCCATCCTCGGAGCGTAGTCGCGCGGTGACGGATGGTGCCGCCCCCTGCGCTCGTACGGGTGAGGCCGCCCCCGCCCGTTCGGGACGCGGGCGTACGGACGTACGGGGCAGGGTTGGATACGGGGCACGGGCGTACGCCCCCGAACCGCACCCGCCCCGGAAGGCCGCCTCAGCCCTCGCGCAGCGCCATCGTCATCGCCTCCACCGCCAGCAGCGGCGCCACGTTCCGGTCCAGGGTGCCGCGGCACGCGATGACCGCCTCGATCCTGCGCAGCGTCCGCTCCGGGGTCGAGGACCGGGCGACGCGCTCCAGCGCGTCCCGCACGTCCTCGTTGGCCAGGCCGCGCGCCGAGCCGAGCTGGAGCGCCAGGACGTCGCGGTAGAAGCCGGTCAGGTCGGTGAGCGCGAGGTCCAGGCTGTCGCGCTGCGCACGCGTCTTGCGGCGCTTCTGCTTGTCCTCCAGGTCCTTCATGATGCCCGCAGTGCCGCGCGGCATCCGGCCCCCGGCCGCCGCGCCGAGCGCCGTCTTGAGCTCCTCCGTCTCCTTGGCGTCGACCTCCTCGGCAATCTCCTTGGCGTCCTCCGCCGAGGCGTCGACCAGCTCCTGCGCGGCCTTCAGACAGCCCCCGACGTCCTCGACGCGCAGCGGCACCTTCAGCACGGCCGTCCGGCGCGCGCGGGCCCGTTCGTCCGTGGCGAGGCGGCGCGCCCGGTCGATGTGGCCCTGGGTCGCGCGGGACACGGCCGCCGCGGTCTGCGGATCAATGCCGTCGCGCCGGACGAGGAGGTCGGCGACGGCTTCCACGGGGGGCGTCCGCAGGGTCAGCTGACGGCAGCGGGAGCGGATCGTGGGCAGCACGTCCTCGATGGAGGGCGCGCAGAGCAGCCAGACCGTGCGCGGCGCGGGCTCCTCGACGGCCTTCAGCACGGCGTTGCCCGACTTCTCGTTCAGCCGCTCGGCGTCCTCGACGAGGATGATCTGCCAACGGCCGTTGGCGGGCGACGTGAACGACTTGCGGACCGTGTCCCGCATGTCCTCGGCGAGGATCTGCGTGCCCACCGCGGCCACCGTGGAGACGTCGGCGTGCGTGCCGATCAGCGCCGTGTGACAGCCGTCGCAGAAGCCGCAGCCGGGGGCACCGCCCAGCGCTCGGTCGGGGCTGACGCACTGGAGCGCGGCGGCGAAGGCGCGGGCGGCGGCGACCCGGCCGGAGCCCGGCGGCCCCGTGAACAGCCACGCGTGCGTCATCTTCGACGCCTCGGGCGGGGCTGTGCGCTGCGCGGCGGCCGTCACCAGCGCGTCGGCGTCCCGGGCGGCGGCGCCCAGCTGCTCCTGCACGTGGTCCTGGCCGACCAGGTCGTCCCAAACGGTCATGGCCCCATTGTGCGGGAGGGGACTGACAACCCCCTCCCGCACCGGACGGGGCCCCGGGCGCTCAGCGCCTGCGACCGCCCCGGCCGCCGCGTCCCTCGGTGTCGTCGTCCCCGTGCGGGCCCAGCAGCTCGTCCGCCAGCGTCGGCAGATCGTCCAGCGGGGTCTCCTCCGCCCAGTCGGAGCGGCGGCGCGGGGTGCCGTCGGGGCCGACCTGGGGCAGCTCACGGGTGCGCTCGTCCCCGAGCGACCGCGCGGGCGCGGCCTGCGCCTCGTCGCGGAAGATGCCGCGCGGCACCCGGTCGGTCGGATCCGCGTCCCGTACCGGAACGTCCCGTACGGGCGGCAGGACGGCCGTCTCCTCGACGTCCCGCACCTGCGGCAGCACGGTCGTCTCCTCGGAGTCCGCCGGAGCCGAAGCCGGGGCAGCGGTCGAAGCCGGGGCAGGAGCCTGAGCCGTACCCCCGGCCGCCTTCTCGGCCGCCCGCCTGTCCAGGTCCGCCTGCGTGATCACCGGCGTCGGCACGGTGACCTCGTTGTCAGACACCGCGTCCGAACGGCCGGGCACCGCGTCCGCCACGGACGCCGAAGCCGAAGCCCGCGCCTCCGCGGCCCGCGCCTCCGCGGCCTCCGCGGCCTTCGCCGCCCGCGCCTTCGCGGCAGCCGCGGCCTCCGCCGCCTTCACCGCCTCGGCCTCGGCGGCAGCCGTCGCGGCGGCCGAGGCGGCAGCGGCCAGGCGCCGCGCCTCCTCCGCCCGCAGCAGCGCCTCCTCGGCCTTCCGCTGCTTCTCCAGCCGCCGCTCCTCGGCCTCCGCGCGCAGCCGCGCCTCCTCCTCGGCCTGCTTGCGGCGCCGCTCCTGCTCCTCGGCCGCCGCCTTGGCCTCGGCCTCCCTGCGGACCCGCTCCTCCTCGGCGAGGCGGCGCGCCTCCTCGGCCCGCTGCCTGGCCTCCTCGGCCTGGCGCTCGGCCTCGCGGCGCCGCGCCTCTTCCTCCTCGCGGCGCTTGCGCTCCTCCTCCTCGGCGCGCAGCTTGGCGAGCTGTTCCTGGCGCTCGCGCTCCAGGCGCTCCTCCTCGGCCTTGCGGGCGGCCTCTTCCTCGGCCTTCCTGCGGGCCTCCTCCTCGGCGGCCTTCCGCGCCTCCTCCCGGGCCTTGATCTCGGCCTCGGAGAGCGGCAGCATCTGGTCGAGCCGGTGCCGCACGACGGTCGTGATGGCGGCGGGCTCCTGCCCGGCGTCCACCACGAGGTAGCGGGCCGGGTCCGCGGAGGCCAGCGTCAGGAAGCCGGAACGCACCCGCTGGTGGAACTCCATGGGCTCCGATTCGAGGCGGTCGGGCGCCTCGGTGAACCGTTCCCGCGCGGTCTCGGGCGACACGTCGAGCAGGACGGTCAGATGCGGTACGAGGCCGCTGGTCGCCCACCGGGAGATCCGCGCGATCTCGGTCGGCGACAGGTCGCGCCCCGCGCCCTGGTAGGCGACGGACGAGTCGATGTACCGGTCGGAGATGACGATCGCGCCGCGCTCCAGCGCGGGCCGCACCACCGAGTCGACGTGCTCGGCGCGGTCGGCGGCGTACAGCAGCGCCTCCGCGCGGTTGGACAGGCCCGCGCTGCTGACGTCCAGCAGGATCGACCGCAGCCGCTTGCCGACGGGCGTCGCGCCCGGCTCGCGGGTGACGACGACCTCGTGGCCCTTGGCCCTTATCCACTCCGCGAGGGCCTCCACCTGGGTGGACTTGCCCGCCCCGTCGCCGCCCTCCAGGGCGATGAAGAAGCCGGTCGCGGCGGGCGCGACGGACGGCTCGGCGCCGCGCAGGGCGTCGCGCAGGTCCCGGCCGAGCGGAACGCCCGCCCGGTCGTCGGTCTTGGCGAGGACTATCACGGCGACGGGCAGCAGCAGCGCGCCGACCAGCATCAGCGTGAACGCCGCGCCGCCGTGCGCGAGCACCCGCTCGCCGACCGACAGCTCGGGCGTGCCGATCGCGGCGGCGAGCAGCGGGGCGCCGATCGCGCCGACGGCCAGGGCGAGCCGGGCCACGGCCTGGAGGTGCTCGGTGGTGCGGGCCTGCCGGAACTCCTCGGTCTCCTGGTCGATCAGGGTGTGCCCGGTGTTGGCCGCGACCCCGGCCGCGTATCCGGCGAGGAGGGCGAGCATCAGCACGGTCGCCGTGTCGGGCACCAGGCCCGCGGCGAGCAGGGCGACGCCCGTCGTGGCGACGGCGAGCGCGAGCAGGCGGCGGCGCGAGAGTCCGGGCAGCACCTTCTGCGCGGTGCGGATCCCCAGACCCGTACCGCCGACGAGGCCGAGGACCAGCAGCGCGAACGTCGCGGGACCGCCGCCGAGGTCGGCGGCGTGCAGCACGGAGACGGCCGCCGCGGCCGCGACGGCACCGGTGACGGCGCCGCAGGCGAGCACGATCAGCGGTACGGATCCGGTGCGGCCCTTGTCGGGGCCCGTCCCCGTGGACGGGCGGCGCAGGCCCTCCAGCGGGGAGCGGGGGCGCGGGGTGGCCGAGTCGGGCAGCTCGATGAAGTACAGGACGGATACGGAAGCGGCGAACAGTCCGGCCGCGGTGTACGCCCCGAGGGCAGCCTGGTGCTGGTCGAACCAGTCGACGCCGATGCCGAGCGCCTGTGCGATCAAAGTGGTGACCAGCAGGGCGGCGGCAGCGGCGGGGATCGCCAGGAAGTCCGTGCGCAGCGAGAGGCGGCGCAGCGCCCCGAGGTGGTCGGGCAGCGGGCGGACCGCGGCGCCCTCCAGCGGCGGGGCGGGCAGCAGGGCGGGGGCCGCGCTGTCCTTGGCGACGGTCCACACGCGGTCGGCGGCGGCCGCGACGAAGACGGTGACGAGGAGGACGAGCGGTGCGTTCGCCGGGGTCCAGGTGATCCACAGCGGCGCGACCACGAGGAGCGCGAGCCGCAGCCCGTCCGCCCCGATCATGGTCCAGCGCCGGTCGAGCGTCCTGATGCCGGTCTTGGTGCCAGCCGTGGCGCCGGTCTTGGAGCCGGTCTTGGCATCCGTCCTGGCGCCGGTCTTGGCGTCCGTCCTGGCGCCGCCGGGGCCGACGAGCGCGGTGAGCGGTCCCAGGAGTACGGCTCCGAAGAGCAGCCCGGCGACGGCACGGGCGCCGAACACCGCGGCGACCGCGAGGGCGGCCCCCCGGTAGCCCGTGCCGAAGGTGGCCTCCCCCACGGCCGCCTCCAGCGTCAGCAGGAGCAGCACCAGCAGCCCGAGGGCGTCGCCGACGCCGCCGGTGAGCTGGGCACTCCACAACCGCCTGAGCGTGGGTACGCGCAGCAGGGCCCGGACGGCTCGCTCGCGCGAGTCCGCGACAAGGGGGTTTGAGGTGTCTGGGGTGTCGGAGGTGGGGCTCACGACCTTTGGCTCCTCTGGCTCCTCGGTGACGCGCGTCATCCGCCCAGCCTATCCGCAGGCTCCGACACACCGAGGTGGCCGCCTGAAGATCGCTGCCGGGGGTGCCACCGGAAGCGCGGGCGGGCGGGCCGCCGCACGGGGCTTCCCTTCCCCGGAGGGGCCGGCCCGCCGCGGGCGGAACGGCACCCCCCCCGGGGCCCGGGACTCCTACTCCTCCGGCGCCGCGGTCTTCTTCGCGGCGGCCTTCTTCGCGGGCGCCTTCTTGGCCACGGTCTTCTTCGCGGCCGTCTTCTTCGCCGCCCCGGCCGTGGCCGTCGCCTTCTTCGCCGTGGCCTTCTTGGCGGGCGCCTTCTTCACGGCCTTCTTGGCGGTCTTCTTCGCGGGCCCCTTGGCCCGCTTCTCCGCCAGGAGCTCGTACCCGCGCTCCGGCGTGATCTCCTCCACGCTGTCGCCGGTCCGCAGCGTCGCGTTCGTCTCGCCGTCCGTGACGTACGGGCCGAAGCGGCCGTCCTTCACGACGACGGGCCGCTCGCTCACCGGGTCGGTGCCCAGCTCCTTCAGCGGCGGCTTCGCGGCCGCGCGCCCGCGCTGCTTGGGCTGGGCGTAGATCGCCAGCGCCTCTTCCAGCGTGATCGTGAAGAGCTGCTCCTCCTCCGTCAGGGACCGGGAGTCGGTGCCCTTCTTGAGGTAGGGGCCGTAGCGGCCGTTCTGCGCGGTGATCTCCACGCCCTCCGCGTCCGCGCCGACCACGCGCGGCAGCGACATGAGGCGCAGCGCGTCCTGGAGGGTGACCGTGTCCAGGGACATCGACTTGAAGAGGGAGGCGGTCCGCGGCTTCACCGCGTTCTTGCCGGTCTTCGGAGTGCCCTCGGGCAGCACCTCGGTGACGTACGGGCCGTAGCGCCCGTCCTTGGCGACGATCTGGTTGCCGCTCTCCGGGTCCTTGCCCAGCTCGAAGTCGCCGCTCGGCTTGGCGAGCAGCTCCTCCGCGTACTCCACGGACAGCTCGTCGGGCGCCAGGTCCTCGGGCACGTCGGCGCGCTGGTGGCCGTCCGCGCCCTTCTCGCCGCGCTCGATGTAGGGGCCGTACCGTCCGACGCGCAGCACGATGCCGTCGCCGACCGGGAAGGAGGAGATCTCCCGGGCGTCGATCGCGCCCAGGTCGGTCACCAGCTCCTTGAGCCCGCCGAGGTGGTCGCCGTCGCCGTTGCCCGCGGCGGACGCGGCGCCCGCTCCGGCCCCGTCGCCCGCGGCCTCGCCGAAGTAGAAGCGCCTGAGCCACGGCACGGACTGGGCCTCGCCGCGCGCGATGGCGTCGAGGTCGTCCTCCATCTTGGCGGTGAAGTCGTAGTCGACGAGTCGGCCGAAGTGCTTCTCCAGCAGGTTGACCACGGCGAAGCTCAGGAAGGACGGCACGAGGGCCGTGCCCTTCTTGAAGACGTACCCGCGGTCCAGGATCGTGCCGATGATCGACGCGTACGTCGACGGGCGGCCGATCTCGCGCTCTTCCAGCTCCTTGACCAGCGAGGCCTCGGTGTAGCGGGCGGGCGGCTTGGTGGCGTGCCCGTCGACCGAGATCTCCTCGACGCCCAGCGGGTCGCCCTCGGCGACCTGCGGCAGCCTGCGCTCGCGGTCGTCCAGCTCGGCGTTGGGGTCGTCGGCGCCCTCCACGTAGGCCTTCATGAAGCCGTGGAAGGTGATGGTCTTGCCGGACGCGGTGAACTCGGCGTCCCGGCCGTCGCTCGCCCTGCCGCCGATCCTGACGGTGACCGAGTTGCCGACCGCGTCCTTCATCTGGGAGGCGACGGTCCGCTTCCAGATCAGCTCGTACAGCCGGAACTGGTCGCCGCTCAGGCCGGTCTCGGCCGGGGTGCGGAAACGATCACCCGAGGGGCGGATCGCCTCGTGCGCCTCCTGCGCGTTCTTGACCTTCCCGGCGTACGTGCGCGGCTTGTCCGGCAGGTAGTCGGCGCCGTACAGCTGCGTGACCTGCGCGCGGGCCGCGGCGACCGCCGTGTCGGAGAGCGTCGTGGAGTCCGTACGCATGTAGGTGATGAAGCCGTTCTCGTACAGCTTCTGCGCGACCTGCATCGTCGCTTTGGCGCCGAAGCCCAGCTTGCGCGACGCCTCCTGCTGGAGGGTGGTCGTACGGAACGGGGCGTAGGGCGAGCGGCGGTACGGCTTGGACTCGACGGACCTGACCGCGAAGGACGTCTCGGCGAGCGCGGCGGCGAGCGCACGGGCGTTCGCCTCGTCCAGGTGCAGCACCTGGTCGCTCTTGAGCCGGCCGTCCGAGCCGAAGTCACGGCCCTGTGCGACGCGGCGGCCGTCGACCGTGGCCAACCGTGCGACGAGCGTGGAGGGGTCGGACGCGTCGCCCTTGCGACCGGTGCCGAAGGTGCCGGTCAGGTCCCAGTACTCGGCGGAACGGAAGGCGATGCGCTCGCGCTCGCGCTCGACGACGAGCCGGGTGGCCACGGACTGGACGCGCCCGGCCGACAGCCGGGGCATGACCTTCTTCCACAGGACCGGCGAGACCTCGTAGCCGTACAGCCGGTCGAGGATGCGGCGGGTCTCCTGGGCGTCGACCATGCGCTGGTTCAGCTCGCGCGGGGAGGCGACGGCGGCCCTGATCGCGTCCTTGGTGATCTCGTGGAAGACCATCCGGTGGACGGGGACCTTGGGCTTCAGGACTTCCTGGAGGTGCCACGCGATGGCTTCGCCCTCGCGGTCCTCATCGGTGGCGAGGAAGAGTTCGTCGGACTCGGCCAGCAGGTCCTTGAGCTTCTTGACCTGGGCCTTCTTGTCGGCGTTGACGACGTAGATGGGCTGGAAGTCGTGTTCGACGTCGACGCCGAGGCGGCGCACCTCACCGGTGTACTTGTCGGGCACCTCGGCGGCGCCGTTCGGGAGGTCGCGGATGTGCCCGACGCTCGCCTCGACGACGTATCCGGGGCCGAGGTACCCCTTGATCGTCTTCGCCTTGGCAGGGGACTCGACGATGACGAGTCGGCGGCCGCCCTGTGCGGTCTCGCTGGTCGGGGACAACTTCGCTCTTCTCTCCGGTCGGCGCTCGGTGGTCAGTACGGCGGTACCGCTGTACGGCTGCACCGCTGGCGTGGTTGACGCTGCTGTCGCTGCGGAGTGTGACGGTACAACCCGCCCCCGTGTCAAACGGCAAAAGCCCGCAACGGCCACTCGAACGGTAACCCGACTTCCGCCATTCCTGCCGCCCGGACTCCCGCCCCCCGCGCGGGACGCGCCGCCCGGCCGACCCGGGACGCCCCGCCCGGCCGCTTCCCGCCTGCGGTTTTCCGCCGGGCATCCGCCGGGAGTTCCACCCGGAGTTCCGCCCGGGGCCCGCCGCCGCCCCGGAGCGGCGGCGGCGCGGCCGCGTCAGATCCGGCCGAAGCACCACACACCGAGCGCGAGGAACCCCACGCCGAAGACCGTCGCGAACGCGATGGACACTGCGGGGCTCACTCCGTGTGCGACCGGCGCGCGGTGGCGCACACGCGCCCCTGTCCACAGCAGCAGTGCCGCGCCGAACAGCGCGAACGCCGTTCCGGCGAAGACCGCGGGCCCGCTCTCCATCCGGTTCCCCGTTCCTCCGCGCCCCCGGTGCCGCCGGGGCCCTGGCGCCCCGGCTCCGCCGGAAGGCTTCCCGGAAACGTGAGGCTGGCACCTTCGGGCGTCGTGGGCGCGAACTGCGGGTGAACGACGCGCGGGTTCACCCTCCGCGTTGCGCCGGGTCGGCCGTTCTCGCCCGTGACGGGTTTGGGAGCGCCGCGGCCGTACGGGTCCGCAGGGGGCGTACGGGCCCTGTACGGGGCCGGGGAGGCGTACGCGGAACGGCTGCCGGAGGCGTACGTGCCCGTCGCCCGGCCGTCATCCGGCCACCGCCCGGCCATCGCCCGGCCGCAGGCCGTCCCGATGCGCCCGAGGTGTCCGGAACGAGTGGAATATTGGCCGGTTTCACGCTGCGGACGGCGGACCGCGCGGCACGACCCCGCCGTGACCGCCCGGTGGCCGGTCCGGCGTCCAGCCCGGCGTCCAGCCCGGCGTCCAGCCCGGCGTCCGATCCGGCGACCGGCCCGTCGACCGGCCCGTCAACCGCCCCGGCGTGCGGGACACCGGCTGTCACACAGGCCCCTCCGGCCCCCGTGTCCCCCTCTTTAGCACCCGCCGCTCCCCTCACGCGGGCGTCAGGAAGCCCTCCTCCACCAGCAGCCGGATCGCCGCGGGAGTGCGGTCGCGCAGCACCACCGGGTCCTCGTCGAGCAACTGCGCGATGGCGTCCAGGATCTGACCGGCCGCCAGCGTCCCGTCACAGACGCCCGCGAAACCGGCCGCGACCGAGTCCACCCGGGTCGCCCTGCGCATCCCGCGGTTCTGCCGCAGCACCACGTGCTCCGGGTCGTCGGCGCCCGGCAGGCCGACCTGCTCCTGCACGACCTCGTCGGCGAGCTTGAAGCGGGCCGCGAGCAGCGCCGCGTCGTCGTGCTCCCGCAGGTAGTCCTGGCGCGCGAAGTGCGCCCGCACCTGGTCGCCGAGCGGCTGCTCGACCGGGTGCGGCCACTCCTCCACGACGACCGAGGGATCGTCCACCGCGGCGGCCGACCTGCGCAGCGTGATCCACCCGAACCCGACGGACCTGGTCCCGCGTGCCTCGAACTCGTCCAGCCACGCCTCGTACCGTGCGGCGTACTCCTCGGGTCCCGCCCGGTGGTCGCCCGCGTCGCGCAGCCACAGCTCGGCGTACTGCGCGACGTCCTGCACCTCGCGCTGCACGATCCAGGCGTCGCAGCCGCGCGGCACCCAGGAGCGCAGCCGCTCCTGCCAGTCCTCGCCCTCCACGTGCTGCCAGTTGGCCAGGAAGTGGGCGTAACCCCCCTCGTTGAGCACCTCGCCCGCGCCGCGCACCAGCGCGCGGCACAGGTCGTCGCCGCCCATGCCGCCGTCCCGGTAGGTCAGCCGGGCGCCGGGCGAGATCACGAAGGGCGGGTTGGAGACGACGAGGTCGTACGTGTGTCCCTCGACGGGCTCGAAGAGGGAGCCCTCGTACAGCTCGGCGGCGGGCGCCCCGGAGAGCGCGAGGGTCAGCCGGGTGAACTCCAGCGCGCGGGGGTTGAGGTCCGTGGCCGTCACGCGCGTCGCGTGCTGCGCGGCGTGCAGCGCTTGGATCCCGGAGCCCGTACCGACGTCCAGGGCCGATTCCACGGGTGTCCTGACGGTGATTCCGGCGAGCGTGGTGGACGCGCCGCCGACGCCCAGCACCACGCCCTCGTCGTGGCCGCTCGCGCCGCCCGCACCGCCGACGGCGAGTCCCAGGTCCGAGACGATGAACCAGTCCTGGCCCTCGGGGCCGCCGTAGGGCCGCACGTCGACCGCGGCGCGCACCGCGTGGCCCGTCGCGCCGCCCGTCTCCTCCCGGACCAGCCAGCCGCCGTCCAGGCACGCGTCGAGCGGGAGCACGGCGGCGGCACGGTCGGCCGGCACGGAGCGCTGGAGCAGGAAGAGGCGCACCAGCGTCTCCAGCGGCGACGCGCCCCGGGTGGCGCGCAGGGCGGGCACGGTCTCGCTGCGGGCGAGCGCGGCGTACGCGGGCGCGCCGAGCAGGTCGAGCAGGCCGTCGGCGGTGAAGGCGGCGGCGAGCAGGGCCTCGCGGAGGCGGGGCGCGAGGTCGGGCGCGGGAAGGCTGGTGGTACTCACCCGTCCATTGTGGACGCTGCCACTGACAAACGCCGAAGGCCCGGCGCCCCGATCGGGGCGCCGGGCCTTCGGCGAGGGGCCAACTGCCCCGTACGGCTGTGCGGCTGTCCGGCTGTGCGGGGTCGGCCGAGTGCCCGCCCGCCCGGCCTTCTGCCCGCCCGCGCGCTCGGCCGTGCGCCTACTCGGTTTCCTTGGCCGACGCGCCGTCCGAGGGCTTCGTCGCGGGCTTCGCGGGCGCCGAGGGCTTCTGGGACGCGGCGGGCGCGGAGTTCTCCGGGGGCAGGGACGGCGTCTTCTTCTGGCAGCCGGGCTGCTTGCCCATCGCCTTGCCGACCTCGCCCGCCTCCAGCTTCTTCAGCGCGGCGTCGCTGTTGTCGCCGATCTTGCCGAGCTCGATGGCGACGCCCTTGAGGCCCTGGGCGAACTTCGCCTGGTCGGTCGCGTCGAGCGCGTCGACCTTCTTCTTGAGGTTGGCGTACGCGACCGAGGAGGCGTTCAGCTCGGCGACCGCCTCCTTCTGGGTCTTCTCGCCGCTGTCGACGGGCGGGGCGCCCGCGTCCTGGACGGCGGCGCCGAGCGCCTTGTAGGCGTCCGACATCTGCTGGAAGGCCGCCGAGTCCGTCTTCTGGACCTCCGCCGGCTTGCTGTTGTCGTCCGTCTGCTGCTTGATGGCGGCGTTGGCGTCGGCGATCTTCTGCAGCTGGGGCTGGGCCTGGCCGCAGAACTTGCCCGCCCAGTCGTCCACCTTCTTGCCGTCGTCGCCGTCGTCACTGCAGCCCGTCAGCGCCAGTACGAGTACCGCACCGCTGGACAGTGCGGCCGCAAGCTTCTTGTTCACCGGATCGGTCCCTTCCGAGGCTCTCGGCCCCGGAACATACACGCCGAGCGGGCGACGCCCGTGTGCCGCCCGCCCCATTCGTACGCCATTGAAGCCATTTGCACCAAGAGAGACAAGACTCACCAGGGGCCTCTTCGGGCACGGAAGGGGGGGGGGGGGGGGGCAAACAACCCCCCCCCCCCCCCCCCGGGCGGGGCCCCCCCCCCCCCCCCCCCCCCCCCCCCCCCCCGCGCCCCCCCCCCCCGGGCCCCGCCCCCCCAAAGCCCCCG
>NZ_JBITHO010000010.1:186945-216752 GCF_044458065.1 Streptomyces sp. NPDC050504 | reverse complement strand
GGGGCCCCCCCCCACATTTGTTCCTATTTTACCCATTTTTCAACAACCAAACCCACCACCCCCGGGGGCCGTGGGGGGGCCGGTGGGGGGGGGGGGGGCCACACCCCCCCCCCCCCCCCCGCCCCTTGTCCGGTCACCCCGCCGGTCGACCGGCCTCACGTCCCGTCAGGAGACCACCGCGGGATCGCCCGGCTGTTTCGGCACCCGCTCCGAACCGTTCTCACCCCCCTCGCCCGCCTCGTCGTTCTCGTCGCCCACGGCGACCCCGCGCCGCTTGGAGACGTAGACGGCGCCGACGATGACCGCGATCGCGGACACGGCCGCCACCGCGCGCACCGCCGTGCTCGCGTCCTCGCCGTAGCTGAACTGCACGACGGCCGGGGCGATCAGCAGTGCCACCAGGTTCATCACCTTCAGCAGCGGGTTGATGGCGGGCCCCGCGGTGTCCTTGAACGGGTCGCCGACCGTGTCGCCGATGACGGTCGCGGAGTGCGCCTCGCCGCCCTTGCCGCCGTGGTGGCCGTCCTCGACGAGCTTCTTGGCGTTGTCCCACGCGCCGCCGGAGTTGGCGAGGAAGACGGCCATCAGCGTGCCGGTGCCGATGGCACCCGCGAGGAACGAGCCGAGTGCGCCCACGCCCAGCGAGAAGCCGACCGCGATCGGGGTCATCACGGCGAGCAGCCCCGGCGTGGCCAGTTCGCGCAGCGCGTCCTTGGTGCAGATGTCGACGACGCGCCCGTACTCCGGCTTCTCGGTGTAGTCCATGATCCCGGGGTGTTCGCGGAACTGCCGCCGCACCTCGTAGACCACCGCGCCGGCCGACCGCGACACGGCGTTGATGGCGAGCCCGGAGAAGAGGAAGACGACCGCGGCGCCGACGATCAGCCCGACCAGGTTGTTGGGCTGGGAGATGTCGAGGCTCAGGTTCGTCTCGCCCGCCTTGGCCCCGACGTCCTTGACCGCGGTGGCGATGGCGTCGCGGTACGAGCCGAAGAGCGCCGCCGCCGCGAGTACGGCGGTGGCGATGGCGATGCCCTTGGTGATGGCCTTGGTGGTGTTGCCGACGGCGTCCAGGTCGGTGAGGACCTGCGCGCCCGCCCCCTCGACGTCGCCGGACATCTCCGCGATGCCCTGCGCGTTGTCGGAGACGGGGCCGAAGGTGTCCATGGCGACGATGACGCCGACCGTGGTGAGCAGCCCGGTGCCGGCGAGCGCCACCGCGAACAGCGCCAGGATGATCGAGCCGCTTCCCAGGAGGAACGCCCCGTACACCGAGAGTCCGATCAGAAGGGCGGTGTAGACGGCGGATTCCAGGCCGATGCCGATGCCCGCGAGGATCACCGTGGCGGGGCCGGTCAGCGAGGACTTGCCGATGTCCCGTACGGGGCGCCGGTTGGTCTCGGTGAAGTACCCCGTCAGCTGCTGGATGAGCGCGGCGAGCACGATGCCGATGGCGACGGCGACGATGGCCAGCGTGCGCGGGTCCCCGTCGTGGCTGAGGACGGCCGCCTCGCTGACCCCGTCGAGGTCGGCGTACGAGGACGGCAGGTAGGCGTAGACGGCCGCGGCGACCAGGGCGAGCGAGATGACCGCCGAGACGAAGAAGCCGCGGTTGATGGCCGTCATTCCGCTGCGGTCGGCGCGCCGCGGGGCGACCGCGAAGATCCCGATCATCGCGGTGACCACGCCGATCGCCGGAACGATCAACGGAAATGCCAGCCCGGCGTCGCCGAAGGCGGCCTTGCCGAGGATGAGGGCCGCGACGAGCGTCACGGCGTACGACTCGAAGAGGTCGGCCGCCATGCCGGCGCAGTCGCCCACGTTGTCGCCGACGTTGTCGGCGATGGTCGCGGCGTTGCGCGGGTCGTCCTCGGGGATGCCCTGTTCGACCTTGCCGACGAGGTCGGCGCCGACGTCGGCGGCCTTGGTGAAGATGCCGCCGCCGACCCTCATGAACATCGCGATGAGCGCGGCGCCGAGGCCGAAGCCCTCCAGCACCTTGGGCGCGTCCGCGGCGTAGACGAGGACCACGCAGGAGGCGCCGAGCAGACCGAGGCCCACCGTGAACATGCCGACGACGCCGCCCGTACGAAATGCGATCTTCATTGCCTTGTGCGCGACGGCCGTCAGATCCTTTTCCGGTTCACCTTCCGCCGGAGTGGCCTCACGTGCCGCAGCGGCCACTCGCACATTGCTCCGTACGGCGAGTCGCATACCGATGTATCCGGTGGCCGCCGAGAAAAGCGCACCCACCAGGAAGAACACCGAACGTCCCGCGCGCTGCGACCAGTTGTCGGCCGGCAGCAGCATGAGAAGGAAGAAGACCACCACGGCGAAGATCCCGAGGGTCCGCAACTGCCGCGCCAGATAGGCATTCGCGCCTTCCTGCACGGCCGACGCGATCTTCTTCATGGAATCCGTGCCCTCGTCGGCCGCCAGGACCTGGCGTACCAGCAGCTGGGCCACGACGAGCGCGGCGAGAGCCACGGCCGCGACGACGATGACGATGATCCGGTTGTCGTCGGTGAGAACCGCGGCCGCGAGAGAAGTGGATCGATCGGACAGTTCTGGGTTGAAGAGCCCCGCCATTCGTCCTCCTTGACGCTCAGAGCTCAAGATGGACGGATTGTAGGGAGCGGAACCCGATCAAAACAGAGTGCCGCAATTGCGATTGGCCGCAGGTTGCCTCTCAGCAAATGATCGCGTTTCTCAAACCTGCTCGAAATCGGTAACGGGTCAAATCCATTGACGACTTGATCGACGATCTAGAAATTGCTCGGGGTAAAAGAAAAAGACCCTGCTGAGCAGGGTCTCTTCACGAACAACAGAAGATCGGATCCGCACCTCAGGGCAGTACGGTCGCAGGAGTCGTCGGCCAGCTCATGCGGATCACTCCGCCCGCGTCGGACGCGGAGACCTCCACGTCGTCCACGAGCCCGCTGATCACCGCGAGCCCCATCGCGTCGCCCTCGTCGTCGACGCCGTCGGCAACGGAGTCGACGCCGACGTCCCGGCCGTCGGCCCGCGCGCCGTCACGCGCTCCGGGCACCGCACCGTCGGAACCGCGACCGGGCACTTCGTCCCCGACCTCGATGGAGAACGCCTTCTCCTCCTCGGTGAGCACGACCCTGACCGGGGCGTCGATGCCGTTGCTGCGGTGCAGCCCGACCGCCCGGCTGCACGCCTCTCCGACGGCGAGCCTGACCTCGTCAAGGACCGCTTCGTCCACCCCTGCCCTGCGCGCCACGGCGGCCGCCACCAGGCGGGCCGTCCTGACGTGCTCGGGCTGGGCGCTGAAGCGGAGTTCAACGGTGGCCATGGGTCCCCCTCGGACTTGGCTGCGTGCGTCGCGGGGCACCGGGCTCCGCGCCCGGTCCCCCGCCCTTCTCCGACAAGCCTCCGGCGACCGTCAGTCGGTAGCCGCGACGGCTTCGTCGACCGTCGTGTGGATCGGGAACACCTTGGTGAGACCGGTGATCCGGAAGATCTTCAGAATGCGCTCCTGGTTGCAAACCAGACGCAGCGAGCCCTCGTGCGCGCGCACGCGCTTCAGGCCGCCCACGAGCACACCCAGGCCGGTGGAGTCGAGGAAGTCCACGCCCTCCATGTCGACGACCAGGTGGTAACTGCCGTCGTTCACCAACTCGACCAACTGCTCGCGCAGCTTGGGCGCGGTATATACATCAATCTCGCCGCCGACCTCGACGACCGTACGGTCGCCTGCTGGTCCGGTCACATTGCGAGTCGACAGGGACAGGTCCACTGATCCTCCAGCACCTTGCTATCGAGCGGCCGCCCCCTACAGGTCCCCGGCGGAGCCGAGGGACGGTCGCCAGCCGCGATGGCATTCAATCACTTACCAGCAGCCATGCACGACGCCTTGGGAGCATTGTCCGTCACGCCAGTGACACACTCGGTGCCGATGGCCAAGAATCACCGCCCCAGACGACCTCCCGAGAGCGGGGGTTCCCGCCCCCTGCCCCGCGAGGTCCTCGACCGGCTAGCCGCGGGATCGGACCGGGCTGCGCGCATCACTCATACGGAGCACTTGCCCCCGCGCACGGGCCGCCATGCCATCTGGCCCGACCGCATCCGCGCGGAAGTGATCGCGGCGATCCAGCGGGCCGGCATCGAGCACCCCTGGGCCCACCAGGCGACGGCCGCCGAGCACGCCCTGGACGGCGAATCTGTGGTGATCGCCACAGGGACCGCGTCGGGCAAGTCGCTCGCGTACCTCGCGCCCGTCCTCACCGCCCTCCTGGACGGCTCCGAGGCTCCCAACGGCCGGGGCGCCACCGCCCTCTACCTCGCCCCCACCAAGGCGCTCGCCGCCGACCAGCGCCGCGCGGTCAAGGAGCTGGCGGCCCCGCTGGGCAACGGAATCCGGCCCGCCGTCTACGACGGGGACACCCCCGTCGAGGAACGCGAGTGGGTCCGCCAGTACGCCAACTACGTCCTCACCAATCCCGACATGCTGCACCGGGGCATACTTCCCTCCCACCCCAGGTGGTCCTCCTTCCTGCGCGCCCTGCGCTACGTCGTCATCGACGAGTGCCACACCTACCGGGGCGTCTTCGGCTCCCACGTCGCCCAGGTGGTCCGCCGTCTGCGCCGCCTGTGCGCCCGCTACGGCGCGAACCCCGTCTTCCTCCTCGCCTCCGCCACCTCCGCGGAACCCGCCGTCGCCGCCCGGCGCCTCACCGGCCTCCCCGTCCAGGAGGTCTCCGACGACGCCTCGCCCCGCGGCGAACTGGTCTTCGCCCTCTGGGAGCCGCCGCTCACCGAACTCCGCGGCGAACAGGGCGCCCCCGTCCGCCGCACCGCCACCGCCGAGACCGCCGACCTCCTCACCGACCTCACCGTCCAGGGCGTCCGCTCGGTCGCCTTCGTACGGTCCCGCAGGGGCGCCGAGCTGATCTCCGTGATCGCCCAGGAGCGGCTCGCCGCCGTCGACCGCTCGCTGCCCTCCCGGGTCGCCGCCTACCGGGGCGGCTACCTCCCCGAGGAGCGCCGCGCCCTGGAGCGCGCCCTGCACTCGGGCGAGCTGCTGGGCCTGGCCGCGACGACCGCGCTGGAGCTGGGCGTGGACGTCTCGGGCCTGGACGCCGTCGTCATCGCCGGCTACCCGGGCACCCGCGCCTCGCTCTGGCAGCAGGCGGGCCGCGCCGGGCGCTCGGGCCAGGACGCGCTGGCGATCCTGGTCGCCCGCGACGACCCGCTGGACACCTTCCTGGTCCACCACCCCGAGGCGCTCTTCGACCGGCCCGTCGAGTCGACGGTCCTGGACCCCGACAACCCCTACGTCCTC
Organism: Streptomyces sp. NPDC050504; assembly: GCF_044458065.1. Classification (NCBI taxonomy): domain Bacteria; kingdom Bacillati; phylum Actinomycetota; class Actinomycetes; order Kitasatosporales; family Streptomycetaceae; genus Streptomyces; species Streptomyces sp. NPDC050504. The sequence goes on along the minus strand of NZ_JBITHO010000010.1, from coordinate 211,444 downwards.
GCCCCCCACCTGTGCGCGGCCGCCGCGGAACTCCCGCTCACCGAATCCGACTTCGAGCTCTTCGGCCCCGCGGTCCCCGGCCTCCTCCCCCAGCTCGAAGCGGCGAACCTGCTGCGCAGGCGCTCCACCGGCTGGTACTGGACCCGCCGCGAGCGGGCCGCCGACCTCGCCGACATCCGGGGCGAGGGCGGCAGCCCCGTCCAGATCGTCGAGGCCGCGACGGGCCGACTTCTCGGCACGGTCGACGAGGCCTCGTCCCACACCGCCGTCCACGACGGCGCGGTCCACCTCCACCAGGGCCGTACGTACCTGGTGAAGCGCCTCGACCTGGCGGACTCGGTGGCCCTGGTCGAGGAGGCGTCACCGCCCTACTCGACCACCGCCCGCGACACCACCGCCATCTCCGTCCTGGAGACCGAGACCGAGGTCCCGTGGGGCGAGGGCCGCCTGTGCTTCGGTTCGGTCGAGGTCACCAACCAGGTCGTCTCCTTCCTGCGCCGCAAACTGATCACCGGTGAAGTGCTCGGCGAGACGAAGCTGGACCTCCCTCCGCGCAAGCTCCGCACCCGCGCCGTGTGGTGGACGGTCGCCGAGGACCAGCTCGACGCCGCCCGGATCAATCCGGAGATCCTCGGCGGCGCCCTGCACGCCGCCGAGCACGCCTCCATCGGGATGCTGCCGCTCTTCGCCACCTGCGACCGCTGGGACATCGGGGGCGTCTCGATCCCCCTCCACCCCGACACGCTCCTGCCCACGGTCTTCGTCTACGACGGCCACCCGGGCGGCGCGGGCTTCGCCGAGCGCGCCTTCCACACCGCCCGCGCCTGGCTCACCGCCACCCGCGAGGCGATCGTCTCCTGCGAGTGCGACGCGGGCTGCCCGTCCTGCGTCCAGTCCCCCAAGTGCGGCAACGGCAACGACCCCCTGCACAAACGGGGCGCGGTCCGCCTCCTGACGCAGCTCCTCAAGGAAGCGCCCACGGAGAAGACCCCGTAGCGACCGTCGGGCCCGACGGGCTGGGCGGGCCGGACGGGTCGGCTATTTCCGGAACGCCCGGAGGGCTGGGTGGGATCGACGGACTGGGCGGGCCTGTAGGGCTGGGCGGGCCTGGAGGGCCCGGCGGGCCGAGTAAGTTCAGCGCGCCCGGAGGGCTGGGCGGGCCTGTAGGGCTGGGCGGGCCGGGTAGGTTCGGCGCGCCGCCCGGAGGGCTGGGCGTCCCGTCAGGGCCCGGCGGCCCCGCACGCGCCCTGGCCTCCGCCGCGTACGGCCCGAACCGGGTCCGCGCCGTCACATCGGCCACCTCGCCCAGCACCGCGCACCGCACCACCTCCGCCCCCTGAGCCCCCGCGACCCTCTCAGCGGCCCCGCACGCGTCCGCCGAGCCCCACAACGCCCGGTCGGCCGCCGCGAGCGCCGCCAGGTCCGCCGCACCGCCCGCCCGGTGCCGTACGGCCACCGCCTGCCCCAGCGCGAGGAGCCCTCCGAAGACCACGCACAGCACGCACACCGCCACCGCGGTCCACACGGTCGCCACGCCCCGATCCCCCGATCGTCCGCATCCGCATCCGCATCCGCGTCGGCATCGGCGTCCGCGTCGGCGTCCACGCCGATCGTCCGGACTCCCCCGCCCATCACGCCACCTGGCGCCGCTCCGGTTCACACCTCCTCCCCCACCGTGTCCTCCGCGAGTGCCGCCGCCTCCGCCGTGAGCGTCAACGCCAACGCACCCGGCCCCGGCGTCGGGGCCGTGACCTTGACCCGCCACAGCTCCCCCGACCTCCCCACCTCGACCCCGGCGCCACGCGGTGCCGCGGCCTCGGCCGCCGCCAGCACGGCCTCCCGCGGCTCGGACCTCGCGGCCGCCCGCGCCCCGGCCCGCGCCGCGTCCACGCACTGGATCTGCGCGGCAGCCGCCGCCAGCCCCCACACCAGCGCCGCGACGAACGCCACCAGCACCGGGATCGCGACCGCGGCCTCGGCCGTCACCGACCCCCGCTCCCCGAGAGACGCCCGCTCAGAACGGCGCATCGAGCGCCTTCCCGATGAGCGCTTGCAGGGCGGACTCCACCGTCCCGCTCGTCACCACCTTGTAGAGAAGTGCCGCGAAGCCACAGGCCGCGATCGTGGCCACGGCGTACTCGGACGTCGCCATGCCCGCATCGCGCCCCCGCGCCTTCACCCGCTCCACCAGCCAACGCACCATCACCATCACCATCAACCCCCTTGATCAGAAAAGAACTTGGAAGGGAACCCGGAAAGGAACTCGGAAAGGAACCCGCCCGGAAAGAAACGTGCTCCCCTTGCTTTCGCCTGCTTCACCCGCGCCCGCTTGCACTCACTGACCCCGCAACAGGCCGCTCGCCAGACCGATCAGCACCGGCACCACCCCGACCGCCAGGAACGCGGGCAGGAAGCAGAGCCCCACCGGAGCCGTGATCAGCACCCCGGCCCGCTGGGCCCGCGCCGTCGCCTCCCGCGCCCGTTCGGCCCGCAACCGCTCGGCCACCCGGGACACGGGCTCCGCCGACGGCGCTCCCGTCGAGCAGGCGCGCTCCAGGCAGCGGGCCAACCCGTACGCCCCCGTTGCCTCGCCGAACCTCCCCCACGCGTCCGCCGGTTCACCGCCGAGCCGCAGCTCCGCGGCCACCCGCACCAGCCGCGCCCCGACCGGCCCGCCCAACGACTCCCCGACCGCGTCGGCCGCCTCCCCGGGCCCCGCACCCGCCGACGCACACGCCGCCAGCAGATCGGCGGCAAGCGGCAGTTGGTCCCCAAAGCCGCCCGTCTCCCCAACCACCCCCGAGCGACCGGCCCTCGACTCCCCGACCACCCCGGAACGCCCGGCCCCGGCCCGCTCCCCGGTCCCGGACCCCGCCCCCACTCCCGTACGCCCCCGCTGCCACCACCACACCCCGTAGCCCCCGGCCACCCCGGCCAAGGCCCCGAACGGCCCGCCCAGCAGCACCCACCCCGTCACCACCGCCCCCAACGGCGCACCCCACCGCAGCACCCACCCCCGTAAAGCAGCCCGCCCCACCGCCTCCCGGGCGCGCCCCCACCCCCACGACGGCTCCGCGCGCACCCCGGCCACCACCGCGGCCCGTCCCCGCACCAACCGCGCCCTCCGCCGCCCCGCCACCGCGAGGGCCACGTACGCGGCACCGGCGAGCAGCGCCCCCGCTGCCCCCAGCCCGTGGGCAACGTCCCCGTTCATCCGGCGTCCCCCGCTCCCCGTCGCACGATCCGCCCCGCCCACCACAGCCCGGCTGCCTCCAGCCCCGCGCCCACCACCAGGCACCCGAGCCCGGCCGGGGTGTGCAGCAGTACGCGCAACGGCTCCGCGCCCAGGGCGCCGCCCAACAGCAGCCCCACAGCCGGCAGCAAGGCCAGCACCACCACCGTCGACCAGGCCCCCGCCAGCCGGGCCCGCAACTCCGCCCGCTGCTCCAGCTCCGCGCGCAGCGCGCCCTCCAGCCGCTCCAGGCCCTCCGCCAGGCCCGCTCCGCCGTCCACCGCGACCCGCCAGCACGCGGCCACCCCCGCCAGCCCTTCTCCGCCCGGCTCGCGCGCCGCTTCCCGCAGCGCCAGGGGCACGTCCCCGCCGAACCTCACCGCCGCTACGAGCCCGGCCTCCGCCGCGCCGAGCACCCCAGAGTCCCGCACCCCGGCCAGCAGCGCGGGCCCCGGCTCGCGCCCCGCGCGCAGCTCCGCCGTGACCGCCCCGCACAGCGCGACCACCCCCTCCGCCCGCTTCGCCCGCGCCCGCTCCCGTTCCCTGCGCCGCAGCCAACGCCCCGCCAACGGCACGGCGGCCGCTCCCGCGAACAGCGGCAGCACCGACTCACCGAGCGCCGCGGCCACCCCCGCCACGACCAGGCACCCCCATTCGCGCGGCACCCGCCGCCAGTCCCACCGCGCGCCCCGGGGCCACCCGCCCCACCACGGACGCACGCCGTCCACCCCGCTGCCCGCGAACAGCAGCCGCCCCCGCCGCAGCCCCCTGTCCCGCCCGACCACGAGCCAGGCAGCGGCCCCCGCGCACAGGGCCGCGTGCAGGGCGTACCCCGCACCCGGAACCCCGGCGGACCCCGCCTCCGCCAGCCCCACCACCCCACTCACCGCACCCGCCAAGCCCTCCGCGCCCGCCGCCCCACTCGCCAGGCTCAGCCCGCCCTCCAAACCCGCCCACCCACTCGCCGCACCCACAACGCCCTCCACGCCCGCCGGCCCGTTCACCGCGCCCGCCACGCCCGCCAGCCCGTTCACCGCACCCGCCACGCCCGCCAGCCCGTTCACCGCGCCCACGCCGCCTTCCACGACCACCGCCCCACTCACCGCGACCCGCCCCCGATCAGTCCGCGCAGCCGCTCCCAGCCGCGTTCGTAGGCGAAGGCGTCCCCGGCCCACCGCAGCGCGGGCACCGTCACCACCCATCCGGCCTCGTCCCGTTCGACCACCCGGATCTCCGCGATCCGCCGCCGTCCGCCCCGGTCCCGCACGAGGTGGACGACGACCGACAGCGCGGCCGCCAGTTGGCTGTGCAGCGCCGCCCGGTCGAGTCCTGCGGCCGTCCCCAGGGCTTCGAGGCGCGCGGGCACATCGCGCGCGGCGTTGGCGTGCACCGTGCCGCACCCGCCCTCGTGCCCCGTGTTCAGCGCGGCCAGCAGCTCCGTGACCTCGCCGCCTCGCACCTCGCCCACCACCAGCCGGTCGGGCCGCATGCGCAGCGCCTGGCGCACCAGGTCGCGCAGGTCGACCCGGCCCGCGCCCTCCTGGTTGGCGGGCCTGGCCTCCAGCCGCACCACGTGGGGATGGTCGGGCCTCAGCTCCGCGGAGTCCTCCACCAGCACGATCCGCTCATCGGCCGCCACCGCGCCCAGTAGGGCGGCCAGCAGCGTGGTCTTGCCGCTGCCCGTGCCGCCGCTCACCAGGAACGACACCCTCGCCTCCACGAGCCTGCGCAGCAGCGCGTCCCCGCCGGGCGGCACCGTCCCCGAGGCGACCAGCTCGGCAAGCGAGAAGGCACGCGGCCGCACCACCCGCAGCGACAGGCAGGCGCAGCCGACCGCGACCGGCTCCAGCACCGCGTGCATCCGCGTCCCGTCCGGCAGCCGCGCGTCCACCCAGGGCCTGGCGTCGTCCAGCCTGCGGCCCGCCACCGCGGCGAGCCGTCGCGCCAGGCGCCGTACGGCCGCCGCGTCCTGGAAGGTGACGCCGGTCAGTTCGAGTCCGGCGCCCCGGTCGACCCAGACCCGGTCGGGCGCGGACACCAGCACGTCCGTGACGGCGGGGTCCGCCAGCAGGGACTCCAGGGGCCCGGCCCCGACCAGTTCGCCGCGCAGTTCCTCCGCCGCGCCCAGCACCTCCACGTCCCCCATCAGCCGCCCCTGCGCCCGCAGCGCGGCCGCGACCCTGGCGGGCGTCGGCTCGGCCCCGGTCTGGGCGAGCCTGCGCCGTACTTCCTCCAGCAGCGCGCCAGCCATCAGGAACCACCTCCGACCAGCGCGCGCTCCCAGAAAGCCGTGCAGAACCTGGCCAGCGGGCCGCGCGCCGCGCTTCCCGGCGGCACGCCCTCGTCCTGGGCCGCCGGCAGTCCCGGTTCCCAGGGCACCTCGCCCGCCAGCGGCAGCTCCATGGAGCCGGCGATCCACTCCTCGTCGAGGCCGGCCGCGTAAGGGCCGCGCGCCACGATCCTCAGATCGCCGAGCACCATGCCGACGGACGAGGCGACCCGGCGGGCCGCCGCGACGGCCCGCAGCTCGCCAGGCACCACCAGCAGCCCGAGGTCCAGCTGGGCCAGCGCCTCAAGCGCACCCTCGTCAACCCTGCGCGGCAGGTCCACGACCACCACCCCGCCCAGGCGCCGCGCGGCGGCCAGCACCGAGCGCATCGCCTCCGCGGGGACGGCCACCCAATCGCCGCGCCCGAAGCTGAGCACCCGCAGCCCGTGGAGTTCGGGCAGCGACTCCTCCAGGGCACCGCCGCCGACCCTCCCCTTGGCTTGGGCGAAATCCGGCCACCTCCTGCCTTCCGTGCGCTCCCCGCCGAGCAGCACGTCGATGCCTCCGCCCAGCGGATCGCCGTCGATGAGCAGCGTGCGCAGCCCGGACCGGGCCGCCGTCACGGCGAGGGCGCAGGCCAGGGTCGACGCGCCGGCGCCGCCCCGGCCGCCGATCACCCCAACGGTCAGGGCCGGTCGGCCCACCCCCTCCGCCGCGTTCGCGATCTGGTCGACCAGCCAGGTCTCCCCCTCGGGCAGCCGCAGCACCGAGTCGGCCCCGATCTCCACGGCCCGCCGCCACACGTCGGGGTCGTCCTGGTCCCTGCCGACGAGCACGACGCCAGGTCTGCGCGCGGCGCCCCGGCAGCGGTCCGCCGCGTCGTCCCCGACCAGCACCAGCGGGGCGCCCTCCCAGCCGCCCCTGCGTTCGGGAACGGTGTGGTGGACCTCGGGGTCGGCGCCCGCCGCCGCGCACAGCCGCAGCAGGTCGTCGAGCAGGTCCGGGTCCTCGGTGACGATCAGCGGTCCGCCCCGCTGTCCCTCTGCGGCCCGCGGCCGGTCGTGCGCGATGGTTCCCGTCACGATCTCCCCCATCTTCCAGAGCTCTTCCGGAGCGGGATCACCCGGTCGACCGGCCGCCCGTGGCGGTCGGATCTCGGTGATCCGCGATTGCGTTGTCGTTCAGCCGTCCGTTGTCCGATGCGCGATGTCCGATGCATGTGGACTTCACGAACGGAATCACCGTGCAGCGCATCTGGAAATGGTGTGGATCTTGCTCAAAAACTGTGGACAACCAGGCCCATGTGAATATCCCGTTAGCCCATACCAGTGACTTCCGGAGAGCAGCGCAACCATCACGGAGCGTGACGAGTCTGAGGTGTCAGAGGCTGGCGCCGACGAGGCGCGGGAAGCGGGAGAACGATCACCCCCAGCATGTCCGGACGCCGAAAAGGCGTCCGGACATGCGACGACCCCCGCCGGGGGGGAGAGCGGGGGTCGTCTCTCCGGCCGACTCGGGGGGGGAGGAGCCGGTCCGGGTTAGCACGGTCGCGAACGATCCGTGACTTCCATGGTGTACCCGAGAGCCTTCTCAGGCAAACCCACACGCCCCAGCGTACGCCGAATGGCGGCCCCCTATGCTCGGCCTCGTGGAAAACCACTCGTTGCCGCGCACAGCAGCCTTCTTTGACCTGGACAAGACGGTCATTGCGAAGTCATCGACGCTGACCTTCAGCAAGTCCTTCTACCAAGGCGGCCTGATCAACCGCCGCGCCGTACTGCGCACCGCCTACATCCAGTTCATCTTCCTCGCGGGCGGTGCCGACCACGATCAGATGGAGCGGATGCGCGAATACCTCTCCGCGCTCTGCAAGGGATGGAACGTCCAGCAGGTCAGGGAGATCGTCGCCGAGACCCTGCACGACCTGATCGACCCGATCATCTACGACGAGGCCGCCTCCCTCATCGAGGAGCACCACACCGCGGGACGCGACGTCGTCATCGTCTCCACGTCGGGCGCCGAGGTGGTCGAGCCGATCGGCGAACTGCTCGGCGCGGACCGGGTGGTGGCGACCCGGATGGTCGTCGGCGACGACGGCTGCTTCACCGGGGAAGTCGAGTACTACGCCTACGGGCCGACCAAGGCCGAGGCCGTCAAGGAACTGGCCGCGGCCGAGGGGTACGACCTCTCCCGCTGCTACGCCTACAGCGACTCGGCCACCGACCTGCCGATGCTGGAGGCCGTCGGCCACCCCCACGCGGTCAACCCGGACCGCGCGCTGCGCCGCGAGGCAGCCGCTCGCGAGTGGCCGATTCTCGTCTTCAACCGACCGGTGCGGCTGAAGCAGCGGCTGCCGGAGTTCACCATGCCGCCGCGCCCCGCGCTCGTCGCCGCTGCGGCCGTCGGAGCAGCCGCGGCCACGGCCGGACTGGTCTGGTACGCGGCCCGGCGCCGCACCGTGCACCGCGCCGCGGCCAGCGCATCCGCAAGCATTGCCAGGTTTGCCCGTATTTGAAGGCAAAAGTAAAGAAGTGTGCCCAGGGGTTTCCCTTCACCCGGGACAGGAGTACAAAGGACTCAACGGCCCGCGAGACCAGGGACATCCGAGAGGATCACCTTTTAACGCAGAACGGCCCCACGGACCGAAAGCATGGAAGCCGAGCACCCACGCGACGTCGACCCGTCGATTACGGGCCAGCCGCACCAGGTGACGGGCGAAGTACCCGGCCTGATGGGCAACCATCGAGGACGCTTGGTAACCCGGCGGACATGCCAGCGGCGACACCAGAGCAGGACGGTGTCGCCGCAACTTTTTTGCCCCGCCACCGCACTTCAACAAGTAGCGGAGCCCAACCAGGCAGCGGGGCAGTCACGAACGGCCCCACACCCAGCGTTCCGCGCCTCGGCGCCCCAGCGGCCGTTCGCTCCTTTACACCTACACACTGCTCTCGTGCGCGGGCGCTTTATTACGCAGCGCCTCGCTGAAGCGCCTCGCAGACCGCCGTCGACTCGCGCACCCCGAGCTCGACCGCGCGACCGCAGTGCGCGATCCACGCCGCCACGCCGTCCGGCGTCCCGGACAAATAACCGTCGAGGGCCGCGACGTACGCCGCCCGCCCCAGCTCCGCGTGCCCCACCTCGGCCGGGCAGATCGCCTTGGGGTCGAGACCGCTGCCGATCAGCACGATGCGCTCGGCAGCGCGCGCCACCACCCCGTTGTACGAAGTGAAGGGCCGCAGCGCGAGCAGTTCGCCGTGCACCACGGCGGCCGTCACCAGCGCCGGGGCCGACGAGCCCGCGATGATCAGCCGCGAAAGACCCTCCAGCCGCCCCGCGACCTCCTCCGCGTCCGGCAGCGCCGCCTCGATGAGGGCATCACCGGAAAAGTCCACGCCCTCGCCGGCCACCCGGGGCCGCCCAACCGCGTCCGCCATCCCGCCCGCCACCGAACCCGCGGCCGCGCCCGACGCCTCACCCGAAACCGCGCCCGATCCGACCCCCACACCCGCACCCGCACCCGCACCCGCGACCAGCCCGGCCCCCGGCTCCGCCGCCGCGACCAGGTGCAGCCTGGCCAGCACCCGCAGCGGCGACTGCCGCCAGATGCTCAGCAACTGCCCGGCCTCCGCGGTCAGCCTGAGCGCCGCGCCAACGGTGCGCGACTCGGCGTCGGCGCCGAAGTCGCTGCGCCGCCGGACCTCCTCCAGCGCCCAGTCCGCCCCGGACAACGCCGCACTGCCGCGCGCCCCGCGCAGCGCGGCCTCGGAGGTGACCGCGGTGCTGCGGCGCCGCATCACACGGTGCCCGTAGACCCGGTCGACCGCCTTGCGCACGGAGTTCACGGCATCGGGCACACCGGCCAGCGTGCCCAGCGCGACGAGCGGATCAGAGTTCCCAGCGGGGTTCGTACTCATAAGTAAGGAGGCTACGCGCCCACCACCCCCGCCCCACCTTGGAGTGGTCTTCTTCACGAAGCCAGACAGCCCACCGCGACCACTCCACTACGCTACGTGAACATGAAGATCGCTTTCGTAGGGAAGGGCGGCAGCGGCAAGACCACGCTGTCCTCGCTCTTCATCCGTCACCTCGCCGCCAATGAGGCCCATGTCGTCGCGATCGACGCCGACATCAACCAGCACCTGGGGGCCGCTCTCGGCCTGACCGAGTCCGAGGCGGCCGCGCTGCCCGCGATGGGGGCCCAGCTGCCCCTCATCAAGGAGTACCTGCGCGGCACGAACCCCCGGATCGCCTCCGCCGAGACGATGATCAAGACGACCCCGCCCGGCGGAGGATCGCGACTGCTGCGAATCCGCGAGGACAACCCGGTGTACGAGGCGTGCGCCCGCCCGGTCGTGCTCGACGACGGGGACGTCCGGCTGATGGCCACGGGCCCGTTCAACGAATCCGACCTGGGCGTCGCCTGCTACCACTCCAAGGTCGGCGCGGTGGAGCTGTGCCTGAACCACCTGGTCGACGGGGTCGACGAGTACGTGGTCGTCGACATGACGGCGGGCTCCGACTCGTTCGCCTCGGGGATGTTCACCCGCTTCGACATGACGTTCCTGGTGGCCGAGCCGACCCGCAAGGGAGTCTCCGTCTACCGCCAGTACAAGGAGTACGCGCGGGACTTCGGCGTCGCGCTGAAGGTCGTCGGCAACAAGGTGCGCGACGCGGACGACCTCGCGTTCCTGCGCGACGAGGTGGGCGACGACCTGCTCGTCACGGTCGGGCACTCCGACTGGGTGCGCTCGATGGAGAAGGGGCGCCCGCCGCGCTTCGAACTCCTGGAGGCGGAGAACCGCATGGCCCTCCAGCGGCTCCAGGACGCCGCGGACGACTCGTACGCGCTCCGGGACTGGGAGCGCTACACGCGCCAGATGGTCCACTTCCACCTGAAGAACGCGCAGAGCTGGGGCAACGAGAAGACGGGCGCCGACCTGGCTGCCCAGGTCGACCCCGCCTTCGTGCTCAGCGAGCGGCCGCTCGACACGGCCACCGCGTAAGCGGTCCTACGGGGCGACCGCCGTCACCCCTTCGTCTCGGCGCGAGCAGGGGCGGCGCCCTTCGCGGGCGCGGCCCCCTTGCCCGGGACGGGCGCGGGCGCGGCGGTCAGGAAAGCGGGCCAGCCGCCCTTGGGCGCCTCGCCGACCTTGAGGTTCCGCAGCCGCTCCAGCACCGCCGGGTCCTGGGCGTCCAGCCAGTCGGCGAGCTGCCGGAAGGAGACGCAGCGCACGTCGCGCTGGGTGCAGACCTTGGCGACGGTCTCCTCGACGGCGCGCATGTAGGTGCCGCCGTTCCAGGACTCGAAGTGGTTGCCGATGATCAGCGGCGCCCTGTTGCCCTGGTACGCGCGGTCGAACGCCTGGAGCAGGCCGTCGCGCATCTGGTTGCCCCAGTAGTCGTGCTTGCCCGGGTCGCCCTGGGTGGTGCCGGACTGGTTGACCAGGAAGTTGTAGTCCATGGACAGGGTCTCGAAGGCCCGGCCCGGCATGGGCACCAGCTGGAGCGGGAGGTCCCACAGGCCCTCCTTCTTGCCCGGCCAGACCTGGTTGCCGACACCGCTGGTGTCGTACCGGAAGCCGAGCGTCTTCGCGGCCCGCATCATGTTCTTCTGCCCTTCGAGGCAGGGCGTGCGGGCGCCGACCAGTTCCTTGTCGTAGTCGAAGGGGAGCGGCGGCAGGGCCTTGAGGCTCGGCGCGTTGGTCTTCCAGTTCTTCACGAACGACTTCGCCTGGGCGATCTCGCTCTTCCACTCGTCGACCGACCAGGTGCCGACGCCGCCGTCCTTGCCGCAGAAGTGGCCGTTGAAGTGGGTGCCGATCTCGTTGCCCTCCTGCCAGGCGCCGCGCAGTTCGCGCACGGTGTCCTGGATTCCCCGGGCGTCGTTGAAGCCGATGTCCGAGCGGCCCGCCGAGTGCTGGGGCGGCCGGTAGAGGTCCCGCTTCTCCTCGGGCAGCAGGTAGACGCCGCTGAGGAAGTACGTCATGGTCGCGTCGTACTTCTTGGCGACCTTGCGGAAGTGCGAGAAGAGCTTCTGGCTGTCCTCGCCCGCGCCGTCCCAGGAGAACACCACGAACTGCGGCGGGCGCTGCCCGCGTGCCAGGCGCTGCGGCTCGGCGATGCCGGGCTGGAGTCCGGTGTAAGCGGTCGATCCGTCACCGATGAGGCGCACCGCGCTCTTGGGCGCCGCGGCGGGGGCCGCCTTCTTCGCTCCGTGGGCGCCCTCCTTCCCGCCGGACCCGGCGTCGGAACCGCCGCAGCCGGCGAGCCCGGCGACCAGGGTCGTGGCCATGACGCCCATCGCGATCCTCTTCGTGGCGGCCTTCATCCGCCCACCCTCTTTCCTCGCAGCTCCGCACTCCGCCGACACAGCGCGGTCAAACTCGCACGGTGAGCTGCCGGAGAAACAGCGACAAGCCGTTCGAAAAGCTGCTTATTCACTGGATCGGGTGATTACTTAACCCATTTGACCGTTACGTCCGCCACTCATCTTTACTCTGCATTACGATTCGTTTACCGAGAGTTGATAATCCCGCCGCTGCACGCCGTGACCCACGGCCGCGTCCCCACATTCCGCGACCGCGCTGCCCCGGAGGAGACGGGAACATGTCCGCCTGCGCCCCCACACGTACGGCACGCTCTGGCCGTACGCCCCGCACTTCACGCCTGTCCCGCTTTCAGCGGCCGCACAGCCCGCCGCCCGAGGGCGGCGACCCTTCCGGCCGTCCCGGACGCTTCAACCGCTTCAACCGCTTCAGGCCACACATCGCCGGGGTCGACTTCTCCGCGTCCATCGCCGTCTTCCTGATCGCGCTGCCGCTCTCACTGGGCATCGCGCTCGCCACCGGCGCCCCGCTCCAGGCCGGCCTGGTGGCCGCCGCCGTCGGCGGCATCGTCGCCGGACGCTTCGGCGGCTCCCCGCTCCAGGTCAGCGGGCCCGCCGCCGGGCTCACCGTCGTGACGGCCGACCTGATCCACAAGTTCGGCTGGCGCGCCACCTGCGCCATCACCGTCGGCGCCGGAATCGCCCAACTGGGCCTGGCCGCGCTACGGGTGGCCCGCTCCGCCCTCGCCGTCAGCCCGGCGATCGTGCACGGCATGCTGGCCGGCATCGGCGTCACCATCGCCGCCGCGCAGCTCCACATCGTCCTCGGCGGCACCCCGCAGAGCGAGACCGTGGACAACGTACGCGGGCTGCCCGCCCAACTCGCCGACGTGCACCCCGCCGACCTCGCGGTCAGCGCCCTGACCATCGCCGTCCTGCTGCTGTGGCCGCGTCTGCCCGGACGGTTCGGCAGGGGCGTCCGCAAGGTGCCCGCCGCGCTCGCGGCCGTGGCAGCCGCGACGGCCCTGGCCTCCTTCACCCGGATGCACGTGCCGCACGTCGACCTGCCGTCCTGGAGCAGCCACGCGCTGCCCGCGCTGCCCGAGGGGCCGGTGCTCGGCATCGCGGCGGGGGTGCTCACCATCACGCTGGTGACGAGCGTGCAGTCGCTGCTGTCGGCCGTCGCCGTCGACAAGCTGGCCGCCGCCCGCAAGGACTCCCGCACCGCCGTGCCCCGGTCGGACCTCGACCGCGAACTGGCCGGGCAGGGCGCGGCGAACATCGTGTCGGGCGCGCTCGGCGGGCTGCCCGTCGCGGGAGTGGCCGTGCGCAGCGTCGCCAACGTCTCGGCGGGCGCCGTCAGCCGCAACTCCACGATGCTGCACGGGCTGTGGATCGTGCTCGCCGCACTGTTCCTGGTGCCCGTCCTGGACCTGATCCCGCTGCCCGCGCTCGCCGCGCTGGTGATGGTGGTCGGCTTCCAGATGGTCAACATCACCCACATCCGCAGCGTCACCCGCCACCGCGAAGTCCTGGTGTACGCGGTGACGCTGGCCGGAGTCGTGTTCATCGGGATCCTGGAGGGCGTGGCCCTCGGGATCGCGGTGGCGGTCGCGGTCGCCCTGCACCGGCTGACCAGGACCAGGATCACCCGCGAGGAGCGGGACGGGGTCCAGCTGGTCGTCGCGCGCGGCCAGTTGACCTTCCTCGCGGTGCCCAGGCTCAGCCGGGCGCTGCACCAGATTCCGCAAGGAGCCCACGTCGTAGTCGAATTGGACGGATCGTTCATGGATCACGCCGCGTACGAGTCATTGCAGGACTGGCAGACCTCGCACCTCGCCCGGGGCGGCCGGGTCGAGATCACCGGCAGGGCGGGCGGCCGGGTCGCCGGCCCCGCCTCCGCCTCCCACGCCTGCTGCCGCCCCTGGACCCCCTGGCGCAACCACAGCTGCGGCGAGCCGCACCCCGGAGCCGCGGACGAGCGCGGCGCCCGGACCGCGCCCGCCGAGCGGAGCACCGGGCACCGGCTGGCCAGCGGGCTCAGCGCGTTCCAGCGCAACACGGCCCCGCTGGTGCGCGGCGAGCTCGCCCGGCTCGCCCGCGAGGGGCAGCAGCCCTCCCAGCTGTTCCTGACCTGCGCGGACTCGCGCCTGGTCACCAGCATGATCACGGCCAGCGGTCCGGGCGACCTGTTCACCGTGCGCAACGTGGGGAACCTGGTGCCGCTGCCCGGCGCGGAGAGCCGGGACGACTCGGTGGCGGCGGCGATCGAGTACGCCGTGGACGTGCTCAGGGTCGACTCGATCACCGTCTGCGGACACTCCGGCTGCGGCGCGATGCAGGCCCTGCTCAACAGCAGCCCCGGCGCCCCGCAGACCCCGCTGCGGCGCTGGCTGCGGCACGGGCTGCCGAGCCTGGAGCGGATGGCGAGCAAGCACCACGCCTGGGCGCGGATCTCCGGGCGGCTGCCCGCGGACGCGGTCGAGCAGCTCTGCCTCACCAACGTGGTCCAGCAGTTGGAGCACCTGCGGGCGCACGAGTCGGTGGCCCGCAGGCTCGCGGACGGCACGCTGGAGCTGCACGGGATGTACTTCCACGTGGGCGAGGCGCAGGCGTACCTGCTGACCGGGCACGACCCCGCCGACGAGGTCTTCGACCGGGTCGACGCCTTCGACCGGACCGATGCCTTCAGGCCGAGCGGCGCGGCCGGCTCCTCGGCCCTGGAGGACTCGCGCGCCTGAGGATCCAGGGGCCACGCGCGCCCCCCGAAACAAGGACGCGCACGTCCGGGACCAGGAAGCGCACATCCGGGACCAGTACGCGCGCGCCTCCGGGACCAGGACGCGTGTGCCCGGGAATCGACGTCTGAACCCTCCGCGTCTCCCGTCCGTGAGACCGTATGCCCTTCTGTCCGCCGCCGCGCGGCCGGGAGGGCACGTACACAGGTCTAAACCAATTCCCGGCAAGCTCTTGTCACCCGGGCATCCGCCTGATGAGCTAGGGCCCGGGACACAACGGACACCCTGGGAAAGGGAGATGTCGTGAGCAACGAAAGCCTGGCCAACCTGCTCAAGGAGGAGCGGCGGTTCACGCCGCCCGCCGAGCTGGCCGCGAACGCCAACGTCACGGCGGAGGCGTACGAGCAGGCCAAGGCGGACAGGCTGGGCTTCTGGGCCGAGCAGGCCCGGCGCCTGACCTGGGCCACGGAGCCGACCGAGACGCTCGACTGGTCGAACCCGCCCTTCGCGAAGTGGTTCGCCGACGGCGAGCTCAACGTCGCGTACAACTGCGTCGACCGGCACGTCGAGGCGGGCAACGGGGACCGGGTCGCCATCCACTTCGAGGGCGAGCCCGGCGACAGCCGCGCGATCACCTACGCCGAGCTCAAGGACGAGGTCTCCAAGGCGGCCAACGCCCTGACCGAGCTGGGCGTCCGCAAGGGCGACCGGGTCGCCGTCTACCTGCCGATGATCCCCGAGGCCGCGGTCGCGATGCTGGCCTGCGCCCGCATCGGCGCCGCGCACTCCGTGGTCTTCGGCGGCTTCTCGGCCGACGCGGTGGCCTCCCGCATCCAGGACGCCGACGCCAAGCTCGTCATCACCGCCGACGGCGGCTACCGCCGCGGCAAGCCCTCCGCGCTCAAGCCCGCCATCGACGAGGCCGTCGCCAAGTGCCCGCAGGTCGAGCACGTCCTGGTGGTCCGCCGCACCGGCCAGGACACCGCCTTCACCGAGGGCCGGGACGTCTGGTGGGACGACGTCGTCACCCGCCAGTCCGCCGAGCACACCCCCGAGGCGTTCGACGCGGAGCACCCGCTCTTCATCCTCTACACCTCGGGCACCACGGGTAAGCCGAAGGGCATCCTGCACACCTCGGGCGGCTACCTCACCCAGGCGGCCTACACCCACCACGCCGTCTTCGACCTCAAGCCCGAGACCGACGTCTACTGGTGCACGGCCGACATCGGCTGGGTGACCGGCCACTCGTACATCGTCTACGGCCCGCTGGCCAACGGCGCGACGCAGGTCATGTACGAGGGCACGCCCGACACCCCGCACCAGGGGCGGTTCTGGGAGATCGTGCAGAAGTACGGCGTCACGATCCTCTACACCGCGCCGACCGCGATCCGCACGTTCATGAAGTGGGGCGACGACATCCCCGCCAAGTTCGACCTGTCCAGCCTGCGCGTGCTGGGCTCGGTCGGCGAGCCGATCAACCCCGAGGCGTGGATCTGGTACCGCAAGCACATCGGCGCCGACAAGTGCCCCATCGTGGACACCTGGTGGCAGACCGAGACCGGCGCGATGATGATCTCGCCGCTGCCCGGGGTGACCGCGACCAAGCCGGGCTCGGCCCAGCGGGCGCTCCCCGGCATCTCGGCGACCGTCGTCGACGACGAGGCGGGCGAGGTGCCCAACGGCGGGGGCGGCTACCTGGTGCTGACCGAGCCGTGGCCGTCCATGCTCCGCACGATCTGGGGCGACGACCAGCGGTTCATCGACACGTACTGGTCGCGCTTCGAGGGCAAGTACTTCGCCGGTGACGGCGCGAAGAAGGACGACGACGGCGACATCTGGCTGCTCGGCCGGGTCGACGACGTGATGCTGGTCTCCGGCCACAACATCTCGACCACCGAGGTCGAGTCGGCCCTCGTCTCGCACCCGTCCGTCGCCGAGGCGGCGGTGGTCGGCGCGGCCGACGAGACGACCGGTCAGGCGATCGTCGCCTTCGTCATCCTGCGCGGCACGGCGAACGCCGACGACGAGAACCTCGTCGCCGACCTGCGCAACCACGTGGGCGCCACGCTCGGCCCGATCGCCAAGCCCAAGCGGGTCCTCCCGGTGGCCGAGCTGCCGAAGACCCGCTCCGGCAAGATCATGCGCCGCCTGCTGCGCGACGTCGCGGAGAACCGCGAGCTCGGTGACGTCACGACGCTCACGGACTCCTCCGTCATGGACCTGATCCAGACGAAGCTCCCCAGCGCGGGCAGCGAGGACTAGTACCTCCCCGCTCTCCCCTCCGTACGACCGACAGGGCACCCGGCGCCACCGCGCCGGGTGCCCTTTTCGCACCTAAAGTGAAGATCGCCGGATAGCCCCCCGCGCCCTTGGGCCCCCTTGCGCCGTTAGGTAAAGTAAGGAAAGCGTCAACAGCGCGACAAGAAGCCATAGGTGCGCCGGGAAGTCTGGTCGGCATGTGATTCGTCCTGCCTACCGACCGGAGGTCGCCCCCGTGGCCGCGCCCAGCCCCACCAACCGCAAGCTCCTCGGCCGCCTCTCGCTGCCCGAGCGGACCTACATCGCGGAAGCGCTGCGCACCGAGACCGTCGGCGGCGTGCTGCTGCTGGTCGCCGCCGTCGCCGCCGTCATCTGGGCGAACACCTTCGGCTCCGGCTACGAGTCGGTGCGCGGCTTCCACCTCGGCCCCGCCTCCCTCGGCCTGGACCTGTCGATCCAGCACTGGGCGGCCGACGGCCTCCTCGCGGTCTTCTTCTTCGTCGCGGGTATCGAGCTCAAGCGCGAACTCGTCGCGGGCGACCTCCGCGACCCCAAGGCCGCGGCCCTGCCCGTCATCGCCGCGATCTGCGGCATGGCCGCGCCCGCCGGCGTCTACGCGCTGGTCAACGTCTTCGGCAGCGGCACCATGGACGGCTGGGCCGTCCCCACCGCGACCGACATCGCCTTCGCGCTCGCCGTCCTCGCCGTCATCGGCACCTCGCTGCCGTCCGCGCTGCGCGCCTTCCTGCTCACGCTCGCCGTCGTCGACGACCTCTTCGCGATCCTGATCATCGCGGTCTTCTTCACCAGCGACCTGAACTTCGCCGCGCTCGGCGGCGCCCTCGCCGGACTGGTGCTCTTCTACGTGCTGCTGCGCACCGGAGTCCGCGGCTGGTACGTCTACGTGCCGCTCGGCCTCGCCATCTGGGGCCTGATGTACAACAGCGGCGTCCACGCCACCATCGCGGGCGTCGCCATGGGCCTGATGCTGCGCTGCCACCGCCGCGAGGGCGAGGACCACTCCCCGGGCGAGCACATCGAGCACCTCGTGCGGCCCCTGTCGGCCGGGCTCGCCGTGCCGATGTTCGCGCTGTTCTCGGCGGGCGTCGCCGTCTCCGGGGGCGTACTGGCCGACGTGTTCACCCAGCCGGAGACGCTCGGCGTGGTGCTCGGCCTGGTGCTCGGCAAGGCCTTCGGCATCTTCGGCGGCACGTGGCTCGCGGCCCGCTTCACCCGGGCCGAGCTGAACCCCGAGCTGAACTGGCCCGACGTCTTCGCGGTCGCCTCGCTCGCCGGGATCGGCTTCACCGTCTCGCTGCTCATCGGGGAGCTGGCCTTCGCCGGTGACCCGGTGATGACCGACGAGGTCAAGGCCGCGGTACTGGTCGGCTCGCTGATCGCGGCCGTCTTCGCGACGGTCCTGCTGAAGCTGCGGGTGCGCAAGTACGCCGCTCTCTACGACGCCGAGGAGCGCGACGAGGACCAGGACGGCATCCCGGACGTCTACGAGCAGGACAAGCCGGAGTACCACCTGCGGATGGCCGCGATATACGAGAAGAAGGCCGCCGAGCACCGCCGTCTGGCCGAAGCCGTCGCGAACACCGCGTCGAACACCGCGGGGGCCGCGGCCGCGGCCGGATCCGATGGTCCGGATGCCGGTCAAGTGCCGGGGGCTGCGCGCGGTGGCGGCGGGCGTCCGGCATGATCTGACATCGGATCCGTAAATCGGCAAAAAGAGCAGAGGGAGTCAGGGATGAGCGACCCCGGTCAGAACGTCGGCGCCGCCGATCGGAGCCTCGGCCAGTTGGTCGCGGCCGCGACCGCGGAGGTTTCCGCACTGGTGCACGACGAGATCGCCCTCGCCAAGGTCCAGGTGAAGAACGACGTCAAGCGCGGTGCCATCAGCGGGGCGGGCTTCGCCGCGGCCGGGACGGTGCTCCTCTTCTCGCTGCCGATGCTGAGCTTCGCGCTCGCGTACGGCTTCCGGACGTGGACCGGCTGGAACATGGCGATCTGCTTCCTGCTGTCCTTCGCCGTGAACGTCGTGGTGGCCGGGCTGCTCGCGCTGATCGGCGTCGTCTTCGCCAAGAAGGCGAAGAAGGGCAAGGGCCCGCAGAAGGTCGCCGCTTCGGTCAAGCAGACGGCTGCCGTACTGGGGAGCGTCAAGCCTCATCCCCGGGCAGGACAGGACGCCGCCACGGGTGTGGCACGCTCGACTGCATGACGGTTCCCGACAGCGGCAACACCAGCCCCGTACGGATCGATGGCCCCTGGACCCATCGCGACGTGGCGGCCAACGGCGCGCGGTTCCACATCGCGGAGCAGGGCGAGGGGCCGCTGGTGCTGTTGCTGCACGGCTTCCCGCAGTTCTGGTGGAGCTGGCGGCACCAGATGCAGGCCCTCGCCGACGCCGGGTTCCGGGCCGTCGCCATGGACCTGCGGGGCGTGGGCGGCAGCGACCGCACGCCCCGGGGCTACGACCCCGCCAACCTGGCGCTCGACATCACGGGCGTCGTGCGCTCGCTGGGCGAGCCCGATGCCGCGCTGGTCGGCCACGACCTGGGCGGCTACCTGGCGTGGACGGCCGCCGTGATGCGGCCCAAGCTGGTGCGCCGCCTCGCGGTCTCCTCGATGCCGCACCCCAGGCGCTGGCGCTCGGCGATGCTCTCCGACTTCGCGCAGTCCCGCTCGGGGTCGTACGTCTGGGGCTTCCAGCGGCCGTGGCTGCCCGAGCGCCAGCTGGTCGCGGACGACGCGGCCCTGGTGGGGCGGCTGATCCGGGAGTGGTCGGGGCCCCGCATGCCGGACGCCTTCGACGACGCGACCGTCGACACGTACCGGCGCGCGATGCTGATCCCCTCGACGGCGCACTGCTCGATCGAGCCGTACCGCTGGATGGTGCGCTCGCTGGCGCGGCCCGACGGCATCCAGTTCAACCGCCGCATGAAGCGCCCGGTGCGGGTGCCTACGCTGCACCTGCACGGCTCGCTCGACCCGGCGATGCGCACGCGCAGCGCGGCGGGGTCGGGCGAGTACGTGGAGGCGCCCTACCGCTGGCGGCTCTTCGACGGCCTCGGCCACTTCCCCCACGAAGAGGACCCGGTGGCGTTCTCCGCGGAACTGGTCAACTGGCTCAAGGACCCCGAGCCCGACCGCTGACGGTTCATCAGTGACCGACCGGAACGCTTGTCCTACGAACAGTTAATTGCCACGCGCATAGGCCAATTGGCCGCCTCCGATGCGGTTACCGATGTTGAGGCAGGGGCAGACGTCCGGGTATGGGCTGGACGCACGACTACGGTGACACAGCACGCAACCGCCGCTCGGCCAGGAGCCTGAGCACCTACGGGAGGGGTGACTCCCAGGGGCGGGGTGTCGTGCCGCCCGATCAGGAGCTTCCCGGCATTCCCGGCGTGGGGATCCCCCGGATCCTCCGCCGCCGGGCCCGCTGGGTCTCGGCCCGGCTCCGCCATCCACGCGGCTGACCACCGGCGGGCCCGGCCGGAGCGACCGGACCCGACCGCCCGTCACATCGCGCAGCTCTGACTGTCGACCTCCTGGTTGGCGGTGAGGCCGCGCTCGATGTCCTCGCGGATCTCGTCCACGGTCAGCGCGTACCCGGTGTTCGGGTCGTCGAGGGACTTGGCGAACACCACCCCGTACACCTGGCCGTCGGGCGTCAGCAGCGGGCCGCCGGAGTTGCCCTGGCGGACCGTCGCGTAGAGCGAGTACACGCCCCTGCGCACCGTGCCGCGGTGGTAGATGTCCGGGCCCTTGGCGTTGATCTGGCCGCGCACGCGCGCCGAGCGGACGTCGTACCCGCCGTTCTCCGGGAAGCCCGCGACGATCGCGCTGTCGCCGCTGCGGGCCTCGGTCTCGGTGAAGCGCAGCGCGGGCGCGCGCAGGTCCGGCACGTCCAGGACGGCGATGTCGCGCTCCCAGTCGTAGAGCACGACCGTCGCGTCGTACAGCCGGCCCTTGCCGCCGATCTGTACGGTCGGCTCGTCGACGCCGCCCACCACGTGCGCGTTCGTCATCACGCGCCGCTCGCCGAAGACGAAGCCGGTGCCTTCGAGCACCTTGCCGCAGCCCTGCGCCGTGCCGACGACCTTCACGATGGACTTCTTGGCCGCGGCGGCGACGGGGCTGCCCGCGAGCTTCGGGTCGGGGGCCCTGACCTCCGTGATCGGCTCGTTCGCGAAGGGGCTGAAGACCTGCGGGAAGCCGTTCTGCGCGAGGACCGAGGAGAAGTCGTCGAACCAGGTGTACGCCTGGCTGGGCATCACCCGCGAGACGCCGAGCAGGACCTTGGAGTTGCGGGCCTCCTTGCCCAGGCTCGGCAGCGCCGTCTGCGCCAGGAGCAGGCCGATCAGCCAGGCGACCATCAGCATCGCGAGGACGTTGACCAGCGCGCCGCCGGTCGCGTCCAGGGCGCGCGCGGGCGACCACGTGATGTGTCTGCGGAGTTTGTTGCCCAGATGGGTGGTGAACGCCTGGCCCACCGAGGCGCAGACGATCACGACGACGACGGCGACGATCGCGGCGGTGGTCGAGACGTCGGAGCTGTCGGTGAACCGGTCCCAGACCACCGGGAGGGTGTACACGGCGACGAGACCGCCGCCGAGGAAGCCGATCACCGACAGGATGCCGACGACGAATCCCTGGCGGTAACCGACGATCGCGAACCAGACGGCGGCGACCAGCAACAGGATGTCCAGCACATTCACACGGGTCAGCCTGTCATGCGCGCCAGTCGAGCGGGACCCGCTTGGTGCGGTCCCAAGGTCGTTCCCAGCCCGCGAAGTGCAGGATCCGGTCGATCACGCCGGCCGTGAAGCCCCAGAGCAGCGCCGATTCGACCAGGAAGCCGGGGCCCAGGTGCCCGCTGGGGTGCGCGGCCGTCGTGCGGTTCGCCGGGTCCGTGAGATCCGCCACGGGCACCGTGAACACCCGGGCCGTCTCGGCCTGGTCCACGGCCCGCACCGGGGACGGGGACCGCCACCAGCCGAGGACCGGGGTCACCACGAAGTGGCTCACCGGGATGTACAGCCGGGGCAGCACGCCGAAGAGCTGGACGCCCGCCGGATCGAGCCCGGTCTCCTCCTCGGCCTCGCGCAGCGCGGCGTTGAGCGGGCCCTCGGCCTTCGGGTCGCCGTCCTCGGCGTCCAGGGCGCCGCCGGGGAAGGAGATCTGCCCCGCGTGCGACCTGAGGCTGCCCGCGCGCTCCATGAGCAGCAGCTCGGGGCCGCGCGCGCCCTCCCCGAAGAGGACCAGCACAGCGGACTGGCGGCCCCGGCCGCTCTCGGGCGGCAGGAACCTGCTGAGCTGCTCGGGCCGTACGGTCCCGGCGACCCGTGCGACGGGGTCGAGCCAGCCCGGCAGGCCGTCCGTGGTCACGGGCGGCGCCTGGGCGGCCGTCGGTTCGTATGCGGTGTCACTCGTGTGCGTCATGGGCACCCCCGTCGTTTCACAACGCTCTTGAAGTCCTGGTCGTTCCACGGCGCCCCGGGGCTCCCGGGGCGCCGTCGGGAGCGTGTCAGCGGGCGCCCAGCGGGGCCGCGGGTTCGCCCGGGTAGTCGGGCGGCGGGTTCAGCCGCTGGCCGGGGAGGCCGCCCTTCTCGTACTTCAGCAGCTTCTTCGCCTTCTCCGGGTCCGTCTCGCCCTCGCCGTACGCGGGGCACAGGTGGGTGATCGGGCAGGCGCCGCAGGCGGGCTTGCGGGAGTGGCAGATGCGGCGGCCGTGGAAGACGACGCGGTGCGAGAGCATCGTCCAGTCGGACTTCGGGAAGATCTCCGCGACGACCGCCTCGACCTTGACCGGGTCCTCCTCGTCGGTCCACTTCCAGCGGCGCACGAGCCGCCCGAAGTGGGTGTCCACGGTGATCCCCGGGACTCCGAAGACGTTCCCCAGCACGACGTTGGCCGTCTTCCGGCCCACTCCGGGGAGCGTGACCAGGTCCTCCAGACGGCCCGGGACCTCGCCGCCGAAGTCGTCCCTGAGCGCGGCGGAGAGGCCGAGCAGCGACTTCGCCTTGGCGCGGAAGAAGCCGGTCGGCCTGATCAGCTCCTCCAGCTCCTCGGGGACGGCGGCCGCCATGTCCTCGGGCGTCGGATACGCGGCGAAGAGCGCGGGCGTCGTCTGGTTCACCCGCAGGTCGGTGGTCTGCGCGGAGAGGACCGTGGCGACGAGGAGCTCGAAGGGGTTGGTGAAGTCGAGCTCGGGGTGTGCGTACGGATAGACGTCGGCGAGCTCGCGGTTGATGCGGCGCGCACGGCGGACCATGGCGACGCGGGACTCGGGCTTGGCGGCGGCCTTCTCGGGAGCGGCGGTCTCCTTGACCGTGACCGCTTTCTTGGCCGGAGCGGCCTTCTTGGCCGTGCTCTTGGCCGCGGCCGCCTTCTTGGCCGGAGCCGTCTTCTTCGCCGGAGCCGCCTTCTTGGCCGCGCTCTTCGTCGCCGCCGTCTTCTTGACCGCAGCGCTCTTCTTGGCCGGAGCGGCCTTCTTCGCGGCGCCCCTCGCGGGCGCCGTCACCTTCTTGGCGGGCGCCTTCGCCGCCCTCTTCGACACGCCGCCCGGGGCGCGTTTCACCGGGTTTCCGGGGGCGTCCGCCCCCTGTTCGCCCACAGCGGAATTACCGGATGCCGACACCCGTCCAGCCCCCTTGGCCTGCGCTCTCACCGGCGATTTGGACACCCGTCCAGCCTAGGCCCCACCGCTGACATCCGCCCCGTACACCGACGATCGACCCCCGATCGGCCCCCTGCGTACGAACGGGCGCATTGGTGCGTCAAACTGGTTTGTGATTGATCGCACTGTTTTACCGTCCGGCATCATGGGGACCACGGTCCCCGTTGGGCAGGTCGACAAGGAGAAGATTCGTGGACGACGTTCTGCGGCGCGCCCCGCTCTTCGCGGCGCTCGATGACGAGCAGGCCGCGGAGCTCCGCGCCTCGATGAGTGAGGTGACCCTCGCACGCGGTGACGCGCTCTTCCACGAGGGAGACCCCGGTGACCGGCTGTACGTCGTCACCGAGGGCAAGGTGAAGCTCCACCGCACGTCCCCGGACGGGCGCGAGAACATGCTGGCCGTACTCGGCCCCGGCGAGCTGATCGGCGAGCTGTCGCTCTTCGACCCGGGCCCGCGCACCGCGACCGCGACCGCGCTGACCGAGGTCAAGCTGCTGGGTCTGGGCCACGGCGACCTCCAGCCCTGGCTGAACGCCCGCCCCGAGGTGGCCACGGCCCTGCTGCGCGCCGTCGCCCGCCGACTGCGCAAGACCAACGACCAGATGTCCGACCTGGTCTTCTCCGACGTGCCCGGCCGCGTGGCCCGCGCGCTCCTGGACCTGTCGCGCCGCTTCGGCGTGCAGTCCGAGGAGGGCATCCACGTCGTGCACGACCTCACGCAGGAGGAGCTGGCCCAGCTGGTCGGCGCCTCGCGCGAGACGGTCAACAAGGCCCTCGCGGACTTCGCGCAGCGCGGCTGGCTGCGCCTGGAGGCCCGCGCGGTGATCCTGCTGGACGTGGAGCGCCTCGCGAAGCGCTCGCGCTAGTCGTACGCGGGGAGGGGGGGGGGGGGGGGGCGGGCCCCCCCCCCCCCCCCCCCCCCCCGCCCCCCCCCCCCCCCCCCCCCCACCCCCCCCCCCCCCCCCGGCGCCCCCCCCCCCCCCCCCAC
>NZ_JBITHO010000010.1:109855-186938 GCF_044458065.1 Streptomyces sp. NPDC050504 | reverse complement strand
GGGGGGGGGGGGGGGGGGGGGGGGGGGGGGGGGCGGGGGGGTTGTCCGGGGGGGGGGGGGCCGCCGGCCGGCCGGGGGGGGGTTTGGGGGGGGGGGGGGGGGGCCCGGTCCCCCCCCCCCCCCCCGCCCCTCCCCGTGCGTAAGGCCCCGTACGCACGGCTCAGATCAGCCCGTGCTCCCTCAGGTACTCCAGCTGCGCCCGCACCGACAGCTCCGCCGCCGGCCACAGGGACCTGTCCACGTCCGCGTACACCGCCGCGACCACCTCGGGCGCCGTCCGCAGCCCCTTCTCGACCGCGGTCTCCACCTGCGCGAGCCGGTGCGCGCGGTGCGCCAGGTAGAACTCCACCGCCCCCTGCGCGTCGTCCAGGACAGGACCGTGGCCCGGCAGCACCGTCGCGACGCCGTCGTCGACCGTGAGCGAGCGCAGGCGGCGCAGCGAGTCCAGGTAGTCCCCCAGGCGCCCGTCGGGGTGCGCGACGACCGTCGTGCCCCGGCCCAGGACCGTGTCGCCGGTGAGGACCGCGCGGTCGGCCGGGAGGTGGAAGCAGAGCGAGTCCGCGGTGTGGCCCGGCGTGGCCACGACCCGCAGCTCCAGGCCGCCCGTGGTGATCACGTCCCCGGCCGCCAGGCCCTCGTCGCCGAGGCGCAGCGCGGGGTCGAGCGCGCGGACGTCCGTCCTGGTCAGCTCGGCGAACCGCGCCGCGCCGTCCGCGTGGTCCGGGTGGCCGTGCGTGAGCAGGGTGAGCGCGACCCGCTTGCCCGCCCGCTCCGCGGTCCCGATCACCCGGCGCAGGTGCGCCTCGTCCAGCGGGCCCGGGTCGACGACGACCGCGAGGTCGGAGTCGGGCTCGGCGACGATCCAGGTGTTGGTGCCGTCCAGGGTCATCGCGGACGGGTTGGGCGCCAGGACGTTGACCGCGCGGGCGGTCGCGGGGCCCGAGAGCACCCCGCCCCTGGGCTGTCCCGGCAGCGCGGCGGCGTCGGTCATCGGGCGCCTCCCGGGGCCGGGACGCGCTTGGTGAACTCCTCGTGCCCCGGCCAGCTGAGCACCAGCTCGTCGCCCTCCATGCGGGCCTCGGCGAGCACCGGCGCCAGGTCGGCCGAGGCCGCGCCCGCGAGGGCTTCGGCGGCCGTCCCGTACGGCTGGAGGTCGCGCAGCGTCGCCACGGTGGGCGGCATCATCAGCAGTTCGCCCCTGCCGTAGCCGGCGAGGGCGTCCGCCGGGGTGATCCACACCGTGCTGTCGGCCTCGGTCGAGGCGTTGCGGGTCCGCTGCCCCTCGGGGAGCACGGCGACGAAGAACCAGGTGTCGTACCGGCGCGGCTCGAACTCCGGGGTGATCCAGCGCGCCCAGGCGCCCAGCAGGTCCGAGCGCAGCACGAGCCCGCGCCGCTCCAGGAACTCCCCGAACGACAGCTCGCGGGCGACCAGCGCCGCCCGGTCCGCCTCCCAGTCGTCCCCCGTCGTGTCGCCGACGACGGTCGTCGCGCTGTCCCCGGCGAGCAGCACGCCCGCCTCCTCGTACGTCTCGCGCACCGCCGCGCAGACGACGGCCCGCGCGGACGCGGTGTCCACGCCGAGGCGCTCCGCCCACTCCTCCAGCGGCGGCCCCGCCCAGCGCACCAGGCGGTCGTGGTCGCGCGGGTCGACGCCGCCGCCCGGATACGCGTACGCGCCTCCGGCGAAGGCCATGGAGGCGCGTCTGCGCAGCATGTGTACGGCGGGCCCGGCGGCCCCGTCGCGCAGCAGCAGCACCGTCGCGGCCCGCTTGGGGGTCACGGGGTGCAGTTCGCCGCCGGCGAGCGCGCGGATCCGGTCGGGCCACTCGGGCGGGTACCACTGGCCATTGGACATGGCCGGAGGCTATCCGGATCCGCCACGATGTTCGAGAGGTCCCCGAACGGCGGTGGGCCGCGGTGGACCGAGTCCTCCGCGGACCGCGGTGGACTCAGTCCTCGACGATCTCCACCAGGAACTCGACCTCGACCGGCGCGTCCAGCGGCAGTACGGCCACGCCGACCGCGCTGCGGGCGTGGACGCCCTTGTCGCCGAGGATCTCGCCCAGCAGCTCGCTCGTGCCGTTGATCACGGCCGGCTGGCCGGTGAAGTCGGCGGCCGAGGCCACGAAGCCGGTGACCTTCACGACGCGCGCGATCCGATCGAGGTCGCCCACGACGGACTTCACGGCGGCGAGGCCGTTCAGCGCGCAGGTCGCGGCCAGTTCCTTGGCCTCCTCGGGGGTGACCTCGGCGCCGACCTTGCCGGTCAGCGGCAGCTTGCCGTCGACCATCGGGAGCTGGCCCGCGGTGTAGACGTAGGCACCGGAGCGCACGGCGGGCTGGTACGCGGCGAGCGGCGGCACGACCTCCGGCAGGGTCAGCCCCAGCTCGGCGATCCGCGCCTCGACGACGCCGCTCATGCCTGCTTCTCGCGCTTCAGGTAGGCCACGAGCTGCTCGGGGTTGTTGGGGCCCGGCACGACCTGGACGAGCTCCCAGCCGTCCTCGCCCCAGGTGTCCAGAATCTGCTTGGTCGCGTGTACCAGAAGCGGCACAGTGGCGTACTCCCACTTGGTCATGGGGCGACTGTAGCCGCTGGCAGGGGCAGCCTCGTGCGTAGGTCGCGGAGCGACTGGTTAGGCTCGAAGGCGTGAGCAGGCTCCAAGTGGTCAGCGGCAAGGGCGGTACCGGCAAGACGACGGTCGCCGCAGCACTGGCGCTCGCCCTCGCGACCGAGGGGAAGCGCACACTCCTGGTGGAGGTCGAGGGCAGGCAGGGCATCGCGCAGCTCTTCGAGACGGAAGCCCTTCCGTACGAGGAGCGGAAGATCGCCGTCGCGCCGGGCGGCGGTGAGGTGTTCGCGCTGGCGATAGACGCCGAGCGGGCCCTCCTGGACTACCTCCAGATGTTCTACCGGCTCGGCTCGGCGGGGCGCGCGCTGCGCAAGATAGGCGCGATCGACTTCGTGACGACCGTCGCGCCGGGGCTGCGGGACGTCCTTTTGACGGGCAAGGCCGTCGAGGCGGTGAAGCGCAAGGACAAGCAGGGCGCGTACGCGTACGACTACGTGGTCATGGACGCCCCGCCGACCGGCCGCATCACCCGCTTCCTCAACGTCAACGACGAGGTCGCGGGGCTGGCCAGGATCGGCCCGATACACAACCACGCGCAGGCCGTGATGCGGGTCCTGAAGTCGCCCGAGACGGCCGTGCACCTGGTGACCCTGCTGGAGGAGATGCCGGTCCAGGAGACCGCGGACGGCGTCGACGAGCTGCGCGCGGTCGACCTGCCCGTGGGCCGCGTCATGGTCAACATGGTGCGCCCCGCCGTGCCGGGGCTCGACGAGCCCGAGCGCGCGCCGCTGGACGCCGAGCACCCCGTCCTGGCGAAGGCGCTGGCGCGGGCCGGTCTCGACGAGCCCGAGCCGCTGGTGGCGCCGCTGCTGGCGCAGGCCGACGCGTACGGCGAGCGGCTGCGCCTGGAGCGGGAGCAGCGCGAGCGGCTGTCCGGGCTCGGGCTGCCGCTGCACGAACTGCCGCTGCTGGCCGACGGCATGGACATCGCCGGCATCTACCGGCTGGCGCGGACGCTGCGCGGTCAGGACCTGTGAGAACGCCGTGAGTCCCATGAGTGTCCCGAGCCCCGTGAGACCCGTGAGACCCGTGAGCCCTGTGAGTGTCGTGAGTGTCGTGGAGGAGAGCCGATGAGCCCCGCGTCGAACCCGCCCGTTGCCGCGTCGCCCCCGCTGGAGGTGGACCGGCTGCTCGACGACCGGACGATGCGCATCGTCGTGTGCTGCGGCTCGGGCGGCGTCGGCAAGACGACGACGGCCGCGGCCCTGGGCGTACGGGCGGCGGAGCGCGGCCGCCGGGCGGTCGTGCTGACCATCGACCCGGCGCGCAGGCTGGCGCAGTCGATGGGCATCGACCGGCTGGACAACGTCCCGCGCAGGGTCGACGGCATCGAGGGGCCCGGCGAACTGCACGCCATGATGCTGGACATGAAGCGGACCTTCGACGAGATCGTCGAGGCGCACGCGGACCGGGACCGGGCCGCCGCGATCCTGGGCAACCCCTTCTACCAGTCCCTGTCGGCCGGTTTCGCGGGCACGCAGGAGTACATGGCGATGGAGAAGCTGGGGCAGTTGCGGGCCCGCGACGAGTGGGACCTGATCATCGTCGACACCCCGCCGTCGCGCTCCGCGCTGGACTTCCTGGACGCCCCCAAGCGCCTCGGGTCGTTCCTGGACGGGCGGTTCATCAAGGTGCTGATGGCCCCGGCGAAGGTCGGCGGGCGGGCCGGGATGAAGTTCCTGAACGTCGGCATGTCGATGATGAAGGGCACGCTCGACAAGGTCATCGGCGGTCAACTGCTCGGCGACGTGCAGACGTTCGTCGCGGCGATGGACACGATGTTCGGCGGCTTCCGTACGCGGGCCGATGCCACGTACCGGCTGCTCCAGGCGCCCGGCACGGCGTTCCTGGTGGTCGCGGCGCCGGAGCGGGACGCGCTGCGCGAGGCGGCGTACTTCGTGGAGCGGCTGGCGGCGGAGGACATGCCGCTGGCGGGCCTGGTGCTCAACCGGGTGCACGGCAGCGGCGCCGCCCGGCTCTCCGCCGAGCGGGCGCTCGCCGCCGCGGAAAATCTTGATGAGGGCCGCATTGTCGATCAGGAGTCCGGGAAGGCTGGTGTTCGTGGCTCCCGGGGCACTCCCACCCCGATCGCCCAGGGCGACTCCCCCGAAGCCCCCGGGCACGCCGCAGACCACACCACGGACCACGCCACGGACCCCGAACCGCACGCCCCCGACGTCGAAGGCTCCACCGCCGAGCAGCCCTCAGCCGAGCAGTTGGCCGCAGGGCTGCTGCGCCTGCACGCCGATTGCATGCAGGTGCTCGCGCGTGAACGGCGAACGCGCGACCGCTTCACCGCGCTCCACCCCGAGGTGGCGGTGTCCGAGGTCCCCGCCCTGCCCGGAGACGTGCACGATCTCGCGGGGCTGCGGGACATCGGTGATCGGCTCGCGGCCGGTGCGGGCGACGCGTCCGTCGGCGACGCGGCTCCGCCGGCCGGAGCTGCCTGACAGCCGGAGCTGTCCGACGAGGGCGGGACGCCCTGCCGAGGCGTACGTACGAAAGGGGCGCGGGCGGGTCCGGCGGACCCACCGCCGCTAGCCCACCGCCGCGTACGTCTCGTGCAGCTCGTCGTCCTCGTCGATGAGTACGGGAAGGATTCCCGTGCTCCGCTCGTATTCCGTACGAGCGGTCTCAAGGAGCCTGCGCCACGAGGTGACCGTGGGCCGCCTGCGCAGCAGCGCTCGGCGCTCCCGCTCAGTCATGCCTCCCCAGACACCGAACTCGACGCGATTGTCCAGCGCGTCGGCCAGGCACTCGGTCCGCACCGGGCATCCGGTGCACACCGCCTTGGCCCTGTTCTGCGCTGCCCCTTGTACGAACAGTTCATCCGGATCGGTAGTGCGGCAGGCTGCCTGCGCACTCCAGTCGGTTACCCAGCCCATCCCGGCGCCGTCCTCTCCCGAATCGAGGCTCCCCCACGGCGGCAGAGGCATATTCACCGCTGCCAGTTGAGGACGTTACGGAAGCCGGGCAGAGCACAACACCCCCTTCGGGCCCAATCTTGAATGGTCCGAACGGACTATGCGTAAGCGGCAGATCACCCGGGGGAGTGAGCGGCGGACATGCGTGATTAACCCGGTGAAATCGGGACGGGTCAGCCGAGTCACAACGGACGTTCGATGACACACACGGTGAATTCGAAAATCCACCGGACTCCGGTGGACTCCACCGGACTCCGAAACCCGGTGTACCGGTCCGGTAACCGCTCCGGTAACGGGGCTTGATGCGGAGTGGTATTGCTGTGACAGTTGAGTACAGCTTAGGCCAAGGCATGTACGCGCGTCCGGCGAATGAGAACGTAGGCTGCCCCCCATGGGAAACAAGCGCTCGGGCGGGGGTCTCACCGGGACCCAGCAGGCCGCCAAGTTCCTCGGCGTCTCCGTACTCTCCGGGGCGGTGCTCGCAGGCATCGCGCTGCCCGCCGCCGGGGTCCTGGGCCTCGCGGCCAAGGGCACCGTCGAGGGGTTCGACGAGATCCCGGCCGGTCTGAAGACCCCGCCGCTGAGCGAACGCACCGTCATCCTGGACAACCAGGGCGGCACCATCGCCACGGTCTACTCCAGGAACCGCACGGTGGTCCCGCTCGAAAAGATCTCGCCGTACATGCAGAAGGCGATCGTCGCGATCGAGGACTCGCGCTTCTACGAGCACGGCGCGGTCGACCTCAAGGGCATCCTGCGCGCGCTCAACCGCAACGTGCAGTCGGGCGGCACCACCCAGGGCGCCTCGACCCTGACCCAGCAGTACGTGAAGAACGTCTTCGTCGAAGAGGCGGGCGACGACCCGACGAAGGTCGCGCAGGCCACGCAGCAGACCCTCGGCCGCAAGATCCGCGAGTTGAAGTACGCGATCCAGGTCGAGGAGGAGCTCGGCAAGAAGAAGATCCTGGAGAACTACCTCAACATCACCTTCTTCGGCCAGCAGACCTACGGCGTCGAGGCCGCGTCCCAGCGCTACTTCTCCAAGAGCGCCAAGGACCTGAAGGTGGAGGAGGCCGCGCTGCTGGCCGGTCTCGTCCAGTCGCCCAGCCAGTACAACCCGATCAACGACACCATCCAGGCCACCAAGCGCCGCAACGTGGTGCTCCAGCGCATGGCCGACGTCAAGGACATCACGCAGGCCGACGCCGACCGGGCGAAGGCGACCCCGATCAAGCTCAAGGTCAGCAAGCCCCAGCAGGGCTGCATCACCGCCGTCGACGGCGCCGGGTTCTTCTGCGACTACGTGGAGAAGATCTTCCGGACCGACCCGGTCTTCGGGAAGAACAAGGAGGAGCGGGCCAAGCTCTGGAACCAGGGCGGCCTGACCATCCGCACGACCCTGGACCCGCAGTCGCAGCGCTCCACCCAGCAGTCGATCAAGGACCACGTCTACCAGAAGGACAAGGTCGCCACCGCGGTCACGCTGGTCGAGCCCGGGACGGGCAAGGTCAAGGCGATGGGCCAGTCCAAGCCGTACGGCTACGGGGACAACGAGACCGAGATCAACTACTCGGTCAACAACAAGTACGGCGGCTCGAACTACGGCTTCCCCGTCGGCTCGACCTTCAAGCCGTTCGTGGCCGCCGCGGCCCTGGAGGAGGGCAAGCCCCCGACGCAGCCCTACTCCTCCCCGTACCAGATGCCCTACCCGGAATCGATCTCCACGTGCAGCGGCAAGCCGTGGGTGAACACCGGCGGGGACACGCTGGAGAACGAGAACGAGAAGGAGGTCGGCCCCTACCCGCTGCGCGAGGCGATGGCCATGTCGGTCAACACCTACTTCGTGCAGATGGTCGAGGACATCGGACTCTGCCCGGTCCAGAAGATGACCGACAACCTCGGCGTGGTCATGGGCAACGGCGAGAAGGTGCGGGTCAGCCCCGCGCCGCTGACCCTCGGCTCGGACGGCATCTCGCCGCTGACGATGGCCAGCGCGTACGCGGCGTTCGCCTCGCGCGGCACGTACTGCACGCCGATCGCCCTGGAGTCGGTCAAGACCTCGCACGGCAAGGAACTGCCGGTCCCGAAGTCGGAGTGCTCGCGGGCGATGTCCGAGAACACCGCCGACACCATCAACACCCTGCTGCGCGGCGTGGTCGACTCCGGTACGGGCCGGGAGGCCGGCCTCAAGGAGCGCGACAGCGCGGGCAAGACCGGCACGACGGACGAGCGGAAGAACGCCTGGTTCGTGGGCTACACGCCGAACCTCTCCGGTGCGGTCTGGATCGGCAGCGCCTCCCAGCAGGTGCACATGGAGCAGATCTACATCGGCGGCGAGTACCACGACAAGGTGTTCGGCGGTAAGGTCCCGGGCCCGATCTGGCGCGACGCGATGCTCGGCGCGCTGGACGGCAGGGAGTCCGGGGACTTCAGCACCGTGCACATCCCCGAGCCCGAGAAGGACAAGGACAAGGGGAAGCCCGGCAAGCCCGGGAAGCCGGGCAAGCCGAACAAGCCCGACGACGGGAAGCCGGGGAAGCCCGGTGACGGGAAGCCCGACAAGCCCGGTGACGGGAAGCCCGGCGACGGCGACTGGGACTGGCCCGGCGACGGCGGCGACTGGGACTGGCCGCAGGGGCGGTAGCGGGTAGCGGTACGTACGAGAAGGGGCGGGGGGGGCCGGGGGCGGCGCCGCCCCCCCCCGGGGGGGGGGGGGGGGGGGGGGGGGGGGGGGCGGGCGGGGGGGGGGGCGGGCGCCGGGCCCCCCCCCCCCCCCCGCCCCTTCTCGTCTTCGTCGGTCCGTCAGGCGAGGAGCCGCTTCACCGTCGCGGCCACCCGGCCGCCCTCGGCGAGCCCCGCCACCTTCGGGTTCACGATCTTCATGACGGCGCCCATCGCGCGCGGCCCTTCGGCGCCGGCGGCCTTCGCCTCGGCGACGGCCGCCGCGACGACCTGCTCCAGCTCCTCGTCCGTGAGCTGCTTGGGCAGGTACGCGTCGAGCACCGCGCCCTCGGCCAGCTCGCGCTCGGCCTGCTCGGCCCGGCCGCCCTGGGCGAACGCGTCGGCCGCCTCGCGGCGCTTCTTGGCCTCCTTGGCGATGACCTTGCGCACCTCGTCGTCGGAGAGCTCACGCGCCTCCTTGCCGCCGACCTCTTCCTTGGTCACTGCGGTGAGGGTCAGCCGGAGCGTGGACGAGACGAGCTCGTCGCGCGCCTTGATGGCGGTGGTGAGGTCTTCCTGGAGCTTGGCCTTGAGCGTGGTCATGGGTCCAGTGTGGCAGGTGCGGCCGCGGCGCCGCCCACGGATTTTCCGGCACGTGCCGTCTGCGACGATGGACGCATGCGCGCACGCTACGGAGTTCCCCTGGGTTTCATGGCCGTTGGCGCGGCCTCACTGGCCTACGCCACCTGCATCGAGGTCCGGTCCTTCCGCCTCCGCAGAATCACCGTCCCGGTGCTGCCCAAGGGCGCCCGCCCGCTCAGGGTCCTCCAGGTCTCGGACATCCACATGGTGAGCGGCCAGCGCAAGAAGCGCGCGTGGCTGCAGTCCCTGGCGGGGCTGCGCCCGGACTTCGTGGTGAACACCGGCGACAACCTCTCCGACACGGAGGGCGTGCCGGAACTGCTGGACGCGCTGGGCCCGCTGATGGAGTTCCCCGGCGTCTACGTCTTCGGCTCCAACGACTACTACGGCCCCACGCTCCGCAACCCCGGGCGCTACCTGCTGGAGAAGGTGAAGGGCAAGCACGGCCTGAACGGCAACCCGCCGGTCGTGGGCGCCGTCCACAACCCGTGGGAGCCGATGCGCGACGCCTTCGACGAGGCCGGCTGGCTCGACCTCACGAACACCCGGGGCAACCTGAAGCTGGACGGCTTCGAGATCGCGTTCACCGGGCTCGACGACCCGCACATCAAGCGGGACAGGTACGAGAAGGTGGCGGGCGGTCCCGACGGGTCCGCCGACTTCTCGATCGGCGTGGTGCACGCGCCGTACCTGCGCGCGCTGGACGCGTTCACGGCGGACGGGTACCCGCTGGTCCTGGCGGGCCACACGCACGGCGGCCAGCTGTGCGTCCCCTTCTACGGGGCGCTGGTCACCAACTGCGACCTGGACACGGACCGGGTGAAGGGCCTCTCGACCCACACGGTCGACGACCGCACCTCGTACCTCCACGTCTCCGCGGGGTGCGGCACGAGCCGCTACACGCCGGTGCGGTTCGCGTGCCCGCCCGAGGCGACGCTGCTGACGCTCACGGCAGCCGAATAGCCCTTTTTGGTCCATTTCACGACATACGGCATACGGTGGGGCCATGAGCGCCCCACCGGTACGCCCGGCACCCTCCGCCCGCCGCCCGTACGCCGCCGCGTTCCGCGCCCTGATCTGCGCGGCGGCGGTGACGGGGGTCGTGATCGACCTGGTCGTCGGCGAGCCGCCCAGGGTGCTGAGCTACTTCACGATCCAGTCGAACATCCTGGTGGCGCTGGTGCTGGGTGCGTCAGCCCACCGCGCCTGGACGGGCCGCCCGCCCCTGTCGCCCCGGCTCACCGGGGGCACCCTGCTCTTCATCCTGATCACGGGGCTCGTCTACCACCTGGTGCTGGACAACGCGGCGAGCGGCTTCTCGATGACGGACGACCCCGACGCCCCGGTGAACGCCTGGCGCACGGTCTCCAACCAGCTCCTCCACACGGTCACCCCGATCGCCGTCCTCCTGGACTGGCTCGCGCTCACCCCGGCGGGCGGCCTGCGCGCCCGGCACGCGGCCCAGTGGATGCTCTACCCGGCGGCGTACCTGGTCTTCGCCCTGACCCGGGGAGCGCTCCTGTCACCGGGCGACGAGGCCCGCTACCCGTACCCCTTCCTGGACGTCGACGACCACGGCTACGCGGGGGTGCTGGGCAACGCGGTGGTCTTCGGCCTGCTGTTCTACGCCCTGGGCCTGGCCCTGGTGGCCCTGGACCGCACCCGCCCGACGCCCCGCCGAAACCGGATTTCGCCTCCGGGCGCGGGTGGGCTAAAGTAATCGATGTCGCCGCGACAAACGGTGACATCGGGGTGTAGCGCAGCTTGGCAGCGCGCTTCGTTCGGGACGAAGAGGTCGTGGGTTCAAATCCCGCCACCCCGACAGCTGTAAGACCAGGTCAGGGGCTTGATCCGCGAGAGCGGGTCGGGTCCCTGAGTGGTTTTCGGGGATGTCTTGGCCGGTGGCTCCAACTCCCTTTGTCGGGCGGCTCGTTCGCCCTGGTTCAGGTCTGGGTGGACGGGTGGCCGTCTTCAGGCGGTGAAGCCCGGCACCACCAGGCCCGACTCGTAGGCGATCACCACCGCGTGGGTCCGGTTCTGGGCGCCGAGCTTGGTCAGTACGTTTCCCGCGTGCGTCTTCACCGTCTCCAGGCTCACCGTGAGCGACCGCGCGATCTCCGGGTTGGACCGGCCGGTGGCCATCAGCCGCAGGACCTCCTCCTCCCGTACCGTCAGCGCCGCCTTCGGCAACGCCTCGGTGCGGTCCAGCGGGCGGGCGGTGACCATCCGGCGCAGGGCCGCCGGGAAGAGGATCGCCTCCCCCGCCGCCACCACCCGTACCGCCTCCGCGATCTCCCTGACCGGCCGTCGCTTGAGCACGAATCCGCTGGCCCCCGCGCTGAGCGCGGCGGTGACGTGGTCGTCGTTCTCGAAGGTGGTGATCATCACGACCTTCGGCGGTTCGGCCGATGCGGCGAGGAGCCGGCGAGTGGCCTCGATCCCGTTGCGGCGCGGCATCCGTACGTCCATCAGGACCACGTCCGGGCGCAGTTGCCGCGCCCGTTCCACCGCCTCGACGCCGTCCGACGCCTCGCCGACCACCTCGATCCCCGGTTGTGCCGCGAGCAGGGTGCGCAGACCGCTGCGGGTCACCTCGTCGTCGTCCGCGACCAGGAGCGTGACGGCCGCGTCGGCGTCAGGGCCGGTCATGCCGCCACCCGTATCGGCAGGCGGACCGCCAACCGCCAGTGGAGCGGCCCGTCCGGGCCCGCCTCGAAATCGCCGTGCAGCAGCCGCACGCGCTCGGCCAGACCTGGCAGGCCGTGCCCGGACGTGGGGAAGGCACCCGGGCCCTGGCCCGCGTCCGGCCCCGCCCCGGTCCGGTTGACCACGCCGAGCTCAAGGCCGTCGGGACCGGCCGCCACCCGGACCTCGACCGGACCGCCCGCCCCGTGCCGCAGCGCGTTCGTCAGCCCTTCCTGGAGGATCCGGTACGCCGCCCGGGAGAGCGTCCCCTGGACCTGCGCCAGGTCGCCCGACAGTTCCGGCTCGACCACCGCGCCCGCGTGCCGCAGCCGGTCGAACAGTTCGGGCAGATCGGTCAACGTGCGGTGCGGCGCCGTCTCCGGCTTCTCCGCGCGCAGCACGCCCAGTACGTAGTCCAGGTCCTCCAGCGCGGCCCTGGCCGATTCCTCGATGCCGCGCAGGGCGGCCCGCGCCGCGGCCGGATCGGCGGAGAGCACTTCGCCGGCCACCGCGGCCTGGATCGTGGTCGCCGTCAGGGTGTGTCCGATCGAGTCGTGCAACTCGTGGGCCAGTCGGTTCCGTTCGGCCAGCCGCTGTTCCCGCTCGGCCGCCAGCGCGAGCAGCTCGGCCGACGAAGGACCCAACAGCCTGGGGGCCAGCCACCGCAGAGCGTTCGCCACCACCGCACACACGACCGCCGCCGACAGCAGGCAGCCGAGCGCCACCGCCGCGCTCTGCCAACCGTCGTCCGGCCGCACGGACCGTCCGAACAGGCTCAGCCCCGCCTCGGTGCGGAACCAGTCGACCGGGAGGGTCAGGCCCACGAGGACCAGCGCACCAGTGACCAGTGCCCCGGTCCACCCCAGCGCCACGTGCAGCAGCAGCCAGAGCGGGGTCCGCAGGCGGTCCACGCCGGTCGGCACTTCGGGGGTGGGGATGGGGGTGGAGGCGGGGGCCGGGGGCGGGGGCTCCAGGGGGAGCCTCAGCAGCCTGCGGGCGCACGCGATCAGTGCCCGCCGCGTGGTGCGGGCAAGACCGACCGTGCCTATCAGCACCGCCCAGACCAACAGGGTCAGGACGGCCTGCGTTCCGTAGTGGGCGGACGGCCACGCCAGCGCCGGCAGCATCGCGAAAGGCAGCAGTGGAATGCTCGCCAGCGCGCCGCAAAAGGCGAACAGCATGCCCGAATACGTGGAGCCGCTCAGCAGCGGCCGGATTCCCCTGATCATGATCAGCCCAGTATCGCCGGATTTCCGGCCGGGGGCCTCCCTCGATCGGGGGAGCCCTTTTTCCCGCTTTCCCGCGATGCGCGCCGGGCCGCCCGGAAGCCAGGATCGTGCCCCGAGCGGTCGGCCGGAGGTCGGCTGACGGACAACGCGAGGAACGAGGAACAGGGGTGCCACCGCACCGTACGGGCAAGAACGGCCTGGCCGTGGCGGTGTCGGCGCTCCCGGTCGTGGTGGCACCGGCAGTGCGGCCACGAGCAGTCCACCGGAAAGTGAGGACGAGGACTACGGTGCGAAAAACACGAATGGCGTCTCTCGTGGCCGTCGGCATCGCGGCGAATTTCGTTTTGACGCTGACACCCGCAGCGACCTTTTCCGCGGCCGGGGCGTCCAAGGTTGCGGCATCCACGGCCGAGAATCCCCTTCGGCAGTACACGCAGCAGAAGCCCCAGTGGCAGCGGTGCGGCGCGCGGAGTCCCGCCGCCTTTCAGTGCGCGACTCTCGAAGTGCCCCTGGATTACCGCGATCCCGACGGTGAGAAGTTGGAGATCGAGGTGTCCCGGTTGAAAGCGGGCAGTACGAAGGAGCGGCGGGGCGTTCTGCTGTTCAACCCCGGCGGCCCCGGCGGACCGGGCCTGCACATGCCCGTCGAGGTGGGCGCGGACCTCCCCGAGGAGGTGAGGAGGCAGTACGACCTCATCGGGTTCGACCCGAGGGGCGTCGGGCGGAGCTCCCCCGTCGGCTGCGGCCTGACCGCCGAAGAAAGGATCACCGATCGCCCGTACAGGGCCGGGACCTTCGCGAAGGACGTGGAGTGGGCGCGTACGGTGGCCGAGAAGTGCCGGGCCGAGGAGGGCGACCGGCTGCGGCACCTCACCACCCGCAACACCGCCCGCGACATGGACGTCGTCCGGGCCGTGCTGGGAGAGCGGAAGATCTCCTACGTGGGGTACTCGTACGGCACCTACCTAGGTGCCGTATACATGCAGATGTTCCCGCAGCGGGCGGACCGGTTCGTGCTGGACAGCGCGACCGATCCGGTGCGGTACGGGCGCGGCACGCTCCAGGCGATGGCGGAGGGGACCGAGCCCGCCTTCACGCGGTGGAGCCGGTGGACCGCCCGTCGGCACACGACGTACGAGCTGGGCAGCACCCCGGCCGAGGTCCGCGAGACCTTCTGGCGCCTGGTCGCTCGGGCCGACCGGAAGCCCATCGACTCCGGCGATGGGCCCCTCACCGGCGACGGGATCCGCGCCCAGCGCGGCACGTTCTTCCGCGTTCGGGCGGCCGCCGAATGGGTCGCCGGGCTGAGGACGGCCGCCGAGGGCCGGGGACCGGGCCAGTCCGGCACCGAGCCGAGCCCGTCCGGCACTGGACCGGGCCCGTCCGGCGCCGAGCCCGGCTCGTCCGGCACTGGACTGAGCCCGTCCGGCACTCCTGAGCAGGCCGTTCCCCGACAGCCCGTGCCCCCGGACAACGCCGACGCGAGCGCCTGGACCGTCCTGTGCGCCGACACCCGCACGTGGCCGCACGACCCCGAGCGGTACCGCCGCGACGCGATCCGCGACAAGGCGCGGTATCCGCTGTACGGCGACTTCGCATCCACCATCACACCGTGCGCCTTCTGGGAGCCGGGCAGTGAGCCCACGACGAAGGTGGACAACGGGGTCGGATCGCTGATCGTGCAGAACGAGTGGGACCCCCAGACTCCGCTGGCCTCCGGCCGGGCCATGCACCGGGCCCTGCGCGGCTCCCGGATGATCACCGTCGCCGGAGGGGAGGGCCACGGCGTCTACCCCTTCGGGTCCTGCGCGGACGAGAGCACCACGGCCTACCTGACCACAGGCAGGCTCCCGGCCGAGGACCTGACCTGCCGGACGCGCGAGGGGGCCCGGGAACCGGCGCCGGGCGGCGTCCGCGCCCGGAAGTGACGCGTGCCGCCAAGGCGGTCGAACTCGTACAGTCCTACGACGGGTCCGGCAACGGCAACGGCGAACCGTGCTTTACGTGCCCTCGGGGCCGGTCAGGGCAGGAACTTCTCCGCCAGGAGGCGGGTGACCGCCCAGTCCTGCATCGCGATTCCCACCGTCTTGAAGACCGTTCGTTCGGCGCGCGGGGGGTTGGGGGCCGTCAGGGCGCTGCCCAGTTCCGTGAGGTCGGACTCGGTGATGGCGCCCGTGCCGAGCGCGTGGAGGATCTCGCCCGACTCTTCGAGGATCGCCTCGCGCTCGTCGATGACCACCGCGCTGTCCGCGAGGAGTTCGTCGGGGAGTTCGCGCATCGTGGGGCGGAAGGCGCCGATGGCGTTGACGTGGACCCGGGCGGGCAGGGCGCGTTCGGGGAAGAGCGGGCTGGTCGCGTTGGTGGCGCAGCAGACGATCTCGGCGTCGCCCACCGCGGACCCGGCGTCGGTCGTCGTGCGGATGCGCACGCCGGGCAGTTCGGGGGCCAGGTGTTCGGCCAGTGCTTCGGCGCGGGGCGGGGCGGTGGTGACCACGGTCAGTTCGCGCAGGGGGCGTACGGCGTGGACGGCTCGCACCTGGTCGAGGGCCTGGCCGCCCGCCCCGATGAGCGTCAGGCGGCCCGCGCCCGCGGGGGCGAGCAGGTCGGTGGCGACGCCGACGGCGGCGCCGGTGCGCAGGCTGGTGACGGTGGCCGCGTCGGCGACGAGGGTGTCGGCGCGGCCCATCTCCGTCCACACCACGGTTCCGGCGATGGCGGGCACGCGGTCGAAGTTCAGGCTCACCGTCTTGATCGCGGCGGAGGCGGTGGCGCGGTGGTGCGCGGACATCACCAGGAACCGGCCGTCGCGCAGCACGGTACGGGTGGGCATCTCGAACTCGCCGGCGGCCAGGTCGACGAAGCCGCCGCGTACCGCGTCGATGGCCTCGCGCATGGTGACGGCCTCGCGGATCTGGCGGGCGTCGACGGTGACGGTCTGCATGGGAGCTCCGCATCGTGGGGCATCGGGGGTGGGGGCGTCGGGGGCGGGGGCCTTCCCCGGGTGCGCGGGGAGCGCGTGGGGAAAGCGGGGCCCCTCGTGAGGTATTACACCTCATCGAGCGGGGCGGGGTGGGGGTTCGCGGTGCCGTGTTATGTATGAGGCGTGACCGCTTCCCGCTCCGCCGCAGCCCGTACGCCCACCACCCGCCTGAGGTCGGTCAGCCTGCGCGAGCAGGCGCGCGAGGCGGTGCGCACCCGGATCGTCCTCGGGCAGATCGAGCCCGGCGAGGTGCTCAGCGTCATCAGCGTCGCCGAGGAGCTCGGGGTGTCCATCACCCCGGTGCGCGAGGCGGTGATGGACCTGGCCAACCAGGGCATGGTGGAGGTGATCCGCAACCGCGGCTTCCGGGTGCCGGTGCTCGGCGAGCACGACCTGGACGAGATCTTCCGCATCCGTACGCTGTTGGAGGCACCGGCGATGGCGGACGTCGTCGAGGTCCTGGCCGGGGCGCCCGTGCCGCAGTTCCGGCGGCTGGCCGAGGAGATCACCGAGGCGGCGCGGGAGGGCGATCTGGTCGCGTTCCTCGACAAGGACCGGCAGTTCCACCTCGGCCTGCTGGAGCTGCTGGGCAACGGCCGGCTGGTCGCGATGGTCGCCCAACTCCGCGACCAGGCCCGCATGCAGGGGCTGCAGAAGCTCGCGGACCAGGGCCGGTTGACGCAGTCGGGCGAGGAGCACATCACGCTGGTGGACGCGATCGAGGCGGGGGACGGCGAACGCGCGGTCGAGCTGATGCGCAGCCACCTCGCGCACAGCCGGGGCATTTGGGCGGGGCGCTCGGAGACCGCGTGAGGCGGGGCGGGGGGCGGGGGGCACGGGGCTGGGGGCGGTAGCTCCTCCGGCTGGGCCTCGGGGTGACGACGGGACCGTCGCCCGTACGAAAACGGCTCTTCCGCACCGTACCGGCACAACTTCACTCCCCCACTGCCTCGTTGACGAGTGTTGGGTAATGTATTACACCTGACCGGCCGGGCAGTGCGGCTCCGCAGCGCCGGTGACCGAGCAGCGACCCGTGGCACACCCCCGCACGAGGAGACGACCATGGCCAGGCAGCAGCAGACGGAGATCAGCACCGTCGACTACCACACCGGCGGCGAGCCCTTCCGGATCGTCCCCGAACCGCCCGTCGCCATCGACGGCGCCACGGTCGCCGAGCGGCGCACCTTCGCCATCGCCGATCCCGAAGTGGACGG
This sequence comes from Streptomyces sp. NPDC050504, assembly GCF_044458065.1. Lineage (NCBI taxonomy): Bacteria > Bacillati > Actinomycetota > Actinomycetes > Kitasatosporales > Streptomycetaceae > Streptomyces > Streptomyces sp. NPDC050504. The sequence goes on along the minus strand of NZ_JBITHO010000010.1, from coordinate 169,969 downwards.
TCTGCGCAGGCTGTTGTGCTCGGAGCCGCGCGGACACGCCGACATGTACGGCGGGTTCATCACCCCGCCCGACGACGAGGGCGCCCACTTCGGCGTGCTGTTCTGGCACAAGGACGGCTTCTCCACCGCCTGCGGCCACGGCTCGATCGCGCTCGCGGCGTGGGCCGTGCAGAGCGGGCGCGTGGCGCGCGACCCCTCCGGCACCACCACCGTCGTCATCGACGTCCCCTCCGGCCGGGTCACCCTGCGCGTGCGGACCGAGGGCGGCGACAGGGACGGAGCAGCCGGGGAGGGCGGGGAAGGTCGGATCACGGGGATCGACTTCGTCAACGTCCCCAGTTACCTGATCGCCGAACGGGTCCCCCTCGCCACCTCGCGCGGCGACGTCCTCGTCGACATCGCCTACGGCGGTGCCATCTACGCGCACCTCGACGCGGCCTCCGTCGGGCTGGCCGTGACGCCCGCGCACTACAACGACCTCATCGCCATCGGCCGCGAGGTCAAGTGGGCCCTCAACGACACCGAGTACGCCCGCCATCCCAGCGACGACCGCCTCAGCGGCATCTACGGCACCATCCTCCACGACGACCTCGGCGCCGATCCGGACGGCAACCCCCACCAGCGCAACGTCACCGTCTTCGCCGACGGTCAGGTGGACCGCTCCCCGTGCGGCTCGGGCACCTGCTCCCGCATCGCCGTGCTGGCGGCGAACGGCCTGCTCAAGCCGGGCCGGACCCTGGTGCACGACTCGATCGTCGGCAGCCGCTTCACCGCGCGCGTCGTCGAGGAGCTGACCTCGGACGGGCACCCGGCCGTCGTCCCGGAGGTCACGGGCACCGCGTACCGCACCGGCGAGCACCGCTTCGCGCTCGACCCGGCGGACGACCTCGGCACGGGGTTCGTCCTGCGGTGACGCGGCGGAGTTCGTCCTGCGGTGACGCGGGGGGATTCGCACTGCGGTGACGCGGCGACGGTGCCGAAGACCTCCGTACCGCGTCAGCGAATGCCTCACGCCCAGTAGTCGGGGGTTCGCACTATGTGCTTGGCTCTGAGTGTGCCGTAACTCCGTCCACTCTCCCTCCGAAGCTCCGGGGCCCGCAGATGACACCTCCCCTCCCGCACGAGCAACCGGCAGCTCCCGCCCTGCTCGACCTCGTCGACGCCTCCCTGCGCGACGAGGACGGGGCCCGGGTGCTTCAGCGGCTCACCCAGCTCGCCGCGCGCCTGCCGGGCGTCGACGCGGCCAGTTGCAGCCTCGCCGACCACGACGGGCACCTCCTGCGCACTGCGGCGTCCAGCACGGCCGCCCACCAATTGGAGCGGTTGCAGGACGAGTTGCGGGAGGGCCCGTGCCTGGACAGCCGTCTGATCAGCAAGCCGCTGACGGACGTTCCCATCACCCACCCGCACAGCCGCGTCCGCTGGCCCCGCTTCACCCCGAGCGCCCTCAAGGCCGGTTTCGCCGCGGTCACCGCGCTGCCCATCCGCCACGACCAGCGGGTGTGGGGCTCCCTCAACCTCTACCACCGGCACGGCGCCCTGCTCCCCGCCGACGTGCGCGAAGGGCAGTTGCTCGCCACGGCCACCGCGATCTGCCTGCTCCACCAGGACTCCCTGCGCGCCTCCCAGGAGCGCGAGCGCCAGCTACGGACCGCGCTCGACAGCCGCGTACTGATCGAGCAGGCCAAGGGCATCCTCTCGGAGCGCCTCGAATGCAGCGTCACCGACGCCTTCGACCTGCTGCGCCGCCACGCCCGCAGCAACCGGATGAAGCTCGTCGAGCTCGCGCACGTGATCGTGCACAGCCCGCCCGGCACCGGGCCCTTCCCCAGGGACCGTTCCCGATAGGGCCGCGCGGCACGGCGGTCACGGCGCCAGGGGGTCGGTTACGGCGCCAGGGGGTCGGTTACGGCACCGGGGGGTCGGTTACGGCACCGGGGGCGCGACGCGCTTCACCTCCCGCAGCGTCGGGGCCGTCCGGATGCTCTGGATTCCCGGGAGCCGGCCGATGCGGCGGTCCACGTACGCGTAGAGGTCCGCCGGGTCGCGGAAGACGCCGTTCGCCACCAGGTTCGCGTCGCCCGTGACCGCGGCGGCGAAGGCGATCTGCGGGTGGGTCGCCAGGGCTTCGCCGACCGTGCGCAGGTGGGCCGGGGCGACGTTCAGCCAGATGCGGGTGGGCATGTGGTGCCCGAGGTGGCGGGGGTCGAAGTCCACGGCGAGGCTCAGGGCGCCCTCGTCGCGCAGCCGGTCCAGGTGGCGCTGGACGCTGGACGGGGAGCGGTCGGCCGCCGCGGCCAGTTCGGGCAGGGAGGCCCGGCCGTCGCGGGCCAGCTCGGCGAAGAGGGTGCGGTCCGTGGCGTCCAGGGGAAGGGGCGGCGGGGCGGGGGTGCCGGAATCCACCGCGTACGGGTCGGGGGGCGCCTGGGCCGTGCGGACCCGGCCGTGGCGCGTCGCGTGCCAGGTGCTCGTCGCCCCGATGAACGTGTGCAGCATGCAGTGCGCGCTCACCGAGAGGACCTGCGGGGTGCGGGGCAGCTTCTGGAGCAGCAGGGCGTCGCGCTGCGCGGAGGAGCGGACGTTCAGCGCGCAGTACACCTCCGTGCCGCCCGATGCCAGCGTGACCCAGTAGGTGTCCGGGCGGCGGGCGAGCGCGTCGGCGATGGTGCCCGCCGCGTCCGGCGTGCAGTGCAGCCGCAGCAGCCAGCGGGCCAGGCCGAGCCGGGCCGCGACCGGCTGGCCGACCACCCGCAGGCCCAGCTCGCGCAGCCGCTGGAAGCGGCGGGCGACGGTCCGCTCGGAGACCTCCAGGTCGCGCGCGATGCGGCTGAAGGGGGCCCTGCCGTCCAGTTGGAGCGCTCGCAGCAGCAGTTGGTCCAGCTCGTCCAGGAGGCGGGAATCCACCGCGTACTCCTGTCTCCACGACTGATTCTGCCGTAGTCGAGGGTACGGCCCGGGGCGCGCGGCGCCTCGCCCCGATGGTGGCGGTGCGGCCCTCAACGCCCCTCGGGCTTCCTGTGGTTGCGCGCCCGACGCACTTTCGTTCCGTGGAAGGCAGGACCTCATGACCACCGCACACATCCCCCTCGTCGACCTCTCCGACTGGTCGCCGGACGACGGCGCCGCCCGGGAGCGGCTCGCCGGGCACGTCGACCGCGCGCTCCGGTCGACCGGGTTCCTCCTCGTGACCGGGCACGGCATCGATCCCGGCCTGCCCGCCCGGGTCCGGGCCGCGGCGCGCGAGTTCTTCCACCTCCCGGCCGAGGTCAAGGCGCGGTACGCCCAACTGCCCGAGCGGCGCGGCTGGATCGGCCGGGATCAGGTGGTGACCGCCAGGTCGGAGGGGACCCTCACGCCGCCGGACCTGTTGGAGGTGTGGTCGTGCGCGGCCGGGGGCGTACGGCTGCCTGGGCGCTGGCCCGACGAGGTGCCGGAGCTGCTTCCGCTGGTCACCGAGTACACCGGGCGGATGCACGCGCTGGCCGACACGCTCCTGCGGGTGATGGCCACGGCCCTGCACCTGCCCGGCGACTTCTTCACCCGCCACACGGACCGCCCCCACTGGGACTTCACCGTCAACTGGTACCCGGCCGCCGCCGAGACGGGGCCCGCTCTGCCCGGCCAGTTCCGGGTCGGGCCGCACACGGACTTCGGCCTCATCACGCTCTTGGACCGGGAGCCGGGGAGGGGCGGGCTCCAGGTCTACGAGGAGGAGGGGACGGGGGCCGGGGCCGGGGCCGGGACCGGGGCCGGGGCGGGGGCCGGAGGCACGGCCGGGGCGGGGGCCGGAGGCACGGCCGGGGCCAGGGCCGGGACCAGGGGCGATGCGGGGGCCGCCGGGTGGCGGGACGCGCCGTACGTGCCGGGGGCCGTCACCCTCAACATCGGCGACCTCATGGCCCGTTGGAGCGGGGACCGGTGGCGGTCGGGGCGGCACCGGGTGCTGGCGCCGCCGTCCGATGCGGCCCGGGAGGAGCTGACGTCGTTGGTGTACTTCCACGGGTGTGCGCCCGGCACTCTCGTCGAGTCGCTGGGGGCGCCCGTGGGGCGGCGGCGGTACGCGGGGGTTCGGGCGGGGGACTATCTGGCGGCGAAGATGCGGGCGATCTTGGGGTGAGGCGGGGCGGGGGCGGAGCGGGGGCGCTCTCTGGGGGCCGTCCCCCGGGGTGCCGTTTCGCGTACGGCGGGGCGCACGGGCTCTGCCGGGTCCCGGGGCGCGGGTCCCGGGCCCCGGGGCGGGCGCCCGCCCCGGGGTGCACGGGCGGCTGCGGCGTCTGCCCCGCTCTCGCGCGGCTACGGGAGGGTCGCCTGGGCCGCCAGGTACTTGGGGGCCATTTCCCGGTAGCTGTCGGTGATCAGTTCCGTGAGTTCGGTCCAGTCCGTGTCCTCGCCGAGCGCGGCCGCGACGACGTTGAAGCCCCAACTGGCCCGGAAGAACGGGTACCCGCCCGCGGTCAGGCCCAGCAGGTCGTCGGCGGGCACCCGGAAGGTCATCACGACCGGTTCCCGGCCCGCTGCCGCGTGCGAGGCGTACAACGGGTGGCGGTCCACGTCCGGCACGAAGACGTGGGCGAACGTCCGCTTGCGGATCCGCCAGCGCATGCCGATCCAGGCGGGCTCCTCGTACGACTCGGGCAACCGCAGGCAGATCGGCCGCAGCCGGTTCAGGATCTCCGGCGGCACGTCTCCAGGACTGGACATGGACCGAACCCTAAGCGACCGGCGAAGGCTCGCGCGGGCCCGCCTCCCCGTCGCTTCCCCGGCGCCTCCCCGCCCGTACGTCCCGCACCCCCAGGGCCACCCGCTCCGCCGCCAGCAGGAGCGACAGCGCCAACGCCGTCACCGCCGCCCACCCCGTGTCCGGGGCCCACAGCAGAGCCATCCGCAGGGTGCCGTCCATCGTCGTCGGGAACCACCACAGGGTGCCGGCCAGGGCCAGGCACGCCGTGGTCGCCGCCAGGGTCGTCAGCGTCGTCCGGGTGCGGGAGCGGGCCCGTACCGCCGCCCTGTGCGCCCGGCCCCGGCGCCGTACCGCCGGGGCCGCCAGCGCGGTCAGCAGGACCAGGGACAGCGCCCCGAGCGTCCAGGGAAGGGCCGTGACCAGGGGGTCCCTCGGGGTCGTGGTCGGTCGTGCGCCCGACAGGAGCTGCGCCGTGCCGAACGCCGCGTCGCCGAACTCCCGCGCGCGCAGCTGGTGGTACGCGTTCTGGAGCACGACCACCGCCCGGTCGCTCTCCGGCAGCATGACCACCATCGCGTGGAACCCGGGCAGCGCGCCGTCCTTCCAGACCGTGCGCTCGCCCGTGCCCTTGAGCGTGCCGACCGACCAGCCGAGGCCGTAGCGGCCCGTGCTGCTCCTGACGTGGCCGTACTGGGTGTCGGCCGTCGTACGGGGCGAAAGGATCCGGCGCCCCTCCAGCGCGCCTCCCCCCAGCTCGGCCCGTACGAAACGCGTCAAGTCCCGCAGACTGCCGCCGACGTGACCGAACGGCACGCCCGACGTGTCGTAGGGCGCGTCGAACGCCACCTGCCTGCCGAACACCGACCTGTGCCCCGGCGCCACCCGCTCGCGCGCGAAGTCCCCTTCGGTGACGACCGCGTGCTCCATGCCCAGCGGGCCGAGCACCTTCGCGTGCAGGTACGCGCCGAAGGGCTGTCCCGTCACCTCCTCGACCAGGGCGCCCAGCACCGCGTAACCCGCGCTGGAGTAGGCGTACGACTCCCCGGGCCGCGCCTGCGGGGAGACGTCGGCGAGCGCGCGCACGGCCCTGGTCAGCGCGGACGGCGCGTTGTCGTAGCGGTCGCCGACCTCGCCGCTGGCCGCCGTCGGGATGCCGCTGGTGTTCGTCAGCAGGTGGCGGGGCGTGATGCGGGCGGACGCCGCCCCGTCCGCGAGCCGGAACCAGGGCAGGTACGTCCGCACCGGCTCGTCGATGTCGATCCGGCCCGCCTCCGCCAACTGCATCACGGCGACCCCGGTGACCGGTTTGGACACCGAGCCCCACAGGAACGGGGTGCCGGGCGTGACGGGGCGGCCCCGGCCGTCCTCGCCGAAGCCCCGCTCGTGCACCACCCTGCCGCCCTCGATCACGGCGAGCGCCGCGCCGGGGGTGCCGGTGGCGTCCAGCCGGCCGCGGACGAAGGCGTCGATGCGGGACCAGTCGGTACGGGGCGCGGTGGCGCGGGGTTCAGCGGTACGGGGTTCAGCGGTACGGGGCGCGGTGGTGCGGGGGCCGTCCGTGCCGGGGCCGACCGCGCGTGGCTCTCCTCGCGCGCCCGCCGCACCCGCCGTGCCCGCCGTGCCCGCCGTGCCCGTCACCAGCAGCAGCGCCGCGAGCGCCGCCCCCGCCCGCCACCGCCGTAACCCCCGTGTCCGCACGCGCCGTTGGAACACCGTCATGGCTCCGCCTCCCCCTGCGCTCTCCCGCGCCTCGCGTTTTTACAATACGAGCATATTGTTTACGCGGTCCGCAAGGCCCCGCGGCCGATACCCTGGCGGCATGCCGAAGGTCGTCGATCACCAAGCCAGACGCGTCCAGGTCGCCGACGCCGTACAGGAGTTGATCACCGAGAAGGGGCTCGACCAGGTCACCGTCGCCAGGACCGCCGCCGCCGCCGGCGTCTCCGTCGGGCACGTGCAGCACTACTTCCCGACCAAGGACGAGATGCTGCGCTTCACCCACGAACGCGTCGTGCGGAAGGTCATCGACCGCGTCTCCACGCTCGGCGAACGCGCCACGCGCCAGCGGCTGCCGATCCGCGACGTCGTCGTCGAGGGCCTGGCCGAGTGGCTGCCCGTCGACGAGCGGCGGCGCTCGGCGCACCGCGTGAACCTGGCGTTCCTCGGGCGGACCGTCGACAACCCGAGCCTCGCGGACGCGCACGCCGAGACCGGGCGGCTGATCCGCTCGATGCTCGCCACGGCCGTCCGCAACGGCAAGGAGTGCGGGGAGGTGCCGGACGACACCGATCCCGAGCTGGCCGCGCTCGAACTGCACAGCCTGGTCGAGGGGCTGGGGCAGCAGCTCGGCTCGGACGCGGACGCCGACGCGTCCCGCGCCGCGCTCGCGCTCGGGCTGCTCACCGGGCGCGTACGGGCCGTGTTCCCCGGCCGCTGCCGCCAGTACGGCTGAGGACCGCGCTCCCCGGGGGCCGCCGGACCACCGGACCACCGGATCGTCGGATCGTCCATGGGGGTTCGCATCTGCCATGTGGGTTCCCCTGAAGGGGCTGTAAATGCGATGAACCTTCCCCTATCTTGACGCACATGCAGTCCTACACGATCGGTCAGGCCGCGCAGCTGCTCGGCGTCAGTCCCGACACCGCCCGCCGCTGGGCCGACGCGGGCAGGGTCGCGACCCACCGCGACGAGAGCGGCCGCCGACTGATCGACGGACGCGACCTGGCCGCGTTCTCCATCGAGGTCGGCCAGAACGGCGGGAGCGAGGACGACCCCTCGTACACCTCCGCCAGGAACGCCTTTCCGGGCATCGTGACCGCCGTGAAGCTCGGCGACGTGGCCGCCCAGGTCGAGATCCAGGCGGGGCCGCACCGGCTGGTGTCCCTGCTGACCAGGGAAGCAGTCGAGGAACTCGGCCTGGAGGTGGGCATGCGGGCCACCGCCCGGGTGAAGTCCACCAGCGTGCACATCGACCGCGTCTGAGGTCGGCCGCGACGGCCCCGGCCGTCGCGGATCCGCCGCGCCCCCGGCCGTCCGGATCGGCCGCCGTCCCGGCCGCCCGTCCCGAGCCGCCGTCCCGAGCCGCCGCACCGGCCGTCCCCGGTGCGGCCCCACGCTCCCGCTCCTCCGCTCCTCCGCTCCCCACTCCCCGCGCCCCGTGCCCCGCGCCCCGTGCAGGCGCCCGCTCCCAGGAAGTGCCGTCCACATGACTCACAAGACCCTCGCCCGGCGCCGCGCCGCGGCCGCCGTCGTCACCGCCGCCCTGCTCGTACCGCTCCTCGCCTCCTGCGGCGGCGACGACAAGGACGGCAAGAAGGGGCGCGGCGGCGACGGCAAGAAGGACTCGACGTCCTCCGCGAAGCTGACCGTCCTCGCCGCCGCCTCGCTCACCGACGTCTTCAAGACGGCGGGCGCCGCGTACGAGAAGGCGCACCCCGGCACGAAGATCACGTTCTCCTTCGCCGGGTCCCAGGAGCTCGCCGCCCAGGTCAGGCAGGGCGCGCCCGCCGACGCCCTGGTGACCGCCGACACCAAGACCATGGACGGGCTGAGGTCCGACACCGGCACGCCGACCGTGATCGCCAAGAACCGGCTGGTCATCGCCGTCGGCGAGGGCAACCCGAAGAAGGTCAAGGACCTCAAGGGCCTCACCGACAGCGCGCTGAAGGTCGTGCTCGCCGCGCCCGAGGTGCCGGTCGGCCGCTACAGCAAGAAGATCCTGGACGCGCAGAAGCTCACCGTGAAGCCCGTCTCGCAGGAGCCGAACGTGCGGGCCGTCCTCAGCAAGGTCGAGCTGGGCGAGGCGGACGCGGGGCTCGTCTACAGGACCGACGCCGAGACGGCCACCGACAAGGTCGACGCCGTCGACATCCCGGACGCGCAGAACGCCGTCGCCTCCTACCCGGCCGCGACCCTGAAGACGTCCGGGAACAGCGCGGCGGCCGAGGCGTTCGTGAAGTGGCTCGCGTCGCCCGAGGCGCAGAAGATCCTGCGGGACGCGGGCTTCCAGCAGCCGTAGCGGTGCGCCGAGAGCCTGAGCTCGCACCTTCGACCGGTACGTCGTACGACCCCCTGGACCCGACATGAAACGCCCCGCCCCCGGCCGCACCCGCCCGCCCCTCGTGCTGGCCGTGCCCGCGCTCGTCGCGATCGCGCTGCTGACGATCCCGCTGGTCGGGGTGCTCGTGCGCACCGAGTGGGGGCGGCTCGGCGCGCACCTGGGCGCGGAGGGCGTCACGGAGGCGCTGCGGCTCTCGCTGGTCGTCTCCTTCTGGTCGCTCGGCCTCTCGCTGGTCCTCGGCGTGCCGCTGGCCTGGCTGCTGGCCCGCGTCGACTTCCCCGGCAAGGCGGTCGTCCGCTCGCTCGTCCTGCTGCCGATGGTGCTGCCGCCGACCGTCGGCGGGGTCGCGCTGCTGCTCGGCTTCGGGCGGCGCGGACTGCTCGGGCCGTGGCTGGAGGAGACGTTCGGCGTCACGCTGCCGTTCCACACCTCGGGCGCGGTGGTCGCGGCGACGTTCGTGGCGATGCCGTTCCTGGTCATCAGCCTGGAGGGGGCGCTGGCCGGGCTGATGACCAGCTACGAGGAGACCGCCGCGTCGCTCGGGGCGTCCCCGGTACGGGTCTTCCGCACCGTGACCCTGCCCATGGTCGCCCCCGGGCTCGCCGCGGGGGCGGCGCTGACGTGGGCGCGGGCGCTCGGGGAGTTCGGGGCGACGATCACGTTCGCCGGGAACCTCCCCGGGACCACGCAGACGCTGCCGCTCCAGGTGTACCTGCTGCTCCAGGACGAGCCGGAGGCCGCGACGTCCGTGTCGCTGCTGCTGCTCGCCATCGCGATGGCGGTGCTGGTCGCGCTGCGCGGGCGGTGGACGGGCGGGGGCGCGGGCTCGGGCGTGGTGGGTCGGGGGCGGGGCGTGCCCGACGTACCGGACGAGGAGCCCGGGGCGGCGCTCTCCGGCACGTCACCGGGACCGGGCGCCTTGCCGACCGACGCACCGGCGAGCGCCGCCGTCCCTGGGGGCGTGGGCGACGACGTACCGGCCGGGCGCTGGCCCCTGGACGCGGCCGTCACCGGGTTCACCCGGCTCACGCTCACCGCCGAGCCCGGCACGACCATCGCCGTCGTCGGACCCAACGGCGCGGGCAAGACGACCCTGCTGCGCGCCCTCCTCGGCCTCACCCCGCGCGCCCACGCACGGCTCCGCCTCGGCGACGCCGATGTCACCGCGCTCCCGCCGCACCGCAGGGACGTGGCGTGGGTGCCGCAGGACGGGGCGCTGTTCCCGCACCTGAGCGCGCTCGGCAACACCGCGTACGGGCTCCGCGCGCACGGCGTGCCCCGCCGCGAGGCCAGGCGCGAGGCACTGCGCTGGCTCGACCGGCTCGGCGTCGGGCACCTCGCGCACCGCAGGCCCGCGCAGCTGTCCGGCGGGCAGGCGCAGCGGGTTGCGCTGGCGCGGGCGCTGGCCGCGCGGCCCAGGCTGCTGCTCCTCGACGAGCCGCTGGCCGCGCTCGACCAGACCACGCGGGCCCGGGTGCGGCACACGCTGCGCGGGCACCTCGCGGGGTTCGGCGGGGTGTGCCTGATCGTCACGCACGATCCGGTGGAGGCGGTGTCGCTGGCCGATCGGGTGCTCGTGCTCGACGAGGGGCGCACGTTGCAGGACGCGGCGCCCGCGGAGGTGGCCCGGCATCCCCGTTCTCCGTGGGTGGCCCGGATGCTGGGCCGCAACGCCTGGCAGGGCGTCGCGACGCGGACGGGCCTCGCGCTGCCGGGCGGCGCGTGCATCGTGGCGGCGGAGCCGTTGGCGGGCGCGGGGGCGGAGCCGTTGGCGGGGGCGGGGGCCCCTGCGGGGACGCCGGGTTCGGCCGGGTCGCCGGGGACCGCGTTGGCGATCATCGGGCCCGAGGCGGTGTCGCTCCATCGTGAGCGGCCGACGGGGAGCGCGCGCAACGTGTACCCGGGTACGGTCCGCGAGATCACCGCGCTCGGCAGCAGGCTGCGGGTGCTGATCGACTGCGACGGGGCGCCGGAGCTGGTCGCGGAGGTGACGCCCGCGGGGGCCGGGGAGATGGGGTTGGGCGAAGGCGTGCGGGTGTACGCGAGCGTGAAGGCCACGGAGGTCCGGCTGGTGGGGACGTAGACGCGGGCGGGGGCACGGCGCCTCGGGGTGCCGTTTCCGCGCCCGCCCCCCGCGGAGCCGCGCGTCGATGCGCCCCCGCGCCCCTGACGGGGCCCTGTGCCGGACGGGGCCGTTGGGCACAGGGCCCCTTCAGGGGCGCGGGGAACCGCACGAGGCGGGAGGGGACGGCCCCGTCCCCCCGCCCCGTCGTACGGAAGGACGCGCACCGCCCTGTTGCTCGCGCCGCGCACCCCGCACACTGGACCCCATGGAGTTCGCCGTCCTCGTGACCCTCCCCACCCTGGTGATCGCCCTGACCGTGATCGCCTTCGTGGACCAGCTCCTCCTCCGCCTGGGCCGCGCCGGCCTCCTGCCGTGGCGCGGCAGCGGCAGCCGGGGCCAGGTCTCCGCGACCGGCTTCGAGCAGCTGCACGCCACCTTCTCCGCGGGCAAGCAGAACGAGCTGAAGGAGCGCCAGAGCTCCCTCCTCCTGCGCGACGACGAGGAGGACGGCGCGCCCCCGCACCACAGCACCGTCGACCTGGAGAACGGCCGCGCGGTCATACGCCGCCCCGCCCCGTGACCGCCCCGCCCCGTCACCACCCCTCCCCCTGACCGCCCCGCCCCACGGGCGCGCCGGGGCGCCGGGGGCGGGCCCCAGAATGGGTGCATGACTGACGACACCGTCTCCTCCCGCAACACCGACGCCCCCGCCTGGGAGCAGCGCTTCCGGGCCCCCCGGGTCTCGCTCCCCGAGTGGGCCGAGGACGCCCCTGACCGTTCGCTGTTCGTCTCGAACGCCACCGGGACGTACGAGCTCTACGCCTGGGACCGGGCCACCGGCGCGCGGCGACAGGTCACGGACCGGCCCAACGGGACGACGGACGGCACGCTGTCGCCGGACGGCGCGTGGGTGTGGTGGTTCAGCGACACCGACGGCGACGAGTTCGGCGTCTGGATGCGCCAGCCCTTCGACGGCGGGGACGACGTGCCCGCCGTCCCGGGGCTCGACGCCTCCTACCCCGCGGGCCTCGCGCTCTCCCGCGACGGCTCGGTGATCGCCGTCGGGCGGTCCACGGACGAGGACGGCTCGACCGTGCACGTCGTACGGGGCGAGGGCGCCGAGCCCGTCGAGGTCTACCGGCACCGCGAGTCCGCGAACGTCGGGGACCTCTCCCACGACGGCACCCTGCTGGCCGTCGAGCACACCGAGCACGGCGACGCCATGCACTCCGCGCTGCGCGTGCTGCGGCTCGACGGACCGGACCCCGCGGGCGAGGTCGTCGCCGAGCTGGACGACACCGCGGGCGGCACCGAGGAGCTGGGCCTGGAGGTGCTGGGCTTCGCCCCCGTCGCGGGCGACACCCGGCTGCTGATCGGCCACCAGCGGCGCGGCCGGTGGGAGCCGATGCTCTGGGACGTCGCGACGGGCGCGACGACGGACCTGGCGGTCGACCTGCCGGGCGACGTGAGCGCCGACTGGTACCCGGACGGCTCCGCGCTGCTCATCGGGCACAGCTTCGAGGCGCGCGGCGAGCTGTGGCGGTACGAGCTGGCGAGCGGCGAACTGACCCGCATCGAGACGCCCGTCGGCTCGGTCTCCGGCGCGACCGCGCGGCCCGACGGCACCGTCGAGTACCTCTGGTCGTCCGCAGCGAAGCCGCCCGTGGTGCGGTCCACCACGGGCGAGGTGGTGCTGGACGCGCCCGGCGCGAAGGCGCCGGAGTCCGTGCCGGTGGAGGACGCGTGGGTGGAGGGGCCCGGGGGCCGCGTCCACGCGCTGGTGCAGCGGCCCGCGGAGGGCGAGGGTCCGTTCCCGACCGTGTTCGAGATCCACGGCGGCCCGACCTGGCACGACAGCGACGCGTTCGCGGCCGGACCCGCGGCGTGGGTGGACCACGGCTACGCGGTCGTACGGGTCAACTACCGCGGCTCGACCGGGTACGGGCGCGAGTGGACCGACGCGCTGAAGCACCGCGTCGGGCTGATCGAGCTGGAGGACATCGCGGCGGTGCGGGAGTGGGCGGTCGCCTCCGGGCTCGCCGACCCGGCGCGGCTGGTGCTCGCGGGCGGGTCGTGGGGCGGCTACCTCACGCTGCTGGGCCTCGGCACGCAGCCCGAGGCGTGGGCGGTCGGCCTGGCGGCGGTGCCCGTCGCGGACTACGTCACGGCGTACGAGGACGAGATGGAGGCGCTGAAGGCGATGGACCGGACGCTGCTCGGGGGGACGCCGGAGGAGGTTCCCGAGCGGTACGAGGTCTCGTCGCCGATCACGTACGTCGACGCGGTGCGGGCGCCCGTCTACGTCTCGGCCGGGGTCAACGACCCCCGGTGCCCGATCCGGCAGATCGAGAACTACGTGGAGCGGCTGGCCGCGCGGGGGGCGGTGCACGAGGTGTACCAGTACGACGCGGGGCACGGGTCGCTGGTGGTGGAGGAGCGGATCAAGCAGGTGCGGCTGGAGCTGGAGTTCGCGGCGAAGCACCTGTCCTGAGCGGAGGGGCGCCGCTCCGCGGGCCCGCCCCGCGGGGGCCCGCGCCCGGGGCGGGGCGCTGTGGGGCGGGACCACCCGCCACGCGTCCGCGGAGCGGCGCCCCGTACCGTGGAGGCGTGTACCGGTTCTTGCTGACGCCCCGCTGGTGGGGGATCAACGCGTTCGTCGCCCTCGCCATCCCCTTCTGCGTCTTCATGGGCACCTGGCAGCTCGGCCGCTTCGAGGACCGCGTCGACTCCCACAAGGAGTCGAAGCCGGGTCCCGTCGTCGCCTCGGCCGCCGAGCCGCTCGCCGAGCTGCTGCCCGTCGACAAGGAGACCTCGGGCAGGGCGACCGCGGCCTCCGGCCGCTACGCGGAGCAGTTCCTCGTGCCCGACCGCAAGGTCGACGGGAAGACCGGCTCGTACGTCCTCACCCTGCTCAGGACCGACGGCGGCGACGCGCTGCCCGTCGTGCGCGGCTGGCTGCCGAAGGGGGCCGCCGCGCCCGCGCCGCCCACCGGGCCCGTCGCCGTCACGGGCGCGCTCCAGGCGTCCGAGAACGCGGGCACCGACGGGGTGCACACCGGCGGCGGGCTGCCGCGCGGCCAGCTGGGGATGATCAGCGCGGCGACGCTGGTGAACCTCGTCCCGTACGACGTGTACGACGCCTGGATCACGCTGGGCGAGGCCGACGCGGGTCTGGTCGCCGTGCCCGCGTCCGCCCCCGAGGGCAGCGGGCTCGACCTGAAGGCGTTCCAGAACCTGGGCTACACCGGCGAGTGGTTCGTCTTCGCCGCGTTCGTCCTGTTCATGTGGTGGCGGCTGATGCGCCGCGAGGCCGAGGCCGCCAGGGACGAGGCCCTGGGCCTGGCCCCCGCGGAGAGCTGACGAGCGGCCCCTACGAGGCGTTCAGGACGCCCGTCTTGTAGATCGTCCCCGCGCACGCGTTGGGGATCGTCGCCTCGGCGGTCGGCGCCCCCGGCTCCGGCGTGTGCTTCACCGCGACCGTGCCGTCCTTGGTGCTGCCCGCGTCCGGGTCGTCGCGGACCAGCTGCGCCTGGGGCTGGTTGTCCTTGCCGTCTCCCGGGCTCTCGCCCGCCGAGCCGGTCGTTCCGCCGCTGCCTCCGCCGATCTCGCCCGTGCCCACGTCCGTCGGCGTGGGGGTGGGCGAGGGTTTGACCGTCGGACAGGTCGCCGTCGGCACCCACGCGAAGCGCACCTCGTACGCCGCCTCCGGCTTCAGGACCAGGCCCGCGGCCTCCTGGGAGGGGTCGGGCAGGCCCGGCGCCGGGTCGCCCGCCTTGTGCTCGACGACCTCGATCTTGGAGCTGTCGGCCGCGCCCATCGCCTGGAAGTTGACCGTGCCGCTGTCGGTGACCGCGCAGTCGCTGCCCGAGGCGTTGGCGATGCGGAAGGTGCCGTACACCTTGCCCGACGGGTCCGGCTCGCTGACCGTGGCGCGGGTGATGGAGAGCTGTCCCGGGTCGCAGGACGGGGAGTTCGCGAAGGACACGCCGGTCGAGGGGGTGGCAGAGCCGCCCGTCTCCGTGCCGCCCGTGCTCTTGCCTGGCTCGGCGCCGGGCGAGGGCGTCGCCTCGCTGTCGGGGCTGCCGCCGTGGCTCGTCGCGTCGGTCGGCCGCCGCGTGCCGCCGCCGCCGTCCTCGACGCCGGTCTCCTGGCCGCTGCCGCCCTGGGCCTGCTCGTCGGGGTGGCCCGCCACGGCTGGGCGCTCGTCGGAGCCGCCGCCGGACTTCGCGACGTGCACGAAGGCGGGCACCGCCGTGCCGATCAGCATCACGGCGGCGGCCACGCCCACCACGGCCTGCCGCTTGCGCGCGCGGCGCGCGGGGACCGCGCTGCGCAGGTGCGCCAGGGTGCCGTCCCGGGGCTCCAGGTCCTGCACGGCGCCCTTCATCAGCCGCCGCAGCGCCAGCTCGTCGAACCCGCCCGGACCGCCCGTGCCACCGGGACCGCCCGTACTGCCGGGGCCGCCGGAGCCGCCCGTACCGCCGGAGCCGCCCGTACTTCCAGAGCCGTCCGTGCCGTCGGCTGCCGCGGGGGCCGCCGGCCCGATCGGCCCGCCCAGCCCCGAAAGCCCTCCGAGCCCGCTCTCTTCCGGCTCGCTGTTCACAATCCCGTTCCCGTCCGGCCCGTCCGGCCCGTGCTTCCTGCTGCCACCCGCTCCACCGGTCGACCAGGTCATGCCGGTGCCTCCATGGCGACCCGGAGCGCGGCGATGCCGCGCGACCCGTACGCCTTGACCGAGCCGAGCGATATGCCCAGGGTCTCGGCGACCTGGGCTTCCGTCATGTCCGCGAAGTAGCGCAGCACCAGCACCTCGCGCTGGCGCCGCTGGAGTCCCCGCATCGCCTTGATCAGCGCGTCCCGCTCCAGCTGGTCGTACGCCCCCTCCTCCGCGCTCGCCATGTCGGGCATCGGCTTGGAGAGCAGCTTGAGTCCGAGGATGCGGCGGCGCAGCGCGGACCGGGAGAGGTTGACGACGGTCTGGCGGAGGTACGCGAGGGTCTTCTCGGGCTCCCGGACGCGGCTGCGCGCCGAGTGCACGCGGATGAACGCCTCCTGCACGACGTCCTCGCAGGACGCGGTGTCGTCGAGGAGGAGCGCGGCGAGGCCGAGGAGCGACCGGTAGTGGGTGCGGTAGGTCTCGGTGAGGTGATCGACGGTGGTGCCCGCGGCCATGGCGTCGTCAGCGCCCTCGCGGCGGTCTGCGAGATCCGTGATGCGGGAGGGGCGTGCGGCTGGCATGGGGGCGATCACCGGCATGCCGTTGCGGACCGGCGTACGGGGACGCGGCGGGCGCCGGAGCGGGCGCACCACTGTGAAATCGAGAACCTCTGCCACGCAAGTTGGACACGCTCCCCCCTGTCAGGGTTGTACGCGCACAGCACCGCTTTTGACAGTGCGTCAAATGCTGTCATGCATACCCGCTTTTCCCCAATGCCCCGTTTTGCCGCTGTAGCGCCCGGGGACGACACTCTCAAGACGCCCGCTGCCCAACTGCCGGTTGCAGCAAGGCGGTAGCGCATCGTCCGTCATCGCGTCGCCGCACTTCAAGCGGACCGGCGAAGTCGTCTTCCGACGATCTGCTCACAGAGCGTTCACAGATCCTACAAAGCTTCGGCGGCGATGACCTCCGCGATTTGAGCCGCGTTCAGCGCCGCCCCCTTGCGGAGGTTGTCGCCGCACACGAAGAGGTCGAGGGCGCGCGGGTCGTCGGGGGACCGCCGCACCCGCCCCACCCAGGTCGGATCGGTGCCCACCACGTCGGCGGGCGTCGGGAAGTCACCCGCCGCCGGGTCGTCGAAGAGCACCACGCCGGGCGAGGTCGCCAGGATCTCGTGCGCCCGCTCCACCGCGACCTCGTTCTCGAAGCGCGCGTGCACGGACGCGGAGTGGGTGGTGATCACGGGTACGTACGCACAGGTCGCCGTGATCCGCGCGGTCGGCAGGTCCAGCACCTTGCGCACCTCGCCGCGGATCCGCAGCTCGTCGGAGGACCAGCCGTCGGACGACCAGCCGTCGGCGGACCGGTCGTCGGGGCTCCCGGGGGTCGCGCCGGTCCACGGGACGACGTTGAGCGCGAGGGGCGCGGCCAGCGGCCCCGTGGTCTCCCCCAGCACCCTGCGCACGTCCCCGGGAGCGGAACCCAGCTCCTTGCCGCCGGTCGCCGCCTCGGCGAGCTGGGCGCGCAGCGCGGCGACCGCTTCGGGGCCCGCGCCGCTCGCCGCCTGGTAGGTGGAGACGACCAGCTCGCGCAGTCCGAACTCGGCGTGCAGCGCGCCCACCGCGACGATCAGCGACAGCGTGACGGGCGAGGGGCAGGCGACGATGCCGCGCGGCCTGAGCCGGACGCCGTGGGAGTTGAGCTCGGGCACCACGAGCGGCACGTCGGGCTCGGCCCCGAAGGCGCCCGAGCCGTCGACCACCGCGGCGCCCTTGGCGACGGCGACCGGCGCCCAGCGGGCGCAGACCTCGGCGGGCACGGTGAACAGCGCCACGTCGACGCCCTCCAGCGCCTCCTCGCCGAGCTCCAGCACCTCGGTCTCGGCCCCGCGCACGGCCAGCTTGCGGCCGGCCGTGCGCGCGGACGCGAGGAGCCGTATCTCGCCCCAGACGTCGGCGTGCTGCGACAGGATCTGGAGCACGATCGAGCCGACCGTCCCGGTCGCACCCACGACCGCGAGAGTCGGCTTGGGCTTCACCTTCCGGTGCCCCCGTAGACCACGGCCTCGTCGGAGTCCGAGTCCAGGCCGAAGGCGGTGTGCACGGCGCGCACGGCCTCGTTGACGTCGTCGGCGCGGGTGACGACCGAGATCCGGATCTCCGAGGTGGAGATCAGCTCGATGTTCACGCCCGCGTCGCTGAGCGCCTCGAAGAAGCCCGCGGTGACGCCGGGGTTGGTCTTCATGCCCGCGCCGACCAGCGAGATCTTGGCGATCTGGTCGTCGTAGCGCAGCGACTCGAAGCCGATGCGCTCGCGGGTCTTCTCCAGCGCGTCGATCGCCCTGCGGCCCTCGGCCTTGGGCAGCGTGAAGGAGATGTCCGTGAGGCCGGTGGAGGCGGCGGACACGTTCTGCACGACCATGTCGATGTTGATCTCCGCGTCCGCGATGGCGCGGAAGATCGCGGCGGCCTCGCCCGGCTTGTCGGGGACGCCGACGACCGTGACCTTGGCCTCGGAGACGTCGTGGGCGACTCCCGAGATGATGGCGTGCTCCACCTGCGCGTCTCCCTTTCCTGAGGGACGTTCGTTGCTGACCCACGTGCCCTGGAGCCCCGAGAAGGACGACCGGACGTGGATCGGGATGTTGTAGCGGCGGGCGTACTCCACGCAGCGGTGGAGCAGCACCTTGGAGCCGGACGCGGCCAGCTCCAGCATGTCCTCGAAGGAGATCCAGTCGATCTTCTTCGCCTTCTTCACCACGCGCGGGTCGGCGGTGAAGACGCCGTCGACGTCCGTGTAGATCTCGCAGACCTCGGCGTCGAGGGCGGCGGCCAGCGCGACGGCGGTGGTGTCGGAGCCGCCGCGGCCCAGGGTGGTGATGTCCTTCTTGTCCTGGGACACGCCCTGGAAGCCCGCGACGATGGCGATGTTGCCCTCGTCGAGCGCGGTGCGGATGCGGCCCGGCGTGACATCGATGATGCGCGCTTTGTTGTGGACCGAGTCGGTGATGACGCCGGCCTGGCTGCCCGTGAACGACTGGGCCTCGTGGCCCAGGTTTTTGATCGCCATCGCCAGCAGGGCCATGGAGATCCGCTCTCCGGCCGTCAGCAGCATGTCGAATTCGCGCCCGGCAGGGATCGGGGATACCTGCTCGGCGAGATCGATCAGCTCGTCCGTCGTGTCGCCCATGGCCGACACCACGACAACGACCTGGTGGCCGTTCTTCTTGGCGTCGACGATTCGCTTGGCGACCCGCTTGATGCCCTCGGCATCGGCTACGGAGGAGCCTCCGTACTTCTGCACGACAAGGCCCACGTGCGCTCCTCGCTCGGTCTCTACTGCGGTCGGCTCAGTCTAACGAGCGGCCGGAATCCGACCCGGTCGTACCGCACTGTGAGATGTCCCGCTCACGTGCTGGTCGTCGGGGACGGTGTGGGGGGACCGGCCGCTCGTTCACGTGCCTGCCCGGCCGCCGCCGCGGTACACCAGAAGTGTCCTGCGTCACACGGGACGGGCGGGAGCGGGCGCGGGCGCGGGTGCGCGGGGGCGCGGTCAGGGGGTGCGGGATCGCGCGGCGCGGTCAGGGGGTGCGGAGGTTCAGGGGCGCGGTCAGGGGGTGCGGAGGCCCAGGGGGGCGGCGATCTCCTCGGCCATGACGCGCCCCGCCTCCTCCTCCAGGCCCTCCTCCGCCAGCGCCTCGTCCGTGTCGAGCCCGTCCAGCTCCTGGAGCGGCTGGTCGAGGCGGACGTGGGCCACCAGGGACTGGAGCGCGCGCAGCGTCGCCGACGCGGTGGACCCCCAGTTGGAGAAGTACGAGAACTGCCACCACCACAGCGCCTCGGTGGTCCGCCCCGCCCGGTAGTGCGCGAGCCCGTGGCGCAGGTCCGTCACGACGTCCGCGAGGTCGTCGGAGATCCGGCAGGCCACCGCCGCCTTCCGGGGCTCGTACGGATCGAAGACCTCGGAGTAGACGTCCACCGGGTCGAGGATGCGGGCGAAGCGCTCGCGCAGGTCGTCCACGTCGGGCTCGGGCCCCAGGTCGGGCTCGTACCGTTCGTCGGGCACGATGTCCTCGTGCGCGCCCAGCCGCCCGCCGGCCAGCAGCAGCTGGGAGACCTCAAGGAGCAGGAACGGCACCGCGCTGTCCGGCTCGTCGCCCTTCGCGACCTCGGTCACCGCGACGATGAAGGACTCGATCTGGTCCGCGATCTGGACCGCGAAGTCGTCCGGGTCCTGGGTGGCGGAGTGCAGCGTGGCGTCAGACATGGCGGAGACCTCCGGGTGTGCCTGGTGCGGCGGGCGCCGCGCCCGTACCGCCCCTACCGTCATACATCCAGCAGCCGCCTTCCCTCGAAGGCGCGGCCCAGCGTGACCTCGTCGGCGGCACCCCTGTCTGCGCCCCTCGCGCCGCTCCGCGGGCTTCGGGACGCTGCGCCGGACTCCGTCCGGCAGGCGTGCGGGGCCGACAGCGTGACCTCATACGTCCAGCAGCCGCCTTCCCTCGAAGGCGCGGCCCAGCGTGACCTCGTCGGCGTACTCCAGGTCGCCGCCGACCGGGAGGCCGCTGGCCAGCCTGGTGACCCTGAGGCCCATCGGCTTGATCATCCGGGCGAGGTACGTGGCCGTGGCCTCGCCCTCCAGGTTGGGGTCGGTCGCCAGGATCAGCTCCTGGACCGTGCCGTCCGCGAGGCGGGCGAGCAGTTCCCTGATGCGCAGGTCGTCGGGGCCGACGCCCTCGATCGGGCTGATCGCGCCGCCCAGGACGTGGTACCGGCCGCGGAACTCGCGCGTCCGCTCGATCGCCACGACGTCCTTGGGCTCCTCCACCACGCAGATGACCGACAGGTCCCGGCGCTGGTCGCGGCAGATGTTGCAGCGCTCCTGCTGCGCCACGTTGCCGCAGACCTCGCAGAACCTGACCTTCTCCTTGACTTCGAGCAGGGCGTGCGCGAGGCGGCGCACGTCGGTCGGCTCGGCCTGGAGGATGTGGAAGGCGATCCGCTGCGCGCTCTTGGGACCGACGCCCGGCAGCCTGCCCAGCTCGTCGATGAGGTCCTGAACCACGCCTTCGTACAACGGAACGCCTTCCTGAGGGGCTGGTGCTTACGGTAGTGGGTGGGCGAGCCCCTTTAGAAGGGCAGCCCGGGAATGCCGCTGCCACCGCCGCCGAGGCCCTGGGCGAGCGGGCCGAGCTTCTGCTGCTGGAGCGTCTGGGCGTTCTCGTTCGCGGCCTGGACCGCGGCGATCACCAGGTCGGCGAGGGTCTCGGTGTCCTCGGGGTCGACCGCCTTGGGGTCGATGACCAGGCCGCGCAGCTCACCGGAGCCGGTCACCGTGGCCTTCACGAGGCCGCCGCCGGCCTGTCCGTCCACCTCGGTCGCGGCCAGTTCCTCCTGGGCGCGCGCGAGGTCCTGCTGCATCTTCTGGGCCTGCTGGAGCAGCTGCTGCATGTTGGGCTGGCCACCACCGGGAATCACGGTCACTCCTGGCATTCGTACGACATGGGCAAGCCGAGCCTACGTGGTCGCGGGGCGGGCCGCCCATGGCGAGGGGACCAACTCTTTCGAGTGAGAAGTTCACGGTTCCTATACCTGACCACGCCGCTCTTGAGGGGGGAAATACCGGGATATGGGCTCCATGGCCCACCATTCGGCGGTAGGAAGAATCCTGCGTACCCGCAGCCGTCGCACGTGTCTGCCGTATGTGTGCGCACCACGCGTCCCACTCGCCACGTTCCGTCACGTCCAGTCCCAGCAGTAGAGGAGTGCCCCGGGTGACCCAGCCGGAGATGCAGGAGAGCGGTGAGGGTGCCTCCGGCTCCTCCGGGGCGGGCGGTACGGGCGGGGAAGGGGCGGGGCCCGGGAGCGGGGCGGGAGCGGGGGCCGGGGCCGGGAAGGGCTTCCGGGCCTCGCGCGCGTCCGGCGTGCCCGGGGCGCCCTGGCCGCAGGACCTGACCGGGAAGCCGTTCCCCCTGGGCGACTGGGGCGAGCCCGCCGAGCGCCTGGACGAGCTGTACCGCTGGGTCGAGGGGAACGCGCTGCGCACCGCCGAGTGGTACCTCGCCGACCGCGCCCGCAAGCGGCGCGGGGCGCGGGCGCTGCGGCTGGGTTCGGCGCTGGGCGCGGTCACGGGCGCGGCGCTGCCGCTGCTCGACCTGGCCGGGGCGGTCCAGGGGGCGGCGGGGTGGGGGTACCTGTCGCTGCTGCTGGGGGCGGCGTGCATGGCCTGCGACCGGTACTTCGGGCTGACGTCCGGGTGGATGCGGGACCTCGCGACCGCGCAGGCGGTGCAGCGGCGGCTCCAGGCGCTCCAGTTCGACTGGGCGTCGGAGAGCGTGCGGGAGGTGCTGGGCCCCACCGACGGCACGGCGAGCGAGGCGGCGGAGCGGTGCCTGGGGGTGCTGCGGCGGTTCTCGGAGGACGTGACGGAGCTGGTGCGGACGGAGACGGCGGACTGGATGGTGGAGTTCCGGGCGGGCCCCGCGCCGCTGGGGATGCAGGCGTTGGTGACGGCGGGCGGGGGGCGCGGGGAGGGGCCGGGGGGCGGGGAACGTCCCGGGCGGTTCCCCCTGCCTCCGGGCACGCGCCCCAACATGCCGAGGCAGCGCCCCCCGGAGTCGCCCCGGTAGACCGGGCGTCGCGCCCTCGGGCCCCGCACCTGTGCGCAACGGCCCCGTCCCGCACACGCACCCCGTAGGGGCGCGGGGAACTGCGCGCGGGTGGGGCAGATGCCGCGCGTACCCACCCCGCGCGAGCGGGCTCGCCCCCGGCGGGGTTTCGGGAAGGGGAGGGCATAGGAGGGGAGGGGAGGGGCACCGCCCGCCGCAGGCGGAACGGCACCCCCGGGCATCGGCGCCCCCGCGCAACCGCCCCGCAACGGGCCCCGCCCCTCGGCTAGCTGAAGATGATCATGGAGCCCTGTGCCAGGCTCCGGGTCGCCGCCGCGTGCAGGCCGAGCCACACGTGCCGCTCCCGGGCGAACGGACTCTCGTCGTACGGCATCGGCCCCGCCGGCTCCTCCAGCGACGTCGGCCGCTCCGGCGGCAGCGGCGCCGCCGGCGGGTTCGCCGGGTCGATCCCGATCGCCGGAGCGACGTACTCCAGCTCCCGCAGCAGCCCGTGCGTGGACCCCAGCGGACCGCCCCCTTCCAGCAGTTCGTCGTCGGAGAGCGGCGCGCGGAAGTCCACCGGGACGTACGCCCCCGCGTGGTCGTAGTGCCAGACCAGGTGCGACTGCTGCGCGGTCGGCTCGAACATCTCCAGCAACTGCTCGTAGTCCCCGCCCAGTTCGTCGACCGGCGTCACCGCGAGGCCGCAGATCTGGAGCAGGAAGGCGCGCCGCAGGAAGTGCAGCGCGTCGTAGTCGAATCCGGCGACGGGCGCGACGTCCCCGGACAGTCCCGGCATGTAGGCGAAGACGGGGACCGTCGGCAGTCCCGCGTCGGTCAGCGCCCGGTCGTACCGGGCGATCTCCTCGGAGAAGGGATTGTCGGGGCTGTGGCACAGAACGTCGACGAGGGGCACCAGCCACAGGTCACAGGCCAAGGGGAACTCGCTCTCCAAAGGGGGCGTTCGAGGGTCGGGACAGCATGGTCGGGACAGCGTAGTGCGATGCGTACGCGCCGCGAAGAGGACCGGTCAACTCCCCTGTCCGCTCCCGCGTACGTCCCATACCCACGCGCCCCCGACGAACTCCCCCGAGCGCCCCAGGAGTCTGTTGACCGTGGCGCGCAGGGCGTCCTGGTGGTACTGCGGGGCGAGCACCAGGACGCCCGCGTTCCAGAACTCCAGGTCCGCGCGGGCCTGGGCCCGCCACTCGGGGCCGATGACCGGGACCCGGCCGCTGTAGCTCACGTCGCGCAGCAGGTTGGAGGTGTGGCGCGGGGACGCGCCGTAGATGCCGACGCGGTCGGGGCCCCAGGGGCCGTTGAAGTAGCCGCCCGGCACCTTGAAGTCGAGGCCGGTGGTCGACTGCCAGTGCAGCGCGTCCGCCCCGCCCGGGTCGGGCAGCGGCACGGGGACCAGGGACTCGCCCGGCGCCAGGTAGGCGCGGTAGGTGCCGTCCGCGATGAACTCGGGGACCGGGGCCCGGTCCCGTACCGGATAGGGCGTCGGCACGATCGGCAGCAGCGCGGCGGCGATCGCGGCGAAGCCGAGCGCCCGGTACGCCGGGGACGCGCCGGACTCGGCGACGCGGGCCGCCGCGAGCGCCAGCAGCGCGCCCAGCGCGGGCGCGCAGACCATGGCGGCCCGCGACTCGATGACCGACTCGAAGAGCGGCTGGTGGGCCAGCGCCCGCCAGGGGCCGGGGAGGACGACGTCGGTGTACGGGATCCGGATCTTCTGGCCCAGCGACAGCAGCGCCGCCGCGACCGCCGTGAGGGCCAGCGACCGCACGAGCGGCAGCCGCCACAGCCGTACGGTGACCGCGAGCGCGAGCAGCACGAGCGGCCAGCCGTAGAAGGCGTTCTGCTCGGTGCGGTTCATGGCGAGGCGGTCGGCGGTGGCCTCGTCGCCCAGCAGCGCGCGGCCGGAGAATTCGAGCAGCGCGAGCGGGCTGTTGCCCGCGTTGTCGCCGTGCAGCACGGAGTGGTAGCTCTGCGGCCCGAAGAACTGCCAGTACAGCGGGAAGGCGACCAGCGGCAGCGCGGTCGCGGCCGCGATGCCGATGCCCTTGGCGAGCGGCCGCCAGGCGGCGCGGGCCGCGGCGCGGTCGGCGAGCGCGTGGAAGAGCGCGAAGAGCAGCATGCCGACGGCCGCGAGCAGCAGCGCTTCCTCGCCGAGGAAGATCTGGTACGTGGCGAAGAGGCCGAGGAGCACGCCGTCGCGCACGAGGTGCGGGCCGCCCTCGCAGAGCCGCAGCGCCCGGTCGACGATCACCGGGATCATGAAGAGCACGGCGAAGTTCGGGTGGGCGTTGCCCTGCGAGATCATCGGCGGCGCGAACGCGCAGAGCGCGGCGCCGAGCGCGGCGGCCCAGCGGTTGTCCGTGACGCGTCTGGCCAGCAGCCAGTACCAGGCGGCGGCCGTCGCGGCGAGGCCGCCGGTGAGGACGAGCGCCCAGGTGACGGTGGGTCCGAAGAGCAGGGTGACGGGCGTGAGCGGGACGGACAGCCCGAGCATCGGGGTGTTGCCCATCAGGTTCACGCCGTCGGGGAAGCCCTGGATCGTGGTGAAGAGCGGGTTGCGCAGGTGGGTGACGTTGTCGGCGGTGACGGCGAAGAACCACTCCCACTGGTTCTGGTCCTGGAGGGAGTCGCGCAGGTACGCGCGGTCCAGGTCCGCCCACAGGTGCCGGTAGAGCAGCACCGAGGAGAGCAGGAAGAGTCCGCACACCGCGAGGTCGGTGCGGCGCACCGAGCGGCGCACCGAGCGGCCCTTGAGCCGGGCCAGTTCGCCCAGCACCCGCCCGTAGTCCAGCGGGCGCACCTTGGAGCCCGGCTGGTGGGCCCAGCGCACCGGCACCTCCGCCATCGGCCAGCCCTCGCCGCGGAAGTGCAGCAGCACCTCGACGTCGATGCCCCAGCCGTCGATCCGCGACGCGGCGAACGCGGCGCGCGCCCGCTCGCCCTCGAAGAGCTTGAAGCCGCACTGGGTGTCCTTGACGCCGGGCACGGCGACGGCCCGTATCAGCCGGTTGCCCATCCGCCCGAGCCATTCGCGGGCCGCGCTCTGGTGCACGTCGATGGTGGCGCCGGGGCGGGCGCGCGAGCCGATCGCGGCGAACACCCCGCCGTCGGCCAGCTCCTTGTCGAGCCTGTCCAGTTCCTCGATGGGGGTGGCGAGGTCGGCGTCGCAGACCAGGACCTTGCGGCCGTACGTGGCGAGGACGCCGCGCCGCAGGGCGTGGCCCTTGCCGCGGTTGCCGTCGCCGGTGACGACGTGGATGCGGGGTTCTTCGGCGGCGGCCTCGCGCGCGACCCGTACGGTGTCGTCGTCCGAGCCGTCGTCGACGACGATCAGTTCCCAGTCGCGGCCCCAGCGGCCCTCGGCCTCGCGCAGGTAGGCGCAGATGGTGTCGAGGGTGGGGCGCAGCCGCGTCTCCTCGTTGAACGCGGGCACCACCACGCTCAGTTCGACGCCGTGGTCCGCGCCGTGTCCGGTGCCGTACTCCGTGCTGTGCTCCATGCCGTGCTCAGCGCTCGCCTAGTTGGTCGGCCCACTCCAGCGAGTGCGCGTTGTAGGCGGCTATCACCCGGCGCACGCCCTCGCCGTCGGCGAGGGTGACCGCGTCGACCAGGTCCTCGTGGCCGCCCCACAGCCAGCGCGCGGGGTCGGGCGTGCCGCGCAGGTGGGGCACGGCGAACACCCAGCCCTGGACGCGCAGCCGGTGCAGGAAGTCGGTGATGTACGGGTTGCCGACGAGGGTGCCGAGCTCGCGCCAGAACCGCAGGTCGTAGCCGATCAGTATGTCCAGGTCCCCGCTCCGCGCGGCCCGCGACGCCTCCTCGGCCCGCCGCCGCACGGAGACCAGCGCCTCGCCGTTCACCGCGCCGTCCCGGCACACCTTGCGCAGCACGCCGTCGACGACGAGCGAGCGCGCGTCGACCATGCCCCGGTAGTCGTCCACCGAGTACTCGTGGACCCGGAAGCCCTTGTGCTGGTCGGAGTCGAGCAGTCCCTGCGCCGAGAGGTCGACCAGCGCCTCGCGGACGGGCGTCGCCGAGACGCCGTACTGCTCCGCTATCTGTTTGACGGTGAACTCCTGGCCCGGCTGCAGCCGCCCCGCGAGCACCTCGTCGCGCAGCGCGTCGGCGATCTGTTGCCGCAGCGTACTGCGGGTCACTGCCCCGCTCGCGCACATGCTGTACCCACTCCCCCTTCGGTGACCGCAGCGGCCATCCCGGTCACCTTATGGCAGGGGTCGCCGAAGCCGCGCGGACCAGGCCCTTCGGGGCGGAAGGACCTGGTCCGGCCGTCGGCGCGGGTTCCGTGCGGCGGTGTGCCCGCCTACGCGGCGGTGTGCTCGTCCGCGACGGCGAGCGCCGCGTCCAGGGCCGCCAGGCCCTCCTTGGCCTGTGCCTCGGTGATGTTGCAGGCGGGGACGGCGTGCGTGCGGTTCATGTTGACGAAGGGCCACAGGCCGTTCTTCTTGCACGCGGCACCGAAGGCCGCCATGGGCGCGGCGGCCTGGCCCGCCGCGTTGTACGGGACCAGCGGCTCGCGGGTCTCGCGGTCGCGGACCAGCTCCAGCGCCCAGAAGACGCCCGTGCCGCGCACCTCGCCGACGCTGGGGTGGCGCTCGGCCAGCTCGCGCAGGCCGGGGCCCAGCACGGTCTCGCCGATGCGGGCGGCGTGCTCGACGACGCCCTCGTCCGCCATGACGTTGATCGTCGCGACGGCGGCGGCGCAGGCCAGCGGGTGGCCGGAGTAGGTGAGGCCGCCGGGGTACGGGCGGGTGGCGAAGGTCTCGGCGATCTTCGCGGAGATCGCGACGCCGCCCAGCGGTACGTAGCCGGAGTTGACGCCCTTGGCGAAGGTGAGGAGGTCGGGGACCACGTCGTGGTGCTCGGCGGCGAACCACTTGCCGGTGCGGCCGAAGCCCGCCATGACCTCGTCCAGGACCATCACGATGCCGTGCCGGTCGCAGAGCTCGCGGACGGCCGCGAGGTAGCCGGGCGGCGGGGGCATGATGCCGGCGGTGCCGGGGACGGTCTCCAGGACGATCGCGGCGATCGAGGCGGGGCCCTCGAAGGCGATCGTCTGCTCCAGGTGCGCGAGCGCGCGCTCGCACTCCTGCTCCTCGGTCTCGGCGTGGAACGCGGAGCGGTAGAGGAACGGGCCCCAGAAGTGCACGACGCCGGCGGTGCCGTTGTCGTTCGGCCAGCGGCGGGGGTCGCCCGTGACGTTGATCGCGGTCTGGGTGCCGCCGTGGTACGAGCGGTACGCGGAGAGGACCTTGGGGCGGCCCGTGTGCAGCCGGGCCATGCGGATGGCGTTCTCCACGGCCTCGGCGCCGCCGTTGGTGAAGAAGATCTTGTCGAGGTCGCCGGGGGTGCGCTCGGCGATGAGGCGCGCGGCCTCGGAGCGGGACTCGATCGCGAAGGCGGGGGCGAAGGTGGCCAGTTTGCCCGCCTGCTCCTGGATCGCGGCGACGACCTTCGGGTGCTGGTAGCCGATGTTCGTGTAGACGAGGCCGCTGGTG
Organism: Streptomyces sp. NPDC050504; assembly: GCF_044458065.1. Lineage (NCBI taxonomy): Bacteria > Bacillati > Actinomycetota > Actinomycetes > Kitasatosporales > Streptomycetaceae > Streptomyces > Streptomyces sp. NPDC050504. Next base: position 142,362 of record NZ_JBITHO010000010.1, on the reverse strand, counting down.
AAGTCGAGGTAGCGGTTGCCTTCGTAGTCCCAGAAGTACGCGCCTTCGGCTCCGGCGACGGCGAGCGGGTCGATGAGGTCCTGGGCGGACCAGGAGTGGAAGACGTGCGCACGGTCGGCGGCCTTGACGGCGGCGCCGGCCTGGGGGTCGGGCTGAGGGGTCATGGGGGTCAGGGTAGGGAGGGTGAGGTGGCCGGGGGTATGGCCATCTTGTCTGCGGAGCGGGCGGGGGGTCGGCAGGGTGTCGGGGGCCGGGCGCCCCGCGGGGACGGAAACCCATTGACAGCGCACTGTCGATTCGACAGGATACTGTCAAGACGAATCCCGAGGAGGCACCGCCCATGAGCGCCGCACCCACCCGCACGGCCCACCTCGCCCTCTACGACACCTTCGCCGACTGGGAGACGGGCCACACCACCGCCTGGCTCGCCCGCAGCGGCGTGACGATCAGGACCGTCGCCCCCACCACCGCCCCCGTCACCTCCATCGGCGGCCTCCGCGTCACCCCCGACCTCGCGCTCGCCGACCTCCGCCCCGAGGACAGCGCCCTGCTGGTCCTGCCGGGCGCCGACCTCTGGGACGCGGGCGACGACCTCGCCCCCTTCGCCCGCGCCGCCCGCGCGTTCCTCGACGCGGGCGTCCCCGTCGCCGCGATCTGCGGAGCCACCGCGGGCCTCGCCCGCGAGGGCCTGCTCGACGACCGCGACCACACCAGCGCCGCGCCCTTCTACCTCGCCGCGACCGGCTACCGGGGCGCCGGGCGCTACCGGGAGGCCGACGCCGTCACCGACCGCGGCCTCATCACCGCGGGCCCCACCGAGCCCGTCGCCCTCGCCAGGGAGGCACTCGGCCTGCTCGGCGCGTTCGAGGGCGAGAAGCTCGACGCCTGGTACCGCCTCTTCCACGACTCGGACCCGGACGCCTTCGCGACCCTGAACGCCGACGGGGACGGGGCGGCCGAGGCGTGAGCGGGAGCCACCAGGACGACCTGAGCCGCACCGCACTCGGCGTCTTCCGCCTGAACGGCCAGTTCCTCGCCGTCTCCGAGGAGCTGGCCGCCCCCGCCGGGCTCACCGCCTCCTGGTGGCAGGTGCTCGGCGCGGTGCTCCACGAGGACCTCCCCGTCGCCGGGATCGCCCGCGCCATGGGCATCACCCGGCAGAGCGTGCAGCGCGTGGCCGACCTGCTCGTGGCCAAGGGCCTCGCCGAGTACGCGCCCAACCCCGCCCACCGCCGCGCCAAACTGCTGCGCCCCACCGACGGGGGACGCGCCGCGATCCGCCGCATCGAGCCGGGCCACGCCGCGCTCGCCGCGCGCCTGGCCGCCGAGTTGGGCGAGGAGGAGTTCACAGAGACCGTACGGGTGCTGGAGCGGCTGTCCGCCGCGCTCGAAGCCGTCGCGGGCGCGGGGGCCGGGGAACCGGCCGGATCCGCCGCCGGGGCCGTTATCGAAGCGTAGGCGCACCCTCGCTCTACGCCCCGCCTCCCCCGCACTATTCTCGCTGAGTCGAACCGTGTGCGGGGGTTGTTGGGGGGAGGGCCGCTTCGACATGGACAAGCCCGGGAATCTCGGTCCGGGCGATCCGGCGCGCATCGGCGCGTACCGGATCGTGGGCCGTCTCGGCGCGGGCGGCATGGGCCAGGTCTACCTGGCCCGCACCGACCGGGGCCGTACCGTCGCCATCAAGCTGGTCCGTCAGGAACTCGCCGAGCAGCAGGAGTTCCGCGACCGCTTCCGCGCCGAGGTGGGCGCCGCGCGGCGCGTCGGCGGGCGGCTCACCGCGGCCGTGCTCGACGCGGACACCGAGGCCGACGTCCCCTGGGTCGCGACCGCCTACGTCCCCGGGCCCTCGCTGCACACGGTCGTCTCCACCGCGTACGGCCCGCTGCCCGAGCGTTCCGTACGGCTGCTCGCCGCCGGTCTCGCCCAGGCGCTGCGCGACATCCACGCCGCCGGGATCGTCCACCGCGACCTCAAGCCGTCCAACGTCCTGCTGACCATCGACGGGCCCGTCGTCATCGACTTCGGCATAGCCCGCGCCCTGGAGTCGCTGACGGCGGGCGGCGAGGGCGGACTCACCAGGACCGGCGCGCTCGTCGGCTCCCCCGGCTTCATGGCGCCCGAGCAGGTGCGCGGCGAACAGGTCACGCCCGCGTGCGACGTCTTCTGCCTGGGCTCGGTGCTCGCGTACGCGGCGACGGGCCGGCTGCCGTTCGGCTCGGCCGACAGCGGCGCGCACGCCGTGATGTTCCGCATCGCGCAGGAGGAGCCCGACCTGGAGGGCGTCCCCCAGGGGCTGCACGGACTCATACGCGACTGCCTGCACAAGGATCCCGCGGCCCGCCCCGATCCGGCGGCGGTGCTCGCGCGGGCCGAGCGCAGGGGAAGCGGCGGTACGGGGCCGGGCGGCACGCTCGCGGACGCCGCGAGCGGGAACGGCGCCGCGCACGGCGCCCCGGGCGCGGCGCACTCCGGGCCCGCAGCCGACGGGGAACCCTGGCTGCCCAGCGCCCTCGTTGCCCAACTCGGCCGCCACGCCGTGCAGTTGCTGCACGCGGAGGATCCCGCCCCGCTCGCCGACGGCTCCGTACAGCACGGCACCCCCGCGTTCCCCACCCCCACCTTCGCCGAGCCCTCGGCGCCCCCCGCTCCGGCCACCCCGCCCTCCGGCCACCCCGCGTTCCCCGGCCGGCCGACGCCCCCGTCCGAACCGACCGCACCACCCGCGCACACCGGGCCGCCCGCACCGGCCGGACCGCCCGTACCGACCGCGCAGACCGGACCGACCGGCGGCGCACCGCAGGGGCAGCAGCCCGGATACGGGGCGTACCCCCCGTTCCCGCCCTCCTACACCCACTACTCCCCGCCCGAGCCGGAGCCCCCGCGCCCGACCAGGCGCGCCACCGCCGCGCTGGTCGCCGTGGCGATCGCGGTCGCGGTGGGCGCGGGCGGATCGGTGTACGCGTACATGAAGTCGGGCCCCGACAAGGACGCGGACCCGAGCCCCACCCGTTCGGCCACCGGCGGCGGGGCGGGCGGGCAGGGCGCGGGCGGCACGGACGGCCCCGGCCCCACCGACACCCCGCCGTCCCCCTCCCCGTCCCCGTCCGGCTCGGCGACCGCCGACGGGGGCGTCGTGCCCGCCGGACTGATCGGCACCTGGGAGACCACGCTCAGCACCGGCGCGGGGACGTCCACCCGGAGCCTGACGATCGTCCCGGGCGACGTCGGCGACACGGTCCTCACGCTCACCGCGAAGGGCCCGACCGACGGGGGCGGCACCTACCGGTGCGTGTTCAGCGCCCAGTTGACCGAGAAGCCCGCGCCGGGCGGCCAGGTGCGCATCGGGCCGACCACGGTCGACGAGGGCGAGCCGATGAGCTCGTGCACCCCGGGCGGCGCGACGACGCTGACCCTGCTGCCCGACGGCCGCCTGAAACGGGTCGTGAACACCAGCGGCGACCAGCTCACGTACACCAAGGGCGGCTGAGCCCGGGGGCAGAACAGAACGGAACATTCCACTCCGTACCGCCCACGAGTTGCCCTCGCCACGTTCCGGACGAAACCGGGCGCCCCCATGCGAGGATCGAACGGTGGATCCGCACACCGACCGACCAGACCAGTCCGCACGGCCACCTGCGCAAACGCCCCGGAAGGACGGGGCGGACGACGCGGGCGCCGCCGTGGGGGCAGCCCGCGCGCGCCGGTTCGCCGCCCGGCTCGGCGGCCTCGCGCGCGCCCGGCTGAGCGCACTGGCCGCCGTGCTCGCGCTCGCCGTCGCCGTGGTCCTCGTGCTCGTGCTCGTCCCCGGCGAGAAGCAGCCCGGCGAGGAGTGGATCGAGCCCGTGCCGCTCGCCGACAAGGGCTCGTCCGTGCCGCCCGCCTACGAGGGCGGCTGGGAGGGCCCGATGCCCACGCCGCAGGGGAACAAGGGGTACGCGCGCCTCGACGTCGCCCGGGGCGACAAGGGCCAGCGCGTCGCCCTGCTCACCGAGATGGGCGAGACCTACCTCTGCCGCTCCACGCTCAAGCTGGGCGCCGTCGAGCCCGGCCGCATCCGGCTGCGCAGCGGCGAGCGCAAGGGCGCCATCCCCGGCGGCGCCTGCACCAAGCCGCCCGGCGTCCAGACCCTGGCGCTCCAGGCCGACGGCAGCCTCGCGCTCACCCGGGGCACCACCGTCACCGTCCTGCGCCCCGCCCCCACGGGCCCCCGCCCCGTGCCGCCCGGCTACACCGGCACCTGGCGCGCCGCCGACCGCGGCAGGATCGCCGTCACCGTCCGGCAGGGCCAGATCGGCACGGCGGCGACCACGATCCGCACCGCCACCTGCACCGGCCGCCTCGTGCTGGTCTCCGCGTCCGCCGAGCGCCTGAAGTTCGGCCCGGTCGCGGGCTGCGAGGACAGCCCGTCCACGGAACTCGTCCCGGCGCCCGACGGATCGATGCTGCTGACCGACCCGAACGACCCGGAGGACGTGCCGCTGCGCCTCGTGCGGGACCGCAAGCGGTAGCCCGTCCCCCGGGACGGGCGAAGTCCCCCCGAGGAACCTCCCCGAAGGCGCAACCGGCCTGACCTCGCGGCGCGTGGATCCCTATGATCGAGCCAGCCACACCAGGCACGCTCAACACGTTTCCGGGGGAAGGACGTTCAGCGCCATGCAGAGCCTGACGCCACAGGATCCGCGCACCATCGGCGCATACCGGCTGCTGGCCAGGCTCGGCGAGGGCGGCATGGGGCAGGTGTTCCTCGCCAGGTCGGCGGGCGGCCGCACGGTCGCGGTGAAGCTCGTGCGCCCGGAGCTGGCCGCCGAGCCGGAGTTCCGGCGGCGGTTCGCCCAGGAGGTGGCCGCGGCGCGGCGGGTGGGCGGCGAGTGGACCGCGCCCGTGCTCGACGCCGACACCGGCGCCGCGAGTCCCTGGGTCGCCACGGGGTACGTCCCCGGGCCCTCGCTGCACGCCGTGATCGCGGGCCGCCCCGACCCGCTGCCCGAGCGCTCGGTGTCCATCCTCGCGAACCGGCTCGCGCGGGCGCTGACCGCGATCCACGGCGCGGGCCTGGTCCACCGCGACCTCAAGCCCGCGAACGTCCTCGTCACGATCGACGGCCCCCGGGTCATCGACTTCGGCATCGCGCACGCGCTGGACTCCGTCACGGGCGACGGGAAGCTGACGCGTACGGGAGCGGTGATCGGCTCCCCCGGGTACATGTCGCCCGAGCAGGTGCGCGGCGAGCAACTGGGCGCGGCGTCCGACGTGTTCTCGCTGGGCTCGGTGCTCGCCTTCGCGGCGACGCGGCGCCAGCCGTTCGGCTCGTCGGACAGCGGGATGCACGCGGTGATGTACCGCATCGCGCAGGAGGAGCCCGACCTGACGGGCCTGCCCGACTCGCTCTCGGAGCTGGTGCGGGAGTGCCTGGCGAAGAACCCGCAGGACCGGCCGACCCCGGCGGACGTCGTGGCGCGCACGGCGGAGGTCGCGGCGGGCGCGACGGGCGCGGCGGCGGAGCCGTGGCTCCCGGCGTCCCTGCTCGCCGAGTTGGGCCGCAAGGCGGCGCAACTCCTGGAGGCCGAGGCGGAGGCGGAGCCGGGTACGGCGCTGATGCGGGGACCGGGGGCACCGGTGGCGGGCGCGGGTGCGGCGGGTGCGGGTGAGGCGGGTGCCGCTGGAGCCGGTGCGGCGGGGGCCGCTGCGGCGGGGGCCGGTGCGCCGCCCGCGCGGCCCGCGTTCGCGCCGCAGGCGCCTGCGGGTCCGCCGCCCGCGGCGCCCCCGCGTCCGGCCGCGTCGCCGTCGCCGTCGTTGCCGCCCCGGCAGCCCGCGACGCCCCCGCCCGCGGCACCTGCCGCACCCCCGGTGCCTTCGTCGGCCCCACTTGCGGCGACGGGTACGGGCGCGGGTGCCGCCGGGGCCGCAGGTACGGCAGGTACGGCAGGGGGCGCGCAGCCCCCTGCCCCTGCGTCAAAGCCCGCCCAGGCACCGGCCGGAAACCGTACGGACTCCGGTGCGGATCCCCGTACGGACTCCCCCGGGCAGGCGCCCGCCGCGAGCCAGGAGCCCCCGGCGGCCGGGAAGCCCGACCCCCGCATCGGCCACGCGACCCCGGCGAGCGGCACGCCCGCGGCGGCGGGCACCCCGGCCGCCGCGACCCCGAGCGCCCCCGCACCCCACGCCCAGGGCACCCCGAGCACCCCACCCACCCCGGCCGCCCCACACATCCCGGCCACTCCGGCCACCCCAGCCACCCCTGCCACTCCGGCTCAAGGCACCCCCCACCCCGCCTACGGCGCCACGCCCCCCGGCCACCAGCAGCCGCCCGCGAACGGGCACGCCCACCCCCGGGACCCCGACCCCACCCCCGCCGTGTCCCTCGCCCCGGCCCCGACTCCCGCGCCCCGCAAGAAGAAGCGCACCGGGCTCCTCATCGGAACCGTCGGGGTCGTCGTCGCCGCGCTCGTCGGCACCGGCATCGCCTTCTACACGCTCCGCGAGGACCCCGACGACAAGAAGAAGACCGTCGCGGACTCCGGGAAGTCCCGGTCGGACGACAAGGCGTCCGACACCACCCCATCCGGGGACAAGGCGTCGGCCCCGCCCTCCCCCTCCCCCTCCGCCTCCTCCGGCGCTTCGGACTCCGCGCCGCCGCCCGCCGACGCCGCCGCGGACCTCCTCGCCAAGGAGTACCTGGGCACCTGGCAGGGCTACGCCAAGGACGACAACCAGCGCGTCACCGGCTTCCGCCGCTTCACGATCACCCAGGGCGGCGTGGGCGACGTCGTGGTCAGGTCGGTGAACTCCTTCGACAAGGAGCTGTGCTGGTACGACTCGACCCTCGTCTCCTTCGAGAACCTGATGGTGATCGACTCGAAGGTCACCACCTCCCTCCCCGCCGAGGCGTGCGGCAACGACGGCAACTCCACCCTCCGCGCCAAGGGCGACGGCACCCTCGTGTGGACCAGCGGCGACGGCGAGAACACCCTCGTCCTGACGTCCGTGAAGCCGCCGACCGCGGTCGTGCCCGCCAAGTACTTCGGCACCTGGAAGGGCGTCGACACCGACCCCAGTACGAACGACACCCTCACGATCACCCAGGGCGCGTACGGCAGCGTCGTCGCCAAGTACACCTGGGACACCGACGCCGTGCACTGCGAGGCCGAGTCGGTCGCCGTCGACACCGCGCCGACCGAGCTGCGCCTGGGCCCCACCATCACCACGGCGGCCGAGCCCGAGGGCAAGTGCAACGACGGCCCGACCAGGACCGTACGGCTGCGCGGCGCCGACGAGTTGCTGCTCATCAGCGCGGACGCGTCCGAGGACGAGGCGCCCCCGCTGTACCGCCGCGGCTGACGGACTCAAGGGCCCGCGGGGCCAGGGGGCCAGGGACGCGGGGCCCGGGGGGACGGAGGTGGGAAAAGGGGCACCTCCGCCTCCCTCCCCTCACCCGTACGGGCTAATTGCGGTCACGCGCGACCCGCCGGGGTCCCGTCTCGCCACGATGGGACCGCACAGCCGCGCGATCGAATGGAGTCCCCGCCAGATGGGCAACCCGATTCTGTCCCTCCCCCACCTCCTGACGAGCGCGGACGTCATGGGCCATCTGCGCCGCAACAAGAAGGGCGTGCGGGACCTCGCGGCGCGCGGGCTCCTCGCCGAACCCACCCACCGGTACCGGCACACCGAACCGGCCTGGGAGGAGGCGGCGTTCATGGACTGGTTCCGCACGCTCCACGACCACGCCGTGGTCGTGCCCGGCCACGACGTCGCGGACGCCAACTACGAGGAGCTGGGGGTGTACGTCTGCCCGCAGACCGTCCGCCACGTCGGCCTCGCGCGCCCCCGCATGCTCGTCATGTACCAGCAGCGGGGCCGGGGTTCGGGCCGGGTCTTCGAGGTGGACGACGTCGAGACCGTCAACCAGGAGATGCCGGGCACGATCGACACCCAGGAGGAGACCGAGCGCATCGCGGAGATCGCGCGCTCCGCGCCGTACGGGGAGTGGACCGTCTTCCACCTGACCGAGGTCGGCAGGATCGACGTCCTGACGCCGCGCGTGACGCAGAGCAGGTACGCGCGGGTGGCGGACGTGCGGCGCGGGCTGGCCGAGGAGCGGGTCGCGCTGCCGAAGCTGGACACGGCGTTCCCCCTGCGCTGGTAGGCCCGCGCCCCTCCCCCGTACGTCCTCCCCGCCTCCCGTACGTCCTCCCCAACTCCCGTACGGCTGTGCGAAGATCCGGGCATGGAAGGCGCCCCGGAAGGCTCCCTGGACGGCCTCGCCCCGCTCGGTCCCGACGACCCGGCCGAGGTGGGCCCCTACCGCATCCTCGGAGTGCTCGGGGCGGGCGGCATGGGCCGCGTCTACCTCGGCAGGTCGGCCGGCGGCCGTACGGTCGCGGTGAAACTGGTGCTCGCTGAGCTGGCCGCCGAGGAGGAGTTCCGGCGGCGGTTCGCCCGGGAGGTGGCCGCGGCGCGGCGGGTGGGCGGCGAGTGGACCGCGCCCGTGCTCGACGCCGACACCGGCGCCGCGAACCCCTGGGTCGCCACGGGGTACGTCCCCGGGCCCTCGCTCGCCCGCGTCGTCGGCACGGACCACGGGCCGCTGCCCGAGGGTCCGGTGCTCGCGCTGGCGGGCGGGCTGGCGCGGGCGCTGACCGGGATCCACGCGGCGGGGCTCGTCCACCGCGACCTCAAGCCGTCGAACGTCCTGGTCACGGCGGAGGGGCCGCGCGTCATCGACTTCGGCATCGCGCGGGCGCTGGACGCGGTGACCGGCGCGGGGGCGACCGGCGCGGGCACGCTCACCGGCACGGGCGTGGTGATCGGCTCGCCCGGCTTCATGTCGCCCGAGCAGGTGCGCGGGGAGCGGCTGGGCCCGGCGTCGGACGTGTTCTCGCTGGGCGCGGTCCTGGCGTACGCGGCGACCGGCCGGATGCCGTTCGGCGCGCCCGACATCGGGGTGCACTCGCTGATGTACCGGGTGGCGAACGAGGAGCCCGAGCTGGGCGGGATGCCGGACGCGGTGGCTCCGCTGGTCCTGGAGTGCCTGGCGAAGCGGGCCGCCGCCCGGCCGTCGGCCGCGGAGGTGGCGGCGCGGGCGCCGTGGCGGGCGGGGGTGCCCTGGCTCCCGCCCGAGGTGCTGTTCCGCCTGGGGCGGGACGCGGCGAGGCTGCTGGCGCTGGAGGCGGGGGCGGCGGCGCGGGCAGAGGCGGGGGCGGAGGCGGAGGCGGGGGTCGCGCCCCGGGACGCGGTGCCCCCTGACCCCGCTCCGGAACGGGTACGGCTCCGTTTCCCGGGTCCCGCACCGAGGCCCGTGGGCACGGAGACGCCCCCGGCGAAGGGGCGCGCTTGGCGTCGGCGCCGCTCCCGTGACTGACGGGGGGCTCCCCTCCCCGCCCCTTCCCGAAAACCTGCCGGTGGCGAGCCCGCCTGCGCGGGACGGATCCGCGGGCCGGTGAGTGGCTGGTCGCGCAGTTCCCCGCGCCCCTGGGTTGCCCGTGCCGAACGGCCCCGTTCCGTACAGGTGCGCACACACCCGCCTCGCGCCGGCGAGGCCCCGCGCAGCGGCGAAACGTGCCGCCCCGCGGGGCCTCCGGGGTCCTACGAGGAGTTCCTACGAGGAGTTCCTACAGGAACGAGTTGATCTCGATCGTCTCCGTGCGGCCGGGACCGACACCGATCGCGGAGATCGGCGCCCCCGACATCTCCTCCAGCGCCTTCACGTACGCCTGCGCGTTCTTCGGCAGGTCGGCGAAGGTCTTCGCCTTGGTGATGTCCTCGGACCACCCGGGCAGCGTCTCGTAGATCGGCTTCGCGTGGTGGAAGTCCGTCTGCGAGTACGGCAGCTCCTCGACGCGCTTCCCGTCGATCTCGTACGCGACGCACACCGGGATCTGCTCCCAGCCGGTCAGCACGTCGAGCTTCGTCAGGAAGAAGTCCGTGAGGCCGTTCACCCGCGTCGCGTACCGCGCGATCACCGCGTCGAACCAGCCGCAGCGCCGGTCGCGCCCGGTGGTGACACCGCGCTCGCCGCCGATGCGGCGCAGCGCCTCGCCGTCCGCGTCGAACAGTTCCGTCGGGAACGGTCCGGCGCCCACGCGCGTGGTGTACGCCTTGAGGATGCCGATGACCCGGTTGATCTTCGTCGGGCCCACGCCCGCGCCGGTGCACGCGCCGCCGGACGTCGGGTTCGACGACGTCACGAAGGGGTACGTGCCGTGGTCGACGTCGAGCAGCGTGCCCTGACCGCCCTCGAAGAGGACGACCTTGCCCTCGTCGATCGCGTTGTTCAGGATCAGCGTGGTGTCGGCGACGAAGGGCCGGATCTGCTCCGCGTACTGGAGCATCTCCTCGACGATCTTGCCGGACTCGATCGCGCGGCGGTTGAAGACCTTCGCGAGCAGCTGGTTCTTCTGCTCCAGCGCCGCCTCGACCTTCTGCTCCAGGATCGACTCGTCGTAGAGGTCCTGGACGCGGATGCCCACGCGGTTGATCTTGTCCGCGTAGGTCGGGCCGATGCCGCGACCGGTCGTGCCGATCTTCCGCTTGCCGAGGAAGCGTTCCGTCACCTTGTCGATCGTGACGTTGTACGGCGTGATCAGGTGCGCGTTTCCGCTGATCAGAAGCTTGGACGTGTCGACGCCGCGGTCGTTCAGCCCGCTCAGCTCGGAGAGCAGAACCGCCGGGTCCACGACGACGCCGTTTCCGATCACCGGCGTGCATCCGGGGGAGAGGATTCCGGAAGGGAGGAGGTGCAGCGCGTACTTCTGGTCGCCCACGACGACCGTGTGGCCGGCATTGTTGCCGCCCTGGTAACGCACCACGTAGTCCACTGAGCCACCGAGCAGGTCGGTGGCCTTTCCCTTGCCCTCGTCACCCCACTGAGCACCGAGCAGCACAAGTGCGGGCACAGGCGTACACCCCTTCCGGGCGGGGCATGTCCAAGGTCAGGGGCGTACGCGTTCGCGTACACCGGCGACCCTCGTTGGCCGCACCCGTCGGACCGGTGCCCCGGAATAGACGAAGCCCCTGGCGCAATAGCGCAAGGGGCTCTTGCACAAAGATGCTACCCGAGGAAGGACCGAGGTGTCGGCTCCAGAGCTGCTGGTGGTCATCGACCCGGTCGCCCGGCGCGCGGACGGCGAGTCCGTGCGCATCGCGCGGGATGTCCTGGCCGGGGGCGCGTCGGCGCGGATCGCGCTGCCCGAAAGCCCCGAGGATTTCGCCCGGACGCTGGCCCGCGGGGGCGGTCGGCGGGTGGTGGTGATCGGGGACGACGCGGCGCTGCTGCGGGCGGTGCGGGTGCTGCACGGGGAGGGCGGTGCGGAAGGCGGTGCGCCCGAAAGCGCGCCCCTGTCGGCCGCGCCGCTGTCGGCCGCGCCCCTGTCGATGGTGCCGGTGGGCGCGCCGGGGGCGGTGGCACTGGCCCGGTCGCTGGGGCTGCCCACGGGGGCGGTGCGGGCGGCGCGGGCGGCGCTGGACGGGGTGGCGCACCGGCTCGACCTGCTGGTCGACGAGGAGGGCGGGGTGGTGCTTTCGGGCCTCCAGCTGCCCGTACGGGCGGGTACGCCGGTGGCGCCGGTCGTACGGGACCGGGGGCGGGCCCGCTTCCGGGGTGCGGGCGGGGCCCGATGGTGGCCGCTGCTCAGGCCCACGGCCGGTGGGGGCCCCGTGGCGCCCGGGGCTCCGGCCGCGCACCGGGTGCGGGTCGAGGCGGACGGCGTCCTGCTGTCGGACCCGGAGCAGCCGGTGGAGCAGGTGACGGTCCGGACGGTGGGCGGCAGTGCGGAGGTGACGGTACGGCCCGCGGGGTCGGCCGGGGGCGGCGCCGAGGGCGGCACCTCCCCGGTCCGGGCGAAGGCGTCGAGCGTGACGGTGACGGCGGTCGGGCCGGGAGCGGGCCCGAACGAGACGTCGGGGTTCCGCTACCGGGCGGACTCGGTGGTGCGGGGGCCGGTCCTGAGCAGGACGTGGACGGTCCGCGCGGAGGCGTGGGCGCTGGTGCTGCCTTCCGGGGGCGGGTGAGGGCCGCTCGCGGGGGCGGGGGCGGGGGCGGGTCGCTCGCGGGCGGGGGGCGGGTCGCTCGCGGGGCACGTGGTCCCTGGTCCTCGGGGTCCCGTTGCGCGCCTGGAAAATCCCGGTCCGGCGGTGGACGCCGTCGCCTAGCATCGCGTGCCATGGCGATGTTCGTGCACTTGACCTCCGCGGCGAACGCGCCGCGCGTCCGCCGGGCCGGGATACGGGCGGTCAGTTACGGGCAGGGCGGGGCGCGCGGCGTGTACTGCTTCCCGGTCCTGCCCTCGTACACCCTCACCCACCAATGGCTGCGCGAGCTGGCCAGGTTCGGCAGCAGGGGCGGGCTCGTGGCCGTTCACGTGCGGCTCGACGACGCCCAGGACGTGCTGGTCGGGCGGTACGGCGACCGGATGCTGGACGCCCAGGCGTCCGTCCCGGCGGCGGAGGCGGTGCGGCGGATCGCGGCGCTGAGGGACCCGCGCGGGTGGGAGGTGTTCGTGCCCCGGGCGGTCCGGGCGCGCGAGGTGCACCGGATCCGCACCGCGCCGCAGGTGGCGGGCTGGCGTTACGCGCCGGACGCGCACGGCACGCGCCCCTGCACCTGTTTCGGGTGCCGCGTGCGCGGCGGGTACGGATCGCGGCGCCTGCGCGAGCGGTTGCCGCACCCGCTGGACGGCCCGCCGCCGCCCGTCGAGGTGCTGCTCGCCCGGATCGCGGCCGAAGATCCGGGGGACCCGGTCGTGATCCGGGACGCGCTGTACTGGTTCGGGATGCGTCGGCGCGGCCCGCTCGACCGGTTGAGCCGCCTCGCCGGGCACCCCGACCCCACGGTGCGGGAGGCGCTGGTGTGGGCGGTGGCCCGTTGGTCGACGCCGGGGGTCGCCGCGCTGCTGGGCGGCCTCGCGGACGACCCGCACCCGGACGTCCGGGAGGCGGTGGCGGCGGTCCGCGAACCGTGAGCCGCGAACCGTCAGGACCGGTCAGCAACTCGGTTGGCCCGTACGGGAGATAGGGTCATCGGATGAGCTTCCGGCTGGCGGCATACGCCGTGTGCGTCGAGGACGGGCGGGTGCTCCTCGCCCGGCACGTGTCGTCGAGGGGCGAGAGCAACTGGACCCTTCCCGGCGGCAGGGTCGAGCACGCGGAGGACCCGTTCGACGCGGTGGTCAGGGAGGTCGCCGAGGAGACCGGCTGCGACGCGGTCGTCGAGCGGCTGCTCGGCGTGGACTCCCGGGTGATCCCCGCGGCCGAGCGCACGGTCCCCGGCGGGCCCGAGCACCAGAACGTCGGCGTCTTCTACCGGGTGCGGATCGTCGGCGGGCGGTTGCGGCCCGCGCCGGGCGACGAGATCGCCGAGTCCGTCTGGACGCCGGTCGCCGAGGTCGCCGGGCTGCGCCGGTCCTCGCTGGTCGACGTCGGCCTCGCGCTGGCGCGAACGCTCCCGGCGACCGGCCACGTCGCCGCCGTGCCGGTCGGCGGGCTGATCCAGCACTGAGGGGGCGTACGGGCTCCGCCGCCGGACCGGCCCCGGAGCCGTACCCCCGCGAATCCCGGGCCCTAGAGGTCCAGCGTCGCCCGGTGCGCGCTCCAGCGCTCCATCATGCGGCCCAGTTCCTCCTGGATGAACTCGAAGAACGCCGCGCTCTCCGCCGCCCGCCGCCCCGCCGGACTGTCCGGGCCCAGCAGTTCCGCGCCGTCCTTGAGGACCTTCTCCCAGCGGGTGAGCACCTGGTCGCGGCGCGAGAAGGTCTCGTACCAGAGTTCGTTGTGGAGCACGTACAGGTCCCGCCGGGAGCCGGGCTCGCGCTCGCGGGCGACCATGCCGGTCTGGGAGAGGTAGCGGACGGCGCCCGACACCGCCGCCGGGCTGATCCGCAGCTGCTCGGCGAGCTCCGCCGACGTCATGCTCGCCGTCTCGGACGCGAGGAGCGCGGCGAACACCCGCGAGGCCATCCGCTGCATCCCCGCCTCGGTCAGCTCCGAGGCGAAGCGCTCGACGAAGCGCGAACGCGCCTCGTCGCGTGCTTCGTCACGGGCCTCGTCGCGCGCCTCCCCCTCAGCGGTGTTCGTGCTGGTCGTGCCGTCTTCGTCGCTCATAACGCCATCGTCTCCCCGTGTCCGGTGCCCACCCCGACTTTATACGCTTCCTTAACTTCACAACTTCGTGAAACTACTGTACGTTCAGAATTATGACGAAGGCAAACACCGCCATCGAGGTGGCCGGACTGCACAAGTCGTTCGGGCGCACCCACGCCCTGGACTCGCTCGACCTCACCGTCAGGAGCGGTGAGGTCCACGGCTTCCTCGGACCGAACGGCGCCGGGAAGTCCACCGCCGTCCGCGTGCTGCTCGGCCTGCTCCGCGCCGACTCCGGCACCGCGCGGGTGCTCGGCAAGGACCCCTGGGACGACGCGGTCGAGCTGCACCGGCGGGTGGCCTACGTCCCCGGCGACGTCACGCTCTGGCGGAACCTCTCCGGAGGCGAGGTCATCGACCTCCACGGCAGGCTGCGCGGCGGCCTCGACAGGACCAGGCGCGCCGAGCTGGTCGAGCGGTTCGAGCTGGACCCGACCAAGAAGGGGCGCACGTACTCCAAGGGCAACCGGCAGAAGGTCGCCCTGGTCGCCGCCTTCGCCTCCGACGTCGACCTGCTCGTCCTCGACGAGCCGACCTCGGGCCTCGACCCGCTCATGGAGGAGGTCTTCCAGAGCTGCGTGGCGGAGGAGCGGCGGCGCGGCCGCACCGTCCTGCTCTCCTCGCACATCCTCAGCGAGGTGGAGTCGCTCTGCGACCGGGTCAGCATCATCCGCAAGGGCCGTACGGTGGAGACCGGTTCGCTCGCCGAGCTGCGCCACCTGACCCGCACGAGCGTCACCGCCGAACTCGCGGGCGCGCCGGACGGGCTGGCCAGGCTGCCCGGCGTCCACGACCTCGACGTCCAGGGCCGCCGCGTACGGCTCCAGGTCGACACCGACAAGCTCGACGCGGTGCTGCGCTCGCTCGCCGACTCCGGGATCAAGTCGCTGACCAGCACGCCGCCCACGCTCGAAGAGCTCTTCCTGCGCCATTACGCAGAGGACACAGTGGACGCGGAGGACGCCGACGCCGACGGCCGTGCCGAAGGGGCGGTGTCGCGATGACCGCCACGGCGGTGCGGCCGACGCGCGCGGGCGCCGCGACCGGCTCCCGGCAGCTGGCGGGCACGGGCACCCTCCTCCGGCTCGCCCTGCGCCGCGACCGGCTCATGATGCCGGTCTGGGTCCTCGTCGTCGTGGCGATGGTCGCCTCCATGCCCGGCGCGCTCGAAAGCGTCTACGGCACCGCCGCCGAGCGCGCCGACGCGATGGCGACGATGAACGCCAACTCCTCGATGCGCTCGGTCTACGGGCCGGTGTTCGGGGACTCCGTCGGCGCGCTCTCCGCCTGGCGCGGCGGCAGCTTCGCGGCGGTGCTCGCGGGCGTGATGAGCCTGGTCATCGTGGTCCGGCACACCCGCGAGGAGGAGGAGACCGGACGCCAGGAGACGATCTCGGCCGCGATGGTGGGGCGGCGCGCGCCGCTGACCGCCGCGCTGCTGGCCGCGCTCCTCGCCAACGCGGCGGCCGGGCTGCTCATCGCCGGATCGCTCGCCGCCGAGGGCGCGGGCGGCGCGCTCCTGCTCGGCCTCGGCGTCACGGGTACGGGCATGCTCTTCGCGACCGCGGCGGCGGTCGTCGCCCAGCTCACCGAGAGCGCCCGGCTCGCCAAGGGCATGGCGGCGGGCGTGCTCGGCGCGGCGTTCGTGCTGCGCGCGGCGGGCGACTCCACCACGGCCGACGGCTCGTCCGTCCTCACCTGGCTCTCCCCGCTCGGCTGGCACGAGAACATCAGGCCGTTCGCGGGCGACCGCTGGTGGGTGCTGCCGCTGTTCGCGGTCGCCGTGCTGGCGCAGCTCGCCCTCGCGTACGAGCTGGCGGGGCGGCGCGACATCGGCATGGGCTTCCTCCGGACCCGGCCGGGCCCCGCGTCCGGCTCCCTCGCCACGGCTGGCGGCCTCGCCTGGCGCCTCCAGCGGGGCGGGCTCTACGGCTGGTGCGCGGCGTTCCTCGTCGTCGGGATCTCCTTCGGCGGGATGGCCAAGGGCGCGGACGACCTGATCGGCGGCAGCGAGAAGACCCGGGAGATCGTCGCCCGGATGGGCGGGCACGCGAGCATGACCGACGCGTTCCTCTCCACGGTCATCGGGATGCTCGGCCTCGTCGCCGCGCTGTACGTCGTCTCCTCCGTGCTCCGGCTGCACGGCGAGGAGACCTCCCAGCGCGCGGAGCCGCTCCTCGCGAACGCGGTGGGCCGCGTCGAGTGGGCCGCGGGCCACCTGGCGGTCGCCTTCGGCGGCACGGTCGCCCTGCTGCTCGCGGGCGGGGTGGGCGTCGGCCTCGGCTACGGCCGGGACTTCGGGCCCGTCCTGGGCGCGGCCCTCGTCCAGGTCCCCGCAGTGTGGGTGATCGGCGGGATCGCGGTCCTGCCGGCGTGCGCGGTGCCGCGGTTCGCGGCGGCGGCGTGGGGCGTGGCGGGCCTGGTGCTCGCGATCGGCTGGGTGGGCCCCGCGCTGGACCTGCCGGATGCGGTACTGGACGCCTCCCCGTACGGCCACCTCCCGAAGCTGCCGGGCTCGGCGATGGAGTGGGGCCCGGTGATCGCCCTGACCGCCCTGACGGCGGCGCTGGTGGTGACGGGACTGGCGGGCCTGCGCCGCCGCGACATGCTGACGTGAGTCGTGGGGCGGGGGGGGCGGGGGGCTCTTCTTGGGCGCGCGGGACTACCGGAGCACTGCGGCGACCCGGGCCCGTAGCGTCCCGTCAGCGATGGCGTCCACGCCGCGCCACGCGTAGCCGCCCACTTCCTCCTCCTGGAGCGTCACGGCCTGGTCGCCGGTGGCGCGGAAGACGTACCGGAAGTCGGCGTGCCAGTGGGCGCCCTCGCCCTTGTTGTCGTTGGCGGGGATCGGGTGCACGCCGATGTGCACGGGCGTGGGCCGCACGGGCGCGAGACTGAGCGTCACGCCCGTCTCCTCGACCAGTTCGCGGAGCGCCGCGCCCAACAGGTTCGCGTCCTCGGGCTCAAGGTGCCCGCCCGGAGTCAGCCACTTGTCGAGCGCGTTGTGATGGACGAGCAGCACCTCGCCCCGGTCGTTGACGAGCACAGCGCCCGCCGTGACATGCCCGCGGAACTCCTTCCGGCTGGTCACGTCGGCGCCCTGGTCCAGAAGCTCGGCAAGCGGGGCAAGTGCGTGCTGTTCCTCGGGGTGCGCGTCCGCGTACTCCGCGAGGGTCGTACGGATGTGGTCTGCCGTGATGGCCATTCGATCACCTGTTGTAGTAGTGGAGCCAGGTTGCCGCGATCGCTTCCCGGTCTGCGGTGGGCACCTCGCACATGCCCGCGTCCAACCCTCCGCGCGCCAGCATGGCCGCGCCCGCGAGGATCTCGGCCTGGACGAGGAAGATGAACGGTCCGACGCTCGCGCCGTGGATGAAGTTGACCGCCTCGCCCCCGTTCAGCAGATAGAAGTAGTGCCCCGTCGTGCTGTAGCGGCTCACGTGCTCGCCTGCGCCGTCGCGGACGTAGCCCGAGGGCAGCCCGCTCAGTTCCAACTCGTCTTCCGAGCTGGTCACGGTCGCCACGTAGGCCCCGTTCTTGAGCTGCGGGAAGTCCTCGCCGCGCAGGGACAGCGCTCCCGTCGCGCAGAGGACGAGTCCCGCCGTGGTCACGGCCCGGTCCCGGTCCCGGGCCACTTCGAACCCCTCTGACATCGCCTGTGCGCGCCGTACGGGGTCGATGTCGTAGACGATGACCCGCACGCCCTTGGCATGCAGGAGACGGGCGATGCTGGACCCGAGCTTGCCGAACCCGAGGACCAGGGCCGGGCGCCCGTGCAGGATGTCCCCGCGCTGCCGCAACAGCGCTTCGGTGGAGAACACGACGGACTGTCCGACCAGGAAGTCTTCCGGCGTCTTGAGCGGGCTCCGGGCCACCGAGACGACCGGACACGGCAGCTTGTCCCGCTCCGCGTAGCGCTTGTGACCGTTCTCGGTGTCCTCGACCACGCCGAGGACGGTTCCCGAGAACCGTTCGCACAACGCGTCCAGAGACGGCGCGAAGTACCCGCCCACATCGAGCAGCACGACGCTCTCGCCGGCCGCCCTGGCCTCCAGGTACGCCACGGCGGTGTCCGGATCGCCGAACAGCTCGCGGGACAGCTCGTCGCACGCCACGGTGCGTTCGATCTCCCGGCGCGTGCTCGCGTGAACGGACCTGGGCTTCGGCAGGACAGCACGCAGGTGCGACACCTTGCCGACGGCACCGACGAACGCGGGCCGCTCGGGCAGCAGATGAGTGATCAGCAGCGAGGAAGGGCGGTCGTGCGGCGCGAACGCTTCGGTGACCTTGCCGATGTACGTGTCGAGCCGTGCGCGATCGGTCGTCTCCATCGGAACCCCCTTCGGTGGTGCTCACGTCGGTCTGCGGAAACCGTCGTGCGCCTGCCGCTGTCGTGCGCCTCGACGCGAAGGCCATCTTCGACGTGCGACAGGAGGGCCGACCACGTTGTTGCACCGGATTGCACGCGAGTCACCCGAGCGAGGCAATGGCGCCGGTCACCAGCGCACGGGCTCGCCCGCCGTAGAAAGCCATCTCCGCCAGATCACCGAAAGCCCGTACGTACAGAGCGACTTCGGACGGAGCGGTGATGGTCACGTCCGCCGACAGGAGTTCCACGGCTGCCCGTTCGTCGTCGAACACCATGAACGTCTCGATCGGCCACATGCGGCGGGGAGCGGTGCGGGGGATGATTCCCAGGGAGACGGACGGCAGCGACATGACGGCCAGCAGATGACCGAGCTGACCGGCCATGACTTCGGCGTCGCCGAAGCCGTAGTACAAGACGTCCTCCTCGATGATCAGCGCGAATCGGTGATCTCCGTCGCGGATCACGTGGGACCGGACCATGCGCGCCTCTACCGCTTGGTCCACGTCGTTGGGGATCCGGCGGAACTCCGTGATGGCGGTGAGGAGCGCCCGTGCGTACCCGTCCGTCTGGATCAGCCCGGGAACGACGTTGGAGCAGTAGACGCGGAAGTGACGCGTTCGCTCGAACAGGGGCACGGCCGATTCTTGGAGCCTACGCAACCCCGTCCGCTGCTTCCTGCGCCATTCGACATACATGGAGTCGGCAGAACGGTTCGCCGCGATCAAGTCGGCGGACTGGTCTTCCGCGCCGCAGGCCACGCACCACGCCCTGATGTCGGCATCGGACGGTGGGGTCTTGGCGTTCTCGATCCGTGACGATTTGGCCGCGCTCCAGCCCGCCCCGGCAGCCAGCCCACGTCCGCTGAGCCCGGCGTCCAAACGCAGGTCACGCAGGCGCGCGGCAAGCGCCTCGCGGGCAGCCTGCGCACTGGACGACGGAGATACGGGCATGCGTCGGCCATCCAGGTTCCGAGTCGAGTCGTCAGACCTTGAAATCCTCGTGCGGCGTCGCGCGTCGCCACACCGCCTCGAAAGCCGACGAGCACAGCTCGGCAACGGCGGGCGCTTCCGTCCATTCCTCGCCCAGGTAGTCGCCGTCTCCCGAGAAGTGGCCGAAGCGGACGACCCCGCCGTCGAACACCCAGAAGTCGTTGCCGGGCAAAGCCAAGTCGGACGCCTGCCGCCGCGGGAGCCAGCGCACGAGCTCGCCCGCCGCCACGTTCATGAACGTACCGTCGTACTCGAACCGGATGTACTCCGAAACAGGCTCGGAGACGATGCGGGCCCGACGCACCACAACGCCACGCGCCACGGTCTCGGTGACGAGCGAGTGCCACGGACGCCACCATGACGAACGGTCGTCCGGGTCGTGGCGCTTGCCCGCTTTCCACTCGGCGTAGCGGCCCGTCTCGTTGTCCACCGCATAGGAGTCGCGCATCTCAAGATGCACAGCGGATCGGGTACTACGGGCCAGCACCTCATCGAAGTCGAACACCGGCCCGCTCCGCTTCATCGCACGCCTTCCTGATCGCGTCCACCATGCGCAGGGGCAGCCGAACCACTGCTTCACCGTCCGGGACGGGGCCGGTCAGCAGGCACTCGGCCAACCTCGCCTCATCAGGCTTCCACCCTTGGAACAGCATCTCTTCCGCTTCCACGTCGACCCACACGGTCGGGCAGTTCCGCTCATCCGTGTCGGGGTCCTTCGCGACGAACACCAGGGCCATGACTACCTCCCGCAGCGAAGGGGTTACACCCGATTGCACGACCATCACCCGCACGACTGTCAGCGTCAAGAGAGCGGCATTCCTGTGAAGTTGAGCCGCGATGGCCCGGCCGGCGCCAGCCGGGGCTCTTGGGGTCCCGTTGCCTCGGGGGGCCGTTTTTTGCGCCCACGCGGCGGAGCCGCACATCGATGCAGCCCCGCGCCCCTAGGGGGATGGGGTGACCCGGTCACGGGTTGGTTGCCCGGGGGGGCGGGGGCGCTCCAGGGTGCACTCCTCGGATCACGAGCCGTGAGCACCCCTCCGACCCCCACCCCGGGGAGCCGGGGCGGTCCCGGAGGGCACGGCCCTCGCGGAGACGGGCGGGGTGGCAGGATCGGGCTTCATGAAGATCGCGGCAGGTCAGTTCACCTGCGTACCGGCCGACGTGGCCGCCAACGTCCGGCAGATGGCCGTCCTCGCCGGCCAGGCCCGCACTCAGGGGGCCGAACTCGTGGTGTTTCCCGAGCTGGCCCTGACCGGGTACGAGCTCAAGGCCGTACTCGCCGAGCCCAACCTGTGGATGACGCCGGACGATCCGCGCCTGGACGCGATCCGGGCGGGCGGCATCGCCACCGTCGTCAATTGCGCGGCGGCCACCGACGGGCCCCGGCCGTCCATCGAGACGTTCGTCTTCGGGCCCGACGGCCAACTGCTCACCACCTACCGGAAGCAGCACCTGTTCGAGCACGAGCAGGCGGTGTTCACCGCCGGACAGCACGACGGCCGGTTCGAGTTCGGAGGAATCCGCTTCGCGCTCGCCACGTGCTTCGACAACCACTTCCCCGACCTGACCGCGCGCGGCTCCGCCGACGGGTGCCAGGTCCACCTCGCCAGCTCGCTCTACGGCACCGGCGGCGGAGTCGAGGAGCTCGCGACGGTCCATCCCGGCATCGCCGAGGACTCGGGCATGCACGTCGTGCTGGCGAACCACGTCGGACCGGCCGGGCCGTGGACCGGCTGCGGCCGTTCCTCCGTGTGGGCCCCGGGCGGAGCGCTTCTGGCGGAGGCCGACACGCAGACGGCCATGCTCGTCGTCGCCGACGTCGGATGAGCCGCCCGCCCGGGGTCCGCGGGTTCGCCAGGTGTGCGCCCCGCAGGAGCACGAGCCAAGACCGGGGTTGTTCAGGGGTCGTGACGGTTCCGGCTCGTGATCCGAGGGGTGCACCCTGGAGCGCCCCCGGCCCCCGGGCAATCACCCCAGTGACCGGGTCACCCAAGGGGCGCGGGGAACTGCGCGGCCAGCCCCCACCGGCCCGCAGGTGGGATCCCGCCCCCTACGACGGCGTCACCAGCCGCGCCTCGTACGCGAACACCGCCGCCTGCGTCCGGTCCCGCAGCCCCAGCTTCACCAGCACCCTGCTCACGTGCGTCTTGATCGTGGACTCCGCCACCACCAGGTGCCCCGCGATCTCCGCGTTCGACAGGCCCTGGGCGATCAGCACCAGCACCTCCGTCTCCCGCTCCGTCAGGTCCCCGACCTGGGCGAGCGCCGGTGCCCTCGGCGTCTCCGAGATCTTCGCGAACTCCGTGATGAGGCGGCGCGTCACCGTCGGGGCCAGCAGCGCCTCGCCCGAGGCGACCACCCGTACCCCCTCCGCGAGCTGCCGCGCCGACGCGTCCTTCAGCAAGAAGCCCGACGCGCCCGCGCGCAGCGCCTGGTACACGTACTCGTCGAGGTCGAAGGTCGTCAGGACCAGCACCTTCGCCGCCGCGTCCGCCGCCACGATCTGCTTCGTCGCGTCGATGCCGTTCATCTCCGGCATGCGGATGTCCATCAGCACGACGTCGGGGCGCAGCTCCGCGACCCGCTCGATCGCCTGCCGCCCGTCGACCGCCTCGCCCACGACCTCGATGCCGGGCATCGCGTTGAGCAGTACGGAGAAGCCCTCGCGCACCATCATCTGGTCGTCGACGATCACGACCCTGATCGGGGACTCCGGCGTACCGGCACCACCGGCGGGCGCCCCTGCGGGGAAGCTCACGGCGCCGCCACCTCCTCCTTCGGCACCGGCAGGAACGCCGCGACCTCGTACCCGCCCTCCTCCGTCGGCTCCGCCGACAACTCGCCGCCCAGCATCGTGACGCGCTCCCGCATCCCCGTGATGCCGTGGCCCGCGCCCGGCGAGGGCTTCACCGGGCCGCGCGGCGCGGTGTTCACGACGCGCAGGCCGAGCCCGCCGAGCACGTACGCGACCTCGACGCGCGCCGTCGCGCCCGGTGCGTGCCGCAGCGTGTTGGACAGCGCCTCCTGCACGATGCGGTACGCGGACAGCTCCACGCCCTGCGGCAGCTCCCGCACCGCGCCGGTCACCGTCTTCTCGACGTCGAGGCCCGTCTCGCGGACCCCGCGCAGCAGCCCGTCGAGGTCGCTCAGCCTGGGCTGCGGCGCGTCCGGCGCCTCGTAGTTCTCCGCGCGTACGACGCCCAGCACGCGCCGCAGCTCGGTGAGCGCGGCCACCGCGTTCTCGCGGATCGTGGCGAACGCCTGCTCAAGCTCGGGCGGCGGGTTCTCCACGCGGTAGGGCGCGGCCTCCGCCTGGATCGCCACCACCGACATGTGGTGGGCGACCACGTCGTGCAGTTCGCGGGCGATCGTCGTGCGCTCTTCGAGCAGCGTGCGCTTGTCGCGCTCGACCGCGGTCACCGTGCGCTGCGCGGTCACCTCGCGGGTCGCCTCGCTGCGGATCTGCCCCACGGACACCAGCATCAGCAGGAACGCCGAGACGAGCAGCATCCCGCCGGTGTTCGACTCGGGGTGCCAGCCGCCGCTGCCCTCCATGAGGATCGCGAGCACGGCGGTGAGCACCCACATCCAGCCCGTGGTGCGCGGGCGGGTCCTGAGCGCCACCACGATCAGCACCGTGAGGTGCGCGCTGAACGCGCTCGGGGTCCACGGCCAGTCGCTGCCCGACCCGAGGGCCGAGACGACCGGGGTCATCGCCAGCGAGAGCCAGAACGCGCCGATCGGCCTGACCAGCGTCATCACCACGGCGACCGCCGGGATGATCCCGGTGAGCGCCCAGGCGACGGGGTTGCCGAAACCGGTGCCGACGACGTAGCCGAGCCAGAGCGAGACTCCGGCCATGAAGAGCACCGCGGCGTGCGGGGCCCATCCGGCGTGCTCGCGTATCCGGTCCGGGAGCCGCGAGGTGAGCGGTCCCGCGGTGCTCGTGGGCGGCAGGGGGCGGTAGGCGAAGGCGTCCCGGAACAGTTCCTGCCGCAGCCCGCTCAGCGCGCCCTTGGCGAGGTCGTACTCGGGACTCCGGCTCTTGCTCTGGGTCTCGTTCACACGGGAAACCGTACGGGGGCGGGGGAAGGGCGTCGTCCGCCCCCGTACGGATCCTTCGGCGTCCGTCGTAAGGACTACGCGGCGGACACCACGATGCGCCGACCGCGTCGGCGTCCTTGACGCCCTCCGCGGTGCGATCAGTACCCGGTGGGCCTGACCAGCCCCGACTCGTACGCGAACACCGCCGCCTGGGTGCGGTCCCGCAGCCCCAGCTTCACCAGGATGCGGCCCATGTGCGTCTTCACGGTCTGCTCGGCGACCACCAGCCGCTGCGCGATCTCCGCGTTCGACAGGCCCTGCGCGACGAGCGTCAGGACCTCCGTCTCGCGTTCGGTGAGCCCCTTGGCCCGCTCCCCTGCGGGCGCGCGCGGCGCGGTGTCCAGCCGGGAGAACTCCGCGATGAGCCGCTTGGTGATGTTCGGCGCGAGCAGCGCGTCGCCCGCCGCCACCACCCGTACCGCCTCGGCGAGCTGGTCGGCCGACGCGTCCTTCAGCAGGAAGCCCGAGGCTCCCGCGCGCAGCGCCTCGTACACGTACTCGTCGAGGTCGAAGGTGGTCAGGACCAGCACCTTCACCTCCGAGCCCGGCGTTTGGGTGATCTGCCGGGTGGCGTCTATGCCGCCGAGGTTGGGCATGCGGATGTCCATCAGGACGACGTCGGGCGCGAGCGCCGCGCACTGTGCGACCGCGTCGAGGCCGTCGACGGCCTGGCCGACGACCTCGATGTCGGGCTGGGTGTTCAGCAGTACGGTAAATCCCTGACGGACCATCATCTGGTCGTCGGCGATCATCACCCGGATCGTCATGGAGTCGTGGTCTCCGTCGGTAGGAACGCGGTCACTTCGTAGCCGCCGTCGGGGGTCGGCCCCGCGGCCAGTTCGCCGCCCAGCATGACGGCCCGCTCGCGCATGCCGAGCAGCCCGTGCCCGGCGCCGGGCGAGGGCGGGGCGGGTGCGGTGGGCGGGGTGTTGGCGACGCGCAGGCGCAGCGCGCGCCCCGCGTACTCGACGGCCACGGTGGCGCGCGCGCCGGGCGCGTGGCGCAGCGTGTTGGAGAGCGCCTCCTGCACGATGCGGTACGCGGACAGCTCCACGCCCTGCGGCAGCGGGCGGGCCTCGCCGCGCGTGGCGGTCGTGACGTCGAGCCCGGCTCCGCGCACGTTGGCGACGAGCGCGGGCAGGTCGTCGAGGGTGGGCTGGGGCGCCTGGGTGGGGGTGGTGGGGCTGTCGGGGTCCTCGGAGCGCAGGACGCCCAGCACGCGGCGCAGTTCGGTGAGGGCTTCGAGCGCGTTCTCCCGTATGCCCTGGAGGTTCTCGCGCAGTTCCCGCGGCGGGTCCTGCACGAGGTGCGGGGCGACCTGGGCCTGGATGGAGATCACCGACATGTGGTGGGCGACCACGTCGTGCAGCTCGCGCGCGATGCGGCTGCGCTCTTCGAGGAGCGTGGCGCGGGCCCGCTCGGCCTCGGTGAGGGTGGTCTGCTCGGCGAGCTGGGTGCGGGCCTGGCGGCGGCCGTTGAGCGCGGCGCCGACGGTGACGGCGACGGCGAACGCGATGAGCGCGGCCGCGCTGTTGTCGACGTACGGGCCGCGCTGCACCGCGAAGGTGAGGGCGGTGAGCAGGACGGTGACGCCCAGCGCGACGACCGACGCCTTGAGCCGCACGCGCAGCGCGAGCAGGAACATGATGCCGATCATCGACAGCAACGACTGTGTCGGCCACGGCCATTCCTGCACCGGGTCGGGTGCCGACGGGTTCAGCTCCAGCGGGTTCAGCGGGGGCCTGGTCGCGAGGAAGGTGACCAGGGCGGTGCCCGTACCCACCCAGAAGCCGAGCGGGGCGCGGAACATCGTGAGCACCACGGCGCCCGTCTGCCCGAGCCCGAGCACCCAGGCGAACTCCGGGTCGACCCCGTACTGCATGACCAGCCCGTCGACGAGCGCGAGGAGCAGCGGGATGCAGAGCCACCCGATCACGATGTGCGGGATCCGGCTCAGCACCCGCGGTCCCGGCAGCGGCGGCAGCGGCAGCCACCGCGTCGTCAACAGGTCCTCGCGCACGACGCGCGCGAAGGAACCGGTGCGCGCCCGGCCCTTCCGCTTCCCGCCCTCCCCGTGATCCACGTCCCCCACCCTAAGCACGGCCCGTCGCCCGCGTCCCGGCCCCTCCCCGCACGCGGCCCGCCGCCCGCTCCCCGGCCCCTCCCGGCCTGTGGACGCGCACGACCCTGCCGCGGCGCCCGCCCCGGCCCGCGCGCGGCCCCTGCTCGTACCCGCGGAACGCCGCCCAGCAGACGGCCAGCGCGAGGGCGAAGACCGGCAGCCACAGCAGCCTGGCGAGGATCCAGCCCGTGCCGTCGGGCGCGGTGTGCAGACCGGGCAGGTCCCCGGCCGCGAGCAGCCCGATCGCGGTGGTCGCCATCATCGCGGTCTGGTGCCAGAGGAAGACCGTCATCGCGAACAGGTTGACCAGTGCGACCGCCGCCCACGCGGCGGGCCTGCGCAGCACCCTGCGCAGCGGTGCGACCAGCAGCATGGCGAGCCCGCACTGGGCGAGGCCGAAGGTGACGGCGGCCAGCGTCGGCGGGTTGAGGTTGGAGACCTCCGCGCCCGGCACGCCCACCATCGCCGCCGGGTAGCCGGCCCACAGGACGAGCGCGGCGGTGGCGGCGGCGCCGCCGGCGAACAGCACCCACGGGGTCGTACGGCCGCCGACGCGCAGTCCGCCGAGGGTGTACGGGACGAGCCAGCCCGCCGCGAGGTTGACCCAGCCGAGCCAGGCGGGCCCGCCGAGGCCGAACCGCAGCAGGTCGACGTGGAGGACGACGGCGAGCGGCCACAGCGGGTGCAGCCGCGCCACCAGCGGAGTCGCGGCGGTCAGCGCGGCGAACACCAGCAGGAACCAGAGCGGCGAGAGCGCGAGCTTCCCCAGGGTGTGGACGGTGCGGGGGGCCGCGCCGCCGACGAGCAGCGCGGCCAGCACGACCGTCCACAGGGCGAGCAGCCCGGCGACGGGCCAAAACAGCCGGGCGAGCCGCCGCCCGAGCCAGGTGCCGTATCCGGTGCCGCGCGCCCCGGCCGCCGCCCAGCTGCGGCCCGCGACCCGGCCGCCGACGAAGAAGAACACCGCGAGGGTCTGGAACACCCAGGAGACGGGCGCGAGTTCGGGGGTGAACGCCAGCGGCGAAGCGGCCTTCAGCTCGCCGCCCTCGCCGACGACCAGGGCGGTGACCAGCCAGTGGCCGAGGACGACGCCGAGGATGGCCAGGGCGCGCAGCGCGTCGACGCTCCGGTCGCGGTCGGCGGGGGTGGCGGCGTCGATCCGCGCGGCGAGTCCGCGCACGTCACGCAGCAGCATGGTGGTCCTCCACGATCCGGGCGATGGCGTCCAGGGGTACGGAGCCGGGGGCGAGGTAGTCGCTGTGGCCGCCGGGCCCGGCGTCGAAGCGGCGGGCCCCGAAGCCGGCGGACACCGGGTCGGCGCCGAAGCCGACCGAGCCGAGCCGCAGGTGCGGCACGTCCGCGATCCAGTCGTCCGCGCCGCGCCCGGCCCAGACGCGGGCGGCGGTGCGCAGCTCGGCGGCGGTGTCGACGGCGACGCCAGGACTGCCGAAGAGGACGAGGTCGGTGACGTTCGACGCGAGGCGCGGGGCGGCGCGTCCGCAGACGACGGAGCCGTACGAGTGGCAGAGCAGCGCGACGTCCTTGCCGGGCGGCAGCTCCCGTACGAACTGCTGGAGTTCATCCGCCGCGCTGTCGGCGCGGGCGGTCGAGGCGACGGTGGCGCTGACGGTCCGCGGCGTCTCGTAGCCGAGCCAGGCGACGACGGCGGCGCGGGCGCCGAGGCGGTCGTGGAGCGCGCGGGCGCCGTTCAGCAGGCGGCCGTAGCTGTCCAGGCTCGTGTCGGAGCCCGGCACGAGGACGGCCACGCGGCGGGCGGCCGCCAGGTCGCCGAAGACCTCGGCGGTGCGGCCCGCGCCGCGCCCGTCGAAGGCGAGGAACCGCCGGTCGGCAGCGCCCATCGCGCGGAGTTCGGCGGCGCGCCGCAGGTCGCCGTGGCCCTCGGCCATCCGGGCCGCCGTCGCGATGTTGGCGCGGTTGGCGGCGTACCGCTCGGCGGGCGTCGCGGACGCGGCGAACGCGACGGGCTCGGGGGCGGGCACCGCGGGGCGGGCGGCGCCCGCGACCGGGACGACGACGGCGGTGGCGACCAGCGCGGCGAGCAGTGCGCGGCGCAGCCGCCGCGCGATTTCGGTGCCCGCGTGCCTGGTCCCCATGTCCGTCGACTCCCTCGTCCGGTGGGCCGAACGGCCCTTCGGTAGAGGAAGTTACGGATCAAGGAGGGTGGTCGGCGTCCCGCTGGAGAGCCCACTGGGCGGGTAGCTCTCAAGTACTACGAGTAGTACGCGCGGCCCTCCCCCCTGTTCACCAGGCGAGTTGGGCGATCTCCTCGACGACGACCGCGCAGGCGTCGGCGCCCGGGTCGACGAGCGGGAAGTGCCCGACGCCGTCGAGGAGCGTGAACCCGACGGTCTCGCCCGCCTTGGCGGCGGCGTCGACGTACGCGTCGGCGACCGCGGGGGTCACGACGATGTCGTCGCGCCCCTGGACGAGGGTGGTGGCGATGCCGGTGGGCAGCAGCAGGGCGGGGTCGGAGTGCGGCGAACGGTCGGCGAACTCCCCTTCCCCGCCGAGGAGTTGAAGCACGGCGTCGCCGCAGAGCCGCTGTTCGACGGCGGTCGTGAAGTCCGCGAGGGGGGCGAGCGCGACGACCCCGCGCAGCCGCGGGGGCGCCTCCAGGCGCCAGGGCGAGCCCTGCGGGAGCACGTGGCGGGCGGCGGCCCACAGGGCGAGGTGGCCGCCCGCGGAGTGGCCGGTGACGACGGTGCGGCGGGGGTCGGCCAGGTCGAGGTGCCGGCGCACGAGGTCGGGGAGCGCGTCCATGGCGGCGGCGACGTCGTCGAACGTCTCGGGCCACCGCCCGGCGGCGCCGCCCTCGGCGCCCCTGCGGTACTCGACGTTCGCCACCGCGAAGCCGCGGCGCGCGAGGAGGCCGGCGAGGGGGGTGACGTGCCGCCGGTCGTGGGCGGCGCGCCAGGCGCCGCCGTGCAGCAGGACGACCAGGGGGGCGGAGTCCTGACGGTCGCGGGGCGCGTAGAAGTCGACGAGCTGGTCGGGGTCGGGGCCGTACGCGGCGCTGGCATCCGGCTCGACGACCGGGTGCGCGAGCAGCGCGGCGTACTCCGCGGCGTCACGGGCGACGGGATCCGTCATTGCTTGCTCCACCCTCCAATTGGCCTGACCTGCGGGGACGGTACCAGGGGAGACGGGGTCCGCCGCGCGGCGCGTACCCCGCCCCCCCAGGGGGCGACGGGGCCGTTACCCCAGTACCTCCGCCAGGGCGCGCGCCGCGAACTCCACGTCGGCGAACCCCACGTACAGCGGCGTGAAGCCGAACCGCAGCACGTCGGGCCGCCTGAGGTCACCGACGACCCCGCGCCCGATCAGCTCGCCCATCACGCGCTCCGCGTCCCCGCAGCGCAGCGACACCTGGCTCCCCCGCTCCCCGTGCGGCACGGGCGTCACGGACTCCACCCGCCCCTCGGGGACGTACGCGGCGACGCACTCCAGGAAGAAGTCCGTCAGGGCCAGGGACTTGGTCCGCACGGCCCCGGGGGACACCCCCTCCTCGTCCCACACGTCGAGCGCCGCTTCGAGGGCGAGCATCGAGAGGATGTCGGGCGTCCCCACCCGCCCCCGCACCGCGCCCGCGCCGGGCGCGTACTCGGGGGTCATGCCGAACGGATCGGCGTGCGAGGTCCACCCCGGCAGCGGCGAGTCGAACCGCTCCTGGTGCTCCGCGCGCACGTACAGGTACGCGGGCGAACCCGGCCCGCCGTTCAGGTACTTGTAGGTGCACCCGACCGCCAGGTCGACCCCGTGTTCGTCGAGCCCCACGGGCAGCGCGCCCGCGCTGTGGCACAGGTCCCACACCACGACCGCCCCCGCCGCGTGCACGGCCGCGGTGATGCCGGGCAGGTCGTGCAGCCGGCCGCTGCGGTAGTCCACGTGGTTGACGAGGACCGCCGCCGTACGCGGCCCGACCGCCTCCGCGACCCGCCCCGGCTCGACCGGCACGATCCGCTTGCCGGTCATGCGGGCGGCGGACGCCGCGATGTACCCGTCCGTGGGAAACGTCGTCGCGTCAACCAGGATCTCGTCGCGCCCCTCGGGCGCGAGCCGCACCGCGCCCACGACCGCCTTGAAGACGTTCACGCTCGTCGAGTCGCCGACCACGACCTGTCCGGGCGCCGCCCCCACGAGCGGCGCGATCCGGTCGCCGATCCGCTCGGGCGCCGTCCACCAGCCGCTCTCGCCCCAGGAGCGGATGCGCAGCTGGCCCCACTCCCGGGCGACGACCTCCTGGAGGCGCTCCGGCACGTTCCTGGGCAGCGCCCCGAGCGAGTTCCCGTCCAGGTAGACGCCCCGGCCGGGCTCGTCGAGCACGAAGAGTTCGCGCAGCTTGCCGAGCGGGTCGACCGCGTCCAGCTCCCGGGCGCGCGCCGCGAGCTCTCCCGTACCCCGGCCCACGGAGTCCTCAGACATGGCTGCGCGCCGTCCACAGCTCGGGGAAGACGTTCTTCGCGGCCCGCTTCTCCAGCCACGCGACCCCGGCGGAGCCGCCCGTGCCGACCTTGGAGCCCATGGCCCGCCGGGTCGCCACGAGGTGGTCGTTGCGCCAGCGCCACACCAGCTCGCCGACGTCGGTCAGCACCTCGCCGAGCCGGACCAGCTCGGAGTTCTGGTCGCCCCGGTACAGCTCGGCCCACACCCGCTCGATCTCGGGCGAGGGCTCGTAGCGCAGTGCGAGGTCGCGGTCCAGGGTCTCCTTCGGCACCGCGCAGCCGCGCCGCGCGAGGAGCCGCAGCACCTCGTCGTAGAGGCTCGGCTCGTGCAGCGCCTTCTCCAGCTCCGCGTGGACGCGCGGCGCGCCCCGGTGCGGCACCAGCATGGACGCGGACTTCTCGCCGAGCAGGAACTCCATGCGGCGGTACATCGCGGACTGGAAGCCGGAGCCCTCGCCGAGCGCGGCGCGGTAGGAGTTGAACTGGGCGGGCGTCAGCTGCGCCAGCGGGCGCCAGGACGCGTTCAGCGCCTCCAGTTCGCGCAGCGAGCGCTTCAGCGCGTCGGTCGCGACGGATATGCGGTCCTCGCGCAGCGCGCGCGTCGCGGTCTCCCACTCGTGGACGATGACGGTGAACCACAGCTCCATCACCTGGGTGGTGACGAGGAAGACCATCTCGCCCGGGTCGTCCGACAGCGGGTGCTGGAGGTGGGTCAGGACGTCCGCCTGGACGTAGTCCTCGTAGGGCGTGGTGCCTTCGAAATCGAGATTCGGGGTCTCGGCCTCGGCGTCATGTGACATCGCTGTCTCCTCGACATCCGGGTAGCGGTCCGCCCCTTCCATGATCGGAGATGGGAGCCCCGGTCCCCACCCGCATCATAAGCACGGGGTCCCGTCGCAGGTCAGTCCGCCGGGGGGCCGTCCACGTACCGCCCGGCGGCGTCGTACGGGTAGGCGTTCGAGCGGCACCCGTCGAGCCCCTTGATCTGCTGCATCATGACCGGCGCGGGCCGTCCCCGCCCCGGGCAGCCCAGGTGTCCCCTGATGCCGATCTCGTGCCCGACCTCGTGGTTGATGATCAGGTGGCGGTACGCGGCCGGGGGTCCGTCGAACGTCGGGGAGCCCAGCTTCCAGCGCCGCAGGTTCACCACGACGCCGTCCCCGACCTCGCAGTTCAGCTCGCCGCCGGTGTCGCCGACGGGGGCGCAGAGCCGGTCGGCGGTGTCCGGGGTGGCGATCCTGACGGTGAAGTCGGGGCGGTCGGCGACGAGCTGGAAGGAGCCCCGGCCGTGCGCGGCCCAGCCGCGCGGATGGGCCAGGATCTTCTGGATCTCGCGGGCGGCCTGTTCCGCGGAGACGCCGGTGCCGTCCTCGACCTGCACGCTGTAGCGGCGCAGCGGGCCCTTGCCGAAGGCCTGGCCGGTGGCGCGCGCCTGGGTGAAGGTGCCGGGGCTCCGCTCGTCCCCGCCCTTCCCGTCGTCCTGCCAGCGCACGAAGCCGCCCGCGGCCATCGCGAGGGCCAGACAGCCGAAGAGGACGGCCACGGCCCGTCCGACGTACCGTTTCTCGCTCCCGCGCTTCCGTGCCATGCGCAACTCCCCTGCCGAGCCGGACCGGGGAGTAGAGGCGGGGCCTCTGGTGCCGACGTACGAATGGTGTCGATTGTGCGTGCGATCGTACATTCACTCGATGTCGGACCAGAGGCCGCGCGGTCAGCCCAGCGTGTCGGCGGCCGTCTCGGAGGAGTCGCGCAGGAACGTCGAGCAGCGCTCGTACTCGCCCTCCTCGCCGATCGCCTGCGCGGCGCGCGCGAGGGCGTGCAGGGCGCGGAGGAAGCCGCGGTTCGGCTCGTGCTCCCACGGCACGGGGCCGTGGCCCTTCCAGCCGGAGCGGCGCAGCGCGTCGAGGCCGCGGTGGTAGCCGGTACGGGCGTACGCGTAGGACTCGACGGCCCGGCCGCCCTGGAAGGCGTCGTCGGCGAGCAGCGCCCAGGCGAGCGAGGAGGTGGGGTACTTGGCGGCCACGTCCACGGGCGCGGTGCCGCCCGCGAGGAGCTCGCGCGGCTCGGCCTCGTCGGGCAGGTGGGTGGGGGGCGGCCCCCCGAGCAGGTTCTCGTGAATCGACATGCCCCCAGTGTCACAGGTCCGGCGGACGGCACGGCGAAAACTCCCCACCCCCGAGAACGCCGCGGGCCCGGGGGCGGCCCCCCCCGGGGGGGGCCCCCGGGCCCGGGGGGGCGGCCGGCCCCCCGGGGGCCCCGGTCCTTTTCCGGGTCCCCCGGGGGGGCCGGGTCGCCCCGGGCCCCGGGGCGCCCCGGGGCCA
>NZ_JBITHO010000010.1:0-109845 GCF_044458065.1 Streptomyces sp. NPDC050504 | reverse complement strand
GGGGGGGTTCCGGGGCGGCCCCCCCCCCCCCGGGGCCCCGGGGGGGGGGGGGGCCCCCCCCAACCCCCCCCCCCCCCCCCCCGCCGGGGGCCGGGGGCCCGCCCCCGGGGGGGCCCCCCCCCGGGCCCGGGTGGAACGACGGAACCCCGGGGGAACCGTTACTTGAGCCTGGTCCCCGTGGAGCGCAGGTTCGCGCAGGCCGCGGTGACGCGCTGGGCCATGCCGGCCTCGGCGAGCTTGCCCCACGTACGCGGGTCGTAGGTCTTCTTCGAGCCGACCTCGCCGTCGACCTTCAGCACGCCGTCGTAGTTGCGGAACACGTGGTCCACGACCGGCCGCGTGAAGGCGTACTGCGTGTCCGTGTCGAGGTTCATCTTCACGACGCCGTTCTCCAGCGCCGTGGCGATCTCCTCCTCCGTGGAGCCGGAGCCGCCGTGGAAGACGAAGTCGAACGGCGAGGACTTGCCGTACTTCGCGCCCACGCCCTCCTGGAGGTCCTTCAGCAGCTCGGGGCGGAGCACGACGTTGCCCGGCTTGTACACGCCGTGGACGTTGCCGAAGGACGCGGCCAGCAGGTAGCGGCCCTTCTCGCCCAGACCCAGCGCCTCGGCGGTGCGCAGCGCGTCGTCGACGGTGGTGTACAGCTCGTCGTTGATCTCGTGGGTGACGCCGTCCTCCTCGCCGCCGGTCGGGGTGATCTCGACCTCAAGGATGATCTTCGCGGCGGCGGCCTGCGCCAGCAGCTCCTGGCCGATGGCCAGGTTGTCGGCGAGGGTCTCGGCGGAGCCGTCCCACATGTGGGACTGGAAGAGCGGGTTCTCACCGCGGGCCACGCGCTCGGCGGAGACCGCCAGGAGCGGGCGGACGTAGCCGTCCAGCTTGTCCTTGGGGCAGTGGTCCGTGTGGAGCGCGACGGTGATGTCGTACTTGGCGGCGACGATGTGCGCGAACTCGGCGAGGGCCACGGCGCCCGTCACCATGTCCTTGCTGTACTGGCCACCCAGGAACTCCGCACCACCGGTGGAGATCTGGATGATGCCGTCGCTCTCGGCCTCCGCGAAGCCGCGCAGGGCCGCGTGCAGGGTCTGCGACGAGGTCACGTTGATGGCCGGGTAGGCGAACTTGCCTGCCTTCGCCCGGTCGAGCATCTCGTTGTAGACCTCGGGGGTTGCGATGGGCATCTGTCCGCTCCTTGTGATGTGCGGGGTGTACGTGCTTGGCCCTGACCTTGGGGCGACATCATCGTCGGGCCCTATCTTTCCAGACTCTCGTACGGGCTCCACCCGACGGAGGCCCCGGTACGCCGCGAGGGGTGCGCTGTTTCACGTGAAACAGCGCACCCCTCGCCAAAACCGCAGGTCAGAGCCGGTCCGGGACCAAAGTCCCGATCAGCCGAGACCCAGCTCGTCGATGCCGAAAGCGAACAGGTACGGCACCCCGGCCGTCTCCGCGATCTTCTCGCCCGCGCCGGTCGCCCGGTCCACGATCGTCGCCACGGCGACGACCTCGGCGCCCGCCTCGCGGGCCGCCTCGACGGCGGTCAGCGGCGAGCCGCCGGTCGTGGAGGTGTCCTCGACGATCAGGACGCGGCGGCCCTTGATGTCCGGGCCCTCGACGCGGCGCTGCATGCCGTGCGCCTTGGCGGCCTTGCGGACCACGAACGCGTCCAGGGTTCGGCCGCGCGCGGCGGAGGCGTGCAGCATGGCGGTGGCGACCGGGTCGGCGCCCAGCGTCAGCCCGCCGACCGCGTCGAACTCCAGGTCGCCGACGACGTCGAGCATGACCTGGCCGACGAGCGGCGAAGCGGCCCCGTCCAGGGTGATCCGGCGGAGGTCGACGTAGTAGTCGGCCTCAAGACCCGAGGAGAGGGTCACCTTGCCGTGCACCACGGCCTTGTCCTTGATCTGCTGGAGCAGGTCAGCGCGTACGTCAGTCATGGCTACGAGCTTAAGGGCGCCGCGTCAGAGCCGTCGCCAGCTCCAGGTCGAGGCGATCTCCAGCGGCTCGATGGGCGTGACCAGGCGCGGAGCGGTGTTGAGCCCGTTCGGCGGCCCGGACTGCGGCTCGACGCAGACCGCCTCGGCCTGCTCGTCGTAGACCACGACCCACTCGGCGCGGCTGGTGACCTTCAGCTCCAGGCGCCCCGGCCAGGTGAGCGTGACGTCCACGCCGTCGGGCATGCCGAAGCAGTCGTCCCAGGGGCCGGGGAGGGGGGCGATGCGGCGGCCGGTGGGCAGGTGGTCGGCGCCGCGCTCCTCCTGCCAGGCGGCGGTGAAGTCGAGGCGCACCGGCTCGCCGCCGTCGCCCAGGTCGCGCAGGAACCACGGGTGCCAGCCCGCCTGCGCGGGGAACGACTCGTTGTACGTCTCGACGCCCATCGCCATCGTCACCGAGTCCTCGGTGAGCTCGAAGGTCTGGGTGACCAGCCCCTCGTACGGCCAGGGGGCGGCCAGCTCGTAGGTGAAGGCGGCCTCGCGCTCACCGGCCCCGACGGTCCGCCAGGCGGTCTCCCGGCCCGTGCCGTGGATGGCGTGCGGCGGGGAGTTCACCGGCAGCTGCTGCGGTACGCCGCCGTTGGTGAAGCGGCCCTCCCCGGTGCGCCCGCACCACGGCACCATCGGGAAGGAGCCGTACTTCTCCCCCTGGCGCAGCAGTTCGGTACCGCCCACGCGCAGACCGCTGACGCGGCAGCCGTTCACGGGGTCGACGGTCAGTTCGACGTCGCCCGCGGTGAGCCGGACGGTGGTGTTCTCTTCTCGACTGGTCACGGACCGAGGTTACTTGCGGAGGCTACCTGCGGCGCCGCAGCACCCTCCCGACCACCACGGCCGACGCCACCGCGAGGGCCGCCGCCGGGGCGATCCAGCGCAGCGTGGCGCTCGCCGTGACCGACTCGGGGGCGGGCACCGGGGCGTAGCGGCCGCGCGGCGGGGCGTGGTCGACCTCCTCGGCGCTGCGCCCGATCATGGTGCGCCTGGCGTGCGCGGCCTCCGCGGGCAGGGACTCGGAGACACCGGCCTCGGCGAAGCCGGGCTCGGAGAGCGAGGCGAACTCCGCGTCGGTGAGCGGGTCCAGCGAGGGCGGCGGTACGGGCACCTCGAAGACGGAGCCGGTCCCGTCGGGGCCGTCCAGCACGTCGTCGGCCTCGTCCGCGTCGTCGGCGGCGTCGGCGTCGTACTCGTCGCCGCCGCCCGTGCCGTCCGCCCCGTCGGCCTCGTCGGCCGCCGCGCCGTCCTCCGCCCGGAACTCCTCCTCGCCGCCGTAGCCCCCGCCGTCCCCGGCCGCCGCCTCCTCGGCCGCGGCCACCGGGTCGTCGGCGACCACCGGGTCGGCCGCCGCGCGGGCGTCGGCCCAGTGCGCCTCGGCGCCCTCCGCCTCCACGCCGAGCGCGCCCGCGAACTTGTCAAGCAGCCGGTGCGCGGCGGCCAGCGCCACCGCGTCGGCCAGCTCGGCGACCCGGCCGTCGCCGTGCGCCGTACCGGTGAAGGTGAGCGTCGCACCGCCCTCCGCGTCGGCCACGGCGAGGGTGAGCGCCAGCTTCACCGAGCCCGCGCCGCGCGCCTCGGTGCCCTCGCCCTCCACGGTGAACCCGCCGACGCCGCCCACCTCGTCGGCGCCGTCGACGCCGCTGACGGACTCGGCGATCCGCAGCGCGCCCCGGTAGGTGATGGTGTGGCCGTCGACGCGGACCTTCAGCCGCCCGGCGAGCGGCCCCGCGTCCGCGTCCGCGTCGCGTTGGAGCCCTGGCACGCAGCGGGCGACGCGGGCTGGATCTCCCAGCGTCTCGCGGACGGCGCGGGCGGAAACCGGAACGAACACCTCATGCTCCATGGGAACCGAGCCTACTTAAGCCCGGCCGAACCGTCAGGAGTTTCAACCGGTGTACCTGGGGTGCACCAGCGTCGAGGACGGCAGCCCCGGCATCCGCGTCCGTTCCGTCGACCGCCCCCAGGCGGCCAGCCCCGCTGCGTCGAAGGAGCGCAGCGGGGGCACGTCGGCCGCCAGGCCCAGGCCGGGGGCCGCCGTGCCCGGCGCGGCCAGGACGAAGCCCCAGTCGAGCGGCGCGACGGCCCGTCCGGTGGCCCGGTCGGGCCCGGCGGCGAACCCGGAGAGCCGCCCCGAGGCGCGGTACGGGCTGGTGGCGTACCCGGCGGAGCGCAGCGTCGACTCGACGGTCCAGTAGGTGCGGGGCCGGGTGGAGAGCGGCCCCGCGTGCACCACGAGCCGCCCGCCGGGGGCCAGGACCCGGGCCGTGAGCCCGTAGAACTCCTCGGAGTACAGCTTGGTGCTCGGGGTGATGCCGGGGTCGGGCAGGTCGGAGACGACCACGTCGTACGAGCCGCGGGGCCGCTCGCGCAGCCAGTTGAAGGCGTCCCCGATGACCGTCCGCAGCCGGGGGTCGCCGTAGACGTGGCCGTTGAGCGCGGCCAGGGCCCGGTCCGTGCGGGCCAGCTCGACCACGCCGCGGTCCAGCTCGACGACGGTCACGGACTCCACGTCGGCGTACCGCAGCACCTCGCGCGCCGCGAGCCCGTCCCCGCCGCCGAGGACGAGCACCCGCGCGTGGGGGCCGCGCATCGCCGGGTGCACCAGCGCCTCGTGGTAGCGGTACTCGTCGCGCCCGCTGACCCGCAGCCGCCCGTCGAGGAACATGTCGAGCGACCGCACCCCCCTGCCGCGCAGGACGACCTCCTGGACGTCGGTCTGGACGGCGACCCGCACGTCGTCGCCGTAGACCGCGCGGCGCGCGGCCCGCTCGAAGTCGTCGACGAGCACGCTCGCGGTGGCCAGCACGGTGAGGACCAGCACGTTCGCGCCGCACACCAGCCAGCGGGAGCGCTCGGTGAGGTCCCGGCGGAACAGCCACAGGACCATGGCGCCGCCCGCGATGGCGTTGACCGCGCCGGTCAGCAGGGCGCCGGTGAGCTGGCCGAGCCAGGGCAGCAGCAGGAAGGGGAAGGCGAGGCCGCCGACGAGGGCGCCGACGTAGTCCGCGGCGAAGAGGTCGGCGACGGTCCGCGCGGCCTCCCCGTCATCGTCATCGTCGTCATCGTCGTCGCCGTCATCGCCGTCGCTGCCGCCGCCCGCGTCGCCGTCCGTCCGGGACACCCGCTGGATGAGCGTCATCAGCAGCGGGATCTCGGCGCCGATGAGCACCCCGATGGCGAGCGAGAAGCCGACCAGCGCGTACCGCGACTCGCCCGCCCAGGCGAACGTCGCGTACAGCACGGACGCGGAGAGCCCGCCGATCAGCGCCAGCGCCGCCTCGATGAGCCCGAAGGCGACGGCGGCCCTGGAGCGCAGCCGCTTGGCCAGCAGCGAACCGACGCCCATCGCGAAGACCATCACGGACAGGACGACGGACGCCTGCGTGACGGAGTCCCCGATCAGGTACGAGGCGAGGGCGACGAGCTCCAGCTCGTACACCAGTCCACAGGCGGCGCAGAGGAACACCGCCGCGAGCACGAGGAGCCGGCCGCTCCTCGGTCGCACGGGGAGGCGCGCCTCGGCAGCCCGGTCGATCATGCAGCGAACGCTACGTTACGACTCGGTCGCCGCCTGTCACCCACAAGGGTGCAAGTGGTGTACGCACAGCGCCCGCCGGGAACACGGGGCCCGAACCGGCCCGCGCCCCGGGGCCCGTCGCCCTAGAGCGTCGCGGGCATGCGGACGCCGACCCGGGTCCTGGTGACCACGAGCTGCCCCTCCTGCGGGTACGCGTGCCAGGTGCGCCATCTGACCTGGCCGTCCACGCTCTGGGCGAGCATCGCGGTGAAGGCGTGCGGCGAGCCGGGGAACGTGCCCGCGAGGCCGTGCGGATGGTCGGAGACCAGCGCGAGGAGCTCCTGCGCGCGCCCGGCGAACGAGCCGGACGAGAGCGTCTCGACGCGCGCCGCGAACTCGTACTCCCAGTCGCCGACGCGCTTGGAGACGCCGAGCGGGAGCGGGGTGCTGCTGCCCGGCATGCAGGCCACGGTCTCCGAGCAGGTCCCGCGGTCCTCTTCGAGCAGTACCTGGTGGGAGGCGCCAAGGAGTCTCAACTGGAGTTTCGCCCCGTCCAGTTCGAGATCGAGGACGGCGAGCGCGGGCAGCGGCTCGCGCGCCAACGCCCAGGCCAGATCGGCGGCACGGGTGTCGGTGTAGGCGGTCTTCAGGGACGTGAGCATGGTGGGGCTCCGCAAACACGCTTGGACAGGCGGACCGGGGGCAGCACGGGGATCTACGGGAGGGGGTGACGGATGCCGTCAACTCGGTGTCCACAGGGCCCGAGGCTGGATGGTTCCAATGGTTCCAACTGCTCCCAACTGGTTCCAACAACAGCGAGGGAATCATGAAGTGCGCGCCGCTCACAGCGTTTTTACCCAACTTGGCGTGGTTTCCATCCCCTCGGGGGCCACACGGTTCAACTGTTCAACAGAATCCCGCCCGGGACATCCGGCTCAGAAGCGCGAACCGGGCGCGCCGACGGGATATACGGCCCGGTACGGACGAGCGCCCGGCGGGAGAACTCGCGTTCTCCCGCCGG
This sequence comes from Streptomyces sp. NPDC050504, assembly GCF_044458065.1. NCBI lineage: Bacteria > Bacillati > Actinomycetota > Actinomycetes > Kitasatosporales > Streptomycetaceae > Streptomyces > Streptomyces sp. NPDC050504. The sequence goes on along the minus strand of NZ_JBITHO010000010.1, from coordinate 103,319 downwards.
GCGCTCGCGCCCCTGGCGGACCGGCGGACCGACTGCCCCGTGTCAGTCGCCTCCGCAGCCGCCCCCGCCGCAGGACGAGCCCCCGCCGCAGGAGGTGCCGACGCCCGTGCCGCCGCCGGCCCACCAGCTGTCGTGCGACGTCGGCCGCCTGTCCTTGCGCCCGCCCGCGCCCGGCAGCGTCTTCCCCCGCCGGGACGCCGTGACCACCCCGGCGATGACCGCCAGGATCGCGAAGGCCGGCAGCACCACCGTCACGAAGTGATCCATCGACACCACGTCCTTTCCCTGTCCCCCGTCGACCTCTCGGGTGTCTGTGTGAGGGGGATGCCCCCGCGGGCACGGCGCCCAATCCGATTTGAGCAAGTCCAGAGGTTGGCCCCCGGACCCGTCGGGCGCGTCAGTCGCCGCCCCCGCCCCCGCCGTCGTCGCCCCAGCCGCCGCTGCCCCGCCCGCCGCCGCCACCGCCCAAGGCCGAGCCGCCCGCGAGCGCGCTGAGCAGTACGACCAGCACGATCAGTCCCCCGGTCACCAACGATTCCATGATCGCCCCCGCTCTCCAAGTACTTGTCCGCGTACTTGTCCGCAGGATTCCCCGGCACCGACCCGCGGCAAAGCCCACTTGAGCGAGTCCAGAGGTTCGGCCCAGGATGGCCGTCATGACGCGCCCCCTGCTCAACCGCCGCCTCGCCGAGTTCGGAACGACGATCTTCGCCGAGATGTCCGCGCTCGCCGCCCGCACCGGGTCGATCAACCTCGGCCAGGGCTTCCCCGACACCGACGGCCCCGAAGAGGTCCGGGAGGCCGCCGTGCGGGCGCTGCGCGACGGGCGCGGCAACCAGTACCCGCCCGGCCCCGGCGTTCCCGAGCTGCGCCTGGCGATCACCGACCACCAGCGGGAGCGGTACGCCCTGGAGTACGACCCCGACACGGAGGTCCTGGTCACGGCCGGCGCCACGGAGGCCATCGCGGCGTCGCTGCTGGCGCTGGTCGAGCCGGGCGACGAGGTGATCTCCCTTGAGCCGTACTTCGACTCGTACGCGGCGTGCGTCGCGATGGCGGGCGGGCGACGGGTGCCGGTGCTGCTGCGGCCCCGGGACGGGGCGTACCACCTGGACCTGGACGAGCTGCGCGACGCGGTCACCGACCGGACGCGGCTGATCCTGCTGAACACCCCGCACAACCCGACGGGCACGGTCCTGACGCGCGCCGAGCTGGCCGCGATCGCGGAGCTGGCGGTGGAGCGGGACCTGCTGGTGGTCACCGACGAGGTGTACGAGCACCTGGTGTACGACGGCGTCGAGCACGTCCCGCTCGCCACGTTCCCCGGGATGCGGGAGCGCACGGTCACGATCTCGTCGGCCGGCAAGACGTTCTCGTACACGGGCTGGAAGGTCGGCTGGGTGACGGGGACGCCGGAGCTGGTGACGGCGGTGCGGTCCGCGAAGCAGTTCCTGACGTACGTGTCCGCAGGACCGTTCCAGTACGCGGTCGCGGAGGCGCTGCGGCTGCCCGCCGCGTACTTCGACGGGCTGCGCGCGGAGCTGCGGCGCAAGCGCGACCTGCTCGCCGGGGGGCTCGCGGAGGCCGGGTTCTCGGTGTACGCGCCCGCGGGGACGTACTTCGTCACGACGGACATCAGGCCGCTGGGCGAGACGGACGGCTTCGCCTTCTGCCGGGCGCTGCCGGAGCGGTGCGGGGTGGTGGCGATCCCGAACGCGGTGTTCTACGACCACCGGGAGGCGGGCGCGCCGTTCGTCCGGTTCGCGTTCTGCAAACGCGAATCCGTCCTGGCGGACGCGGTGACCCGCCTGAAGTCCCTGGCGGGGTAGGTCCGGGTACGCGGAAGCCCGGCCGGGCGGGTCCCTGGGGACCCCCGGCCGGGCTCCGGGCGGACTCAGGCGTCGGGCAGGTCCAGGGTCTCCTCGGAGTCCCTGACCGGCTTCTCCAGGGACGCCCCGGAGTTCTCGGAGTCCTCGGCCGGGGCGAGGCCCAGCTGTTCGAGGAGCCACTTGTCGAACTCGATCGACGCCCGCACCCAGCTGACCGTCGAGGAGACGAAGTGCTCCAGGCTGACGCCCGTACCGATGAGCATCTGCGCCTCGCCGATGAGGCGGACCGACGGCTCGACGCCGTCCTCGGCCTCTTCCTCGACGTGCGTGTGGGTGTAGACCTTCGGCCACAGCGTGCGGCGGTTCCAGTCGTCGATCAGGTCGAGCAGCTTCGCGCGCTCCTCGACCGGGTGCGGCCGGTCGTAGAACGTGCGCACGGAGAAGACCTGCTGCTCGTCCTCGCCGCGGAACATGAAGTACGTGCGGAATTCCTCCCACGGAGCGGCGAGGTCACCCTCGTCGTCGATGACGTACTTGAGCTCCATCTGCTCCAGCAGCTGCTTGACCAGGTCCTGGTCGGGTACGACGGGACCGGCCGGTGCGGTCTGCGGTTCGGGCTGGCCCCCGAAGTTCGGAATCGAGGACGGGTCGATGCTCACCGTGTATTTCCCTTCGTACAGTTTCCGACATCCTCTCCCATCCCGGGGAGTGCCTGGCAACCCCCCGAGGCGGGTGTGGCGAACTACTTCGCCGAGCTGTCCTGCGCGGGTCCCACGATCAGGCCGTCCTCGAACCTGTCGACGCGGACCGTGTCGCCGTCCCTGACCTCGCCCGCCAGGATCTCCTTGGCGAGCCGGTCGCCGATCGAGGTCTGGATGAGGCGGCGCAGCGGCCGGGCGCCGTACGCCGGGTCGTTGCCCTCGTCGGCCAGCCACTCCAGCGCGGCGGGCGTGACGTCCAGCGCCAGGCGCCGCTCCGCGAGGCGCGCGGCGAGGCGGCCGATCTGGAGCTCTGCGATGTGCGACAGCTCGTCCCTGGAGAGCGCCGAGAAGACCACGAGGTCGTCGAGGCGGTTCAGGAACTCCGGCTTGAAGGAGGCCCTGACCACGTCGAGGACCCGCTGCCGCTTGTCGTCGTCGCCGAGCGCGGGGTCGACCAGGTACTGGCTGCCGAGGTTGGACGTGAGGATCAGGATGGTGTTGCGGAAGTCGACCGTGCGGCCCTGGCCGTCGGTGAGCCGCCCGTCGTCGAGCACCTGGAGCAGGATGTCGAAGACCTCCGGGTGCGCCTTCTCCACCTCGTCGAGCAGCACCACGCTGTACGGGCGCCTGCGCACCGCCTCGGTGAGCTGGCCGCCCTCCTCGTAGCCGACGTAGCCGGGGGGCGCGCCGACGAGCCGGGCGACGCTGTGCTTCTCGCTGTACTCGCTCATGTCGATGCGGACCATGGCCCGCTCGTCGTCGAAGAGGAAGTCCGCGAGGGCCTTGGCCAGCTCGGTCTTGCCGACGCCGGTCGGGCCGAGGAAGAGGAACGAGCCGGTGGGGCGGTCGGGGTCGGCGATGCCGGCGCGGGTGCGGCGCACGGCGTCGGAGACGGCGCGCACGGCCTCGCCCTGGCCGATGAGCCGCCTGCCCAGCTCGTCCTCCATGCGCAGCAGCTTCTGGGTCTCGCCCTCCATGAGGCGCCCGGCGGGGATGCCGGTCCAGGAGCCGACGACGTCGGCGATGTCGTCGGGGCCGACCTCCTCCTTGACCATGGTGTCGCTGCGGACCTCGCGCTCGGCGGCCGCGGCGGCCTCCAGCTCCTCCTTGAGCGCCGGGATCTCCCCGTAGAGGATCTTGGAGGCGGTGTCGAAGTCGCCGTCGCGCTCGGCGCGCTCGGCCTGGCCGGTCAGTTCGTCGAGCTTCTCCTTGAGGGCGCCGACGCGGTTGAGGCCCTCCTTCTCCTTCTCCCAGCGCGCGGTGAGCCCGCGCAGCTCCTCCTCGCGGTCGGCGAGGTCGCGGCGGAGCTTGTCCAGGCGCTGCTTGGAGGCGGCGTCGGACTCGTTCTTGAGGGCCAGCTCCTCCATGCGCAGCCGGTCGACGGAGCGCTGGAGCTCGTCGATCTCGACGGGCGAGGAGTCGATCTCCATGCGGAGCCTGGAGGCCGCCTCGTCGACGAGGTCGATGGCCTTGTCGGGGAGGAAGCGGGAGGTGATGTAGCGGTCGGAGAGGGTGGCGGCGGCGACCAGCGCGGAGTCGGCGATCTGGACCTTGTGGTGGGCCTCGTAGCGGCCCTTGAGGCCGCGCAGGATGGCGATGGTGTCGGGGACGGTCGGCTCGGCGACCAGGACCTGCTGGAAGCGGCGCTCCAGGGCGGGGTCCTTCTCGATGCGCTCGCGGTACTCGTCGAGCGTGGTCGCGCCGACCATGCGCAGCTCGCCGCGGGCCAGCATCGGCTTGAGCATGTTGCCCGCGTCCATGGCGGAGTCGCCGCCGGCGCCCGCGCCGACGACGGTGTGCAGCTCGTCGATGAAGGTGATGATCTGGCCGTCGCTGTCCTTGATCTCGGCCAGGACGGTCTTCAGCCGCTCCTCGAACTCGCCGCGGTACTTGGCGCCCGCGACCATCGCGCCGAGGTCGAGGGAGACCAGGCGCTTGTTGCGCAGCGACTCGGGGACGTCGCCCTTGACGATGCGCTGGGCCAGGCCCTCGACGACGGCGGTCTTGCCGACGCCGGGCTCGCCGATGAGCACCGGGTTGTTCTTGGTCCTGCGGGAGAGCACCTGCACGACGCGGCGGATCTCCTGGTCGCGGCCGATGACGGGGTCGAGCTTCCCCTCCCTGGCCGCTGCGGTGAAGTCCGTGCCGAACTTCTCCAGCGCCTTGTACTGACCCTCCGGGTCGGGTGTGGTCACCCGTCGTCCTCCTCGTGCGGTTTCGAATGCGTCCAGCAGCTTCCTGGCGGTGGCCCCCTGGCCCGCCAGCACCTCGCCGGCCCGGCCGCCCTCGGCCGCGATGCCGATCAGCAGGTGTTCGGTGGAGAGGTAGTCGTCGCCCAGCTCCTTGGCGCGCCGCGCGGCGTCGGAGACGACGGCGAGCAGTTCGCGGTCGGGCTGCGGGGGCGCGACGGTCGAGCCGGTCACCCGGGGCAGCGCGGCCACCAGCCGCTCCGCCCCCGCGCGCACGGCCGCCTGGTCGGCGCCGACGGCGGCCAGCAGGTCCGTGATGTTGGCGTTGTCCTCGCCCGCGAGCAGGGCGAGGAGCAGGTGCGCGGGGGTGAGGTCCGGGTGACCGCCGGACACGGCCCGGGTGGTGGCCGCGTTGAGTGCGTCCCGGCTCTTGTTGGTCAGCTCGGCGTCCATGTGCGCATCTTCTCCTCACTGTCGCGGGGGCGCCCGGGTCCGGACACCGCTGCTTCTCCTGGCTCTGTCTCTACTGGTTCTCTGTCTCTACTGACTCTTTCAGCATCGACAAAGTTGAGTCTATTCCACTCAACCTGAATTCGGCACCCGCCCCGCCCGTGCGCCGCGCCCCCGCCCTACGCTTCGCCCCATGGCTCACGACCCCAGGCACCCCGCCCCCGAGTACCTCGCCTTCTGGCGCGAGAAGCACTACGCGACGCTGACGACGCCGCGCCGCGACGGCACCCCGCACGTGGTGCCGGTCTGCGTGACGTACGACCCCGAGGCGGGCGTGGCGCGCGTGATCGCGAGCAAGTCGAGCACGAAGGTCCGCAACGTCCTGGCGGCCGAGGGCACGCAGCGGGGCGCGCGCGTCGCGCTCTGCCAGGTGGCGGGCGCCCGCTGGGCGACGCTGGAGGGGCGGGCCGTGGTGCGCACCGGGCGCGCGGAGATCGCGGAGGCGGAGCGGCGGCACACGGAGCGGTACGAGCGGACCCCGCGGCCGAATCCGGACCGGGTGCTCATCGAGGTCACCCTGGACAGGGCGCTCGGAAAGGTGTGAGGCGCGGGGCGACGGGCCCCGCGGCTACTAACGGCTGCGGCTACGGCCGTGACTCCGGCTGCGGCTGTGACTCCGGCTGCGACGCAGAAGGGTCCGGCGGGGCGGCCGGGCGTCGCCATTGCAACGCCCGGCCGTCCCGCCGGACCCCCGGCGGCACGGCGTCCGCCGGAAAAGAGCACAGCGGCGCCATCGCGTTCAGGTCACGATGACGCCGCTGTGTGGGGGAGCGCCTGAGCGATTTACAACGACGGGGGAATCGCTCAGGCACTGCGGGGGGTGGCGGTTGTGGTCTCTGCCTCGATCAGCTGGTGGTCGCGCTGGTCGAGGTTGACGAAGATCATTCCGTATCTGATGGCGCACCTGACGGGCTGCGGCGCGCCGCGCGGCTTGCGCAGGCACCGGTAGGCGCGGACGTCCTCGTCCTCTTCGCGGACGATCACGACGGGCTCGCCGAACAGGGTGATCATCAGGGAGTCGCCGCGGTGCGGGACCGCCGTGATCAGGTCGACGAAGTGCCACCCCGATCGGTACGCCATGGCCATCTCGCGTCGGAAAACCCGGTCGTCGGGCGGGACGGTCATACGTCTGCGTCCTTGGCCACGAGTCCCCATCCGGGCTCTGGCGGCGCAGCCACAGTCGCGTCCGCCGGAGTGCTGCCCCAGCCCGGCTCCTCGCCGGTGCCGAGCACCCCCAAAGCAAGCACAGCGGCTACAGCGCAAATTGCGCGAAGCATCCTGGCCATGACCGTTCTCCACCTCTTCTACTCATTACCTCCTCCCCCGCGCAAAAGACGATGGCTCACTCCGAACGCTTGCACCAGCCAAGACAGGCATCATGTTCCTGTAATTCAGGAGCCTGAGGGGGGTGCATATGCAGCCGAACAGGGGCGAATCGGGGCATCCGCACAGTCGAGACAAGCTGTGCCGCGCCGGAAAAGACCTCTACACGCATGCCCTGCGTGTGGGCCGCGTGGCCAGATCGCAAGTGGAGACCGCGGTCTGCCTCATAGATTTCGGGTTGCTGCGCCCCGACCCGGACGACAGCGACTGGATGCGTCCGGTACCGCCGTCGATAGCACTCAACCATCTGATGCGCCCCATCGAGCAGGAGATCCAGGAGCGGCGCAGACAGACGATCAACCTGATCGACGCCTTCGAACCGTTCATGGGCATCACGGCCCAGGCGCCGCCCTCCACGAACTCCGTCAGCGTCCTGGAGGGGCTCGACGCCATCAACTCGGCGCTGGACCAGGCCACTTCGGTGTGCCAGAAGGAACTGCTGACCGTCCAGCCCGGCAGCGTGCGCTCGCTCAGCTCCATGCAGGAGGCGCTGCGCCGGGTGACTCCCCTGCTCGACCAGGGGATCCAGATGCGGACGCTCTACCAGCACACCGCGCGCCACCACCCCGCCACGATCGCCTACGTCGAGCACGTGGGGTCGAGCGTCGAGGTCCGCACCATCGAGGAGATCATCGACCGGCTCATCATCGTCGACCGCAAGGTGGCGTTCATCCCCGCCCGCAGCGACCGCAGGGCGGCGCTGGAGCTGCGCCAGCCGGGACTGGTGGAGTACCTGGTGGGGGTCTTCGAGCAGTTCTGGCTGCACGCCGTCCCGTGGGAGGAGCAGATCTCGTACGCCCCCGAACTCGACGGCATCAACAGCATCCAGCGCTCCATCGCGGCGCTGCTGGTCGAGGGGCACGTGGACGACTCGATCGCGCGCCGCCTCGGGATGAACGTCCGCACCTGCCGGGGCCACATCGCCAAGCTCTCCGCCGCGCTCGGCAGCGGCAGCCGGGCGCAGCTGGGCTACCTGATTGCCCAGTCCGGCATCCTCGAACAAGATCATCGGCATGACGACGCACCACACTGACCAGCACTTCGGCGACCTGACCGTCGCCCTGGACGGCGGGGCCGGCGCCCTGGAGGTCTCCGGCCCCGCCCTCCCCACCGTCCGCCTGGTGCGCGCACCGGGCGGCGGTGACCCCGATCCGCACGTCCCCGTGGGCACCCGCGACGCGTCCCGCCTCACGCTCACGGTGGACGGCGAGCGGGCCCGCCTGACCGCCGCGAAGGGCCGCCTGACGCGCCGCTCGTACCGCGTGACGGTGGCGCACGGCGGCACGAAGTACCGCCTGACGCCGAGCGGTTGGGCGGAGAGCACCTTGACCGGGGGCCGCCGGAAGCTGGCGAGCTGCATGTACTCGGGCGAGGGCCCCACGACGGTGGAGTGGCTCACGGACACGCCCCCGACCCCCGAGGAAGCGGCCCTCGCCTACGCCCTGGCCACGGCCTTCGGCACGGGCGCCCAGCCGATGTGGGCGACGGTCACGGACTTCGTGGGCGAGCTGATCCCCTAGGCCCTGCCGTCACACGACGGGCCCGAGCCCGCGCCGCCCCGGAGCCCCGCGCCGCTCACTCCTCCCCCCGCCCCTTCCGCGACCGCCCCCGGAGCCTGTGCGGCATCAGCTCCCGCACCCCCGCGTCCCCCGCACCGACGACCGGGAGGGGGAGGGCGGGCGGCCCGTCGGAAGGCTGCTCGGGGAAGCACAGCACCCGCCCGGCGCGGGGCTGCGGCCCCTCGGTGTCGGGGTGCTCACCGACACCGACCGACTCGCCCTCGACCGCGCGGGCGTGCTCCTCCCAGCCCGTGCTGTACCAGTCGAGCTGGAGACGCTGGAATTCTTCGTCCGTCAGGATGCGCACGCCCTCTACACCGGCGAGACGCACCTTCTCGGCGAGCTCACCGAGAAGATCACTCATGATCAGCGCGTGCTGCCGCTGCTCGCCCGGCTCCTTCTCCGCAGGCTGCCCGGCCGCCGCCCGCCGCACCCCGGCCTTCGGCGGACCGGAGCCCACCCCCTCGTTCTCCACCTCGCCCCCTCCGTCTCCCCCGTCAGGGCGGTCAATGCCCCCCAGTCTGCCTGCCGGCCTCCCCCGCCCCATCCGCCAAGAACTGCCTCGCCACCTTCACGAACAACTCCCGCAATTCCAACGGCACCCCCATCCGGCGCGCGGCTTCATCGGGGCTGAGCCGACTGTGCGGACAGGACTCCGGATCCTGTTCGTCCAGCCCCCCCGCCCCGATCGGCAGGTCCTCCTCCGACAGCTTCCCGGACCGTATGAGCATGTCGCGCAGCGGAACGCCCAACACCACGGCAATCCGCCGCATCGTGTCCAGATCCGGCATGCTCTGCCGCTGGAGCAGGCGGCTGACCGCCGCACGGTGCACCCCGGCATCGTCGGCCAGCCGCGATTTGCCCCCGCCGCGCGGGCTGTCGATGTCATACCCCCGTCGCCGCATCAGCGCTTCGATCCAACCCGCGAAGTCCTCCAGCCCACCAGTACGACCTCCGGAGCCCCTTCCGCGAGCCCCCGGTTCGTCACGTTCGTCATGGGCGCGGGCCCATGAACTCGAAGACGCCACCATCCTGTTGCTCTCCCATCGTCGCGGGAGAAGCGTACCGATCGCGCGCGCATCATAGGGTGTGCGCGCTCGCGCGCAGTTGTGGAGATTCGGCCAACACTCCGCGATCTCACGCCATTTGAACCCCCTCCACCCCAGGAGCACCACCGGGTAGTCGCTTGCGCACGCGCTCGCACCATGCAACTCTGATCACGCGTTCGCAACTGTCGAACACATATTCCCATCCGCGGGGAGGCGTTGCACGTGCCCGCACCGAAAGCATCGTTATCCACCTCTCTGACCTCGAACAACATCCCGATCGGCGCCGAGCTCGACTGGCGCAGGCAGGCCGCCTGCGCGCAGCTTCCGCCACACTCCGTGTTCACTAAGATCCGATCCGAAGCCGAACCGGTATTGCGCGCCTGCAATCAGTGCCCCGTCAGGAGGCAGTGCGAGGCCGTCGTCGACCCCACGCACACCTGGTTCGACGGCGTGAGCGGGGGACGGCTCTGGCGCAACGGACGGGCGGTGACGTCATGACCGACGACGGCAGGACCTGGATCGCCGCACTGATCCGGCACTTCCCCGAGCTGATCGAGGAACTGGCCCCGAGCCGCTCCCGCACCCTTCGCGACCTCCCCGGACGAGCCCCCGCGGGCCCGGCGGCCCCGATCCGGCTGTACGTCTCGGACACGATCCGCGACGTCACCGACGGCGTGGTGGAGCTGGAGGAAGCCGTACGGGAACGGCTGGGCCTGCGGGAAGTGGCGACCGCCCCCGTCCCCGTACGCCTGCGCAGGATCGCGGGCGTCCTCGACCACATCGCTGCCCACCCCGACCTCTTGGCGCACGTCACGGACGAGACGCGGCGCATGGCGCGCCGCTGCGCGCGTGCCCTCGGGGACCCCGAGCAGTTGGTACGGGTCGCGGGGCGCTGCCCGCTCTGCGACTCGGTATCGCTGCGGGCGTTCCCCGAGCGGGCGACGGTGATGTGCGTGAACCCGCCCTGCCGACACGTCCTGAAGGCACCGGAAGAAGCGGACGCCTCGTGAACCCGGCGCTGATCACGGGCGAAGCGGCGGCTGGGGAGGCCGCGGTCTCCCCGGCGACGATCCGCAAGTGGGTACAGCTGGGCCACCTGCGGGTGGCGGGCAGACAAGGACGGCGTTCGCTCTACCGCCTGGAGGACGTGTTCGCGGCGGAACGGTCGGCGCGGGGCAGGGGCGCAACAGGCTGAGCAGTGCGGGTGAGGGCCCCGCCGGGCAACCGGCGGGGCCCTCGCCCTTCCCCAACCTCCTTTCAGAAAAGCAGAGTTGCGAGATCCGAACACCTCGATCACACTTGGAGCAGCGGCAGAGCTGCGCCCACGGGAAGGGCGGCGGACCTGCCGCTTCGTGTTTCCCGGAACATCGCGGCACCGGAACAAGGGAGCGTCCATGTGAGCGTCCTGAACTTCCCCGATGCGGAGCGGATCGCTGTCGACTTCCTCAAGAACCGTCCCGAGACGGCCGGTTCAGTGGTCGACAACCGTCCGCCCGCCGGATTCGACGGCACCCAGAAGGCCGTCCTCGTCTCTCGCGTCGGCGGCGCGTGGATCGACGACCTGCATCTGGACCAGCCACTGCTCGACCTTGAGGTCTACGGCCCCGACAAGACGACGGCGCACGCCGTCGCCCTGGCGGCCCGCGCCTGCGTACTGGAGCTGGCAGGCACGCGGTACGGCTCTGCGGCCGTCACCGACGTAACCGAGGCGGACGGGCCCCGCTGGCTGCCCGACTACAACCGCCCGGCGGCCAACCGCTACCTCGTGACGGTCAGGCTCTCGATCCGCCCGGCCTGACCCCCTGCTCTTCCCTGCTCTTCTTCGCTCTTCTCTTCCTTCTTACTTCACCAAGGAGTCACCCATGCCCGCGAACAGCGCTTCCCAGATCCGGGTCGCCGGCACCGGCAAGGTCCTGATCGCCAACATCACCACCCCGGCCGTCGCGTCACCGGCCGACACCAAGGCTGCCTGGCCCACCGGCTGGACCGAGCTCGGCTACACCTCGACCGACGGCGTGAAGCTCGCCAAGAAGGACAAGATCGACCAGGTGGACGGCTGGCAGTCGGTGAGCGCGCTGCGCTACATCCACTCCGACCGCGAGCTGACCGTGAAGTTCCAGCTGCTCCAGTTCAACAAGGACACGCTGCCGTTCTTCATGGGCGGCGGGACCACGGCCGCCGTCAGCGGCACGGGCGTCGAGGCGGGCACCTTCAAGTACGACCTGACCGCCAACCCGGCGGCGAACGAGAAGCAGCTCGGCTTCGAGTTCACCGACCAGTCCGGCACCGACACCGTTACGTACCGCCTGATCATTCCGCGCGGTCAGGTCACCGAGACCGAGGAGATCTCGATGACGCGGACGGGAGCGCTGAGGCTCGGCGTGACGTTCACCGCGTACGCGCAGGACGACATCACGAAGCCGCTGGCCACGTGGCTGATGAAGGACGCGGCGTACGCGTAGGTCTCCTGAGGGTGGTGTGCGGCACGGCCCGCACACCACCCTCCCGCTCGCCCCTCTCGTCACCTCTTCCCCCCCAAGAACAGGAGTGACCGCATGCCCGGATTCAACGTCAACGCCGCCCGCGCACAGCGCCTCGAAGCGCTTGGCAGGGCCTGGAGCTTCGAGCTCGACGGCCAGGACTTCGAGCTGCCCACCGAACTCACCCGCACGACCGCGCGCAAGCTGCGCGACCTGGACGACAACGACGTGGACGGGCTGCTCCGACTGCTCCTCGGGGAGCAGCAGTTCACCCGCTTCGACCGGCTCCACGTCACGATGCAGGACATCGCCGCGATCCTGGAGGCGTACGGCAAGGAGACCGGGCTCGGCCTGGGGGAAGGCTGAGCCTCGACGCGCTCGTCGAAGAGCACGCCGAGGCACTTGAGGCGGACCTGCTCCGCCACTACGGGGTGGACCTGCTGGACTGGTACCGCGAGCGCCTCTCGTCGCGCAGGCTCGCGGTACTGGTCCAGCACATGCCCCGGGACAGCGCACTGGCACGAGAGCTGCACGGAGAGGCGGCGGACTGGTCGGTCACCGACCACCTCCTGGCGCACGCGGTGGACCAACTGGCCGAGGCCAACTGGATGTTCGCCATGGTGAACCGCGATGAGGAAGCGGACCCACTGGACCACCCCGAACCGATCCCGCGCCCGGCGACGCCGGATGCCGCTGATCCCGTGGGCCGCCGGGAACCACTCCTCGCCACCGGCGTAGCCGCTTTCCTCTCCCCGTCGGCGGCCCTCTGAGCCGGCGCTCCCCCGCTCACCACACGACCACGGAGATCCCGGCGGCGGCCAGCCAGCCCAAGAGGGATCCGAAAATATTTCCCGCCAGGTAGAGGAAATTCTGTCCAGTCGAAAGAATTCGAACCCCCGGGTCCACGCCAAGCATGATCATTCGACTTGAATCCATGAGCCAGAACATTCCGCGGAATCCTGCAGTGCGCTTGACCTTCGACACGATGAGAGCAGCGGCGGAAATTACCGTGAGAAGACCTGCCACCTGGGCGGTTCTTGAAACCGATGAAGCCTGGATCAAATCCGATGCGGCCAGGGCCGGAACAGAAAGAAGGGTGATCCAATGGAACTCATGCCCTCTTCGCTCCATTGAGTGCTCTTCCTCGATCAGGGACAGCAGGAAGAGCATGAGAGGGGTGAGAAGCAGGATCGCGATAATCCTCCATCCCGTCCCGGCCCCGCACTCCTCCTCGCCACGCACCCCGCACTCGCCGGCGACAAAGAGCCCCCGCAGGGCGAACCACCACAAATACACACCTGCCGAAAACACGAACGTGACGACGGGCAGCACCCCCAATCGAGGGGCACCTAACTCGTGGTCACCCATTGGCCTACGCACACTACCCCCTCAATAAACGACGGAGAACTCACAGTTGCTACCTACCAGGGACACCGAAGCACCTCCCCTTGGCGAGCCGTTTAACACACAGCAGAAGGAACTTGCCAAGGACATCGCCACACTAAAGAACGATCTCGCATCCCTCAAGGCCGATGCGGAAAAGAAATGGAAGCCGCATGACGAAGCGGGCGTGGGAAGCAAGCTTGAGGGAGTCATCGCTGCAGCTGTCACCGGTGCCGTCTCCGCAGCCCTGACCGGGGCCGCCATCAACCTTTCCCCCATCAAGATCGAACCCAAGCCGTACTTCAAGTTCGAGCCGGAGTTCAAAGGGTCGAGGGACGTGACGTCCCGATACGACGACTGGCGGGCACGAAAGTCCGCAGGCCGGTTCATCACGGAGTCCCTCCAGGCAGAGCGCCGGCTCCAGGACATGGACCTGAGGATCAAGCTGCACAGCAATCGGTTGGTCCGTCTAGAGGCACATACCAGCCGCGCCGACACCGCTCTCTTCGGAGCATCGAACAACACCACCCGTGCTGTTCGCCAACTGACCGGTGAACTGGGTTGACCAGTCTCAGCCATTGCTCGCTGGACAAATCAGTCAGTCGAACCGATAGGTAGGTCTCGTGTCTCTCATTTCCTCGCTCAGGCGAGCAACGAGCGCTCTTCAGCAATTCAGAGGGGCCACCGAAGCCCCTGCTTCAGCAGTCGCTCGACTCAGGACTGCGGTCACCGGAAGCGAACGGGCGGTCTCGGCACTCGGCAAGGGGATCCGGGCAACCGATGCCCCTCTCGTCCGTTCCAAAGGAAACACCGACAGGTTCAAGTCCTCCCTCGACAAGCTCAAGGGGTCGTCCGACAGGACCGGGAGCGCCCTGCGCGGCGTCAAGGTCCAGGCCGATGCCGTCGAGAAGTCCGTCGGGCGGGCCGGGAAGAATGCCGACCGGGGCGGGAGTTCCATGGGGAACCTCGGGAAGGGGCTCAAGGGAGCCTCCCTCGCCCAGCGCGGCCTCAACCTCGCCATGGCCGCCAACCCCTTCGGGCTGGTCATGGTCCTGCTCGCCCCGCTCATCGGGCAGTTCGTGAAGATGGACAAGATCGTTGCCATCGTCCAGAAGACCGTCATCAACGCCTGGAGCCGGATCAAGAGCGCCTCGCAGACCGCGGCCGCGTTCCTCAAGCCCGTCTTCAAGAGCGTCGTGGACGGTTTCGCAATGCCCGTGAAGATGCTGGTCGTCGGGCTCAACCTGCTGTTCCGCGCGCTGAACAAGGTGAAGTTCAAGATGCCGGGCTGGGTGCCCAAGATCGGCGGCAAGGGGTTCGGGTTCGACCTCCCGCAGATCCCCGTGCCCGCCCTCGCCCAGGGCGGCATCGTCCCCGCCCGTACCGGCGGCACGCTCTCGCTCGTCGGCGAGGGCGGCGAGGCCGAGGCCGTCATCCCGCTCTCCCGGCTCGACGGCATGCTCGGCAACCACCCCGGCGGCGGCCTCCACCGCCTCGCCCGAGCCGTCGAGCGCCTCGCCGACCGTCCCGTACACGTACAGGTCGACTCGCAGACCATCGCCCGCGCCGTCGCCCTCGGGCAGCGCCAGCTCGCACGCAGGTAGCCGCGACGCGCACACCGATGGCCCCGCCATCGGCTCTTCCCACGAGTCCTGAGCAGTGAGAGGTGCCCCCATGGGAAATCTCTGGATCGGGCCGCCCGGCGGCCTGTACGAAATCGATCAGGCGGCCAAGTCCTTCGACCGGTCGGCCGACCTGGGAGTGACCGAGTTCAAGTCGCTCGGCGGCCGCGTCACCGTCACCCGCAACACCGCCCCCGTCCGTCGCACCAAGCTCGGTTGGGACCTGCTGCGGCCGGCCGACGCACGCGCACTCGACCGGCTCGCCCGGCGGGTCGACGGCCCCGGCCCGCTCGTCCTGATCGACCCGGTCGCGGGCAACGTCCTCTCGGCCGCGCAGGCCGCCGGGACGGGGACCGCCGGCCAGTGGTTCACGACCTCCGCCACGGGCTCGGTCACCACGGCGGCCGGGACCTTCCGGCTGACCACCGCCGACGCCACCGGCCAGGTCGCTTGGCGCGCCGCCCACTGGGGCAACTTCCCCGTCGCCCCCGGCATGCGCGTCTCCTTCCACGCACCCACCGCCTTCGCCGCACTCCCCACGGTCTCCGTCGTCCTCGACTTCAAGGACGCGACGGGCACGTACCTGGCGAGCGCGAACGGCACCGGCCCGGCCGTCACCACGACCGTCCCCGCCGGAGCCGTGTACGTCACGCCCCTCGCCAGGCCCGGCACCGCGGGCACCTTCGCCCTCGCGGGCGCCTGCCTCACCCACGGCGCGGGCGCCGCCCCCGGCATCCCCGGCGACGGACTGCCGCCCATGGCCGTGACCGGGTACAGCGACGCTCCCGGGCGACCCTTCCCGTACCGCTCCCTCTCCATCGACCTCGTGGAGGTGGCCGGTGCAGCCGAGTGACCGCACCACAGAGGCCGCCCTCGCCTCCGGGGAACGGACCGTCACCCACAGCACCCGCGTCGGCGGCCGGGACGTGTCAGGGCAGCTCCAGTCCTGGCAGGTCGAACGGTCCTACGCGACCGACCTGCCGCCCGCGATGCGCGCCTTCTCCGGCAGCTCGGCGGCGCAGCTCCAGCTCCAGCTCTCAGGTACGGGGGACAAGTCCGCGTCCGAGCTGTACTCGCCCTGGGCGCCCCGCGCCACGGGCGACGCCGCCCGCCCCGGACAGTCCGTGGTGCACGAAACGGGCGTGGGCACCGGCGGTCCGCTGCCCGCCTTCCGCGGCACCATCCGCACGCGCTCCGCCGCGTCCGGAGCCGACACCGTCCAGCTCACCGCGCTCGACGGCGCCGAACGGCTGCGGGGCCCCGCCCAGCTGCCGCGCCCCTACACGGGGCTGCTGCGCAGGCGCCCCGTGACGACCGCCACCTGGTGCGTGGACGAACTGCTGCGCCAGGCGGGCCTGTTCACCGCACCCCCGCCCCGCGCGCCGGAGTTCACGCCGGGCCGCCCGCTCACGCTCCTGTACGCCTCGCTGCACGGGGGCTTCACCACCCCGTTCGGCATGCCCGAGATCCTGCCCGACCCCCGGCACTACACCTGGTGCCGCGAGAGCGCCCCGCACGAGATGGCCCTCGTGCCCAGAGGCCTGCCTCCGGGGGAAAGGGGAGTCACGGCCGCGTGGTTCCCGCGCGCCAGGGTGACCGTGCCGGGCAGCAGGCTCTTCGTGGAGACCTGGGTCAACAACACGGCCGGCACCGGCGACACCGTGCTCATCGAGCTGGAACTCAACCGCTCGGGGACCGACTCCGGCCTCCTCTCCCTGGAGGTCGACTTCGTCGCCGGTGAAGTGGTCATGCGCTCCCATGGGTACAACAACCCGGCGGACAACGGCTACTGGCGCTGGGTCCTGCCCGAGCTGACCGGCCAGCGCGGCAACTGGCACATCGGCGCCTTCATCGACGCCACGCCCAAGGCGCCGGGCGACACCCAGGTGTTCCCCACCTTCCAGCCCCGGCTGACCGCACCCGACGGAACGGACATCCTCGGCGTCGTACGCACCTTCACCGGCCCGTACGGCATCCAGTTCGCCTCCGAGCTGCGCCTCGTCCGCCTGGTCACCACGGTGGCCGCCGAAGGCCTCCAGGTCACCAGCGGGCTCGACGCCGTCCCGACGGCCGCCGAGTTCTCCCAGGTCGGCAGCTGGACCAAAGGGGCCGTGCTCGACGACGCGATCCTCCCGCTGACCACCGTCCCCAAGGTGTCCGGCTCCCAGTGGGAGGTGATCACCCAGATCGCGAAGGCGAGCCTGTCCACGGCCGAGATCGACGAACGCGGGCTGTTCCGCTGGCGCAACTTCACCCGGTTCGCGGCCGAGCCCGCGGCGGCCGACCTGACCCTCACCACCGTGCGGGAGATCGCCTCCCTGACCTCGACCGAGGAGATCGACGCCTGCCGCAACTACTGCGTCCAGCCCTTCAAGGACTGGACGGCCGCCCAGATCGTGCACAGCTCTTGGGTACGGGACAGCGAGATCCGGGAGATTCCCGCGTACGGCTCCCTCACCGTCCGGTACTCCTTCGACGAGAACGAACTCGACATCGGCCCGCCGGACACCGACGACGACCAACTGGTCACCGCGGGATCGAACTTCCGGGTCGCCGCCTTCAACGCCGCGGGCGCACGAGCGGTCAAGGGCGCGGTCGACGCGCTGCTCCGGCGGGAGGACGGCTGCCTCGTTCTGCGGCTCACCAATCGCACGGCCCAGCGGCTGTACACGGTGACACGGGAGGGCAAGCCGTCGGTGCTGCTCTCCGTGCTGAAGGCTGACCGCGACCCGGTGGAACGCCAGGCCCTGTCGTCCCAGCCCAACAGTGCGAGCGAACGGCACTACGGCAGGCAGGAGTTCACCGCAGAGGCCAGCGACTGGGTGCAGGACGCCGGGGCCGCCGGGCAGCTCGCGGCCGCCATGCGCAGGGCCGGTGAGTATCCGGTTCCCGTGCTCGGCGACGTACAGGTGCTGTACGACCCGAGGATCCAACTGGGTGACGTGGTGCGCGTACGGGACCTCACCGGCGCCGAACTCGACACCCTGGCCTGGGTGGTCGGCATGAACACCGGCGCCACGGCAGACGGAGGCGTACAGCAGACCCTCAGTCTGCGCGGCACCCGGACCAACGGCGTGCCGGCGGACGTCGGCCTGACCCCGGACGCCCCGGCCGCCCCCGCCCCCGTCGGCCCGTACACCGGCTACGCCCAGGTGCGCACCGCATACCCCACGCTCGCCGCCCTGCTGACGGCCCGGCCCACCTGGCGCGACGTCAAGGAGAACGGACGTGTCTGAATCCCCGCCCGAAACCCCCGTATCCGGTCCCGTGCCTGTGCCTGTGCCCGTGCCCGATCCCGGTACCACGCCCACGCCCGTCACGCTCGGCCAGGAGCAGCTCGACCTGCTCGCCGAGTCCGTCGCGTCCGCGCTCGCCGGCTATCTGGGGCTGCCCCGGTCCCTGCCCGTACCGGCCGCGGTCTTCCAGTCGGCCGTCGTCGAACCCGCGGTCGGCGCCGTCACCCGTACCGCCGAGGAGGTCCTCGCATGACCGTCCAGTACACACCGCTCAGCAACCTCCCCCACCCGCAGCCCTCCGACCCCGCCGACCTGCCCGCCCACCTCAAGGCGCTCGCCGACGCGGTGGACGGCCGCACCGTCATGCGGTTCGGCGACGCGACGGCCCGCGACGCCAAACTGACGGCGCCCGTCGCCGGAATGGTCGCCTGGGTGGGCTCGCCCGGCCGGATGATGTACTACACGGGCTCGGCCTGGGTGCCCGTCGCCCCCGTCCCGGTCTTCAAGGTCAACATGGACGACGGCGACACCGCGTCCACCGCGTACACGGAGACGCTGGACAACACCGCGGCCATGTCCGCCCCGTTCACCGTCCCGGCCTCCGGCCAGGTCATCGTCACGGTGGGCAGCTACATGCGCGCTTCGGCCGCCACACCGGTCACCGCGTACATGTCGGCGGTCGTGCGCAACGCGGCGAACGCCGTGCACCTCGCGGCCGGTGACAACCGTTCGGCGGCCGTGACCACCACGGACCGCATCTCGGTGTCCTCGCAGTTCCTGGTCGAAGGACTGGCGGTCGGCACGGTCTGCACGGCTACGCCCGCCTACCGGGCGGGAAAGCCCGACAGCCGGGCGTACTTCGACAGCCGCTTCATCCGCATCGACCCGATCCCGTAGGGAGGACTCCATGGCCGCACCGCTGTCCCCCGGCGCCTTCGTCCGGGCCCTGCGCCGCGAAGGCGTGTCCGTCACCGAGCACGGCGGCTGGCAGACCCACAACCGCAACCACAAGGGTGCCTGGGGTCCCGTGCACGGTGTGATGCTGCACCACACAGCGGGCCGCGACAGCCTGGCGTTCTGCCGCAGCGGGCACGCCCCGCTGCCCGGACCGCTCTGCACCGGTCTGCTCGCCAAGGACGGCACCCTCCACCTGATCGGGTACGGGCGCGCCAACCACGCGGGCAACGGCTCGGCCGCCGTCCTGGCGGCCGTGCGCGGCGAACGTCCCCTGCCCTCGCCGGGCCCCGACGCCGTCGACGGCAACGCCCGCTTCTACGGATTCGAGATCGAGAACCTGGGCGACGGCCGCGACCCCTACCCGACCGCCCAACTGGACGCGGCGGACCGCCTCTCGACCGCGATCTGCCGGGCCCACGGATGGTCGGAGGCGAGCGTGATCGGGCACGGGGAGTGGACCCGCAGGAAGGTCGACCCGTCGTTCTCGATGGCCGCGCTGAGGGGCCGCGTCGCCGCCGGGCTCAGCTCCGCGCCGAGCGGCCCCGCACCGGGCCGACCCGCTCCCGTGCACGAGCCGTTCCCCGGAGCCGCGTTCTTCGAGCCCGGCCGCCGCAGCGCACTCGTGACGGCCGTCGGACGGCGGCTGGTCGCCGAGGGCTGCGGCCGCTACGCGGTCGGCCCCGGGCCCGTGTGGGGCGAGGCGGACCTGCGCTCGTACGCCGCCTGGCAGCGCAAGCTCGGGTACTCGGGTGCCGAGGCCGACGGGGTTCCGGGGCGGGCCAGTTGGGACCGGCTGCACGTGCCGAAGCTCTGAGGGAGGTCTGTTGAACCAGTCCGAAGCCGAACGGATCTCGCTCGAACTGGAACGGTTGCACCGCTCCGTCGACGTCGGGTTCGCCACCACTCGGGGCGATCTCGCGCTGCTGCTCCAGCGGGCCGACCAGACGGACAAGGCGCTCGGGGAACACGAGGAGCGGCTCGACGCCCTGGAGCGCACCCGGTGGCCGCTGCCGTCGCTCGCGGCCGTGACGTCCTGCACCGCGCTCGCACTGGCTCTCTGGCAGAACACCGGGAGGTAGGGGCGGGCTCCAGACGCACGAGGAGGCCCCTGCCCGGATGCGGGCAGGGGCCTCCTCGTGTCGTGCGCGGGCGGACCCGGTTACTCCGAAGGCTTCTTCGGGCGCCAGACCACCAGTGCGCTCGTGTGGTGCACGTCCTGGTACGGCACCAGGTCGCGGCGGTACGAGGCGTGGACCTGGGCCTCGCGCTGCTGCATCGCCGCGGCCGCGCCCTCCACCGCGGAGGAGAGCTCGGCGA
The DNA here is from genome assembly GCF_044458065.1 of Streptomyces sp. NPDC050504. Taxonomy (NCBI): domain Bacteria; kingdom Bacillati; phylum Actinomycetota; class Actinomycetes; order Kitasatosporales; family Streptomycetaceae; genus Streptomyces; species Streptomyces sp. NPDC050504. The sequence continues at coordinate 83,104 of NZ_JBITHO010000010.1, read as the reverse complement.
CGCGCGCCTGGAGCGCGGCCACCTGGTTCTCCAGCTCGATGATGCGCTTGATGCCGGCCAGGTTGATGCCCTCGTCCTGCGACAACTGCTGCACGGTGCGCAGCAGTTGGATGTCGCGGGCCGAGTACCTGCGGCCCCTGCCCGCCGTGCGGTCGGGCGAGACCAGGCCCAGGCGGTCGTACTGGCGCAGGGTCTGCGGGTGCAGACCCGAGAGCTGGGCGGCGACCGAGATCACGTACACCGGAGATTCCTCGGTCAGTTCGTACGGGTTTCTGCGGCGGCCTTCCATCTCATGCTCCCTTCGCGGCCTGGAACAGTTCTGCCCTGGGGTCGTCGTCCCCAGTCGCCCTGCGGTACGTCTCCAGGGCCTCGCGGGCCTCGGCCGACAGGTCCGTGGGGACCGCCACCTCGACGGTGACCAGGAGGTCGCCCCGGGTGCCGTCCTTGCGGACCGCGCCCTTGCCGCGCGCGCGCATCGTACGGCCGTTGGGCGTCCCGGCCGGGATCTTCAGGGTGACCGCCGGACCGCCGAGCGTCGGGACCTTGACCTCGCCGCCGAGCGCCGCCTCCGGGTAGGTCACCGGGACGGTGACCGTGAGGTTGTCGCCCTTGCGGCCGAACACCGGGTGCGCGTCCACGTGCACCGTGACGTACAGGTCGCCCGCCGGGCCGCCCCGCTCGCCCGCCGCGCCCTTGCCGCGCAGCCGGATCCGCTGGCCGTCCGAGACGCCCGCCGGGATCCGCACGTTCATCGTCCGGGACGACTTGGCGCGCCCGCTGCCCTTGCAGACGTCGCAGGGGTCCTGGGCGATGAGGCCCCGGCCCTTGCAGTCCACGCAGGGGTCGGTGAGCGAGAAGGACCCGCTGCCGCCCCTGGACACCTGTCCTGTGCCCACGCAGGTCGGGCAGACCCGCGGCGTGCCGTTCTTGTCGCCCGTGCCCGAACAGGCCTTGCAGGCCGCCGCGCTGGTGAGGCGCAGCGGGATCGTCGCGCCGTCGACGGCCTCGGTGAACGAGACCGTCGCCTCCTGCTCGATGTCCTGCCCGCGCCTGGGCTGCGTGCGCTGCCCGGCGCCGCCCCGGTTGAAGAGGCCGCCGAACACGTCCCCGAGGCCGCCGCCGAAGCCGCCGGCGCCGCCCTGGGCCCCGCCCCCGCCCTGGGCGCCCCCGAAGAGGTCGCCCAGGTCGAAGTTGAAGTTGCCCGCGGCCCCGCCGGGTCCGGCCCTGAAGCCGCCGTTCCCGAAGAGGGAGCGCGCCTCGTCGTACTCCTTGCGCCGCTTGGGGTCGCCGAGCACGTCGTTGGCCTCGGAGATCTCCTTGAAGCGCTCCTCGGCGTTGGCGTCGCCCTTGTTGGCGTCCGGGTGGAACTCGCGGGCGAGCTTCCGGTACGCCTTCTTGATCTCGGCCTCGGTCGCGTCCTTGGGGACGCCGAGAACCTTGTAGTAGTCCTTCTCGACGAAGTCCTTCGTGCTCATCCTCGACGTCCCTCCTTCCGGACGATCACCGTTCCAATGATCGTGTGCATCGCGTCAGCCCTCGTCCGGGCCACCGCTCTCCTCGCCGCTCGCCCCGTCCTTCTCGGCGCCCTTGTCGGCGGCGTCGTCGGCGTCCTTCGCGTCCTTCGCGCCCTTGTCGTCCTTGGCGCCGGAGGAACCGGTGCCGGCCGACGCGCCCGGCTGGGGCTCGGCCACGGCGACGCGCGCCGGACGGATGGTCCGCTCACCGATCCGGTAGCCCGGCTGGAGGATCGCCACGCACGTCGTCTCGGTGATCTCGGGAGCGTACGAGTGCATCAGGGCTTCGTGGATGGTCGGGTCGAAGGACTCGCCCTCCTTGCCGAACTGCTGGAGGCCCATCTTGGCGACGACGGTCTCCAGCGACTCCGCGACGGACTTGAACCCGCCGAGCAGTTCGCCGTGCTCCCTGGCGCGCCCGATGTCGTCGAGCACGGGCAGGAGCTCGGACAGGAGGTTCGCCACGGCGATCTCCTTGACCGTCACCCGGTCCCGCTCGACGCGGCGGCGGTAGTTCTGGAACTCCGCCTGGACCCGCTGGAGGTCCGCGGTGCGCTCGGCGAGCGCGGAGCGGGCCTGGTCCAGCTGGGCGGTGACGGCCACATCACTCTGGTCCCCGGCCGGGGCCGGCTCCCCCTCCTTGCTGGAGGGGGAACCGGCCTTCGACTCGGCTGCCTCGGAGCTGTCCGTGGTGCCGGAGGGGACGTCGGGCTTCTCCTCGAAGCCCGGGGTCTCCTCAGACATCAGGCAGCGCCGCCCTTCGTGTCGCCCGGCTTCTCGTCGTCGACGATCTCGGCGTCGACGACGTCGTCGTCGGCCTGCGGGGCCTCGGTGCCGGGGGCACCGGCCTGGGCGCCCTGCGCGTCGGCGTACATCGCCTGGCCGAGCTTCTGGGAGACGGCCGCGACCTTCTCGGTCGCGGTGCGGATCTCGGCGGTGTCCTCGCCCTTGAGCTTCTCCTTCAGCTCGGTGAGGGCCGTCTCGACCTCGGTCTTCACCTCGCCCGGGACCTTGTCCTCGTTGTCCTTGAGGAACTTCTCGGTCTGGTAGACGAGCTGCTCGCCCTGGTTGCGGGTCTCGGCGGCCTCGCGGCGCTTGGTGTCCTCCTCCGCGTACTGCTCGGCCTCCTGGCGCATGCGGTCGACCTCGTCCTTCGGCAGCGAGGAGCCGCCGGTGACGGTCATCTTCTGCTCCTTGCCCGTGCCCAGGTCCTTCGCGGTCACGTGCATGATGCCGTTGGCGTCGATGTCGAAGGCGACCTCGATCTGCGGGACGCCGCGGGGCGCCGGGGGCAGGCCGGTCAGCTCGAACATCCCGAGCTTCTTGTTGTACGCGGCGATCTCGCGCTCGCCCTGGTAGACCTGGATCTGCACGGACGGCTGGTTGTCCTCGGCCGTCGTGAAGATCTCCGACCGCTTGGTCGGGATGGTCGTGTTGCGCTCGATGAGCTTGGTCATGATGCCGCCCTTGGTCTCGATGCCAAGCGACAGCGGGGTGACGTCGAGGAGCAGGACGTCCTTGACCTCGCCCTTGAGGACACCGGCCTGGAGCACGGCGCCGATGGCGACGACCTCGTCCGGGTTCACGCCCTTGTTGGCCTCCTTGCCGCCGGTCAGCTCCTTGACGAGCTCGGCGACGGCGGGCATGCGGGTGGAACCGCCGACCAGGACGACGTGGTCGATCTCGGAGAGGGCGATGCCCGCGTCCTTGATGACGTTCTGGAACGGCGTCTTGCAGCGCTCCAGCAGGTCGGAGGTGAGCTGCTGGAACTGGGCGCGCGTGAGCTTCTCGTCCAGGTGCAGCGGCCCCTCGGCGGAGGCCGTGATGTACGGCAGGTTGATGGACGTCTCGGTGGACGACGACAGCTCGATCTTCGCCTTCTCGGCGGCCTCGCGCAGGCGCTGGAGCGCCATCTTGTCCTTGGAGAGGTCGACGCCGTGGCCGTTCTGGAACTGCTTCACCAGGTAGTCGACGACGCGCTGGTCCCAGTCGTCGCCACCGAGGTGGTTGTCGCCGTTGGTGGCCTTCACCTCGACGACGCCGTCGCCGATCTCCAGGAGCGACACGTCGAAGGTGCCGCCACCGAGGTCGAAGACGAGAATGGTCTGGTCGTCCTTGTCGAGGCCGTAGGCCAGGGCGGCGGCGGTCGGCTCGTTGACGATGCGCAGGACGTTGAGGCCCGCGATCTCGCCGGCCTCCTTCGTGGCCTGGCGCTCGGAGTCGTTGAAGTACGCCGGGACGGTGATGACCGCGTCGGTGACCTTCTCGCCCAGGTAGGCCTCGGCGTCGCGCTTCAGCTTCTGCAGGATGAAGGCGCTCATCTGCTGCGGGTTGAAGTCCTTGCCGTCCAGGTTGATCTTCCAGTCAGTGCCCATGTGGCGCTTGACGGAGCGGATCGTCCTGTCGACGTTGGTGACCGCCTGGCGCTTGGCCACCTCGCCGACGAGGACCTCGCCGTTCTTGGCGAAGGCGACGACGGACGGCGTGGTCCTGGCGCCCTCGGCGTTGGTGATGACGGTGGGCTCGCCGCCTTCGAGAACGCTGACGACGGAGTTAGTGGTGCCCAGGTCGATGCCGACCGCACGTGCCATGGTGATTCCTCCAGCTGACTACTTGAGTGGAACTGACTCAAGGATGCACGATCCCCCGTCCGGCGTCAACAGACCTGAGTCGAGGCCACTCAACTTTTATCCCACCCTTATACGCAGTGGGGCGGAGCGGAGCGGAGCGCCTGCCCGCGGCGGGCGAAGGGCGGCGCCCCCGAGGGGCCGTACGCGGCGTGTGGCGTACCGCCAACTCCGTACCGCGCATGCGAGAGTCACCGCATAACGGATGAATCGCCCCGAAAGGACGCGCGATGAGCACCAAGCGACTCCTGGATCTCGTCGGCACCCTGCTCCTGCTCCTCCTCACCGCCCCCCTCCTCGTCGCCGCCGCCACCGCGGTCGCCGCCACCTCCCCCGGCGGCGTCCTCACCCGGCAGCCCAGGGCGGGCCGCGACGGCCACCCCTTCCAGCTGCTCAGGTTCCGCACGGCGCGGACGGACGGCGGCCGCCGCGTCACCCCCGTGGGCCGCTTCCTGCGCCGCCACTCGATCGACGAGCTGCCGCAGCTGCTCCACGTGCTGCGCGGCGAGATGTCCCTGGTCGGCCCCCGCCCCCTGCCCGCGGGCCACGCCGCCTGCACGGGCGCGGCCCGCGCCCGGCTGAGCGTCAGGCCGGGCGTCACGGGCCTGTGGCAGGTGCGCGACCGCTCGGAGCCCGAGCTGCCGTGGAACGAGATGGCCCTGCTCGACCTGCACTACGTCGACCACCACTGGATCGGCCTCGACCTGAGGATCCTCGCCCGGACGGTCCCGGTGGTCCTGGGCTCCCGCCGCACCGGCTGAGCCCCCCGCCCCCACCCGGGCGGCCGCACCGAGCGCGGCGCCGCCGCCGGGCCCGCGCCGCCAGGGCGGCGCGATCCTCATCGGGTGCACGGCCCCGTCGTGCCACGGCCGGGCCGCGGGGCCGCTCCCGGCGCGCCACGCGGACCGTACTTTTAAGGCATTTGATGGCCGGTGGGTACATTCTTCCCGGCAGCCGTGCGCACCCGGGACCGGGCAGGAAGCTGCCGCTCAGGGTCACCTCAGCGACGCAGATCACCGCCCTCGCGGCTACAGTGCGGCCTGAGAAGTGGGTACTGTCAGCACGGACTGGATAAGTTACCGCTTAGTAATTCTCGTAAGCCGTCCGGATACCCACCCCTCGCAGGCCCGAGGAGCCCCCGTATGCAACTCGCCGCGATCATTGTGTCGCTGACCCTGACCGTGGTCGGCGTTGCCCTGCTCGCCCGCGCCATCGGCCAGTTCGTGGCGCACTTCAAGCTCGGCCAGCCGGTCCCGGCAGGCACCAGGACCGACAACCCCTGGCAGCGCAGCGTCACCCTGGTCCGGGAGTTCCTCGGCCACACCCGCATGAACAAGTGGGGCATCGTCGGCTTCGCCCACTGGTTCGTCGCCATCGGCTTCCTGACGCTGCCGCCGACGATCATCACCGCGTACGGCCAGCTCTTCCGGGCCGACTGGACGCTGCCGGTCCTCGGCGGCTTCCTGCCGTTCGAGATGTACATCGAGCTGATCGGCCTGGCGACCACCGCGGGCATCCTCGCGCTGATGGGCATCCGGCTCCTCAACCTGCCCTCGCGGGCGGGCCGCAAGTCGCGCTTCGCGGGCTCCACGGCCTGGCAGGCGTACTTCGTCGAGTACGTCATCCTGATCATCGGCCTCGCCATCATGGCGCTGCGCGTGCTGGAAGGCGCCCTGCACGGCGTCGACCACTGGGACCCGGCGTACCTCGTCTCGTACCCCTTCATCACGCTGGTCGACGGGCTCGACACGAGCACGCTGCAGAACCTCGTCTACCTCTTCGCGATGATCAAGCTCTCCACGACCATGATCTGGATGATCACGGTGAGCACGAACATCGACATGTCCGTGGCGTGGCACCGCTTCCTGGCCTTCCCGAACATCTGGTTCAAGCGCAACGCCGACGGCGCCACCGCGCTCGGCGGCCTGCGGCCGATGACCTCCGGCGGCAAGCCGATCGACTGGGAGGACCCGGCCGACGACACCACCTTCGGCGTCTCCCAGGTCGAGCAGTTCTCCTGGAAGGGCCTGCTGGACTTCTCCACCTGCACCGAGTGCGGCCGCTGCCAGTCGCAGTGCCCCGCCTGGAACACCGGCAAGCCCCTCTCTCCCAAGCTCCTGATCATGTCGCTGCGCGACCACGCGCACGCCAAGGCGCCGTACCTGCTCGCGGGCGGCGGCAAGGACGTGGAGGGCGAGGAGAAGGCGACCGCCGAGCAGCTCAAGGACGTCCCCGCCGCCGCGCTCGCGGAGGCCGAGCGCCCGCTGATCGGCACCGTCGAAGAGGGCGGCGTCATCGACCCGGACGTCCTGTGGTCCTGCACCACCTGCGGCGCCTGCGTCGAGCAGTGCCCGGTCGACATCGAGCACGTCGACCACATCGTCGACATGCGCCGCTACCAGGTCATGATCGAGTCCGCGTTCCCGTCCGAGGCGGGCACGATGCTCAAGAACCTGGAGAAGAAGGGCAACCCCTGGGGCCTGGCGAAGAAGCAGCGCCTGGAGTGGCTCAAGGAGCTCGACTTCGAGGTGCCGGTCGTCGGCAAGGACATCGAGGACCTCACCGAGGTCGAGTACCTGTACTGGGTCGGCTGCGCCGGCGCCCTGGAGGACCGCGCGAAGAAGTCCACCAAGGCCTTCGCCGAGCTGCTGAACATCGCGGGCGTGAAGTTCGCGATCATGGGCGGCGACGAGAAGTGCACCGGTGACTCCGCCCGCCGCCTGGGCAACGAGCCGCTGTTCCAGCAGCTCGGCCAGGAGAACGTCATGGCGCTCAACATGGCGTTCGGCGAGGAGCTCGACGACGACGGCAAGGTCGTCCCGGAGAGCGCCAGGCCCAAGTCCGCGAAGAAGATCGTCGCGACCTGCCCGCACTGCCTCAACACGCTCGGCAACGAGTACCCGCAGCTCGGCGGCGACTACGAGGTCATCCACCACACGCAGCTGCTCCAGCACCTCGTCGACGAGGGCAGGCTCGTCCCCGTCACGCCGGTCGAGGGCATCATCACGTACCACGACCCCTGCTACCTGGGCCGCCACAACAAGATCTACACGCCGCCGCGCGAGATCATCGGCAAGGTCCCCGGTCTCAGGAACGAGGAGATGCACCGCCACAAGGAGCGCGGCTTCTGCTGCGGCGCGGGCGGCGCGCGCATGTGGATGGAGGAGCGCATCGGCAAGCGCATCAACACGGAGCGGGTGGACGAGGCGCTGTCCCTCAACCCCGACATCGTGTCGACCGCGTGCCCGTTCTGCCTCGTCATGCTGACCGACTCGGTCAACGGCAAGAAGAACGAGGGCAAGGCCAAGGAGTCGATCCAGGTCGTCGACGTCGCCCAGCTGCTGCTGGAGTCCGTGAAGACGCCGGTCGACCCGGCGGGCACGGAGGAGTCGGAGACGGCACCCGAGCCGGAGCCGGTGAAGTAGCCGTCCGTACGGCACGGTGAGCGGCCGGTCCTGCCCTTCGAGGCGGACCGGCCGTTCGCTTTCCCCCACCGTCACCGTTTCCCCGTCACGATTCCGGCCTTTGCCCGACCGCAACGGGCGGAAGTCTTAACGCGGACGGCGGACGCGACCATCATGGGACGTCTGGTGCAGGCGACACGTATGAGGAAGGTGCACAGTGCGCACGGTGCGGCGGACGGGAATCGCGACGGCTGCGGGCTGCGCGGCGCTACTGCTGCTCGCGGGCTGCTCCGGGTCCGGTGACGGCGGGCAGGCGGCCTCCCGCTCGGCGGCCGACGGCAAGAACGCCGACGGCAAGAACGGGGACGCCCCGCCCACCGCGCTCGCCGCCCAGCACGGCACCGTACCGCCGGGGAAGGGCAGCCGCGTCCCCTCCGACTTCAACGGCGACGGCCACCGCGACCTCGTCGTCAACGACCTGCTCAAGCCGCCGGGCGACGCCGGGGCCGACGACGCGGGCATCGGCATCGTGTACGGCTCCGCCGGCCCGCTCCCCGTCGACCCCGCCGTGCGCCAGCTGCTGAGCCCCCGGCGCAACGCCGCGCCCTCGGGCCGGACGCTGCCCTCCGCGTTCGACGCGCAGACGGCCTGCGACCTGGACGGCGACGGCTTCTCCGACCTGGTGATCGCGACGGACCCGCCGTACAACGGCGTCGGCCGCCCGCCCGTACCGCTCCAGCTGCTCTTCGGCTCCCCCGCCGGGCTCACCGGCAGGGCGGTCCCGCTGCGCATCCCCGACCGGGCCAGGTTCGGCAACGACTGGCCCGACCACCCCGTCTGCGGCGACTTCGACGGGGACGGCGCGCAGGACCTCGCGGTCGCCGCGAGCGAGGGGCGCGTGAGCTTCCTGCGCGGGCCGTTCGCGCGCACCGGCGCCCCGCGCGCGGCGGACGCCCCGATCCCCGGCGCGGGCCCGTACCTCTCGCTGCCTGCGCCCGCCGCCGACACCGACGGCGACGGCTACGACGACCTCGCGTACGCCCCCTCGCCCGGCGCGACCCCGCGCCTGCTGCTCGGCGGCCCGAGGGGCCCGCGCACCCCGGGCGGCGCGTACCGGCCCGCGGCGGTCGCCCCCGACGTGATCGCCGAGGGCGAGTTCGACGCACGGAAGCACCGGTTCCGCGCGGTGCACACGCGTGCGTCCGCGGCCCGGGACGAGATCGCGCTCTACCCGCAGCGGACCGCGGCGGACACCTCTGCCCCCTCCAGCACCACCCGCCCCACCCTCACCTTCTCGACGGCGATTTTCCTGAAGTAGCCCCGAGACGGCGCTGGGGGAAGACCCGTCAGGGTCCCCCTAGGGGATGTCACAGCAAGGCCGCAAAGGCCCCCGAACTTCCCCTCCGATGCCCCCAAGTACCGGCCAACCAGGTACGTTCGATTGCGTGGCTGGATTCAGGATCGGACGCGGCCGGGACAACCGCACACCGCAACAACCGCAGCACCCGCAAGGGCGGCAACCGCAGCAGCCGTACGGAGGGCAGGCCCCGCCCCCGCCGTACGGCGGTCAGCCGTACCCGCAGGGCCAGGGCAGGCAGCCCTGGCCGCAGCCGGGCGGCGGTCAGCAGCGGTACGACGAGCCGGAGTACTTCGGCGGCGATCCGTACCAGGGCGCCGGGCAGCAGCCCCCGTACGGACCCCCGCAGGATCCGTACGGCCCGCCGCACGGCGCCCCGCACGGCGCCCCGCAGCCGGATCCGTACGCGGCCAACAACCCCGGTCACACCCAGGCGTTCAGCATCAACGACCCGTACAACGATCCCTACAACGATCCGAACGGGTACCAGGGCGGCTACCAGGGCAACAACGCCCCGGCGCCCCCGGCCGGTCCGCGCCTGCCGTGGAAGGACCTGCTCGCGGGCATCGTGATGCGCCCCGGCGCGACGTTCTTCCAGATGCGCGACCACCAGGTGTGGGCGACGGCACTGATCGTCACGTTCCTCTACGGCCTGCTCGCGGTCTTCGGCTTCGACAAGGCCCGCGACGAGGCGATCAACGCGACGCTCTCCTCGGCCCTGCCGATCGTCGTCTCGACGGGCATCGCGTTCGTCATCGGCGGCCTGATCCTCGGCGCGGTCACCCACACCCTGGCCCGCCAGCTGGGCGGCGACGGCGTCTGGCAGCCGACGGTCGGCCTCTCGATGCTGGTCACGTCCCTCACGGACGCCCCGCGCCTGCTCTTCGCGCTCTTCCTGGGCGGTGACAACGGCCTGGTGAAGATCCTGGGCTGGGTGACCTGGCTGGCGGCGGGCGCGCTGCTGACGTCGCTGGTGAGCAAGTCCCACGACCTGCCGTGGCCGAAGGCGCTGGCCGCGTCCTCGATCCAGCTGCTGGCGCTGGTCTCGATCATCAAGCTCGGCACGCTGTAGCCCAGGCGCACGGCGAGGGGCCCGGTACGGAAGTCCGTACCGGGCCCCTCGGTGCTTTCGGCCGCCTACGCGTCGAGGATCTGCCCGGCGCGCTGCACGACGGGCTTCTCCACGCTCCACGGGAAGTTGATCCACTCGTCCGTGCGCTTCCACACGTACTCGCACTTCACGAGGGAGTGCGACTTCTCGTAGATGACGGCGGAGCGCACCTCGGCGACGTGGTCGAGGCAGAAGTCGTGCACGAGCTTGAGCGTCTTGCCGGTGTCGGCGACGTCGTCGGCGATCAGGACCTTCTTGTTGGAGAAGTCGATCGCGTTGGGCACCGGCGCGAGCATGACCGGCATTTCGAGCGTTTCGCCCACACCGGTGTAAAACTCCACGTTGACCAGGTGGATGTTCTTGCAGTCCAGCGCGTACGCGAGACCGCCGGCGACGAAGACGCCGCCGCGCGCGATGGAGAGGATCACATCGGGCTCGTAGCCGTCGTCGGCGACCGTCTGCGCGAGCTCGCGCACCGCGCGCCCGAAGCCCTCGTACGTCAGGTTTTCCCGTACTTCACTCATGACGACTGCTCTGCCTCACACCTGGGTCCGATGGAAATTCATGAACGACCGCGAGGCGGTCGGTCCGCGCTGCCCCTGGTACCGCGAGCCGTAGCGCGCGGAGCCGTACGGCTCCTCGGCGGGCGAGCTGAGCTGGAAGAGGCACAACTGGCCGATCTTCATCCCCGGCCAGAGCTTGATCGGCAGCGTGGCGAGGTTCGACAGCTCCAGCGTCACGTGCCCGGAGAAACCGGGGTCGATGAACCCGGCGGTCGAGTGCGTCACGAGCCCGAGACGCCCGAGCGAGCTCTTGCCCTCGAGCCGCGAGGCGATGTTGTCGGGCAGCGTGATGACCTCGTACGTCGAGGCGAGCACGAACTCACCGGGGTGGAGGATGAACGCCTCGTCCCCCTCCGGCTCGACCTCACGGGTCAGATCGGCCTGCTCGACGGCGGGGTCGATGTGGGGGTAGCGGTGGTTCTCGAAAACCCGGAAGTACCGGTCGAGACGCACATCAATACTGGACGGCTGCACCATCGATTCGTCGTACGGATCGATGCGCACGCGTCCGGCGTCGATCTCGGCCCGGATGTCCTTGTCTGAGAGAAGCACGTCCCGAGGATACGCAGAGCGCACGGGCCCGCCCCAATCGGAGCCGCGCGGAGCGCGCGGGCCCGCCCCGATCGGACGCACCCGCGCGCCGCGTCCCTACCGCTTCTCCAGCACCACGGGCACGGCGTGCCGGAGCCGGGCGCAGCGCGGGCAGCGGATGAGCCGTCCGGGCCCGATCCGCCCGGCACCGAGCTGCTGCATCGGGAACGAGTCGGTGCTGAACACGTGCCCCTCGGCACAGCGGACGACGGTGAGATCCATCAAGTCCCTCAAGTCCCTTCCCCAAAAAATGCGGACGAACGACCACATTAGGGGATGAACACGGGCATGCTCCAGGCGGCACTCCGAAGACGACCGGCGGCCCAAAGGTACGCCCCAACTCCCCGCCCCCAGAACAAGATCCAGCCACGCCCGACCCCCCGGACACGGCTGCGCCCCGACGGTCCGAGCGCCGGGGAAGGAAGATGGGGTACAGTGACGGCGATGCGATGCCGACTCCGTCGGCGCGTTTCGCGAGTGTAGTTTAATGGTAGAACATAAGCTTCCCAAGCTTAGAGCGCGGGTTCGATTCCCGTCACTCGCTCTCTTATTGAGCCCCAGGTCAGCGACCTGGGGCTTTGTCGTTGTCCGGGGTGCGGCATCAGACCGCGGTCTGATGCCGCACCCCGGGAACGGCCGGGTCGGACCTGGGGCCGACGGCGGGAAGTGGACCGTGCTCCGACGCGACGGGCCCCTTCCGAACGGGATCGTTCACGGCATGACGACAACACCGGGCGCACCCCTCGTACATGACACCCCCACCCCCGCGAAGGCCCGGCCGCTGCCGGTGGACTGGTCCGGCGACGCGCCCTTCCCCGGCCGGTGGGTGGGCGGGGTCTCGCTGGTGGCCGGGCCCCTGCTGCTGGGCACCGGAGTCCTGCTGCGGCTGCCCTTCCACTTCTTCTTCCCCGAGCAACTCGCCGCCCGTGTCGAGCACCCCGGTCTGATGGCCGCCTCCTACGGGACCTTCGCCGTCGGCACGGTCCTGCTGTGGCCCGCCCTCGTCACCCTCGCGTCCCGCATCGGCCGCCGCAGCCCCGGACTCGCCCTGTGGGGCGGGGTCCTCGCCGCCCTCGGGCTCTTCGCCCGGACGTTCCACGCGGGGGTGGACCACCTCGCCTTCCAGCTCGCCGAGCGGCAGGGGGCGACGGCCGCCACCCGGTTCGTCGACGAGACGTACGGCGCCTTCCACGTCTTCAGCGCCCTCAACCTCGCCGTCATGGGCGGCTGGCTGGTCCTCGCGGTCGGCGCCTGGCGGTCCAGGGAGCTGGACCCGGTGCGCGCCCTCGCCCTCGCGGCGACCGCCGCGCTGCCGCTCGGCGTGCTCAAGGGCACCACCCCGCTGTCGGTCGTCGCCGTCGCCGGACTCTGCCTCGCTCTCGTCCCCCTGGGCGTCACCGTGCTCCGCGACGGCCCCGCGCCCCGCCGGGCCACGGTCCTGCGCTGGACCGCCACGATCGTCGCCACGGTGGTCCTCATGACCCTGATCGGGCAGGCCGGTTGACAATGTACGGTCGGATCATGCGTCTTCCGCGGCGGCCCCACGACGGGCACCTGCTCGCCCTCGACCTGGCCGCCGCGTTGCTGATCACCGCCGCGTACACCGGTTTCGCCCGCATGCCCGGCGGCGACGGCCAACCCGCCTACACCGGACCGGTCTGGCTGGGCGTGCTCGTGGCCGCGCTGGTGGGGCTCCCGGTCGCGGCCCGCAGGCGGTGGCCCGTACCTGCGGCGCTGGCGGCCCTCGCCGGAGCCGTCGCCGCGACCCTCCTGGACATCACGCGCGAGCCGTACGCCGCCGTCGGCCTCGCCCTGTACCTGGTCGCCCTCACCGAACTCCCGCGCCGCTCCGTCCCCGTACTGGCCTGCGCACTCACCCTCTCGGCAGCCGCCGTCCTCACCGGTGAGGCGGTAATCACCCCTGCCGAGACCTGGCGCGGCGCGGTCGGCGTCGCCGCCGTCGTCTGGCTGGTCGTGGGCGGCGGCTGGGCGACGGGCTTCGCGGTGCGCACCCGCCGGATCCGGGAAGCGGACCGCGCCGCCCGCCACACGGAGAGCGCCATCGTCGACGAACGGCTGCGGATCGCACGCGAGTTGCACGACGTCGTGTCGCACAGCCTCAGCCTGATCGCCGTGAAGGCGGGTGTCGCCGCGCACGTCGCGCAGCGGCGCCCCGAAGAGGCCGTGGACGCGCTGCGCGTCATCGAGCGGACCAGCCGGGCCTCCATGACCGAGATGCGCCGCGCCCTCGGCGCGCTGCGCGCCGACAGCGCCGACACCGCCGGGGCCCCGCTGGCCCCGGCACCCGGCGTGGACGCCCTCCCGCTGCTGGCCGATCAGGCCCGGCAGGCCGGCGTGACGGTCGACCTGACGGTCCGGATCCCGGACGGGGGCCTGTCCACCGGAATCTCGTTGGCCGTGCACAGGATCGTCCAGGAGTGCCTCACCAACACGGTGAAGCACGCGTCTCCCGCACGCTGCCGGGTGACGGTCGAAGCGGATCCGCGCGGCGTGCGGATCGACGTCACGGACGACGGTGTCCGCGGCGGCGGCCGGATGTCGCCCGGCGGACACGGGCTGATCGGCATGCGGGAACGGGCGACGATGTACGGCGGAACGTTCGACGCGGGCCCGCGTCCCGAGGGGGGTTTCGCGGTCTCCGCCCGCATTCCCCTGCACGGTGGAAGGAGAACCGAATGACCGGCACCACCCGGGTGCTCCTGGTCGAGGACCAGGTGTTGCTGCGGGGCTCCTTCCGGATCCTCGTCGAGAACGAACCCGGCCTCACGGTCGTCGGAGAGGCGGGCAACGGGGCGGAGGCCGTCGAACTGGCCCGCCTGCACCGGCCGGACCTGGTCCTGATGGACATCCGGATGCCGGGCATGGACGGCATCGAGGCGACCCGGCGGATCTGCGGCTCTCCCGGGACCGCCGGCGTACGGGTACTGATCCTGACCACGTTCGACCTCGACGAGTACGTCTACGCGGCCCTGCGGGCCGGAGCGTCGGGCTTCCTCCTCAAGGACGCCCCGCCCGCGGAGGTACTGGCCGCGATCCGGGTCGTCGCCGCGGGTGACTCGCTGCTGGCGCCGTCGGTGACCCGCCGTCTGATCGAGGACTTCACCAGCCGCCCCGCCCCGACCCCGGCCCCGGCCCCGGCCCCGTTGGCAGGGGTGACGGAACGGGAGCGCGAGGTGCTGGAGTTGATCGCCCGGGGGCTGTCGAACGACGAGATCACAGGGCTTCTGCACCTGAGCATGGGCACGGTGAAGACCCACATCGGCCGCCTGCTGTCCAAACTGGCCGCCCGCGACCGCGCCCAACTGGTGATCGCGGCCTACGAGTCCGGGGTCGTGTCGGCGTCCGACGGGGGCCTGGGAGCACGCTGAGACGGCCGTTCCGCCGACTGTTCGACCCGTTCGTTCATGGTGGTCACACCGACCTGCGGTTGCCCTCCTCGTCGCAGGGGAGTTCCGTCGCCTTGTGGTGGGTGAGGAAGTCGCGGGTCGCCTGGCGCTGCACCTCGGTGATGGCTCCCGGGCCCACCTCGACCATTCCCTTGAAGGGGTGGTCCGCGTCGCGGATGATGCACAGCGTCGAGGTGAGCAGCGTGGTGATCACCGCGAGTGCCAGCAGCTGGCCCCGGTTGTTCCTGCGCGGTACGCAGATGGCGAGGGCGATCACCGTGATCGTCAGGGTCGCGAGCAGGAACCAGAGGATCGTGTCGGGGACGTTCGGGGTCGCCTGGGTCAGGCGCTCCTCGCGTTCGTCCGAGCGCTTGTTGTCCGCGGCGATCAGCATGCCGAACGCCGACTTGCCCTCCAGCTCGTGGAAGACGCGGCGGAAGTCCGTCGACCAGACGCTGGGGGCCGCCGAGCCCTTGCCGTCCGCCATCGCGGGCCACTCCTGGGTCCGTACCGCACGGGCGTAGCAGACCGCGTCGCCCTGGATCCTGCCGCGCTGCGCCTCCGGCGCGTACTCGGCCGCCTCGACCAGCTGGTCGAGCGCGCGGGCCTCGCCCCGCGCGGCGACCTCCGCCTTGCCGTACGAGCCGGTCGCCGTGACCAGCACGAACGCCAGCAGCAGCACCGTCAGCGTCAGCAGCGGGCCCACCAGGTCCTTCACCGCCATGCCCGAGTCGTCGTCCTCGCTGAGGAGCCGGGGCCGCAGATAGCGGTTGGCGGCCAGTCCGGCGAGCAGGGCCAGTACGGCGACGACGATGACGAGGACCACGGACGGCCACCTCCGGGAGGGGACGGGGAGCGCCCCGAGGGACGGGGAGCGCCCCGGAGCGCGCGGGGCGCCGTGATCGTTACCGCCCCGCCCCGCCCGCCCAACCAGCGGAAACGTTCACCCGCCCCGCTCACCCCCTAACGGGCGACGCCGAGTGCGCCGGAGGGATGCGTACGGGTCAGAGCGGGAGGTCGTCGGGCAGCACCCGGAACGCCTTGTGACGGCCCAGGGGACGCACCGCGCGGAAGTCCCTGCGATCGAGGGTGAGGACCGCGTCGGTGTCGTAGTCGGCGGCCAGGGCCACGTTCACGGCGTCGGCGAGGTCGAGGTTCAGGCCGCGGTAGCGGAGGCGGACCGCGTGGGCGGCGCTCAGGTGGTCCTCCGTGATCTCCGGAACCACGACGCGCCCCCGGCTCATCCAGCGGCGGATGTCGTCGACCGCGCTGAGGGCGGCCTCCCTGCCGAGCTCGCGCGTGGCGACGTGGTCCAGTTCCGCCAGCAGAAGCGGGGACACGACCAGGAGCCCGCCGGCCATGATCGCCTCGTTCGCCGCTCCGTGTTCCGGATGGGCCGCGTCGAGGGCCGCCAGGAGGCCGGACGTGTCGGCGATGACGATGATCACGCCGCGGTACCGGTGTCCGTCTCGCGCTGGACCGCATCGGCGACCGCGTCGCGGACCTCCGCCTTCGACGGCGTGCGTCCCGCGCCCTCGAAGGTGCGCGAGAACAGCGGCTCGTCCCAGACGCGGTTCGCCATCGCGGCGAGGTGGATCCCCTGGCGGATGATCTCGGCCTCGCTTATCCCGCGCCGCTTGGCCGCCTCCTTGATGATCGCCAGGTCCTCGGGGTCGGCGTAGACGTTGGTGCGCTTCATGGACATGTACCAAGCCTAGTCCATGTACCGAAGTGACACATGTGCGTCGACGCCCGAGGGCCCCGGTCGGGTCTCGACCGGGGCCCTCACTACGGCGTCGCGTCGTCAGTGGCGGCGTCCCGCCCCCCTGCGGCGGATGCGGGCCGCCGCTACCAGTGCCAGGCCCAGCAGGGCCGCCAGGGCCGCCGCGATGCCCAGGGCCGTGGTGTGGTCGCCGCCGCCCGTCGGGGGCAGCGGGGACGGGGACGGCGACGGGGGCGGCGTCGGGCCCGGGGGCACCGTGATCTTCAGCTCGGGGGCCGCGCACTCCTTCGAAGGCGCGTCCGCCTGGCAGTTGGTGCCCGGGGCCGTGCCCGTCACCCGGTTCTTCAGCAGCCGGTCGCCCAGCTGGTCGCGGGACTTGATCCGGAACGCGTACGTGATCGTCTCCACCGCGCCCTCCGCCAGGTCGCCCGTCCAGTTCAGGTGCGGCGGCGTCAGCCGTACGCTGCCCGTCGTGGTGCGGACCGGGCCCTGCGGCGCCGCGTCGTCCAGGACGTCCGACAGGTCGTCGGCGAAGGCCGCGCCCTCGAAGTCCGCGGTGCCGCCGTTGCGGGCGGTGACCGTGTACGTCACCGTGTCGCCCGGCTTCGGTTCCGCCGGCGCGCTCACCGTCTTCGTGAAGTCCGCCAGCGGGACCCGCGTCACGGCCAGGCACTCGGGCCGCTCGTGCGTGTCGGTCGGGCAGTTGCTCGGGTGGAACGGCGTCCAGGAGTACGAGGTCAGGACCAGGTTCTCGTACCCCGACCGCTTCACGTTCGCGGTGTAGCGGAGCGTCGCCGTGCGGCCAGGGGCCAGGGTGTCGGACTCCCAGCGGACCAGCTTCTCGTAGGTGTGCGGCGCCACGGGGGCCACCGCGCGCGTCACCCGGTCCGTGACCCGCGCCGAACCGTAGTCCGTCGACAGGTCGTTGTTGAAGACCGCGTCGTCCTCCACGTCGTCCAGGCCGATGAAGTACACCGGCTCGTCGACCGGGGCCGTACCCGTGTTGGTGATCCTGGCGACGTACGAGACCAGCTCGCCGCGCCTGGCCACCGGCTTGTCCACGCTGTGCTCGATGCGCAGCCTCGGCAGCCTGCCGCCCTCGTCCGTCTCCGTGCCCGTGGCGCACGACGGGTCGGGATCCGGCGCGCCCGGCGGGCAGTTGCTGCCCGGTTCGGTGGACGTGACGCGGTTGGACAGGCGCGCGTTGCCCGCCGGGAGGCGCTGCACGGTCACCGAGTACGTGATCGTGACCGTCTCGCCCGCCGGGACGTCGCCCGTCCACTTCAGGGTCTTGCCGCCCGCGTCGTACACCGGGGCCGGGCCGGACGACGCGGTCGCGTCGCCGTTCCAGTCCGCGTCGTCGAGCAGGTCGGCGAGGTCGTCGGTGAGGTCGTAGCCGAGCGCGTCGGCGGTGCCGCCGTTGCGCACGGTCAGCGTGTACGTCACCGTCCCGCCCGGCTCGGGCCGCTGCGGGCTCGCCGTCTTCACGACCCAGGGGTTGCTGATGCCCACCGTGCTCACGCACTTGGCGGTCTCCGTGCCCTGCGGGCAGTCCGCGCCCGGCGCGTCGCTGGTCACGACGTTGCGCAGGGTGCGGTTGCCGCCCTCGCGCAGCCGCTCGGGGAGCGTGACCGAGTAGGTCAGCGTGACGGTCTTCCCGCGCGGCACGTCACCGGTCCAGGTCAGCCTCGGCTCGGCGTACGCGAAGGAGCCGCCGCCGTTCGACGAGGCGTCCTCGTTGTACGTCGCCTCGTCGACGACGTTCGCGAGGTCGTCGACGATCCGCACGCCCTTGGCGTCGTTGCCGCCGGTGTTCTTCACGGTGACCGTGTACGTGACCGTGCCGGTCGCGCCGGTCGCCGTGTGGTCGGCCTTCTTCGCCATCTCCAGGCGCTGCGCCGGTACGGGCGGGGCGGTGGCGTCCTTGCTCGGCCCGTCCGTTCCGGTGCCCTCCCGTACGGTGACGACGTTCTGCGGCGCCTCCTTCGCGTCGGCCGCGAGGGTGCCGGAGAGCGTCCAGACGAAGGTCGCGCCGGGCTTCAGCGGGCCGGCCGTGCAGTGGAACGCGCCGTCGCGCAGCTCGCAGTCGCTCGCGCCGGTCATCGTCGGGTCGCTCACCCCGGCCGGCACCTCGTCGACGAGGCTGATCCGGGCGGCGTCGGAGGGCCCGTCGTTGCGGACCGTCACCCGCCACTGGATCGTCCGGCCCGGCAGTACGGGCGAGGTGACGAGCACCTTGGAGACCGTCACCGACGTGCGGTACACCGGCGAACCGGTCGGGCTCGCCACCGCCGTGTGCACGGACGCGGACGGGTCGGGCCCGCCGGTCACCGTCACCACGTTCTCCGGCGCGTCCTTCGCGCCCGAGTCGAGCGTGCCGCTCAGCGTCCAGGTGCGCGAGGCACCGGGCGCGATCTCCACCGCGTCACAGGTGTACGTGCCGGAGGCGAGCGTGCAACCGGGCATCGACGTGTCGGTCACACCATCCGGGACCTCGTCCCGCACGACGACGTTCCGGGCGCGGGAGGGGCCGTTGTTCTTCACGGTCACCCGCCACTGGACCTTCTCACCCGGCACGACGGGGCTGGTCACCAGCACCTTCGTCACCTCAAGCGCGGCACGCGGCTCCGGCGAGGCCGAGGGGGAGGCGACGGCGGTGCGCGTGGCGGCCGAGGGGTCGGGCCCGCCGCTCACCGTCGCGGTGTTGGCGGGCGTGGCGGTCGCGTCGGGGTCGAGCGTGCCGCTCAGCGTCCAGGTGCGGGAGGCACCGGGGGCCAGCTCCACGGGAGCGCAGGTGTACGTGCCCGAGGCCAGGGTGCAGCCCGGCATGGACGTGTCGGTGACACCGCTCGGGACCTTGTCCTTGACGACGACGTTCCGGGCACGGGAAGGACCGTTGTTCTTGACCGTCACGCGCCACTCGATCGTCTGACCGGGGACAACCGGCGACGTGACGAGCGTCTTGGAGATCTCAAGCGCGGCACGCGGAGAAGCGGTTGAGGGGGATGCCGTCGCCTTGTGCTCACTCGCACTCGGATCCGGACCACCCGTCACCGTCACCACGTTCTCCGGAGCCGACGTCGCATCCGCGTCCAACGTCCCACTCAACGTCCAACTACGAGAAGCACCCGGCTCGATCTCCACCGCATCACAGGTGTACGTCCCCGAGGCGAGCGTGCAGCCCGGCATCGACGTGTCGGTCACACCATCCGGCACATCGTCCTTGACGACGACATCACGGGCGCGGGAGGGACCGTTGTTCTTCACGGTCACCCGCCACTGCACGGTCTCACCCGGCACCACCGGGCTGGTCAGCAGCACCTTCGTCACCACAAGCGCCGCACGCGGCTCCGGCGAGGAGGAAGGCGAGGCGACCGCCGTACGCGTGGCGGCCGAGGGGTCCGGGCCACCCGTCACCGTCGCCGTGTTCGTCGGCGTGACGGTCGCGTCCGATGCCAACGTGCCGCGCAGCGTCCAGGACTTGGAGGCGCCAGGGGCGAGTTCGACGGCGTCACAGGTGTACGTGCCGGAGGCGAGCGTGCAACCGGGCATCGTCGTACCGGTCACACCGGCCGGGACCTCGTCCCGCACGACGACGTTCCGGGCACGGGAAGGACCGTTGTTCTTCACGGTCACCCGCCACTCGATCGTCTGGCCGGGGACAACCGGCGAGGTCACGAGGGTCTTGGTGATCTCCAGCGCGGCACGCGCCTCGGGCGAGGCCGAGGGGGAGGCGACGGCGGTGCGCGTGGCGGCCGAGGGGTCGGGCCCGCCGCTCACCGTCGCGGTGTTGGCGGGCGTGGCGGTCGCGTCGGGGTCGAGCGTGCCGCTCAGCGTCCAGGTGCGGGAGGCACCGGGGGCCAGCTCCACGGGAGCGCAGGTGTACGTGCCCGAGGTGAGCGTGCAGCCCGGCATCGATGTGTCGGTCACACCGCTCGGGACCTTGTCCTTGACGACGACGTTCCGGGCACGGGAAGGACCGTTGTTCTTCACCGTCACCCGCCACTCGATCGTCTGACCGGGAACAACCGGAGACGTGACGAGCGTCTTGGAGATCTCAAGCGCGGCACGAGGAGAAGCGGTTGAGGGGGATGCCGTCGCCTTGTGCTCACTCGCACTCGGATCCGGACCACCCGTCACGGTCACCACGTTCTCCGGAGCCGACGTCGCGTCCGCGTCCAGCGTCCCGCTCAACGTCCAGCTACGGGAAGCGCCCGGCTCGATCTCCACCGCGTCACAGGTGTACGTACCCGAAGCCAACGCACAGCCCGGCATCGACGTACCCGTCACACCGTCCGGCACATCGTCCTTGACCACGACATCACGGGCGCGGGACGGACCGTTGTTCTTCACGGTCACCCGCCACTCGACCTTCTCGCCCGGCACCACCGGGCTGGTCAGCAACGTCTTGGAGACCTCAAGCCGGGCCCGCTGCTCCGGGGAGGAGGACGGGGACGCCACCGCCGTACGCGTGGCCGCCGACGGGTCAGGACCACCGGTCACCGTCGCCGTGTTCGTCGGGGTGACCGTCGCGTCGGACGCCAGCGTGCCCGTCAGCGTCCAGGACCGGGACGCACCCGGCGCCAACTCCACGGCATCACAGGTGTACGTACCGGAGGCGAGCGTGCAACCAGGCATCGTCGTACCGGTCACACCATCCGGGACCTCGTCCCGCACGACGACGTTCCGAGCACGGGAAGGACCGTTGTTCTTCACCGTCACCCGCCACTCGATCTCCTGACCCGGAACAACCGGCGAGGTGACCAGAACCTTCGTGATCTCCAACGAGGCACGCGGCTCGACGGTGGAGGGCGACGCCGTCGCCTTGTGCTCACTCGCACTCGGATCCGGACCACCCGTCACCGTCACCACGTTCTCCGGAGCCGAAGTCGCGTCCGCGTCCAGCGTCCCGCTCAACGTCCACGACCGCGACGCACCCGCCTCGATCTCCACGGCGTCACAGGTGTACGTACCGGAGGCGAGCGTGCAGCCCGGCATCGTCGTACCGGTCACACCGTCCGGCACGTCGTCCTTCACCACGACGTTCCGCGCCCGCGACGGACCGTTGTTCTTCACCGTCACCCGCCACTCGACCTTCTCGCCCGGCACCACCGGAGACGTCACCAGGGTCTTCGTGACCTCAAGTGCCGCGCGGGGGGCTGCGGTCGAGGGGGATGCCGTCGCCTTGTGCTCGCTCGCACTCGGGTCAGGGCCACCGGTCACGGTCACCACGTTCTCCGGAGCCGACGTCGCATCCGCGTCCAACGTCCCACTCAACGTCCAACTACGAGAAGCACCCGGCTCGATCTCCACCGCGTCACAGGTGTACGTACCGGAGGCGAGCGTGCAGCCCGGCATGGACGTGTCGGTCACGCCGTCCGGCACGTCGTCCTTCACCACGACGTTCCGGGCGCGGGAGGGGCCGTTGTTCTTCACGGTCACCCGCCACTCGGCCTTCTCGCCCGGCACCACCGGGCTGGTCAGCAGCACCTTCGTCACCACAAGCGCCGCACGCGGCTCCGGCGACGACGACGGCGAGGCCACCGCCGTACGCGTGGCCGCCGACGGATCGGGACCACCGGTCACCGTCGCCGTGTTCTCCGGCGTGACCGTCGCGTCCGACGCCAACGTGCCGCTCAACGTCCACGACCGGGACGCGCCCGGCGTCAACTCCACCGCATCACAGGTGTACGTACCGGAGGCGAGCGTGCAGCCCGGCATCGTCGTACCGGTCACACCGGCCGGGACCTCGTCCCGCACAACGACGTTCCGGGCACGAGAAGGACCGTTGTTCTTCACGGTCACCCGCCACTCGATCTCCTGACCCGGCACGACCGGCGAGGTGACCAGCACCTTCGTGATCTCCAACGAGGCACGCGGCTCGACGGTGGAGGGCGACGCCGTCGCCTTGTGCTCACTCGCACTCGGATCCGGACCACCGGTGACGGTCACCACGTTCTCCGGAGCCGAAGTCGCGTCCGCATCCAGCGTCCCGCTCAACGTCCACGACCGCGACGCACCCGCCTCGATCTCCACGGCGTCACAGGTGTACGTACCGGAGGCGAGCGTGCAGCCCGGCATCGTCGTACCGGTCACACCGTCCGGCACGTCGTCCTTCACCACGACGTTCCGCGCCCGCGACGGACCGTTGTTCTTCACCGTCACCCGCCACTCGACCTTCTCGCCCGGCACCACCGGAGACGTCAGCAGCACCTTCGTCACCTCAAGCGCCGCACGCGGCTCGGCCGTCGAAGGAGACGCCGTCGCCTTGTGCTCACTCGCACTCGGATCGGGGCCGCCCGTCACGGTCACCACGTTCTCCGGAGCCGACGTCGCATCCGCGTCCAACGTCCCGCTCAACGTCCACGACCGCGACGCACCCGCCTCGATCTCCACCGCATCACAGGTGTACGTACCCGAAGCCAACGCACAACCAGGCATCGACGTACCAGTCACACCATCCGGCACATCGTCCTTCACCACGACGTTCCGCGCCCGCGACGGACCATTGTTCTTCACCGTCACCCGCCACTGCACAGCCTCACCCGGCACCACCGGACTGGTCAGCAACGTCTTCGTCACCTCAAGTTCCGCACGCGGCTCGGCCGTCGAAGGCGACGCCGTCGCCTTGTGCTCACTCGCACTCGGGTCCGGGCCGCCCGTCACGGTCACCACGTTCTCCGGAGCGGACGTCGCATCCGCGTCCAACGTCCCGCTCAACGTCCAACTACGGGAAGCGCCCGGCTCGATCTCCACCGCATCACAGGTGTACGTCCCCGAGGCGAGCGTGCAGCCCGGCATCGACGTGTCGGTCACACCGTCCGGCACATCGTCCTTCACCACGACATCACGGGCGCGGGACGGACCGTTGTTCTTCACCGTCACCCGCCACTGCACAACCTCACCCGGCACCACCGGGGACGTCAGCAGCACCTTCGTCACCACAAGCGCCGCACGCGGCTCCGGCGACGACGACGGCGAGGCCACCGCCGTACGCGTGGCCGCCGACGGATCGGGACCGCCCGTCACCGTCGCCGTGTTCTCCGGCGTGACCGTCGCGTCCGACGCCAACGTGCCGCTCAACGTCCACGACCGGGACGCACCCGGCGCCAACTCCACCGCGTCACAGGTGTACGTACCCGAAGCCAGCGCACAGCCCGGCATCGACGTACCCGTCACACCCGCAGGCACCTCGTCCCGCACCACCACGTCACGCGCCCGCGACGGACCGTTGTTCTTCACGGTCACCCGCCACTCGATCCGTTCACCCGGCACCACCGGGGACGTGACCAGCACCTTCGTGATCTCCAGGGCCGCGCGCGGCTCGGCGGGCGAGGGGGACGCCGTCGCCTTGTGCTCGCTCGCGCTCGGGTCAGGACCACCGGTCACCGTGACCACGTTCTCCGGGGCGGACGTCGCCGACGGGTCCAGCGTGCCCGAGAGGACCCAGGACTGCGAGGTGCCCGCGCCGATCTCCGTGGTCTGGCAGGTGTACGTGCCCGAGGCCAGCGTGCAGCCGGGCATCGACGTGTCCGTCACGCCGTCCGGCACCTGGTCCTTCACCACCACGTCACGGGCCCGCGACGGGCCGTTGTTCTTCACCGTCACCCGCCACTGCACAGCCTCACCCGGCACCACGGGCGACGTCTCCAGCGTCTTCGTCACCACCAGCGAGGCGCGCGGTTCGGCGGGGGAGGGCGACGCGGTCGCCCTGTGCTCGCTCGCGCTCGGGTCGGGGCCGCCCGTCACGACGGCCACGTTCTCGGGCGCCGAGGTCGCGTCCGGGTCGAGCACGCCGGTGAGGACGAAGGACTTGGCCTCGCCGACCGCGAGCTCGAAGGCCGGGCAGACCGCCTCGCCGTCCGTGATCGGGCAGAGTTCGTCGTCCGTCTCGGACACGAACCGCGCGGGGTCCAGGCCCTCCGGGATCCGGTCGCGCACGACCACGTTCCTGGCCTTGGAGGGGCCGTTGTTCTTGACGGTGACCTTCCACTGCACCTGCTGTCCCGGCACGACCGGCGAGGTCAGCAGGGTCTTGGCGACCTCCAGGCGGGCCCTGGGGGTGATGGTCGTCGTCGGGGTGGCCACGGCCGTGTGCTCGGAGACGGACGGGTCGGGGCCGCCGGTCACGGTGGCGGTGTTCTCCGGCACTTCCGTCGCGTCCTGGGCGAACTTGCCGCCCAGCGTGAAGCTGCGGGACTCGCCGACCGGGATCTCGACGGCGGGGCAGGTGGCGGTGCCGTTCGTGACGCGGCACGGCACGCCGTTGCGGTCGTCGATCATCGTCGCGCCGATCACGCCCGCGGGGACGGTGTCCTTGACGACGACGTCACGGGCGCGGGACGGGCCGTTGTTCTTCACCGTCACCCGCCACTCGATCCGCTCGCCCGGCACCACCGGGTTGGTCAGCAGGACCTTGGAGACCTCCAGGCTCGCCTCGCCGTACGGGGGCTCGCTCGGCACCGCGGTCGCCGTCTTCGTGCCGGCCGGGTCGGGGCCGCCGCTCACGGAGGCGACGTTCGTCGGGGTCTCGGTGGCGTCCTCGTCCAGCGTGGCGACGAAGGTGTACGTGGCGGACTCGCGCACGCCCAGTTCGATCGCCGGGCAGGTGGCGACCCCGTTCGCGATCGGGCAGGGGGTGCCGTCGGCGTCGGCCGTCATCGAGGGGTTGGAGACGCCCTTGGGGATGGAGTCGCTGATGACGACGTCACGGGCGCGGGACGGGCCGTTGTTCCGCACCGTCACCCGCCATTCGAGCTCTTCGCCCGGCACGGCGGGGCTGGTCAGCAGGACCTTGGAGAGCGTCAGTTCGGCCTCGCGCTCCAGCGGGGCGGTGGGCGTCGCGACGGCCGTGTGCTCGGAGGCCGAGGGGTCGGGGCCGCCGCTCACCACCACGACGTTGCTCGGGGTCTCCGTCGCGTCGGGCGACAGGATGCCCCGGAGGGTGAACGTCTTCGTGGCACCGGCCTCCAGGTCGAACGGGCCGCAGACCGCCTCGCCGTCCGTGATCGGGCAGCGCGCGCCGTCGCTGTCGGCGAAGGTCGCGGCGTCGGTCACGCTCGACGGGACCCGGTCGCGCCCGACGATGTCCCTGGCCTTGGAGGGGCCGTTGTTCTTGATGGTGATGCGCCACTGGATCGGCCTGCCCGCCACGACCGGGTTGGTCAGCAGGACCTTGGAGACTTCGAGGGCGGCCCTGGGCTCGGGGGACGAGGACGGGGACGCCACCGCCGTGCGGGTCGCGGCGGAGGGGTCGGGGCCGCCGGTCACCGTCGTGGTGTTCTCCGGCGTGACGGTCGCGTTGGAGTCCAGGATCGCGCTCAGCGTGTACGACTGCGACTCGCCCGGTGCCAGCTCGATCGCGGGGCAGACCGCCTCGTTCTCGGTGATCGGGCAGTTGGTGCCGTCGGCGGCGCGGAAGGAGGCGCGGGACACGGCGCCCGGGACCTGGTCGCGCACGACGACGTCCCTGGCCAGCGACGGGCCGTTGTTCTTCACCGTCACCCGCCAGTCGATGCGCTCGCCGGGCACCACGGGGGACGTCAGGAGGACCTTGGTGACCTCCAGGGCGGCGCGGGGCCGGAACGGCGAGGGGGTCGCGGTCGCCCGGTGCTCGGTGACGGACGGGTCGGGGCCGCCCGTCACCACGACGACGTTCTGGGGAGCGGTCCTCGCGGCCGGGTCCAGGGTCCCCGACAGCGTCCACGAGCGGGACTCGCCGGGCGCCAGCTCCACCGCGTCGCAGGTGTACGTGCCGGAGGCGAGCGCGCAGCCGGGCATGGACGTGTCGGTCACGCCGTCCGGCACGTCGTCCTTCACCACGACGTTCCGGGCGCGGGAGGGGCCGTTGTTCTTCACCGTCACCCGCCACTCGACCTTCTCGCCCGGCACGACGGGGCTGGTCAGCAGCACCTTCGTCACTTCGAGCGAGGCGCGCGGCTCGGGCGAGGCTGAGGGCGAGGCGACCGCGGTGCGGGTCGCGGCGGAGGGGTCGGGGCCGCCGGTCACCGTCGCCGTGTTCGTCGGCGTGGTCGTCGCGGCCGGGTCCAGCGTGCCGCTCAGCGTCCACGTCTTCGACGCGCCGGGCGCCAGCTCGACGGCGTCACAGGTGTACGTGCCCGAGGCCAGCGTGCAGCCGGGCATCGTCGTGCCCGTCACGCCGTCCGGCACCTTGTCCTTCACGACGACGTCCCTGGCCAGCGACGGGCCGTTGTTCTTGACCGTCACGCGCCACTCGATGCGCTCGCCCGGCACCACAGGGGACGTGACGAGGGTCTTGGTGATCTCCAGTGCGGCGCGGCGCTCGGGGGACGCGGTCGGGCTGGCCACTGCGGTCTTCGTGCCGGACGGGTCGGGGCCGCCGGAGACGGTGACCGTGTTCGTCGGGGTGACCGTGGCGTCCGGGGCGAGGGTGCCCGTCAGGGTCCAGCCGGCGCTCTGGCCCGCGGGGATCTCCACCGCCGCGCAGACGAACTCGCCGCCCGAAGCGGTGCAGTTGGAGGCGCCGGACATCGTCGCGCCCGTGACGCCCGCCGGGATCTTGTCCCGTACGACGACGTCGCGCGCCCGCGAGGGGCCCGCGTTGAAGACGGTGACCCGCCACTCGATCTTCTCGCCCGCCACCACGGGCGAGGTGACCAGCACCTTCGTGATGGTCAGGTTGGCCTGCGGGGACGCCGGGGTCGGGGAGGCGGTCGCGGTCTTGGTGCCGGACGGGTCGGGGCCGCCGCTCACCGTCACGACGTTCTCGGGGGCGCCGGTCGCCGACGGGTCGAGGGTGCCCCGCAGCGTCCAGGTCGCGGACGCGTTCGGCGCGAGTTCCACCGCGCCGCAGGTGAACTCCCCGCCCGAGGCCGTGCAGTTGGAGGCGCCGGACATCGAGGCGCCGGTGACGCCCGCCGGGATCCGGTCCTTCACCACGACGCCGGTGGCGCGCGAGGGCCCGGCGTTCCTGACGGTCACCCGCCATTCGACGGTCTGGCCGGGGACGACCGGGGAGGTGACCAGGGTCTTGGAGACCTCCAGGTTCGCCTGCGGGTCGCGGGTCAGCGTGGAGTTGGCCGTGCAGGAGGTGTTGCAGTTGTCGTCGATGGACGCGGCGGGCCTGGTGACGGTCGCGCTGTTGTCCAGGGTGCCCGTACGGTCGGGCGCGGTCGATCCCGTGATGGTGTAGGTGACCCTGCCGCCCGCCGCGATGTCCGCCGTGGTGTCGATGTTGCCGCTGCCCGACGCCTGGCCGCAGGCGCTGCCGCTGCTGGCCGCGCAGGTCCAGGTCACTCCCGAGAAGCTGGACGGGAACGTGTCGCGGACGGCCGCGCCGATCGCGGGGGCCGGGCCGCTGTTGTTGACGGTCACGGTGTAGGTGACCTGCGCGCCGGGGACGTACGTGCCCGAGGCCGGGGTCTTGGTGATGGACAGGCCGACCTTGACCGTCCATTCGATGGTGACCTCGCCGTTGCCGCCGTTCGTGGTGCCGCCGCCGCTGCCGATGCCCGAGCGGTAGAGCGGGTCGCCGGTGCCCGCGGCCGATCCGCCCTGGCCGTTGGCGCTGCTGTTGTTGCCCGCCGTGGTCCTGGGGTTCGTCGTGCCGGACGCGGTGTAGCCGGAGCCGCCGCCGCCCATGCCGTTGATGTCGGTGCCGCCCGTGGAGACCTGGCAGCGTCCGCCGCCGCCGCCGTACCAGCCGCCGCCACCCCCGCCGCCGCCCTCGAAGTTGCTGGAGCCGCCGCCGTTGCCGCCCTGGAACTTGCCGCCCCCGGTGGCCGCGCCCGCGTTGCAGCCCAGGGTGGTGGCCGCGGCGCCGCCGGAGGTCTGGGTGCCGCCGCGCCCGGAGTACGCGGGCAGGTTGTCCTGGCCGCCCGAGGCGCCGCCGCCGCCACCGGCCGACGGGGTGTTGGTGTCGGCGCCGGGCGACGAGCCTCCGCCGCCGCCCGCGATGAGCAGCGGCGTGGAGCCGTAGACGCCGTCCCAGATCGCGCTCATGCCGCCGCCGCTGCCGCCGGACGCGTCCGGGCGGCCGGGGCCGCCCGACCCGCCGCCGCCGTACGTGGCGGCGGCGGAGTCCATTTGGCCGCCCTGGCCCGAGGTGATCGTCAGCTGCTGTCCCGGCGTCACGGGGACGGTGGCCGTCGTGTAGCCGCCACCGCCGCCGCCGCGCTGTCCGGTGTAGTACGAGGTCTTCACACCGCCGCCGCCACCGCCCCACAGCCGCGCCACGAGGCTCGTCACACCGGGCGGGACGGTGAACGTCTGGTTGCCGCCGCTGTAGGTGTAGCGGGTGCAGTGCGTGGAACCGGCGGTGGGCGTGCAGCTCACGGCCGCGCGCCCGGACGGCCGCGACACGAGGGGGCGCCGGGACGGCGGGACGGGCGCGGCGCTCCCGGACGGGGACGCCGAGGGCGCGGCGGAGGGCGAGGGCGGGGCGGAAGGCGACGGGGACGCCGAAGGCGGGGGCGTCGCCCCCGCCGTACCGTCCCCGCCCCGGCCTTCCCCGCCCCGGTCTTCGCCGCCCCGCGCTCTTTCGGGCTCGGGCTCGGTCACCCTCACCCGCGCCGAGCGCAGTTCGAACCGTTCGCCGCCGCCGCGCACCGCCTCCGCGCTGCCCTGGACCTCTTCCTCGCCCCGCTCGCCGACGATCGTGCTGTACGCGGCCTGCGGGGAGTCGCCGTGGAAGGAGACGACCAGCCGGGCGCCCCGGCCCTGCGCGGTGACCGTGATCGTCGAGGTGTCGTGGGCGCCGTGGACCGGGTAGCCGAGGCCGCTCAGGCTCAGCAGTCCCTCGCGCGCCTCCCGGTCCGTGAAGCTCTCGATCGGGCGGCCCGCCGCGTCGCGCACGGTGAGCAGGGTGCCGGTCGCGGAGCCGTCGACGCGGACGGCGCCCCAGCCCCGTACGTGCGAGACCGCGGGGCGTCCGTCCGCGTAGAAGTCCGCCGGGCGCACCTCGACCCGGGCCCTGCCGCCCTCGAAGGGGGCGTCGGCGACGGTGGCCGCGCCCTCGATCCCGTCGGGGTAGCGGCCCGTCAGCTCCAGTCTGCCGCCGTCGACCTGCCCGTCCGCGCCGGGCGGCGCGGTCAGCGTCCCCGGCTCGTAGGCCAGTCGCCCGGCGATGCGGTCGGTGACCGCGAGCCGTCCGTCGTCGGGGCGCAGCGCGGGCAGGTTCACCACCCAGCGCACCCGTTCGCCCGGCCGTACGGAGGCGAGCGGCGTGCCGGACCCGTCGACCGGGTACTTGCCCGTGCCGGGTACGGCGGCGCCGTCGCGCCCCCCGTCCGCCACGGCCCAGCCGGGCAGCGGGACGAGCAGCGCCAGCACCAGGGCCACGACGTGGAGTCGGCGGACGAGAGCCATCGGTTCCTGCCTTCGCGCGAGCCGGCCGCGCCGCACGGAAGGATCCGGGGCACGGACGACGACTACGTACGGTGACAGAAAGCCATGCCGGGCACGTTTCCCGTTCATCTGACATGGCGTCAGTACGGTAATTCACACGTACGGCCCCGGAGGGATCCCTCCGGGGCCGTAGCGGCGGGGCCGTGCGCGCCGTCCCGCTTCAGGACTCGCGTCCCGCGTCAGGACTCGCGGTCGGGGAGCGCCGACAGCAGGTGCAGCCGCGCGTCGGACGTGGTGACGCTGCCGCACACCACGTCGGCGCCGTCCACCGTCGCCCCGCCCGGCGCGGCGGCCGCGCGGACCTGGACGCCCTCCTGGAGCGAGGGGTAGCTGCGGCCCGCCGCCAGGTCCTCCTTGGTGAGGTCCTGGGCGACGACCAGCGAGCGGATCAGGTCGCCCGCGGCGCGCGGCTGCGCCAGTTCCTTGCGGCGCGCCTCGGGCAGCGCGGCGAAGCCCTCGTCGGTGGGGACGAAGACCGTGACGTTCTGCATGGAGGCGAACATGTCCTCCGCCTTGGCGGTCTTCACCAGCGCGGCGAACTCCGAGAGCTGCGGCATGGACCGGATCGCGGCCAGCGCCCTGGACTTCGCCAGCTTCGCCGCGTCGGCCGTGCCGGGCGCGACCTGCGGGCAGGCGCTGCCGAACGCCTTGTCGTCGCGCCGGGGCCCCTCCTCGTAGCCGCCCGGGAAGCGCGCGTCGGAACCGGCGCAGCCCGCCAGCGGGACCAGGACGAGTGCGACCAGCGCGGCGCGGACCAGTGCCTTCATGGGGTGCTCCATTCTCCGAAACAGGGGTGGCGGCTCATCAACATGGCAGTGATGGGCCGCCGCCCCCGTGACGCGGGGCGCGCCGGGCGGGTGAACGTCACCCTCCCGGCTCTCGGCGGCTCCCGGCGGAAGGGGCGCGTCCCGGTGGAGGGCGGTGCCGAAAGTTTGTCCACAACCTGTGGACAAACCTGTGGTTGACGCTCCCGGGGCACGGGGGCGCCCCGCTCCTCAGAGCGGCAGCAGCCGCGCCACCACGTGCCGCTCCAGCAGCGCCCGCAGGCGGGCCGTCACCTCGGGCAGCCGCTCGGCCTCGTCGGCCGGGAGCGCCACCGCGACCGCCGCGGGCACCGCGCCCGTCAGCAGCGGTACGGCGGCGCACACCGTCTCCCGAGGGACCCCGTCGCACACCGTCTCGCGCGGGACCCCGTCGCACTCGGCGGACGGCTCGGGCGCGCGCTGGCGCGGGGAGTGCGCGGTGCGCACCGGGCCCCGTACGACGTCCTCGTCCGCGTCGGGGAAGGGGGTCAGCGCCCACATCGGGTACCGGCCCAGGTACTCCCGCCGCGCCTCGGGCGGCAGTTGGCCGAGCAGGCAGCGGCCCAGTGCGTGCGCCCAGCCCGCCGGGCGGAAGTCCGTCCACTCCTCCTTGCGCGGCCCGGCCAGGGCGTCCGTGTGGTCGACGGTCCTGATCTCGCCGTTCTCGTACACCCCGCAGTACGCCTCCGCGTCCAGCTCGGCGCCCAGCGAGCGCAGCCAGTGCGCCCGGCTGGCCCCCTCGCCGCGCACCGCGCCCGGCCCGGTCAGCGCGCCCGCGGCGGGGCCGAGCCGGAACACCCCGCGCTCGCGCTCCACGTAACCCTCGTGGACCAGCGTCCGCAACAGGTGGTACGTGGTCGCGAGCGGCACCCCGGTGATCCTGGCCAGCTTCTTCGCCGTGGCCTCCCGCTCCGAGGTCAACGCGTCCAGCAGCCGCATGGCGCGCTGGACCGAACCGATCAGTGTGGAGCCGCCGGATTCCACCCGTTCCCCCTCGTCCCTCGTCGTGCTCCCCCTGCTAACGAGCGGTGGGCGCGACGGTCTTCGAGGCTCTTCGGGCGAAACTCGCTGCCCCGCACACGAGAGGTGAGGGGGCGTCACCCCTTGCCGGTCTTTACCCGGTTTTGCCCGGCGCGCGGCCCGGTCCCGTGCCGCCCGGCGCGCCGCCCCGCGCATCGCGCGCTACCGGTCGCCGTGGCCGGGCCACCACGCCCGGTGGCCGATCAGCGCGGTGAGCGCGGGGGTGAAGACCAGTGCCATCACGAACGCGGCGACCGCGATGCCGAACGACAGCGCGAAGCCCATCTGGGAGAGCGTGGAGTTGCCCGCGAGCATCAGGGTGGCGAAGGTGCCCGCCAGGATGACGCCCGCCGACGCGATGGTCGGCCCCGAGTGCCGTACGGCCTTGCCCGCGGCCTCGCGCGGACTCAGGCCGCCCCTGGCCTCCTCGCGCAGCCGCGACACCATCAGGATGTTGTAGTCGGTGCCGAGCGCCACCACGAACAAGTACATGATCACCGGCAGCATGAACATCAGCCCCGGCTGGCTGCCGACCGTCGTGAACAGGAACGACGTCGCGCCGAGCGTCGCGCCGAAGCCGAGCGCGACCGACAGCATCAGGTACCAGGGCGCGACCAGGCTGCGCAGCAGCAGGCCCAGGATGACCATGATGCAGAGCGCGGCGACCGGGAAGACCACCGAATAGTCGCGGTCCACGGCCTTGTTGATGTCGACGTAGACCGCGGTGATCCCGCCGACCAGCGCCTTCGTGCCCTCGGGCGCGGCCCCGTGCGCGGCCGGGCGCAGCTCGTCGGCGACGGTCTCCCGCGCCGCGTCGGACGCGGGCGGATCGGCGAGGACCACGCTGTACGCGGCGGCCGTGCCGTCCCGGCTGACCTTCGGCTCCTCGACCTTCTCGACGCCCGGCACGGCGGCGAGGGCGGCCCCGAACTCCTTGACCTGCGCCGGGGTGGGCCTGGCCCCCTCCACGGCCGACAGGTAGACCGACGTGGGGTCGGTGGTGCCTGCCGGGAAGCCCTTCTCCAGGTCCTTCAGCGCGACCATCGACTCCTTGGTCTCGGGCAGCGAGGAGCCCGCGAGGTCGAAGTTGGCCCGGTAGCCCAGCGCGCCCAGCGCCAGCACGCCCATGAACAGCCCGGACACCGCCACCCAGGCGGCGGGCCTGCGGGCGATCGAGGCGCCCAGCCTGGCGAATCCTGTGCCGTGCGGCTCCTCGCGCCAGGACCTGGACGGCCAGAAGACCCGCGTGCCGAGCAGCGAGACGACCGCGGGGACGAGGGTGAGGCCCGCCAGCAGCGTCACGAACACCGCGATGGCCAGCGCCGGGCCCATCGACTTGAGCATGCCGAGCGTGGAGAGCCCGAGCGCGGCGAAGGCGACGATCACCGCGCCCGCCGCCGACGCGATGGCCTCGCCGACCCGCTCCACGGCGTGCACCATGCCGCCCTTGGGGTCCTCGCCCGCGCGCAGCGCCTCCCGGTAGCGGAAGAGCAGGAACAGGATGTAGTCGGTGCCGACGCCGAACAGGACGACGGTCAGCAGCTCCTGGATCGAGGAGTCCGCCTTCATGTCGAAGAGCTCGTTGGCGGAGGCGATGAGTCCCGTGGCCATCGGGGAGATCAGGCCGATGAGGACGACCGGCAGGAGCGCGATGATCGGGGAGCGGAAGATCACCAGGAGCAGCACGATGATGATCACGATCGTGCCGATGCCGACGAGCATCCCGGCGCGCTTCGACGCGTCCGCCTCGTCCAGCGCCTGGGCGGCGGAGCCCGTGACGCCCGCGGTGAGCCCGGTGTCCTTCAGGTCGGCCCCGAGCCCGGTGCGCAGTTCCTCGACGGCGTCCTGCTGGGTGGTGTCCTCGGGGCCGGTGATCTTCGGCATGGCCACGAAGGCCGTCTGGACCAGCTTGTTCGGCGAGACCTGGCCGGCGGCGACGCCCTCGACGCCCTCGATCTTCCGGGCCGTGAGCTTCTGGGCCGTACGGGTGACGGCGGCGGCGTCCGCGGGGGCGAGCGGGCGTCCGTCGCCGCGCTGGAAGACGATGACCGCGCCGATGTTCTGCTGCTGCGGGAACTCCTTCTCCTGCACGTCCGCCGCGCGGATCGACTCGTAGTCGCGGGGCAGGAAGCTCGCCTCGTCGCTGCTGGAGGTGAGCTTGGGCGCGAGCGAGACGACCGCTGCCGCCGCGATCACCCAGGCCGCGATCACCCACCAGGGGCGGCGCACCACGAACCGTCCGAGGGCAGCGAACATGGCGGGACCTCCGGGGGCCTTGCGGGCACTGTCCGCACACCACACTCGCCCCGGGGGCCGCGCCCCGCCACTCGGGCGGGACGCGGCGCTGCTCCGGTGCTGCTCGGGCCTACTCGGGCCAGCCGCCGTACGGCACGGTGATGCACTCCATGCCGTGGCCCGCGGGGTCGTGGAAGTAGACGCCCCGGCCGCCGTCGTTGTGGTTGATCTCGCCGGGCCGCTTGCCGTGCGGGTCGGCGTAGTAGGTGAGCCCGGCTGCCTCGATGCGCTCGAAGATCCCGTCGAACTCCTCCTCGGAGACGAGGAAGCAGTGGTGCTGGAGCTGGATCTCGTTGCCGCCCGGCATGGTGGCGAAGTCGAGCGTCACGCCGTTGGCGAGGGGGAGCGGGATGAACGGGCCCCACTCCGTGCCGGTTTCGAGGCCGAGGAGGTGGGCGAGGAAGTCCGCGGACGCGCGGTTGTCCTTCGCGAAGACGATGGTGTGGTTGTACTGAACGGTCAAGGGAATGCCTCCGAGGGCATGTCCCGGACACCTCCATGCCTCACCCAGCCGGTGACCGACACGCGATGTCCGCGGAAGGGATGCTAGGCGGGGACCGGCCGAACGTCCATGTGCGGTGCGCCACAGGGAGGTTGGGGGCGTCCTCGCCCGCGGCCCCCCCTCACAGCTCCCGGGCCGGCCAGTCCAGGAGGCGGGCGCCGATCACCGCCGTCTGGAGCGTGTAGCGGTGCACCGGGTCCGCCGGGTTCGTGCCCGTCAGCTGGTGGATCCGCTCCAGGCGGTACGTCAACGCCCGTACGCTCAAAGCCAGTCGCCGCGCCGCCTCCGCCGAGACGCAGCCCGCGTCGAAGTACACCGAGAGCGTCCGCAGCAGCGGCCGCGCCCCGCCGCGCGCCTGCGTCAGGGGCCCCAGCGCGCTGCGCACGAGGTCGGCCAGCGCCTCCCGGTCCCGCGACAGCACCGGGAAGACCAGCAGCTCCGCCGCGTACAGCACCGGATCGTCCAGCTCCATGCGCTCCGCGAGGTCCAGCGCGTTCAGCGCCTCCTCGTAGGAGTGGACGACGCCGCCCGCGCCCGGGTGCGCCCGGCCCACCGCGACCCGGCCGCCGTCCGTCGCGGCGTGCGCCTGCTTCGCGAAGTGCGCCAGGACCTCCTCCTGGTCGCCGGGCGCGATGCAGATCAGGCGCCCGTCCTTGGTGGTGAGCAGCGCGTGCCGGTCGCCGAAGCGGGCGATGAGCGCGCCCTCCACGCGCCGGGTCACCGGATCCGCCTCGGCGTACGCGTCGGGGCCCGTCGCGACGGCGACCGCGTGCGCGTTGGCCAGCCGCAGCCCGAAGCGGGTGGCGCGCTCGGCGAGCCGCCCCAGGTCGCTGCGCCCGTACAGCAGGTCGTCGATGAACTCGCGGCGCGCGGCCTCCTCGCGGCGCACCGCGATGCGCTGCGCCCGCTCGTACCCCTCGGCGACCGCGTCCACCGCCTGCTCGACGGCGGTCAGGACGCTCGGCGCGGAAGCGGCGGCGGCCGAGCGGGAACCGGCGGGCCACACCGTGCGTGTCTCCACGAGATAGGCGTTGACCAGGGCGCGCAGCCCGTGGCCGCTCTCCGCGGCCTGTTCGCCCAGGCGCCTGCGGGATTCCAGCTCGGCACGGCTCAGCCGCCGCCCGGTGGCCGCGACCTCGGTCAGGATTTGGGCATAGCCGCTCAGATACTCGTCCGGCACCGCACGTTCCGTCATCCACACTCCCGCAGTCTTGACGCGTCCTTAACGCGTCCATGACGCGCGCCCCCGGCATCAAGGATGCATAAAGACTTCCGGAAACCGGCAGTGCGAACAGAGAATCGATCCGGCAGGATCGTTGGGGCAAGGCCGAAGGACCTGTCGCCGCGGTCACCGCGGCGCGTTCGGGGGGAGGGCTTCGGTGCCGGAAACCGGCAAGCGGAACGGGGGGAGGTGGGGAGGATGACGGGACTCGGGGGGTTCGACGAGTTCGTCGATGCCGCGCTCGGCTTCCCCGCCGCCCTCTTCGGCGGCGCGCTGGTCGTCGTGATCGGCTTCTGGCTGCTGGTCCTGGTGGGCGGCGCCGAGGCGGACGGGGAAGGACCCGACGCCTGGGGGCTCGGCGGGGTGCCGCTCTCGATCGGCGTCTCGCTCTACGTCGCGACCGGCTGGTTCGCCGCGCTCGCGGGGACCGTGCTGCTGCACCGCCTCGACCTCGACGGCTGGGCGGGCCGCGCGGCGGGCGCGGGCGCCCTGCTCGGCGCGCTGGTCGTCGCGGGGGCGGCGACCAAGCTCCTCGTAAGGCCGCTGAAGCCGCTGTTCCCCGACGAACCCGAGCCGTCCCGCGCCGACTTCGTCGGTCTGACCTGCGTCATCCGCACCGGGCGTGTGGACGAGGGGTTCGGCCAGGCGGAGGTCGCCGCGCGCGACGGCTCGACCGCGATCGTCCAGGTCCGCCAGGCGAAGGACGACGTCGGCAGCGGCGAACTGGCGCTCGGCAGCGCCGCCTTGCTCTACGCGTACGACGAAGAGGGCGAGTTCTTCTGGGTCGCGCCGCACTGACGCCGCACGACCCGCGGGCGGTAGCGCCGCACGGACGGTAGCACCGCGAGGACGGTCGCACCGCACACCCCTCTTCCCACTCACCACCTTCCGGGGGCCTCACCATGGATGCCATCTCCTTGGGCGCCGGCGTGCTCATCGCCGTAGTCCTGCTCATCGCACTCGTCGGACTCGTCGTCATCAGCAAGCTCTTCCGGAAGGTCGAGCAGGGCAAGGCGCTGATCGTCTCCAGGATGCGGAAGGTGGACGTCACCTTCACCGGGCAGGTCGTGCTGCCCGTACTGCACAAGGCCGAGGTCATGGACATCTCGGTGAAGACGATCGACATCACCAGGACCGGCCGGGACGGGCTGATCTGCCAGGACAACATCCGCGCCGACATCCGGATCTCCTTCTTCGTCCGGGTCAACAAGACCACCGAGGACGTCATCAAGGTCGCCCAGGCCATCGGCACCGCGCGCGCCAGCGACAAGGAGACGCTCCAGGAGCTGTTCAACGCGAAGTTCTCCGAGGCTCTCAAGACCGTCGGCAAGCAGCTCGACTTCACCGACCTCTACACCAAGCGCGACGAGTTCCGGGACCGGATCATCCAGGTCATCGGCACCGACCTCAACGGCTACAGCCTGGAGGACGCGGCGATCGACTACCTGGAGCAGACGCCGCTCAACCAGCTCGACGCCCACAACATCCTGGACGCGCAGGGCATCCGGAAGATCACCGAGCTGACGGCCGTCGAGCACGTGCGCACCAACGAGTACCAGCGCAACGAGGAGAAGGAGCTGACCCGCCAGAACGTCGACGCGCGGGAGGCCATCCTCGAACTGGAGCGCCGCCAGGCCGACGCGGAGATCAAGCAGCGCCGCGAGATCGAGACCGTACGGGCCCGCGAGGAGGCCGAGACCGCGCGGGTCGTCGAGGAGGAGCGGCTGCGCGCGCAGAGCGCCTTCCTGCGCACGGAGGAGCAGCTGGGCGTGCAGCGCGAGAACCAGGCGCGCGAGGTGGCCGTCGCGGAGAAGAACCGCGAGCGGGTCATCGCCATCGAGACCGAGCGCATCGAGAAGGACCGCCAGCTGGAAGTCATCGCGCGGGAGCGGGAGACGTCGCTGACCCGGATCTCCGCCGACAAGGAGGTCGAGGCGGAGCGCCGCGAGATCGCCGAGGTCATCAGGGAGCGCGTCGCGGTGGACCGCACGGTCGCCGAGCAGGAGGAGTCCATCAAGCGGCTGCGCGCCGTCGAGGAGGCCGAGCGGGAGCGGCAGGCGCTGGTCATCATGGCCGAGGCGCAGGCGCAGGAGGCGCTGGTACGGGACATCAAGGCCGCCGAGGCCGCGGAGGCCGCGGCCGTGCACCGCGCGGCGGAGGAGCTGACGCTCGCCGAGGCGCGCGGCAAGACCGCGGAGCTCGACGCCCGCGCCAAGATCCGCCTCGCGGAGGGGCTGCGCGCGGAGGCCGCCGCCGCGGGCCTGGCCGCTGCCGAGGTGCGCGAGCGGGAGGCCGACGCGATCGAGAAGGCGGGCGCGGCGGAGGCCGCGGCGACCGAGGCGCGGCTGCGGGCCGAGGCGGAGGGCACGAAGGCGCGCGGCCTCGCCGAGGCCGAGGGGACGCGGGCGCGCGGCCTCGCCGAGGCGGAGGGCGCCAAGGCCAAGGCGCTCGCCGAGGCCGAGGGGCTCACCGAGAAGGCCGCGGCGATGGCGGCGCTCGACGAGGCGTCCCGGGGGCACGAGGAGTACCGGATGCGCCTCAACGCGGAGAAGGAGCTGCGGCTCGCCGGTCTTGAGGTCCAGCGGCAGGTCGCCGAGGCGCAGGCCACCGTCGTGGCGACCGGTCTGGAGAACGCGAAGGTCAGCGTCGTCGGCGGGGAGTCCGTCTTCTTCGACCGGCTGGTCGGGGCGATCGGGATGGGCAAGGGCATCGACGAGTTCGTGGCCGGCTCGGAGACCGTGCAGGCGCTGGCCGGGGCGTGGCTGGACGGGTCCGCGTCCTTCCCCGAGGACGTGAAGGAGATGATCGGGGCGGTGTCGGCGGCCGACGTGCGGGACGTGGCGGCGAGCGCGGCGCTCGGAAAGCACCTGGCGCAGAAGAACGGCACCGCGTAGGAGCGGCGCCCGGGGGGCGGGGCGGCCGGTCGCGCGGTCCGCCCCGCCCCTGGGCCGCCCGTGCCGAACGGCCCCGTTCAGGCGGACCCCGAAAGGCGCACCGCGCCCCGAGCCACGCGCACCGCGCCCCGCGATGAGCCCGGCCCCCGCACCGGCGCCCGCCCCGTAACGGCCAGCGACTCAAGGAACGTTCATGGACACCGCGTACGACATCCTCCGCACCCGCCTCACCACCCACGCCCAGACCCTCGCCGCCCGCGCCGCCGCCCTCAACGACGCGCGCTCCGCCGCCTTCGGCTCCACCGAGCTGACCCTCACCGCGACCGAGCAGCTGCGCACCGCGCTGCCCTCGCTGCCCAGGGACCTCGCGGCGGTCGACGGCGGCCTGCTCTTCGGGTACGCGGCTGACCCCGCCCCGCCGGGCGAACCGGACGTGGGACACGTCTTCCAGTTCCACCGGCCGCACGGCGTGGCCGCCGTCGACGGCGACGGCGACGGCGGTCACGCCGAAGGGCTCCAAGGGCTCCTCGGGGACCCGGACTTCACCACCGAGTTCCACACCCTGCACCGCTACTTCCGCTCCGCCCGCCTGCTGCGCCTGCGCCGCACCGAGGACAAGCTGCTCGCCGTCTTCCAGACCGGCGAGAGCGGCAGCGACGTACGCGTCCTGCGCTGGCGCACCGACGGCGACGGCACCGCGCACTTCCTCGACGCCCGGGGCGACCGCGACCACGTCCTGCCGCCCGCCCACGACGTGACGTGGACCGCCGCCACCCGCGACGACCACGTCAGGGGCCGCCACCCGCACATCGCGATCCGGGGCGAGGTCTACCTCGACACCCTGCACGGCACCCTCACCCTCAAGACCGAGAACGACACCGAGACCCCCGACGGGATCTACCGGGAGCCGGTCGCCGAACCGCTCCAGGCCCTCGCCGACGCCGAGGTCGAGCACGCCCGCGTCGGCCCCCTGATCCTGCTCAGGGTCCGGCCGTACAACGAGGAGGAGCACCGCCACCTCGTCTTCAACACCCTCACCAAAGAGGCCGTCAGGATCGACGCGATCGGGCGTTCCTGCCGCCGCCTCCCCGACGACCAGGGCATCGTCTTCCCCGGCGGCTACTACCTGGCGACCGGCGCGCACCGCACCTTCGACGTCGACGTCGACACCTCGGCGCTCGCCTTCGAGCGGGAGGTCCACGCGCCGGGCGGCGAGGACGTGCTGTACGTCTACCGGGGCGGGGGCCGCACCCTGCTCCTGCCGTACAACCTGCTGCGCAAGGCCGCCGCGACCCCGCTGACCTGCGTCGGCTACGCGCTCTTCGACGACGGCACGCTGCACCTGCTGCGCGAGGGCGCGCCGGGGCCCGCGCGGGTGCACCAGACGCAGGTGTGGCGCACCCCCTTCACCGCCGACACCCGCGCCCCCGAGCAGCACGTGGACGGGGCCCTGGGCCGCGTCGGCAACGCCGACCTCGTGCGCGGCGTCTCCGACTGCCTGGCCCTCGCCCACTCGGTCTCCGAGCTGACGCCGAACGCCGAGGTGTACGGGCGGCTCGTCGCCCAGTGCGTGCGCGCCAGCGACCAGTACCACTGGCTCACCGACCCCGAACTGCACGCTCTCGCCGAGCCGTTGGCCGCGCTGCGGGAGACCGCCGAGCAGATCGTCGGCGAGTTCGAGACGGTCCAGGAGCTGACCCGCCGCGCCGCCGACGCGCTCGCCGACGCCGCTGCGCACATCGCGCAGCTGGTGCGCCGCATCCGCGGCGAGGCGCCGCGCTCGGCCGCCGAATGGGTGGCGCGCATCACCGAACTGCGGCGCGCGCACGGCCACTTGGCGACGCTGCGCGAGATGCGGTACGCCGACGTCGAGCGCATCGACGCGCTCGCCACCGACGTGGAGCACGACGTCGCGTCGGCCGCGCAGCGCGCCGTGGCGTTCCTGGCGCGCGAGGACGCCTTCGACGGGTACCACGCGGACGTCGCCGCGCTCACCGACGAGGCGTCGGCTGCGGCCACCGCGGCCGCGGCCCAGCCGCTGGCCGACCGGGTCGAGGGGCTGGCCGAGGGCCTCCGGACGGTCACCGAGGTCGTCGCGGGCCTCGACATCGGCGACGCGACCGTGCGCACCGCCATCCTGGAGCGGGTCGCGGAGGTGCTCGCCGGGGTGAACCGGGCCCGCGCGGTCCTCGCCGCGCGCCGCCGCGAGCTGCTCGACCAGGAGGGCCGCGCCGGGTTCACCGCCGAGTTCGCGCTGCTGAACCAGTCGGTGACGGGCGCGCTCGCCGCCGCGGGCACCCCCGAGGAGTGCGACGAGCAACTGGCCCGGCTTCTCCTCCAGTTGGAGACGCTGGAGTCGCGGTTCGCGGAGTTCGACGACTTCCTCGCGGAGCTGGCGGCCAAGCGCGACGAGGTCTACGAGGCGTTCTCCTCGCGCAAGCAGACCCTCCAGGACGCCCGCGCCCGGCACGCCGAACGCCTCGCCGGATCGGCCGCCCGCGTCCTGGACGCCCTCGCGCGCCGCGCCGCCGAGCTGCCCGACCTGGACGCGGTCAACACCCACTTCGCGTCCGACCCGATGGTCGCCAAGGTCCGCCGCACCGCCGCCGAGCTGCGCGGAATCGGCGATCAGGTGCGCGCCGACGAGCTGGAGGGGCGGCTGAAGTCGGCCCGCCAGGAGGCCGTGCGCGCGCTGCGCGACCGCGCCGAGCTGTACGCGGACGGCGGCCGGACGGTCCGCTTCGGCCGCCACCGCTTCGCGGTGAACACCCAGCCGCTCGACCTCACGCTCGTCCCCGGCGCCGACGGCCTCTCCTACGCGCTGACCGGCACCGACTACCGCGCGCCCGTCACCGACCCGGCCTTCGCCGACACCCGCCCGTACTGGGACCGCCTGCTGCCGTCGGAGTCCCCCGGCGTCTACCGCGCCGAGCACCTGGCGGCCCGGCTCATCGCCGAGCACGGCCCCGCCGCCCTCGCCGACGCCCTCGCCGACGCCGAGCTGCCCGCCCTCGTCCGGGAGTCGGCGCGCGCCGCGTACGACGAGGGGTACGAGCGGGGCGTCCACGACCACGACGCGACGGCGATCCTCGGCGCGCTGCTCGAACTGCACGCGGACGCGGGCCTGTTGCGCTTCCCGCCGGACGCCCGCGCCGCCGCGCAGCGCCACTGGGCGCACGGCACCGACGCGGCCTTCCGCGAGAGCTGGGCGCGGCGGGCGCGGTCCATGGCGCGGGCCCGCGAGACGTTCGGCCTGACGCCCGCGATCGCGGAACTCCGGGCGGAGTTGACGGGCCTGGAGCCGCTGGCGGCCGACTACCTCTTCGAGGAGGTCACGTCGGGCCCGCCCGGGTTCGTGACGAGCGGGGCCGCGCGGGCGCTGGTGGAGAAGTTCCGCACGGCGGACGCGGCGGCCCACGAGGCGTACGAGGCGGACCTGGCCGCGCTCGGCGATGACCACGCGGGGCGCGCGCAGCTGGTGACGGCGTGGCTGTCGGCGTACGCGGCGACGGCCGACGTGTCCCCCGGCGACCTCGCGGAGGCCGTTGCGGTGGAACTCTGCCGCGACCTGCCGCGCTACGAGTCGAACGCGCCGCTGTCCCGTACGGTGACGGGCCTGCTGGGCGCGCACCCCCGCGTCAGGGCGGGCTCCATGGCGCTGCGCCTGGACGAATTCCTTCTCCGCACGGCGGAGTTCGCCGCGCGCGACGTCCCCGGCTTCCGCGCCTACCAGCGGCGCCGCGCCGAGCTGGTCGCGGCCGAGCGCGTCCGGCTGCGGCTGGAGGACCACCGGCCGCGCGCCATGTCCGGGTTCGTGCGGAGCAGGCTCATCGACGAGGTGTACCTGCCGCTGATCGGCGACAACCTCGCCAAGCAGCTCGGCGCGGCCGGCGACGCCAAGCGCACCGACACCCACGGCATGCTCCTGCTGATCTCCCCGCCGGGCTACGGCAAGACGACGCTGATGGAGTACGTGGCCCAGAAGCTCGGCCTGGTCCTGGTGAAGGTCGACGGCCCGGCGCTGGGCCACGAGGTGACCTCGCTGGACCCGGAGCGCGCGCCGGACGCGACGGCGCGCGCCGAGCTGGAGAAGGTGCACTTCGCGCTGGAGTCGGGCAGCAACACGCTGCTGTACCTGGACGACATCCAGCACACCTCGCCCGAGTTCCTCCAGAAGTTCATCCCGCTGTGCGACGCGACCCGCTCCCTGAACGGCCACGACCTGCGCGGCAAGCGCTTCGCGGTGTGCATGGCCGGCAACCCGTACACCGAGTCG
Source organism: Streptomyces sp. NPDC050504 (assembly GCF_044458065.1). Lineage (NCBI taxonomy): Bacteria > Bacillati > Actinomycetota > Actinomycetes > Kitasatosporales > Streptomycetaceae > Streptomyces > Streptomyces sp. NPDC050504. Next base: position 40,409 of record NZ_JBITHO010000010.1, on the reverse strand, counting down.
GGCGGGCGCTTCCAGGTGCCCGACATGCTGGCGAACCGGGCCGACGTGTGGAACCTGGGTGACGTGGTGAGCGGGTACGGGGCGGTCTTCGCGGACAGCTTCGTCGAGAACGCGCTCACCTCGAACCCGGTCCTCGCTCCGCTCGCGGGGCGCGACCGGGCGGACCTGGAGCTGCTCCTCCGGCTGGCGGAGGGGGATCCAGCCGCGCGGGCCGAGAGGTTGGCGTACCCGTACGCTCCGGCCGAACTCGACGCGGTGCTCGCGGTGCTGCGCCACCTGCTGGCGGCGCGCCGGACCGTGCTCGCGGTGAACACCGCGTACATGGCGTCGGCCGGGCAGTCCGACGCGACCCGCACCGAGCCGCCGTTCCGGCTCCAGGGCTCGTACCGCGACATGAACAAGATCGCGGCGCGGATCGTGCCCGTGATGAACGGGGAGGAGCTGGCGGCGGTCCTGGACGACCACTACACGGGCGAGGCCCAGACGCTCACCACGGGCGCGGAGGCGAACCTCCTGAAGCTCGCGGAGCTGCGCGGCACGCTCACCCCTGAGGGTGCGGCGCGCTGGGCGGAGCTGCGGGCGGCGTACGTCCGCACGCAGGCGCTGGGCGGCCCCGAGTCGGACCCGCTGACGCGGGCGGTGTCGGCGCTGGGGGTACTGGCGGAGCGGGTCGCTTCGGTGGAGGCGGCGATCCGGGGAGGGCGGTAGGGGGTACGCCGTCCCCGGCGCGCCCCACCCCCGCCTCACCCCCGGCAGGCGCGCCTCACTCCCGCCCCGCTCCGAAGTGCTCCACCAGTCGGGGGTAGCCGTCCGCGCCGTGGCCCGCCGCCACCGCCCTGTCCATGACCGCCTTCGCGGCCGTGAGCGTCCCGGTGTCGAGGCCGTGCGCGTCGGACGCGGCGACGATGTGCCGCAGCGCGGACGCCGCCGACGCGATCGTCGCGCGCTCCCCCGTGAAGTTCCCCGCCGCCAGCGACTCCCCGAAGGCCGGGGCCATCGCGGTGAGCAGCCCGCCCGTGCCGCCCGCCCGGCGCCCGAAGTCCACCGGGTCGATCCCCTCCGCGCGGGCCAGCGCGAACGCGTGGGCGAGGCCCGCGACGGAGGCGGCGAACAGGTCCAGGAGCGCCAGTTCGTACGCGGCGGCGCGGCCCGCCTCGTCGCCGAGGTACTGCCCGCTGCCGCCCAGCGAGGCGAGGGCGGCCCTGACGGAGTCGTACGCGCCAGAATCACCGCTGTAGAGGAACGCGGCGGCGGGCGTGCCGATCGTCGCGACCGGGGTGAGGACCGCGCCGTCCAGGTAGGTGATCCCGCGCTCCCCCGCCCACCGGGCCATCGCGCGGGCCTGCCCCGGCTCGCCGCTGGAGAGGTTCACCAGGACGCGGCCCGCCCACGCGTCGGCGGCGGGCGCGCGCTCGACGCTCCCGCGTACGGCGTCGTAGTCCATCAGACAGGCCACCACCAGCTCCGACGCGCGCACCGCGCTCTCGACGTCGGCGGCGGCGCCCGCTCCGCGCGCGACGAGGCCGGCGGCCTTGGCGGGGGTGCGGTTCCATACAGTGAGGGGGTGCCCGGCGGTGAGGAAGGCGGTCGCGAGGGCGTGGCCCATGGGGCCAAGTCCCAGAACGGTCACGGGGGTTGTGGAATGCGTCGTCATGTCCCGGAAGTTAGACCTTCACGTCGGTGTGAAGGTCAAACCCCCGCGGGAGCTGCCCCATGAAGATCGGTGAACTGTCCCGGCGCACGGGCGTGAGCAGGCGGGCGCTGCGCTACTACGAGGAGCAGCGGCTCCTGGTCCCCGACCGCCTGCCGAACGGCTACCGCGACTACCCGGAGGAGTCCGTGACGGTCGTGCGCCGCGTCAGGGTGCTGCTCTCGGCGGGGCTCGGCACGGCGGCGATCGCGGAGATCCTGACGTGCCGGATCGCGGACGGGGTGGTGCTCGCGGGGACCTGTCCCGAGCTGCTGGACGGGCTGGCGGCGGAGCGGGCGCGGATGACGGGGGTGATCGAGGACCTGCTCGCGGCGCGGGACATCCTGGACACGCTGGTGGGGCGGCCGCTGGCGGGCTAGGGGCGGCGCCCTTTGTTGGTGGTTTGTTGGCGGGGGTCGGCAGGTTGTTCCTCGAACGGTCCGCCGGTGTCGCGGCGGACCGCAGGCAAGAGTGCGGGCGGGGGCCCGCAGAACGGAGGGGCATCGTGAAGTTCCGCATGGGCCGTCGTACGGGCATGGCCGTGACCGCGGTGGCGATGGGGGCGGCGAGCCTGCTGGTGAGCGCCGGTCCGGCGGCCGCTTGGGTCGACGCCCCCAACATCCGCTACGGCGCGACGGGCGAGCAGGCGCTGTGCGTCCAGGTCGGCATCGACTCGATGGACAACAACGACATCTACACCTACCCGGACGGGCAGTTCGGCCCGGACACCCTGCGCGCGGTGAAGAAGTTCCAGGCGTACTGGGGCCTCCAGCAGGACGGGGTCGTGGGCAGGGACACCGGTACGAAGATGCTGGAGATGATGATCCTCGACGGCAAGCGGAACGGAAACGACTACTCCTGGCACTGGAGGTGCCAGAACGTCCTCCCGCGCCACCCGTAGCCCGCCGCCCCCTACCCCGTGAGCTCCGCAAGTCCCCGCCGGGTGGCCGCGACCACCACCCGGTCCCGGGGGCCCAGGAGCTGCCCCGGGTGGAGGTCCCACGTCAGGGACGAGGCCCCCGCGCGCGCCGAGAGGCCCGCGCGGCGTTCGTCCGGGGGCGTCGTGTCCAGCGCGAGCACCCGCCACGCCCCCGGCCGGAACGCCTCCGCGACCGTGCGCCCCTCCAGCTCCCGGTTGCCCGCCACGTCCACCGCCGCGAGCAGCAGCATCTTCCGCTCCACCGGCACCGCGCCCAGGATCCGGCGCCCCATCATCGCGCCCGCGAAGGACGGCGCCGCGAGGTAGGACACGCTGCGGCTGCGGGTGATCGCGCGCGGGTGCGCGGTGCGCAGCGTGCGGTACACCGCCGTGGCGAACGCGTCGTCGAACAGCCGCAGCGACACCTGGACGTCGGGCTTCACCGACCGCGCGTACAGCGCCGCCTCCAGGTTCGTCGTGTCGACGCTGGTCAGCGCGAGCAGCGCCCGCGCCCGGTGGATCTTCGCCGCCTCCAGGACGCCCTCCTGCGTCACGTCGCCGATCACCGTCGGCACCCGCAGCCTGCGCGCCAGCGGAATGCCGCGCGCGTCCGGGTCCTCCTCGACGCACACCACGGGGATGTCCAGCTCGTGCAGCCGCGCGAGCACGCGCGTACCGACCTTGCCGAGGCCGAGCAGCACCACGTGGCCCGAGAGCCCGCGCGGCGGTCTGCGCAGCGCGGACGCCGTGCGGAACGCGCCGAGCCCTTCCAGCACCGCCGCCACCAGCAGCGGCAGCAGCAACAACCCGGCCAGCCCGGAAAGCAATTGGATGACCTGGCGGCTGGTGGGCTGGTCGACGGCCGGTTCCCCTATGGCGAAGATGTCCAGCAGCGTCAGGTACGTGGCGTGCAGCGGGTGGTCGCCGAGCGCCCACCACGAGGCCAGCGCGAGGCCCAGCACCACCGCCCCGAGCCCGGCCACCGCGAACCGCAGCCGCCGCGAGAACAGTTGCCCGATGGGCAGCGGCGGCAGCGCCAGGCTCCGTGCGGGGCCCGACGGCTGGTCGGCCTGCCCGACCGCTTCGAGCACCAGCGTGGAGCGGTCCCCGGCCTGCGCCAACTGCTCGGCGTCCGGGAGGAGTTGCGGCCCTTCCGCGGGCCCTGCCGACTGGCCTTCCGGCACCGGGCCCGGCCCGGTCGGCGTCAGTACCGCCAGCGCGCACAGGTGCCGGGACGCGCCGGTGCCCGGCCGGTGCTCGGCCGCCCGCAGCAGCAGCCCGTCGGCCTGCACGACCTTGGACGTCCCGGCGACGGCGGTGGCCGCGAGCGCGGGCGCGGCGGTGTCGGCGTCGGAGAGCACCGTGGTGGACGTGTCCAGGCCGGACGGCGGCGTGCCGGGCGAGGAGACGGCGGCGGCCTGGTCGAGCAGCGCCTCCAGGTGCTGCCCCAGTTTGCGGTTGTAGAGCCGGATCACCAGCCGGATGCGGGGGTTGAGGCGCCGTGCGGTCAGCGCCGCGCGGATGTTCGTCTCGTCGGAGTCGTAGACCAGCGCGAGCGCGGCGGCGCGGGCCGCCCCGACGTCGGCCAGCACCTCGTCGGTCGGCTCGGCCGCCTCGACGACCTCGACCTCGCGCACTCCCGCGAGGCTGTCGTTGGCCCCGGGCGCGGCGGCGAAGGGGCTCCCGGCGGGACCTCCGGGGGTCCCGGGCCCGGCGGCAGGCGCGCCCGCGGGTCCGCCGGGCACGGCCACCCGGCCCACGGCCGCCGACATCCGCCCGAAGAGCGCGGAGGCCATGCCGCGTGCGGACAGCGGCAGTTGCGCGGTGCGCGCGTCGCGCCCCGGCGGCACGACGAGGACGACCCGCTCGCCGTACACGTAACGCAGCTCGGCGGCGAGCCGGTGGGCGAGCGCGTCGTCGCCGCACACGATCATGTGGTCGGTGGTGGCGGTCGCGGACGGCGTGTGGGACTGCTGGGGCAGAGTGGACACGAACCCATGGTCGCCCATGGCACTGACAGCCGGTACGCCTTATTCGTACGGCCCTCCGGGGCGTTCCCCGGGCGTGCCCGCGCCCGCCGCGCTACGGCAGGACCCGTACCAACTCCGGTCGTTTCGCCGTGCGTCCGTCGCCCGACGAGCGGCCGCGCAGCCGCCGCAGCGCCCACGGGCCGAGGAACGTCCCGGCCCAGCGCGCCTCGGCGGCCGCCCGTCGCACCGGGCCGCGCGCGGGCAGCGGCGGCAGGGGCGCGGCCCAGTCCTCGTGGCCCGGGAGCCCGATGGCGTGGGCGGCGCACTCCGCGATGCGCTGGTGGCCCAGCGGCGAGGCGTGCAGCCGGTCGGCGGACCAGATGCGCGGGTCGGTGGTGACGGGGTGCGGGGCGGAGTCGGCGACGAGCACGCCGTGCGTGGCCGCCGACTCCCTTATGTACGCGTTGAGTTCGTCGATGCGGGGCGCGAGGCGCCGGGCGAGCGGGGCGATCTTGGCGACGTCGGGGAAGGTGAGCGTGGCGACGGTCGCCCCGGCGCCGGTCAGCGCGGCGAACATCGCGTCGAGGTCGGCGACGACGGCGGCGACGTCGCAGCCGGGCCGCAGCACGTCGTTGGCCCCGGCGACCACGGTCACGAGGTCGGGCCGCAGGGCGAGCGCGGGGCCCAGCTGTTCGGCGCGGACCTGTCCGGCGAGACGGCCGCGCACGGCGAGGTTGGCGTACCGCAGGTCGGGGTTCTCGGCGGCGAGCAGGTCCGCGAGGCGGTCGGCCCAGCCGCGGTGGCCGCGCAGGTCGTCGCCGTCGCCGATGCCCTCGGTCTGGGAGTCGCCGAGGGCGACGTACCGCGCGTAGCGGGGAGTGCCGCGCTGGCCGCGCTCAGCCACGGCGGGCCTCCTCGCGGGCGCGGAGCAGGGCCACGACGCGGTGGCACCACTCCAGGTAGGCGCGCTCGAAGCCGATGCCGCCGAGGCAGGTGAGGTACGGGCCGACGCGCTCGCCGCGCGCCAGGAACTCGGCCTCGTCCAGGGGCCCGCGCAGCCGCCCGAGCAGCCCAATGAACAGCTCGGTCTTCGCCTCGGCGACGCGGGCGCGCTCCAGGAGCTGTTCGATCACCGGGGCGGGGTCGGCGACGCCGTCCACGGCCTGGACCTTGACGACGAGGTCGTCGCGCATGAAGGAGGGCCGGGGCGCGTCGGCGGCGAACCGCTCCAGCTCGGCGAGGCCCGCGTCGGTGACGCGGAAGAGGCGCTTGTTGGGGCGGGTCTCCTGGACGATCTGGCGCCCGCTGACGAGCCCTTCGCGCTCCAGCTTGGCCAGCTCGGCGTAGAGCTGCTGGGGCAGGGCGTGCCAGAAGTTGGCGACGCCGACGTCGAAGGCCTTCGCGAGCTGGTAGCCGCTGTACTCGCCGTCGAGCAGGGCGGCGAGGACGGCGTGCCGCAGAGCCATGGGCTGACCCCTTCCGTTCCCGTGGACAGGGGCCCATCATAGTCATGAATCTGACTACTCACTTTCATGACTATGAATGAGGTGGCGGAATGCCCACGCACGAGACGGTCGCCCGCTTCCGGGCAGCGGTGGAGAAGCGCGACCTCACGGGGGTGGAGGGGCTGTTCGCACCGGACGCGCGGCTCAACAGCCCGGTGAAGTTCCGCCCGTTCGAGGGCCGCGCGGCGGTACTTGCCCTGCTGGACGTGCTCCTGAGCCGGGTCTTCGAGGACTTCCGCTACGTAGGGGAGTTCACGGGCTCCACGGAGGGCGCGGACGCGGAGATCCTGGTGTTCCGCGCGGTGGCGGGCGGCCGGGAGGTCCACGGCCTGGACATGCTGCACCTGGACGCGCAGGGCCGCATCACGGACCTGACGGTGATGGTCCGCCCCCAGTCGGCGGTCCAGGCCCTGGGCGAGGCGGTCCGGGCGGGACTGACGGAGGCGGGGGTGCTGCCGGAGGCGTAGGGGCTAGCGCCAGCCGTCGAGGGAGACCTGCGGGCCTCCCTCGAGGTAGCGGTGGAGGGCGCTGGCGGTCGTGTCCACGAACCGTTCCGGGACGGCTCCGGCGTCGACCCAGCGGACCTGGGAGTGCTTGCGGGGTTCGCGGTTCTCTTGGCTGCCTGTCGCTGAGCGGGCCGGGTAGGCCGCCCCGCGCGTCGGAGGTCGCAGACGTAGGGCGGCCGATCTCGGAGTCAGCGCAGTGCTCGCACCACGCGCTGACTCAACCTCTCGTCGTGGAGGGCGCCGACCGTTCGCCAGGCAGCGTCGGAGACTTCCTCGGTCTGTAGTGCGCCGATGTCGGCGGTGGTGCGGAAGAGGAACCGGAAGTCGAAGTGCTGGTGGGCGGGTTCTTCCTTGGCGGGGTTGGCGTCGATGGGGTGGATGTCGATGTGGAGCGGGGTCTCGCCGTGCGGAGTGACCACGTGCGGCGGGATGCCGGTCTCCTCGGCGAGTTCGCGGCCCGCGGCTTGCAGGAGCGTGTTGTCCGAGGGCTCCAGATGACCACCGGGCAGCAGCCACTTCTGGGTCGCGTTGTGGAGAATGTGCAGGATGCGGCCATCGGGGCCGATGAGAATCGCCCCGGCGGTGACATGGCCGGGCAGAGTCCTGCGGCTGGTGAGGTCGTCGCCGTCGTCGATCAGGCCGAGGACGACGGCGAGTTCGCGTTTGTCCTCGGGGTGTTGGTCAAGGTAGGCGGCGATGGTGGTGCGGATGTGGTTGGCCGTGATGGGCATGGTGATCACCTGTTGAAGTAGGAGAGCCAGGTCGCCGCGATGGCTTCGCGGTCGGGTGCGGGGACCTCATGGATGCCGGGGGCGAGGTCGCCGCGGGTGAGCATCCTGATCGCGGCGAGGATCTCGGCCTGGACCAGGAAGATGAACGGCCCAACGCCGGCGCCGTGGATGAAGTTGACGGCGTTGCCGCCATTCGCCAGATAGAAGTAGTGGCCGGTGGTCCGGTAGCGGGTGACGTGGTCGCCGACCTGGGTGCGGGTGTAGACGTCGGGGAGTCCGGCGAGGTCGAGTTCGTCCTCGCTGCTGGTGACCGTGGCGACGTAGGCGCCGTTGCGCAGGTGGGAGAAGTCCTCGCCGCGCAGGGAGATTGCGCCGGTCGCACAGAGCACCAGCCCGGCCCCGGTCAAGGCGGCCTCGCGGTCGCGGGCGACGGTGAAGCCCTGGGAGAGGGCTTGGGTGCGGCGGACGGGGTCGATGTCGAAGACGGTGACCTGGACGCCCTTGGCGTGCAGGAGCCGGGCGATGGAGGAGCCGAGCTTGCCGAAGCCGATCACCAGGGCGGGGCGGCCGTGGAGGATGTCGCCGCGGTCGCGCATGACGGCCTCGGTGGAGAAGACGACGGACTGGCCGACGAGGAAGTCCTCGGGGTCCTTCAGCGGTGAGCGGGCGACGGAGATGACGGGGCAGGGCAGTTTGTCGAGGTCTTCGTAGCGGCGGTGTCCGTTCTCGGTGTCCTCGATCACCCCGGCGAGCCGGCCGGTGAAGCGGCTGTGGACCTCGGCGAGGCTGGGGGCGAAGTAGCCGCCGACGTCCAGCAGGCAGACCGTCTCGCCTGCGGCCCGGGACTCGAGGTAGTCCATGGCGGTGTCGTCGTCGGTGAACATCTCGCGGGTGAGGGTGTCGACCGGAACGGTCTGCTCGACCTCGCGCTTGGCGGCCGGGTGGACGGACTTCGGCTTGGGCAGCACCGAGGCCAGCCGGGTCATCGCGGCGACCGCGCGGACGAACACGGGCCGCTCGGCCAGCAGGTGCGTGATCAGGAACGACGAGGTCTGCTCACCCGGGGCGAACTGGGTGGCGATCCGGGCGAAGTAAGCGTCCAGCCTGGCGCGTTCGAAGGTTTCCATGGCAGTTCCCTCTCATCCGTTCCGTCCAGGGGCCGTGCTGCGGGAGGGTGCGGGGTTCAGCGGGTGCGGGCGAGTCCAGACCCGCACCAGCCGCAGGAAGCCGTAAACGACCGGGCCGCTGACCGGGCGATGCTCCGTGAGGGGTTCCGTGCTCAGGACCGTCCAAAAGGCTCGACGAGTGGTGACGCTTTTGAGCGTGGCGTCCGGCCGACTCGCGGCCAATCACCGCCTGTTCTACTTCCGTCCCACTTCTGTCCCGCCGACCGCACGCATCTGCTTCGATGACCGGTGGAAGGGAGTGACGCGTGGCGACCGTGCACCACTGGACCGGCCTGGAGGCCAAGGCCCTGCGGCTCGCCCTGCGGCTGAGCGTGCGGGCCTTCGCCCAGCAGCTCGGCCTGGCGGTCGCGACCGTATCCAAGTGGGAGTCCAAGCTCGCCGGCACCGAGCCCAGACCCGACACCCAGGCCATCCTCGACACCGCCCTCGGCCGAGCGGACGCCGCCGTCCACCTGCGGTTCGAAACGCTCCTGTCCGAGATCACCAGCACCGGGCCGAGCGCCGGCCGACGGCGCGTCACCACCTCCGGGCCCCGGGCCTGGGAGTACGAGTCCTGGGCCGACGACCTGGACCGGGTAGTGGTCGCCCTGTCCCGGCAGAACTTCACCTTCGCCGACAGCCTCCTGACGCGCTGGCTCGGCCGGTTCAAGACCCTCGAGCTGGACGGGAAGGGCCTGTATCTGTTCGCCCGCTCGACCGCCCTGCTCGGTGACCTCAAGCGCGACCAGGGCGTCGTCCTCGGCCCGCTCTCGGCCCAGCACTCCTATGCCGACGCCCGCGCGGTCTTCACTCAGCTGGACGTCCCCCGCCGCGTCGCTCAGCTCGACCTGTCCCTTGCCGTGGTCACCGAGATGTCCGGGAAGCTGGAGATCGCCGCCCGCAACTACGAGACCCTCGCCGTCGACGACCGGCTCTCCCGCCGTGACCGGGCGAGGGCCCGGCTGTGGGTGGGGACCGCGCTGAGCAAGGGCGGCCAGCACGACTGTGCGACCCGCGTCATGCAGGCCGCGACCCGCGATTTCGAAGACCTACAGGAGCCCGACGACTGGTCGGTGGCCCACCAGAAGCTCGCCCTCGCTCGCCGCGGCGAAGGCGACCTCACGCAGGCCCTGCACTTCATCGACATCGCCCGGGGCAGCGGGTCCACCGAATCACCGATGCAACGCGTGCGACTGGACACCGCTCATGGCCACATCCTGCTCTCCGACGCGGCGACCCGGGATGATGGACTCCGCGTCCTCGACCGGGCCGCCAAGGTGGCCGCGCAGTACGGACTCGTGCACCAGCTGCGCAGCATCGAGGGCATCACGGCCATGAGCGAGGGGCCGATCGGCCCCCGGCAACGGTGACCAGGGAGAAACGCGTGAGCGACAACCAGCAGACCATCACCGAGGACCAGTGGCGCCAGGCCGAGCTGATCTGGGACTACCACCAGATGAGGCACGAGCTGCGGCCTGTCGACGTGGCGATCGGGCTGGGCAGCCACGACCTCGGCGTCGCCGCCCACGCCGCCGAGCTGTATCGCTCCGGGCTCTTCCCGACCCTGGTGTTCACCGGCGGCAACAGCCCCACGACCAGGGCCCGCTTCCCGCGCGGTGAGGCCGTCCACTTCAGCGAGCACGCCGTCGATCTCGGCGTCCCCGCCGAAGCGATCCTGCTGGAGCCCAACGCCGGAAACACCGGGCAGAACATCACCTTGTCCCGCGAGGTCCTCGCCGACGCAGGCATCACCCCGACCTCGGTGCTGCTGGTCTCCAAGCCGTACATGGAAAGGCGATCGTTCGCGACCGCCCGCAAGCTGTGGCCCGACGTCGAGATCCTGTGCGCGTCGGAGCCGCTGGAGTTCGACGACTATCTGAAGTCCATCGGCGACGAGAAGCTCGTCCTGGACATGCTCGTCGGCGACCTCCAGCGGGTCATCGAGTATCCGAGGCTCGGATTCGCCATCGAGCAGGAGGTCACGGAGGACGTGCATGCCGCGTACGAATCCCTCATCCGCGACGGCTTCACCAGCCGTCTCATCAACCCCTGACCTGCCCGAGCCGGGCGGATTGTGTGCCATCCACCAGCCGAACTTCCTGCCCCGGCTGACCACCCTGACGAAGCTGTTCGCGGCGGACTACTGGATCGTCCTGGACGACGTGCAGTTCACCCGCCGCGACTACCAGCACCGAGCCCGCCTCGCCGACCTCGGCGACCCGGCCCGCCGGCAGTGGCTCACCATCCCCACCCACCTCCCCGGCGGACGGCTCACCCGTATCCGCGATGCTGTGGTCGACGCCCCGGATCTGGCCCGCCGCAGGACCGCGGGGATGCTGCGGCAGCACTACGGAGCCAGCCCCCACTGGCCCGCCCTCGCCGAGGCCCTGGATCCGGTGCTGGATGCTTTCGAGTCCGGCAAGACCGCGACGGTCGCCGAGATCTCCACCCGCGTCCTGCTGGACCTGCTCGGCTGGAAGGGCCGGGTACTCACCAGCAGCCACCTTCCCGCCCGGCCAGGACGGTCCGTCCGGCTCGCCGACCTGGCCGCCGCGACCGGCGCCCGCGCGTATCTGTGCGGGACCGGCGGCATGACCTATCTCGACCAGAACCCGTTCGCGGCCCAGAACATCGCCGTGACCCCGTTCCGGCCGCCGACCACCGGCATCTGGTCCTCTGGACGGCGGATCAGTGCCCTGTGGGCCTTGGCCGCGTTCGGCTCGCAGGACATGGCCGCCTGCTTCCGGGCCCTCACCACCCACGACACCCGGCTGCGGGCCGCTGCCTGAATCGGCCGTCCCACTCCACGAGGCGAGGGGACGTACCACCGGACGTCCCCTCACGGACACCGCGCGGGAGGCGCGGCGGGCCCGAGCGGCCGGGGCTCAGCCGCGGACGATCACTACTGGGCCCGCCGCGTGCTGGGCGACCTGGTTGCTGACCGAGCCCAGCAGGGCCCGGCTGAAGCCGGAGCGGCCGCGGGCGCCGACCACCACCAGGGACGCGCCGTCCGACGCGCCGATGATGGCGTCCGCCGCGTGGCCCGGGATCACGTGGCGGGTGATCTCCACCGGGGGCGGGCCGTCGAAGGTGCGCTCGATCGCCTCGGCCAGGACCTGGTCCGCGACGCTCTCCGGGGCGTAGTCGTCCGGGAGCACCGGGAAGCCGATCATGTTCCACTGGCGCGGGTCCTCCCAGGCGATCACCGCCTCCAGCCGTGCGCCCGTCAGCCGCGCCTGGTCGGCCGCCCAGCGCAGGGCCCGCCGCGAGGGCTCGCTGCCGTCCACTCCCACCACGATCCGCGCATCACTCATGGGATGAATCATCCCGTTTCACGAGTATTGCGGCTAGCGGAACGTGCCCATCGCCTCCCGCACCTCCGCCAGCGTCGCCTCCGCCACCGCGTTCGCCCGCGCGTTGCCCGCGCGCAGGATCGCCCGTACGTGCTCCATGTCCCGCGCGTACTCCGCCCTGCGCTCCCGCATCGGCGCCAGGTAGGTGTTCACGGCCTCCGTCACCGTCCGCTTCAGCGCCGCCGCCCCGCCCCCGCCGATCTCCCGCGCGACCGCCTCGGGCTCGCGCCCCTGGCAGAGCGCCGCGAGCAGCACCAGGCTGGAGACCTCGGGGCGGTTCTCGGGGTCGTACGTGATGTGCCGCTCCGCGTCCGTCTTCGCGCCGCGCAGCAGCCGTGCCGTCTCGTCGGCGGTCGCCGAGAGCGCGATCGCGTTGCCCCGGCTCTTGCTCATCTTCGTGCCGTCGGTGCCCAGCAGCAGCGGCGCGGCGGAGAGCAGTGTCTGCGGCTCGGGGAAGACCGGGCCGTAGCGCTCGTTGAAACGGCGGGCCACCGTGCGGCTCACCTCCAGGTGCGGCAGCTGGTCGCGGCCCACCGGCACCAGGTTCGCCTTGCAGAACAGGATGTCGGCCGCCTGGTGCACGGGGTACGTGAACATCAGGCCGCTGACCGCCGCCTGCCGCGAGTGCGCGATCTCCTCCTTGACCGTGGGGTTGCGGCCCAGCTCGGCGACGGAGACCAGGGAGAGGAACGGGAGCAGGAGCTGGTTCAGGGCCGGGACCGCGCTGTGCGTGAAGATCGTGGTGCGGGCCGGGTCCACGCCCGCCGCGAGGTAGTCGAGCACCAGCCCCTCGATGTGCTCGGTCAGCCGCTCGGCGACGTCGCGGTCGGTGAGGACCTGGTAGTCGGGGACGATCAGGTTCAGCTCGACGCCCAGGCCCTGGAGCCGTACGCGGTTGTGGAGCGTGCCGAAGTAGTGGCCCAGGTGCAGCGGTCCCGTCGGGCGGTCGCCGGTCAGGATCCGGTACGCGGAGGGGTTCCGCGCGACCTGCTCGTCGAGGGTGACGGCGGGGGCGGTGGGGGCGGCGGCGGGGGCGGCGGCGGTCACGGTCATGGGTGGGGCTCCTCACTGGGGGAAGGGTGAGGACGGCCCCGGAAAGCCCCGGGCGGGCATGGAGAAGGGCCGTCGCATGGGATACGAACGGCCCGGGAAGTGCGCGAAGTCGCTGTGGCCGCTCCTAGGAGGAGCGCCACCAGTTCTGCGTACCGCGCACGGAAGTCATACGGCGAGTGTAGCCCCGGTACGGCGGTGAACGGGAGTTACTTCTGTGCGTTCTGCCCCACGTAGAACAGCAGCATGATGAAGCCCGCGAAGAGGTGGGTCGCGGCGACGTAGACGAAGACGCGCAGGAGGACGCCGCGTTCCTTCCAGCGTTCGGACTCGGGCACGGTCGGCCGTCCTCTCGGGGTGCGTACGGGGGGCAGGGGCCCGTCCAGGGTACGCCGCGCCCCCGTACGGGCCCCTCCCGTTACGCCGCCACGTCCGCGACGACGCACGCCACGTTGTCCGGCGCGCCCGCCGCCCGCGCCAGGTCGACCAGCGCGCGCACCGCCCGGTCCGGGTCGCCCGCGGTCGCCGTCAGCACCTCCCGTACCGCGTCGTCGGCGACCGCCGCGTGCAGGCCGTCCGAGCACAGCAGGTACCGGTCGCCGGGGAGCGCGTCCCTCAGCCGTACGTCGGCGGTGGGCGCCGTCCCCCCGTCCAGCGCGCGCAGCAGCATGGCGCGCTGGGGGTGCGAGGCGGCCTCGTCGGCCGTGAGGCGGCCGTCCTCCACCATCGCCGCGACGACGGTGTGGTCGTGCGTGATCAGCAGGAGCTCGCCGTCGCGGAGTAGGTAGGCGCGGGAGTCCCCGACGTGGACGAGGGCGAGCTGCGAGCCCGTCCAGAGCATCGCGGTGAGGGTCGTGCCGGAGTCGTCGTGCTCGCCGGTGGAGCGCTCGACGGCGTGGTTGGCGAGTTCGACCGCGTCGTGCAACACGTTGAGGAGGTCGCCCGCGGGGGCCCCTCCGGGGGCGTCTCCGGGGGCGCCTCCGGGGGCCGGGGAGACGTTCTCCAGTCGCTTGAGCGCCCAGACGGCGGCGGCGCTCGCCTCCGCTCCCCCGCTCCCGTACCCGTCGGCGACGGCCTGGAGGCGGGCGCCCGCGTAGGCGGTGTCCTGGTTGGTGGTGCGGACGAGGCCGGTGTCGGAGGCGGCGGCGTACGTGACGGTGAGCGTGGTCCCGTTCATGGGCGGGGCGTCCTTCCCTGTCTGGTGTGTCAGGTGTGTCAGGTGGTCGATGAGGAAGGTCGCCAGGTCGCGGCGGGCGGCGGTCTCGGCCTCCACGCGCGCCCAGTACTCCCGGATCTCGCGGGCCGCGGCGGCCGGCGGGAGCGCGTGGACGCGCGTGATCTCGGCGAGCGGCATCCCGATGCGGCGCAGCCAGGCGATGAGGCGGGCGCGCTCCAACTGGTCCGTGCCGTAGTGGCGGTAGCCGGTGAACGGGTCCACCCGGGCGGGGCGGAGCAGGCCCAGCTCGTCGTAGTGCCGGAGGGCCTTGGCGGAGAGGCGGGTGGCGCGGGCGAACGCGCCGATGGTGAGCGTGTCGTCCATGGGGTGCGGTGCCTCCCTTCCTTCCTCGGTACGCCCATGAGCCTGGAGTTTCCCCCAGGGGGAAGGTCAAGGGAGAGGCCGGGGGGCGGTCCTGGCGGGGTCCGTTCCGCTCCTTGCGGGGGCTGGTCCAGGCAGGGGCCGGGCCTGGCGGAGGCGTTCTTGGCGGGGGCCGGGGCGCGGGACTGAATCCCGGCAGACGTGATCCGGCCCGCGTCCGGGCACCCAGTGTCCGGGGCACGGCCCGGATGCCGAAGTGCGGGGACGGCCCCGTACCGCGCCGGACCTCGGGCCCGCCGCCGCGCGGGGCGGAGCGGACTGCTGGCGCAGGCGTGGCGCGTCGGTACGGAACATCTCCGCGTGCGCGGAGCGGACCTGTTCCGCGAGATCCAGCGTCACTACATCACCGGAACACCTCCGCGTGCGCGGAGCGGACGGCGGCGATCGGGGCGAGCTCGGGGACCGCGCCGGAACACCTCCGCGTGCGCGGAGCGGACCTGGTCGGCTGCCCGCGCGTGCAGGCCCTGGGCGGAACACCTCCGCGTGCGCGGAGCGGACCCTTCGTGAGCTGGGGCGTTAGAAGGGCTTGGCAATTCCTTTACCGTATGGGCTGCTTCGGCGAGCCCGTACCGCTGTGTGCATCGGAGCAGGATCCTGGCCTGACGGCAGTTCGGGCGAGAGGTTATCGGTTCTACAGGGACGGGGTGTTGGTCTCGTTCGTGAAGTCGTCGTGCGCGTGAGGCGGACATCGACGATCTGCGTCCGCTCGGGCCGCGCGGCGGAACACCTCGACGCGTGCGGGGAGCGGGCTTCCTGAGCCAGGGCTCGCTGCGAGAGGCGGCTTTCCCCGTTCGGTTGCCCTGGCAGGTCAGCGACGTTCAACTCCTCGGACACACCGCGCCGGTCAGACTTTGAGGCTGTTCACGAAGGTCTGCCAGGCGTGCGCACTGGGGTTGAGGCGCGCGCCCTCGGGCGTCTTGCTGTCACGTACGGGCACCGCGCTCGTGGTCATCTGCGTGGGCGCCCATTCGACGCACGCGCCCTCGCCGTCGCTGTACGTGGACTTGACCCAAGAGCCAATGGTGCTGCTCATGCGCGGTACTCCTCAATCATCTCGGTGATGAGCCTTATGGATCGGGCGGGAGATTCGGCATCAGCGCACAGCCGGTCGAAGACACGACGCCAGTGGTGGACCTCTTCGCTGGCGTTCGACAGGACTCCTCGTCCCACTGCCTCGGCGTACAGGTACGTCTGTGCCCCACCCACGGTCAGCAGGATAAACGCCTTGCCTGTTGCGGGGACAGCGACTTGAAACGGGTAGACCTGCACTACGACGTGCGAACTTTCGGTAAGAGCGATGAGGAATTCAAGCTGCTCCGCCATGACCGCCGGGGACCCGACAACCATGCGGAGCGCGGATTCGTGGATGGTCAGCCACACCAGTGGCCGTGGGGACCGGTCAAGGATCGAGCGGCGTTTGATCCGCTCCTCGACCCGGGCCGCGATCTGTTCGGCGTCCTCGTGGGGGTGCGTGGCGCGAAAGGCCGCTTCGGCGTAGGCCGGAGTCTGCGCGAAGCCCGGCAGGAACCCAATCGAGTAGTCCCGGACCTCCCTCGCGCGCCTCTCGTGTTCCAGGAAGGGGGCGAGCCACGACGGGCTCAGCCCGGACACCAGTCGTTTGTACTGGCGAGCGAGCACGTCGCCCATGCCGAACACCTGGTCGCAGCCGTTCACGAACCGGGGGCTCGGTGTCAGGAGACCGTTCTCGATCCGGCTCACGTAGGACTCCGAGTAGCCCACGTGCTTCCCCAGCGTCTTCATGGTCATCTTTTTGGCCACCCGGATCGCGCGCAGGTCCTCTCCGAAGCTCACTAGGGGGTTCAAGTTCTCATCGCTGGTGCTGTCCTTCATCGCTGCGACCTCGCTGAACTCGATTTCCTTCAAGTCTTGCGCCAGGAAGGCGACTTGCATACTGCGGCGCAAGTGGAGCAAGCCTGCCGCAACCGTGCTCTCCTGTGGGGCGAACCACTCGCTTTCCCCCCGAAAGGGTTCCCGGATGATCCAGCGCCGTGATCCGACCCACGCCCCCGCCCCCGCCCCTTCCCAGCGGGCGCCCGCGCCGAGCGGATCGAGCGACCCACCCGCCCGCTACGAGTACCGGTCCGAGGTGGCCGCCACGGGCCCCGTGGATGGCGGGACCGTCCGGGTCGTGCTCGGGAGCTTCCGGACTCCGTACCTGGGGATGGCCGTGGGGTGGCTGTTCGCTCAGGCGCACCGGGTGGCGGACGGGCTTGACCCCGGCCCGGACGCGCACTGGGTCGATCCCGCCCAGCGGGGCGCCCTGGTCACCAGCCCCTCGCTGGACGAACTTCCCAGCGCGCCCGCCGAGTTGCGGGCCTGGTGTGCGGACCCGGGCAGCCGGGGGCTGGTGTACGGGCGGCTCCGCGCCGGGCTCCCCTTCGCGGTGACCGCCGCCGATCCCACCGGGACGTACACCCTGCACGCCGTACGCGTCGACGCCCCCGTCCCGATACGGGCCCACGCCCTGCCTCCCCGGCGGCCCGCGTACGCGTGAAGCGCCTCCGTACCGCGCTCGTCCTGGGCGCCGCCTTCGCCGCGTGGGCCTCGATCGGGTGGCTGCTCACCTCGCCCCCCGTACGCCCGTGAAGTCTCTGGGAGATCCCTCGTGACCCGTTGTTCCGAACGCTTCTTCTACGCGCCCCCGCTGGCGCGGCGCGCCGTCGAACTCGCCGGCGGGGATGCCGTACCGGAGGACGTACTGCCGTCCGTTGAGTGCGAGTTGACCGAGCACTCGGGTGCCGATCACGCCGCGCACCTGCTGTTCCTGCCCGGACCCTCCGGCCGCGCGGTGTGGGTGCGGTGGCGGTGGGTCGACTCCCGGGTGCAGGTCATGGACCCCTGCGTCAGCCGGGACGCGGCCGACGGCCTGTGCGAGCTGTTCGCCGGGCACCCCGGGCACCACCTGTTCCCCTGTCCCCTTCCGGAGGACGGAACACCCGTGGCCCGCCCCGCCGGGTCCCGCTCCCTCATCGGCACCGCCGTCCTCGTCCGCAATCAGGAGGGGGCCGTCCTGCTCATGAGACCGCTCCGCACCGAGGGCGGGCGCGGGTGGCGGCTTCCCGGCGGTGTCGTGCTCGCGGGCGAGACCGTGGCGAGCGCGGCGGCGCGGGAGCTGCTGGTGAAGACCGGGCTGCGGCGGCACGTCTCGCACGCGCTGATGATCGACCAAGTGCCCGCGCGCGAGGCGGCGTTCTGCGTCGTCGTGGACGGCGGGGTCCTCCTCGCGCAGGAGGCGCGGGCCGTACGGCTTCCGGAGAGCGCGGCCGCCGAGGTTTCCGCGCTGCGGTGGGTGCGGGTGGGGGAGCTCGACCTCCACGCCTCGCCGGACGTGGCCGCCCGTGTGCGCGCGGCCACGCGCGCGTACGAGTTCGGGATGCGGCTGCCTCTTCACCTGTGCGGTGAGGCCGTCACGGCGTAGGGCTGCGGTGCGGGTGGGTGGGCGGGTGAGTGGGTGGGTGCCGTTGCCCGGGGTGCGGGTTTCGTCTGGGGCGAGCCCGCTCGGGGTGGGTGGGTCGGTGCGGCGTGTGCCCCACTCTCGCGCAGTTCCCCGCGCCCCTATCGGGGCGCACCCGTGCTCGCGCCCGCGCGGCGGAGCCGCACAACGGACACAGCCCCGCACCCCTAACGGGGCACACCCGTGCTCGCGCCCACGCGGCGGAGCCGCACAACGGACACAGCCCCGCGCCCCCAACGGGGCGCACCCCCCGGCCCACGGTCCCGCGAGCGCCCCGCGCCCCCTACTTCCGGTTGTACAGGCGCATCGTCGCCGCGCCGAAGACCACCACGAACACCGCCGACCACCCCAGCGACCACGCCACCTCCGCCGCCGGCCAGTCCCCCGCCATCAAGCCCCGCACCGCGGACGCGAGATGCGTCACCGGGCTGTTGTTGACGAACGCCTGGAGCCACCCCGGCATCGTCTTCGGCTCGACGAACACGTTGCTCAGGAACGTCAGCGGGAAGATCACCATCATCGAGACGCCCATCACGGACTTCTCCGTGCGCAGCAGCAGCCCGAACATCGTCCAGATCCACGAGAACGAGAACGCGAAGACGACCAGCAGCGCGACGCCCGCCAGCACGCCGACCACCCCGCCGTCGGGGCGGTAGCCGATGACCATGCCGACCGTGATGATCACGGCCGATGCGATCAGATAGCGCGCCGCGTCGCCCAGCAGATAGCCGACCATCGGCGCGGGGCGCCACATGGGCAGCGTACGGAAGCGGTCGAAGACGCCCTTGGAGATGTCGGTGTTGACGGCGACGCCCGTGTACATCGTGATCATCACGATGCTCATCACGAGGATGCCGGGCAGCAGGAACTGGATGTACGCGGAGACCGACCCGGCGAGCGCCCCGCCGAAGAGGTACGTGTACATCACGACCATCATGATCGGGAACGCCGTGACGTCGAACAGCTGCTCCGGCACGTGCTTGATCTTCAGCGCGGCGCGCCAGCCGAACGTCAGCGAGGAGGAGAGCGCGCTGGGCCGCGGCGGGCGGTCCTTGGCGATGAGCAGCGCGGCCAGTTCCTCCGCGTTGGGCGCCGCCAGCTCCGCGGCGTCGAGTTCGCCGCCGGGGCCGGTGGTGGTCGTGGTGACGGTGCTCATGCCGCCGCCTCCTTCGTGCCGTCCTGCGTGCCGTCCTGCGTGCCGTCCTGCGTCGCGTCATGCGTCGCGGCCCGAGTTGCGCCCGGCGTCGCGTCCCGCGTCGCGTCCTTGCGGTCGGTCAGCGCCAGGAAGACCTCGTCCAGGCTCGGTTGGCCCAGCGAGAAGTTGTCGACGACGATCCCGGCCCTGCCCAGCTCGGCGAGGGCCAGCGCGGCCCGCTCGGTCGCGTACCCGTCGGCCTCGCCCGGCCCTGCGGCCCCGGTCATGCGGGCCGTCAGCGCGACCGGGTCCGGGTCGAGGACGACGTCCGCGCCGCCCAGCGCGGCGACGAGCACGTCGCGCGCCTCCGCGCGCTGCTCGGCGTCGCGCAGCCGTACGTGCACGGAGCCCGCGCCCACCGACGCCTTCAGCTCGCCCTTGGTGCCCTCGGCGATGACCCTGCCGTGGTCGATGACGGCGATGCGGGACGCCAACTGGTCGGCCTCGTCCAGGTACTGGGTGGTGAGCAGGACGGTGGTGCCCTGCGCGACGACCGCGCGCACGATGTCCCACACCTGGTTGCGGCTGCGCGGGTCGAGCCCGGTGGTCGGCTCGTCCAGGAACAGCAGGTCGGGGGTGTTGAGGATGGACGCGGCGATGTCGATGCGGCGCCGCATGCCGCCCGAGTAGTTCTTGACCTGCCGGTCGGCCGCCGCCGTGAGCCCGAACGCCTCCAGGAGCTGCGCGGCCCTGGTGCGCGCCGCGGGCTTCCGGTGGCCGAGCAGCCGCCCGAGCAGGACCAGGTTCTCGGTGCCGGTCAGGTCCTCGTCGACGGAGGCGTACTGTCCGGTGAGGCTGACGCGGCCGCGTACCGCGTCGGCGTCCTTCACCACGTCCTTGCCGAACACCCGGGCCTCCCCGCCGTCCGGGCGGAGCAGCGTGGCGAGCATCTTCACCGCGGTCGTCTTGCCCGCGCCGTTGGGGCCGAGGACGCCGTAGACCGTGCCCGCCGGGACGGCCAGGTCGATGCCGTCGACGGCCCGCGTATCACCGAACGTCTTCACCAACCCGCTTGTTTCGATGGCGAGTTCACTGCTGTACGTCATGGGGTTTCCTCCTCATGACAGAGGAGACTCCACGGGCTCCCGGAAGTCATCGGTCCCGGGGCGGAAGCGGGGGCACTGCGCGGGAAGTAGGCCGCCCGCGCCCGCCCGCGCGTCAGCCCTCGTGCGTGTAGAAGACGTAGAACGCCGCCGCCAGCGTCCCCGCGCCCACCGTGAGGCCGATGCCCACCGAGGTCAGCACGCTGGCGTCGGTCAGGCTGTAGAGGTAGCCGATCGCGGCGCCCGCCAGCGCGCCGTACGACGCGGCGCGCAGCTCGCGCGGCAGGGCGCCGCCGACCCGTACCAGCGCGAACACCAGCACCGCCAGCACCGCGCCCGCGAGCAGCGCGGGGACCGCGCTGCGGCCGATGAACAGCGCGTACAGGAAGTAGCCGACGCCCAGGACGACGGGCAGCGCCCCGGCGGACGAGAGCGGTGCGTGGCGCCGCGTCGGCGCCGCTGCGTGTGCGGCCATGGTGGACCTCCAGTCCCGGTTTCCCCCCTTCAGGTCACACCCGAGTGCGGCGCCCGGCAAGTGGATCAAGAGTGGAGCCATGCGCGGCTCCCCCTCCGCCGTACGCGGCCCCGCTTCCCCCGTACGCGGCTCCCTCTCCCTCCTGTGCGCCGTCCTGGTCGCCCTCCTCGTCCCGCTCGGCGCGGTCTGCGCCTGGGCGTCGCTCGAAGTCGGCTCCACGGACCGCTACGTCGCGGCGGTCGCGCCGCTCGCCGACGACCCCGACGTGCGCGCGGCGATCGCCGACCGGGTCGCGGACGGGGTGCTGGACGACGTCGACGCCGGGCCCTTCCAGGGCACGGTGGAACGGCTCCTGGGCCGCGCCGTGCTCGCCTTCACCGAGACCGGCGCGTTCCGTTCCGTGTGGACCACCGCCAACCGCGCCGCGCACGACTCCCTCGACCGGGCGCTGAACGACCGCAGCGGCGAGCCGGTCGCCCTGGACCTGACGCCCGTCCTGGCGGCGATCAAGCGGCAGCTGGCCGACGACGGGCTGCCGCTGGCCGACCGGATCCCCGTCGAGGCCGTCCACGTCGTGCTCCTGGAGCCCGGCCAGGTCGACACGGCCCGCACCGCGTACCGCTGGGTGCGCGGCGCGGCCGTCGTCCTGCCGGTGCTGGCCCTGCTGCTCGCGGTGGCCTCCGTGGCGCTGGCGGTACGCCGCCCGGGGGCCGTGCTGCGCGTGGGCGCCGCGCTCGCGGCGGGCGGGGTGCTGCTGCTCGTGGCGCTGCCGGTCGGGCGCGCGGTGGCCGGTGACCGGCTGGAGCCCGAGCTGGCCAGGGCGGCGACGGGGGCGGTGTACGACGCGCTGACGGGGCCGCTGCTGGTGACGGGCTGGGCGGTGCTCGGGGCGGGCGTGCTGGTGGGGGCGGGGGCATGGGCGTGGGGGCGGGGGTGGTGGGGGCGGCGCGGGGCGGAGTAGGGGGCGGGTGGCTCCGATGGCGGAGTCCCTCTGGCGGAGCGGCCGGGACCGGCCCAGGGTGGAGGGCATGAGGACGACCCGTACCCGTACCGCTGTCTCCGCCGCCGTCACGACCGCCGCGCTGGCCGCGCTGCTCGCCCTGACCGCCACCGGATGTTCCGACGAGGACGTCCAGAAGGCCAAGGACGGGGTCGCGTCGGCGACCGCGAAGGCCGGTGAGGTGGCCTCGTCCGCGACGGCGAAGGTCGGTGAGGCCGTCGCGTCGGCGACCGCGGCGGCCGCGTCGAAGATGGCCGAGGTCAAGGACGGCGTCGACGCCAAGGGCGACGTGAAGGTCGACGGGGCGACGAAGGCGGACGGCGACCGCACGGCGGCCGGGGTCACCGCGACCAACTCCACGGACAAGAGCGCCGACTACACGCTCACCGTCCGCTTCCGCGACAGCGGCGGGAACCTCCTGGACACGGTCGTGCTGAACATCGACGGCGTCGAGGCGGGCAAGTCCAAGACGGGCACGGCGCGGAGCAACCGCACGCTGTCGGGTGCGACCACGGCGGAGGTCGGGCAGGCGCTGCGGCACTGAGCGGCGCCGTGTGGCGCTGAGCAGCACTGCGCGGTGCCGCGTCCGCGCCGATCTGACCCGCCCCTGACCGGGGCGTGACCGGAATCTGTCATTCCTGACGGAGAATTCCGGCATCCGCCCCGGATAGCCGGAAAGGGTCCTCCCGTGGACAGCACGCGTCTCGCGCCCCTGACGACCGACGGACCCCGGCAGCGGGTGCGCAGGCCGCGCCGCCCCTGGCAGCGGGCCGCCGCCTGGGGCGCCGGGCTGGTGCTGGCCGGGACCACCGTGGTCGTCGGCTGCCGCGCGTTCGGCTCGGACGGGGTGACGCCCGTGCCGCAGGCCCTCGCCTTCCTGCCGCTGCTGCTCGTGCCCGGCGGGCTCGCGCTCGCGCTGGCCGCGCTGGGGCGGTGGTGGACGGGGGTGGCGTGGGCGGCGCTGGTGCTCGCGGCGACCGGCTGGTTCGTACGGCCCTACGGCCCCGGATCGACGGGCGCGTACGGGCCCGTCGCGGCGCAGGTGCGGGTCCTCACCTCGAACGTCGAGTTCGGCGACGCCACGGACGGGCTGATCGCGGCGGTCGGGCGGGAGCGGCCCGACGTGGTGTTCGTCCAGGAGTGCGACCTCCAGTGCGCGGACGCGCTGGCCGCGCGGGTGCCGCGGGCGCAGTACCCGTACCGCGAGGTCGCGCGCCTCGACGGGTCCCGGGGGTCCGCGATCCTCAGCCGCTTTCCGCTCGGCGCGGGGCGGGCGGTGCCCTCGGTGATGGCCCAGCCCGGGGCGACCGCGACGGTCGCTGGGCGGGCGGTACGGCTCCAACTCGCGCACCCCATGCCGCCGTTGCCCTTCGACACTGAGGTGTGGGAGCGGGAGCTGCGGGGCGTGCGGGACTTCGCGG
Organism: Streptomyces sp. NPDC050504; assembly: GCF_044458065.1. Classification (NCBI taxonomy): domain Bacteria; kingdom Bacillati; phylum Actinomycetota; class Actinomycetes; order Kitasatosporales; family Streptomycetaceae; genus Streptomyces; species Streptomyces sp. NPDC050504. Next base: position 17,313 of record NZ_JBITHO010000010.1, on the reverse strand, counting down.
CGGGGGCGAAGGGGTCGCCGACGATCCTCGCGGGCGACTTCAACGCGTCGCAGGACCACGCGGGGTTCAGGGAGGTGCTGCGGGCGGGCGACCTGCACGACGCGGCGCGGCTGGCGGGGCGGGCGCGGGAGTGGTCGTGGCCCGCGGACCGCAGGACGGTGCTGCGGACGCAGATCGACCACGTGTTGGTGAGCGATCACTTCTCGGTGCGGGGGGTGAGGTTCCTGAGCCTGGGGGCGACGGACCACCGGGCGGTGCTCGTGGATCTGGACCTGCGCGAGGCGTAGGGGGTACGGGGGTGGAGGGGTACGGGGGTGGAGGGGTACGCGGGTGAAGGGGTGCGCGGGTAAAACCGTCCCGCGCCGGGCCCCGCGGAGTCGTACGCTCTTCCCCATGCCCGCCGAATCCGACCCGCAGGGCCCCGTCCGCGTGGACACGTGGATCTGGTCCGTCCGTCTCACCAAGACCCGCTCCCAGGCCGCCACCGCCTGCCGCGCCGGCCACGTCAAGGTCGGCGGGGAGCGCGTCAAGCCCGCGCAGCCCGTGAAGATCGGCGACGAGGTCCGGGTCTTCCACGCGGGCCGCGAGCGCGTCGTCACCGTCGCCAAGCTCATCCGCAAGCGCGTCGGCGCCCCCGCCGCCGCCGAGTGCTACGTCGACAACAGCCCGCCCCCGCCGCCGCGCGAGGTCGCGATCCAGGTGCCGGTGCGGGACAGGGGCGCGGGCCGCCCCACCAAGCGGGACCGCCGCGACATGGAGAAGCTCCAGGGCCTCCAGGGCGCGGCCAAGGCGGAGCGCATCCGGGGCAGGTGACCCGGAGGGGGCCGGGAGGTTCCGGGGTCCTGGGGTGCCTGCCCCGGACCCCGCACCCTCAGAGCGCGCCCGCCCCCGGTGACGTCACCGCCCTCGCCGCCGCCACCTCGCGCCGCACCGGGGCCAGCACTCCCGCCTCGTCCCCCGGCAGCTCCACCCGTACCGCCACCAGCACCCCCTCGTCCGCGCCCCGCAACCCCCGCGCCAGGCCGCGCAGTTCGCGCGCCACGTCCGCGACCTCCGCGGGACCTGGCTGCCGCGCCCCGTGGTTGACGCGCACCCGCGCCGCCGTCGTCGCGTCCACGACCCGTTCCACGGCCACCACCACCGGCCACCACGCCGCCGCCCGCGCACCCGTCGGCGGCGGTTCGGTCAGGGCGCGCTGGAACTCCGAGCGGACCACGGACAGGTCCCGGTACAGCCGCCTCCTGCGCCGCACCCGCTCCACGTGGTCCCCGCCCGTGTCCCCGCCGAACGCGCACTCCACGTACCGCGCGGCCTCCTCCGCCGCGTCCGCGAGCCGCGCGCCGACCCGGGTGTGCCAGCTCTCCGGCCACAGCAGGTACCCCGCGACCAGCACGATCGCGCAGCCGATCAGGCTGTCGTAGAGCCGGGGCAGCACCAGGTCGAAGCCCTGGTGGTTGAGCAGGTCCGAGAGGAGCAGGATCACCGGCGTGATCGCCGCCGTCTGGAAGGCGTACCCCTTCGCCGACCACGCCGGAACGAGCGCGGCCAGCACCATCATCACCGGTACGTCCCACCACCCCCGGTCCACCTCCGCGAGCACCGCCGCCGCGACCAGCAGCCCCAGCGCCGTGCCGAACGCCCGCAGCACGGCCCGCGAGAACACCGAGCCGAAGTCCGGCTTCAGTACGAAGGTGATGGTCAGCGCCACCCAGTAGGAGCGCTCCACCGGCACCACCGACACCAGGACCTGCGCGAGCCCGACGCACAGCGCGAGGCGCAGCCCGTACCGCCAGGAGGAGCCGGAGAGCAGGACGTTGCGCGCGGCCCTGCGCGCCCGCACCCGCAGCGCGGCGGGCCGCCCGAGGCGGTCGTCGACGTTGGACACGTCGGGGTCGGGGTGGTGGACGACCTCCGCCGCGCGCCGCAGCGCGGTGTCGACGGCGCGTTCGGCGGGCGTCCCCGGCTCCGGCAGCAGGTCCAGGCCCGCGAAGCCCCCGAGTCCCGCGCCGCCCTCCCCCCGGGCTCCGCCCTTCCCCCGGCTCCCGGTCTCACCCCGCTCCACCGCGTCCGCCAGCTCGCGCACCGCCGCCGGGATCCGCCGGTCCAGGCCCCGCCCCCGCAGGTGCACCGCGGGCGCCGCCTCCACCAGCGGGATCACCACGTTCAGCTGGGCCAGCAGCCGCACCAGCGGCCCGCGCCTGCCGTGCTCGCGGGTCCGCCGCGCGAGGACGAGGTCGTACGAGGCGTTGAGCCGTTCGGTGACGGCGAACCGCTTCTCGCCGTACTCCGCCGCGTCCACCCGCCCCGCCGCCTCCAGCAGGTCGGCGACCGACCGGTACGTCTGCGCGACCGCGGCCCGCTCGGGCACCCGGCCCCGGAACGGCCAGCCCAGCAGGGTCAGCGCCAGGACCACGACCCCGCCGAGCGACAGCAGCAGCGGCGCCCGCCACCACGGCCCCGGCATCGGCAGGCCCGCGCCCACCACCGCGTTCAGCAGCAGGAGCAGCCCGGACACGGAGGCGACCGCGCCGATGGTGGAGATCATCCCGGAGACCAGCGCGACGAGCGTGAGCACGGCGACGGCCGTCCAGCCGTCGCCGTACACCAGCGTCCCGAGCGTCACGCCGAGCGCGCCGAAGAGCTGCGGCACGGCGATGTTGAAGATCCGCATCCGGTACGCGTCGGCGGTGTCGCCGATCACTCCGGAGAGCGCGCCCATGGAGACCAGGGCGCCGTACGCGACCTGGTCGGTGAGCAGTCCCACCGCGAGCGGCGCCGCCATGGCGACGGCCGCGCGCGCGACGGCGGCCCAGGGGACGGGGGCGGTGGCCGGCCGCAGCCCGGCGACCAGCCAGGCGGGCGGGGCCAGCCGCGCCCCGCGCGCTTCGTGCGCCCGCCGCTCCCGCCCCGCCCGCCGCGCCCGCTCGGCCGGTCGGCGGGCCTTCCGCGCCTCAAGGATCATGACCCCAACGGTACGAGCCGGGCGCCGGACGGGCCCCGTCGTGGTCGCGGGTCCCGGTGGACGTCGCGGCGGGGGGCCCCCCCCCGGCGGGGGCCCCCCGGGGGGGGGGGGGGGGGGGCCCAAACCCCCCCCCCGCCGGGGGGACGGACGGTCGGCGACTACACGCCGATGTCGCGGCCGTCCTTGCGCCAGACCGCCACCACGGACGGGCGGACGATCTTGCCGGGGCCGTCGGGCCAGGCGCTCGCGGGCTTCTCGACCGACGCCCCGTCGACCTCGCCCGGGTGCTGCACGGCCACCAGCACGCGCCGGTCCTGGATGATCGGGCCGCAGGTCTCGGCGCCCGTCGGGACGGTGAGGAACTGCTTCAGCTCACCGCGCCGCTCGCCCTGCGTCGCGACGCCGAACAGGCCGTCGTGCGAGCCGAGCTGGTTGCCGTCCGTGGAGATCCACAGGTTGCCGTGCGGGTCGAACGCCACGTTGTCCGGGCAGGAGATCGGCGAGACCTTCTCCTTGGGGAAGCCCGCGAAGTACGTCGCCGGGTCGTTCGGGTCGCCCGCGACGAGGAAGAGCCGCCAGGCGAAGCCGTCGGACGCCGGGTCGTCCCAGTGCTCGGCCAGCTCCAGGATCTGCCCGTGCTTGTTGAGGTTGCGCGGGTTGGCCTCGTCCGCGCCCGCCTTGCCGGGCTTGCCGCGGTCGGTGTTGTTGGTGAGGGCGACGTAGACGCGGCCCGTGCGCGGGGACGGCTCGACGTCCTCGGGGCGGTCCATCTTGGTCGCGCCGACCTTGTCGCCCGCGAGGCGCGTGAAGACGTACACCTCGTCGGCGGTCATGCCGGGCACGTGCGAGACGTCGCCGGTGGCGAGCGGGATCCACTGGCCGCTGCCGTCGAACTCGCCGTCGTTCGGGAGCTTGCCCGTGCCGTCGATCTCGGCGGCCGGGGAGTCGCCGGTGAGCTTGGCGACGTACAGCGTGCCCTCGTCGAGGAGCGTGAGGTTGTGGGCGCGCGCGGCGCGCGAGTCGCCCTTCTTCATCCGCTTCGACGAGACGAACTTGTAGAAGTAGTCGAAGCGCTCGTCGTCGCCCATGTAGACGACGGGGCGGCCGTCGGCGGTCAGGCGCGGCTGCGCGGCCTCGTGCTTGAAGCGGCCGAGCGCGGTGCGCTTGCGCGGGGTGGAGTCCGGGTCGTACGGGTCGAGTTCGACGACCCAGCCGAAGCGGTGCGGCTCGTTGGGCTCCTGCGCGACGTCGAAGCGCTTGTCGAACCGCTCCCACTTGCGCTCGGTCGCGCCGGAGCCGATGCCGTAGCGCTTGTCGGTGGGGCTGGAGCCGTTGGCGAAGTACTGGTTGAAGTTCTCCTCGCCGTGCAGCGTGGTGCCCCACGGCGTGGTGCCGCCCGCGCAGTTGTTGAGGGTGCCGAGCACCCTGCTGCCGGTGCGGTCGGCGGACGTGCGCAGCAGGTCCGAGCCCGCGGCCGGGCCCGTGAGGCGGAACTCGCTGGTCGCGGTGAGGCGGCGGTTGAGGTGGTGGCGCGGCACGGGCGCGAGGCGGCCGCTGCGGCGCTCCTCCTGCACCACGACGACGGACAGGCCGTGCGCGGCCCACGCGACCTCGACCTGCTGGCGGGTCGGGTTCTGCGCGTCGTAGTTCTTGAACATCAGGACTTCGTCGGTGTACTCGTGGTTCGCCACGAGCACCTGACGGCCGTGCTCGCTCTTGAGCGGGAGCAGCGAGAGGAAGTCGTTGTTGTAACCGAACTGGCCCGCCTGCGCCTTGGCGGTCTGCTTGTCCGGGTTGAACGCGGGCGCGCCGCGCAGGATCGGCTCGCCCCAGCGTATGACGACGCCCTGGGCGTAGCCATCGGGGACGGTGACCTTGTCGTCCTTGTTGGGCTTGACCGGCTTGAAGCGCAGGCCGCGGGCGCCGTCGTGCTTCCCGGGCGTGCTGGGCTCGACGGGCCGGCGGCCCGCCGGGGCCGCGACGGCCTGCGGGGCGCCGGGGCCGGTCAGCGCTGCCGTGCCCGCAGCGGTCGCGACCGTCACGACGGCGGCCGCGCGCATCATCGAACGGCGCGACAGGGCGCCCTTGATGACGTCTCCGACGTACTCGTTGTCGCTGGTGTTCGGGACGTCCTGGAAGCAGGCGTCACCGCAGCGGTAGCGGCAGGTCAGCGCGGACCGCCCGCCCGGGTGCGAGCTGATGAGCGGCAGCAGATTGCGCACGTTCGTTCCCCTCCATCGTGGTGTCGGCGTGACCGTAGGACGGGGACATATGCGGTACGGCCGACGCGAGGTGAACGCGCGATGAAGTCCGGGCTACCACCGCGCGGGCCGTAACCACGGGCCCGGCGGGGCGGCCGCTAACCTTACGTGTCCGCCCTGGCCAGCGATCAGTTGCGCTCGGTTGCTCTGGTGCGCGCCAGGTCGGCATTCTTCGCACCCCCCGACTCATGCGAAAGGTCTCGCCCATGGGCATTCGGAGCTTGCTGCGCAAGGTGTTTGGACGCGACCGCGTGACGTCGGCGGGGCCGACGGAGTCGGCGGGGTCGGCGGGTCCCGGGGCGTCGGCCTCCCCGGAGGAGGAGGCGGCGGCCGGGTCCGCGGCTACGGCTACGGCGGCGGTCGTGCCCGCGCAGGCGGAGCGCGTCGCCCCGGCGGAGGCCGTGGAGGCCGTGGAGGCGCCGGCGCCCAAGGTGACGGTGCCTGCGCCGTCGCCCGAGCCCGAGGTCGCGTCGGAGGCGTCGGCGTCCGCGTCGGCGGCGGACCTGGTCGCGGCGGCGTTCGACGCCCCCGCGGTGAGCGTGCCCGCGCAGGGGGCGCGCTCGGACGAGGGCGCGGAGGCTAGGGGTACGGGGGGCACCTCGCCGGAGCCCGGGACGACCGAGCCCGTGGCCACCGCCGAGGCGGACGAGGTCACCGAGCCCGAGCCCGCACCCGTGGCCACCGCCGAGGCCACCCCGGGCGAGCCCGCACGTAGCGTCGACGCCCCCGAGGGTGGTGCCCACCCGTTCCGCCCTGCGGAACATCTGCCCACCACGGTGGAGGACCCCGAGCCGACCGCCGAGGTCACCGCGCCCGAGCCCACCATGGTGGAGGACCCCGAGCCGGAGACCGCACCCGTGGCTACCGCCGAGGTCACCGCACCCGAGCCCGCCACGGTCGAGGACCCCGCCGCCGAAGCGTCCGCCGAGGTCACCGCACCCGACCCGGACCCGGTCGCCGCCACCGAGCCCGAGCCGACCGCCAAGGTCACCGTCGAGGTCGCCGCCACCGAGCCCGAGGCGGAAGCCGCGCCCGCCCCGGACCCGGTCACCGCCACCGAGCCCGAGCCCGAGCCGACCGCCGAGGTCACCGCGCCCGACCCCGAGCCGACCGCCAAGGTCACCGCTGAGGTCACCGCGCCCGACCCCGAGCCGACCGCCAAGGTCACCGCCGAGGTCACCTCCCCCGACCCGGACCCGGTCGCCGCCACCGAGCCCGAGCCGGCCGCCAAGGTCGCTGCTGCTGTTTCGCTTGGTCGGGTCAAGTCTCGGGCTCCTGGGCTCGTGGCCGCGTACAAGGCCGCCGGGAGCGGGCTCAAGAAGCGGGAGAGCGTTGGGGTGCGCGCCTGCGTGTACCTCGTGCTGGACCGCTCCGGGTCCATGCGCCCGTACTACAAGGACGGCAGCGCCCAGGGCCTCGCCGAGCAGGCGCTCGCGCTCGCCGCGCACCTCGACGAGGACGCCGCCGTGCACGTCGTCTTCTTCTCGACCGAGATCGACGGCACCGGCACCCTCACGCTCGACGCGTACGAGGGCCGCGTCGACGCCCTGCACTCCGGGCTCGGCCGGATGGGCCGCACCAACTACCACCGCGCGGTCGAGGAGGTCGTCGCGCACCACGAGAAGGCCGACACCGGGCGCCCCGCGCTCGTCGTGTTCCAGACCGACGGCGCGCCGGACCAGATCCGGGCCGCCAAGCAGGCCCTCGCGGACGCCGCGGACAAGCCGCTGTTCTGGCAGTTCGTGTCGTTCGGCGAGCCCGACGCGAAGGGCTTCGACTTCCTGCGGAAGCTGGACGTGCCCAACGCCGCGTACTTCGCCGCGGGCGCCGACCCGCGCGAGCTGACCGACGCCGAGGTCTTCGACGGCCTCCTCCGGGGCGTCGCGGGCCTCGCCAGGCCGTAACGGCAGGCAGGAGCGGCGGCGGGCCCCTCCCCGGAGGGGCCCGCCGCCGCTCATCGAGGTGAGTGGAGCTTCGCCGGGCCAGTAGGATTTCGACCATGGCGGCCACTGGATCCGAGAAGCAGGGGGCGGCGAGCGGCGTGCAGTCGTTCTACGTCACGACCCCCATTTACTACGTCAACGACGCTCCTCACCTGGGCCACGCCTACACGACCGTCGCAGGCGACGTGCTCACGCGCTGGCACCGTCAGCGCGGCGAGAAGGTGTGGTACCTCACCGGCACGGACGAGCACGGTCAGAAGATCATGCGCACTGCCGAGGCGAACGAGGTCACGCCCCAGGCGTGGTGCGACAAGCTCGTGGAAGAGGCGTGGAAGCCCCTCTGGGAGCACCTGAACATCGCGAACGACGACTTCATCCGCACCACGGAGAAGCGGCACACGGACCGCGTCCAGGAGTTCGTGCAGGACCTGTACGAGAAGGACGAGATCTACAAGGGCGGGTACGAGGGCCCGTACTGCGTGGGCTGCGAGGAGTACAAGCTCCCCGGCGACCTGATCGAGGACGAGGCGGGCACCAAGCTCTGCCCCATCCACAAGAAGCCGGTGGAGATCCTCAAGGAGGAGAACTACTTCTTCAAGCTCAGCGAGTACGGCCCGAAGCTGCTTGAGTTCTACGAGGAGAACCCGGGCTTCATCCAGCCCGAGTCCGCCCGCAACGAGGTCGTGAACTTCGTCCGGCAGGGCCTCCAGGACCTCTCGATCTCCCGGTCCACCTTCGACTGGGGCATCCCGATCCCCTGGGACGACAAGCACGTCATCTACGTGTGGGTGGACGCGCTCCTGAACTACGCGACGGCCGTCGGCTACGGCGCGAACCAGGAGAAGTTCGAGGAGACCTTCCCGGCGGACGTGCACCTGGTCGGCAAGGACATCCTGCGCTTCCACGCGGTGATCTGGCCCGCGATGCTGATGGCGCAGGGCCTGCCGGTGCCCGGCAGGGTCGCGGCCAACGGCTGGCTGATGGTCGGCGGCGAGAAGATGTCGAAGTCGAACCTGACCGGCATCAAGCCGCAGGACCTGACCTCGCACTTCGGCGTGGACGCCTACCGCTGGTACTTCCTGCGCGCCATCGCCTTCGGCAGCGACGGCTCGTTCTCCTGGGAGGACTTCTCCGCGCGGTACACCTCCGAGCTGGCCAACGACTACGGCAACCTCGCCTCGCGCGTGGCCGCCATGGTCGGGAAGTACTTCGAGGGCGCGCTGCCCGCCGACGCCGCCGCGGGCGACGCCGAGCTGGCCGTGCGCGAGGGCCTGGCCAAGGCGGTCGCCGAGGCCGACCGGAAGATCGGCGAGGAGCTGGACTTCCAGGGCGGCATCCTGGCGATCTTCGACTTCGTGAAGCAGGTCAACGGCTACATCACGGAGCAGGAGCCGTGGAAGGTGGCCAAGGACGAGTCCGACGAGGGCCGGGCGCGCCTCGCGACCATCCTCTACACCGCCGCCGAGTCCCTGCGGGGCGTCGCGGTGCTGCTGAACGCGATCATGCCGGAGACCTCGCAGAAGCTGTGGGACTCCCTGGGCGCCGAGGCGTCGCTGGGCGCGCTCGCCGAGCAGCCGGTGCAGGACGCCGGCACGTGGGGCCGGCTCCCCGCGGGCTCGACGGTGACCAAGGGTGCGGTGCTGTTCCCGCGCCTGGAGGAGAAGCCGGCGTAAGCAGTCTTCTTACTGATCAGTACGGCCCCGGGACCTGCACAAAGATCCCGGGGCCGTATTGCGTCCCGATCCCCTGAGAGCGGTTACAAGACAAATTACCCACCAGTAATCGGCCATTGACTGGCATTCAATGGGTGTCAATGGAACGTTGATTCGCGTGGTCCACTCTTGGACGGTTGAGACGTACGGGGTTAGGACAGGGAGCGGCAAGTGCTCACCAAGCGCGTGACAGTGACCGTTCATGCTTCCGATCCGCTGAGCCGGGCCGGGGTCATCAGTCACCTTCAGCATCAGCCGACGATCGAGGTCATACCGGAACGCACCAACGGGGCCCAGAACGATCCGGCCGTCGCCGTGATGCTCCTCGACCAGATCGACGAACTCTCCACCGCCGAGCTGCGCCGCGTGGTGCGCGGCGGTGAGCAGCGCGTCGTGCTCGTCGCCCGCGAGCTGCGCGAACCCGATCTGCTCGCGGTGGTCGAGTACGGCGTGCGCGCCATCATCTGGCGCCACCAGGCCACCGAGCAGCGGCTGCTCGCCGCCGTGCACAGCGCCGCGCGCGGCGAGGGCGAGCTGCCGCCGGACCTGATCAGCAGGCTCCTCGTGCAGGTGGGACGGCTGCGCAGGGCCACCGCCGCGGGCGCGGCGGCCGCCGGGGCCGTACCGGTCTTCGGGATGGCGCCCCGCGAGGTGGACGTGCTGCGGCTGCTCGCCGAGGGCCTGGACACCCGGCAGATCAGTGAGAAACTGGCGTACTCCGAGCGCACGGTGAAGAACATCCTGCACGCGCTCATGACGCGTCTCCAGCTCACCAACCGGGCGCATGCCGTCGCGTACGCGCTCCGCGAAGGCTACATCTGATGATCCACGAGATAGACGAGGCGCTGCGCGGCCTGCTCGCGCCCGCCGTCACCGGTGACGTCGCCTTCGACGCGCCGACCCGCGACTGGGCCGCCCGCCGCAACGCCCCGACGCTGAACGCCTATCTGTACGACATCCGCGAGGACCTCGCGCTGCGCGAACGCGGCGCCCACCCCGAGCGCAACGGCCAGGGGGTCGTGCAGCGCATGCGCCAGGCGCCGCGCTGGTTCCGGCTCTCCTACCTGGTCACCGCCTGGACCTCCCGGCCCGAGGACGAGCACCGGCTGCTCTCCGGCGTGCTGGCGCTGCTGCTCCCGCACGAGGTGCTGACCGGCGACGCGGTGCCCGAGTCGGTGCGCCCGCTCACCAGGACCCTGCCGCTTTCGGTGGGCGTGCCGCCCGCCGAGTCGCGCTCGCTCGCCGACATCTGGTCGGCGCTCGGCGGGGAGCTGAAGCCCTCGCTCGACGTCGTGGTCACCACGCCGTTCCCGGTCACCCCGGTGTTCGACGTGGCGCCGCCGGTCACCGAGGGCGTGATCCGGGTGCGCGGGACGGACGGCACGACCGCCGGGTCCAGGCCCCGGATCATGCGCCGCAGCGTGGGCACGAAGAAGACGGACGGGGCCGGGGAGTGAACACGGACGGTACGGGCTCCGGCGGCGTGCTGGAGTCGGTCGTCGCGCTGCGCGCCCGCGTCGCCGCGCTCGTGGAGGCCCGCAGCGCGGGCGACCCCACGGCGGGCGACCCGCTGCGCGGCCTGTACATCAGCGACGAGACCGCCCGCCGCGTCGCCGCCGAGCCGGTGCGGACCGCCCCGCACGGCGACGGCGTGCCGCTGCCCGGCACCGGGGGCGCCGACCGGCTCGCCGCGCTCGCCCGGACCTTCGGGCTGACCGCGCTCGACGCGCACGTCCTCGTCGCGGCGCTCGCCCCCGACGTCGACCGGGGCTTCGAGGCGCTGTACGGGTACCTCAACGACGACGTCGGGCGGCGCCGCGCCACCGTGGCGCTCGCCCTGGACCTCGCGGGCACCGGCCCCTTCGACCCGGCCGCCCGCGACCGCTTCCACCCCGCCGCGCCGCTGCGCGCCGGGGGCCTGCTGACCCTTGAGGACGAGGACCGGCCGCTGCCCGGCCGCGCGCTGCGGGTGCCCGAGCGGGTGGTGGCCCACCTGCTGGGCGACGACAGCCGCCTGGACCCTGAGCTGCTGGGCGCGGGCGTGGAACTGCTGGCGCCGACCGGCGCGGACGCCCCGGGGGAAACCGGCGCGGCCGGTGAGGAGGGCGCGGCCGACCCGTTGGGCGCCCGGATCGCCGCCGCCGGGCACGTCACCGTGCACCTGCGCGAGCGCGTCCCCGGGGCCGCGACCGACCCGGTGGTGGCCGCGCTGCGGGCCGCCGGGCGGCCCGTGCTGCGCTACCGCCCCGAGAGCGCCGACCCCGTGGCGGCCCGCGCCCTGCTGCGCGAGGCGCGGCTGCGCGGCGCGGCCGTGGTGGTCGAGCCGCTGCCCACCGGGCCCGGACCGCTCGTACGGGCGCTGGCCGTGCCCGGAGCGACGGTCGTCCTCGCCGGGACGGACGCGCCCGACCCCAGGTGGGCCCCCGAAGCGGAGCTGCTGGCCCTGGACGCGCCGGGCGCCGTGGCGGGCACCGGCGACCTGTGGCACCGCGAACTCGCCTCCCTGGAACGGGACTTCGACCTGGACGAGGCCACCGCCCCGTACCGCCTCAGCGGCGACCAGGTCCGCAGGGCGGCCCGCTCGGCGCGGGCGCTCGCCGCGTTCGAGGGCGCCGGTCTCACGCTCGCCCAGGTGCAGCGCAGCGCCCGGCTGGTCTCCGCGCCGCTGCTCGACAGCCACGCGCGGCGCATCAGGCCGGCCGTGGGCTTCGCCGACCTCGTCCTGCCGGACGAACCCCTCGACATGCTGCACGAGTTGACCAGCAGGGCCCGCAACAGGGACCGGGTGCTCGGCGAGTGGCGGCTGCGCACCGGCGGCGGGCGCGGGCGCGGCGTCGTCGCGCTCTTCGCGGGCGAGTCGGGCACCGGCAAGACGCTCGGCGCCGAGGTGGTGGCGGGCGAGCTGGGCCTTGACCTGTACGTCGTCGACCTGTCGTCGGTGGTCGACAAGTACGTGGGCGAGACCGAGAAGAACCTGGAGAAGATCTTCGTCGAGGTCGACCGCACGGACTGCGTGCTGCTCTTCGACGAGGCCGACGCGGTCTTCGGCAAGCGCTCCGAGGTGAAGAGTTCGCACGACAGGTACGCCAACCTGGAGAGCGCGTACCTCCTCCAGCGCTTGGAGGCGTTCGACGGGATCGCCGTCCTGACGACGAACCTGCGGGCCAACATCGACGAGGCGTTCACCCGGCGGCTCGACGTCGTCGTGGACTTCCCGTTCCCCGACGCCCAGCAGCGCGTCTCGCTGTGGAACTCCTGCCTCGCGGGGACGCCCCGCGCGGACGACCTGGACGAGGCGATCGCGCGCTGCGCCAAGGAGTTCGAGCTGGCGGGCGGCGCGATCCGCTCCGCCGCGGTGACCGCGGGCTACCGCGCGGCGGGCCGCGGATCGGCGGTCACCGCGGACGACGTGCTGGCGGGGGCGCGCCGCGAGTACCTCAAGGCGGGCCGCCTGGTCCTGGGCGACAGGGCCCCCTGGGCGCCGTAGGGACGCTTCAGGCCGGACGGGGGGGGGGGGGGGGGGCCCCCCCCCCCCCCCCGCGGGCCCCCCCGCCCGGGGGGCCCCCCCCCCCCCCCACCGGCCGGGGCCCCCCCCCCCCCCCCCCCCCCCCAACACCCGGCGCACGCGCGGGGGGGGGGGGCGGGGGGGGGGGGCCGGCGGGGGCGGGGGGGGGGGGGGGGGGGGGGGGGCGGGGGGGGGGGGGGGGGGCCCCCCCCCCCCCCCACGCCTCTGGGCTACCCCTGGTCCTTGGACTCCACGATCTTCCACTTCTGCTGGTCCCGGCTCACCGATTCGCACGGCTTCACCTCGGTGACCTGGAGGTACTGGCTGCTGTTCGGGGACATGTCCGTCAGGCAGTTCCCGTCCTCCAGGCTGATGATCCGCACCCAGCCGTCCCCGATCGGGTTGATGCGCCACTTCTGGTTGTCCCGCATGCCGCCCTTGGCGATGGGCTCGGTGCCCTTGACCGACTCCCAGAGCTGGACCTGGTCGCCCTCGCGGGTGTTGTCGAGCAGCGCGATCGGCAGGTCGGACGAGGTGAAGGCGTAGTTGCCGTCGGGGAGCGGGTGGACGTACCAGTACTGGTCCCACGGGGTCTGGTTGTCGATCCAGCCCAGGGTGTACGTGTTGCGGCCGTTGCGCGCGTGCTCCTTGGACGCGCCGAGGTACTTCTCGCTCAGCCCGGACTGGATCCACATCTTCTTCAGCGGGTCGTACGGGGACTTCTTCTTCTCCTTCGGAGCGCCGCCGCCACCGCCGCCGTCCTTCTTCTCCTCCTTGGGCGGCGCCTTCGCCTCGCCCTCCGGCGGCGGGTCGTTGTCGGTCTTGGGCTCCGGCGGGGGCGCCGACTTCGGCGGCGGGGGCGCGGCCGAGGCCGAGCCCTGCGGGTTGGGCAGCGCGGACGCCGCCGTCTTCTTGACCGTCGCGCTGCTGGTCACCTTGGGGTCGTGCTTGAACCACAGCGCCGCCGCGGCCACCGCGAGCACGACGAGCGCCGAGCAGACGGCGAGCGCCCAGCCCGGGACCACCGACGGCTGGACGTAGCTGCCCCGCAGCTCCTCGGGCTCCTGCGAGCCCGCCCGCAGGACCTTCACGGTGTACGGGTGCTCGGTCGAGCCGCCGATCCAACTGACGCGCCCGGGGCGGATGTTCAGCTCGGCGAACCCGGCGCGTCCCGGCTCGACCTGGACCGCGCCCGGCGTCGCCTCGACGCCGACCGAGTCGCCGTTGTCGCGCCCGGAGAAGGTGGCGGTGAGCGGCTGGTTGCCGAGGTTGTCGACCGCGACGGCGCCCCGGGCGCGGAAGCGGCCCCGTACCGTGCGCGGCACCAGCTCCGCCTTGACCGCGGTGAACGGGCCGACCGTCAGCCGGCCCTCGGCGACGTCGGCCGTGTGTGGACGCTCCCTGGGCTCGACGCGGACGCCGAACGGGACGGGCCCCGCCGTGGCGTCGGAGGTGCGCGGCGGGGCGAAGGTGATCTGCGCGGACTCCTCGGCACCCGGGTAGACCCGCAGCGCGGCGGGCTCGATGTGCGCCCAGCCCGCCGCTTCGCCGACCAGCGTCAGCCGGTACTCCTCGACGGTGTCCCCGGTGTTGCGCAGGCGCAGCCGCACGGTTGCTGCGGAACCCGGGTCGACTGTCGTCGCGGCGGGCTCCAGCTGTGTCCACATACTCACCCGCGCCAGTCAACTGCCCACGAGGGCAAGGGACAGGGGACATACGGGCAGACCGGGGGGCAACACCGGCTGCCCCCCGGTCACTCTGGAGTTCGAACGCCGCGGTGTGCGCGCTACTCGCGGACCCCGCCGCCCAGCATGCGGTTGATGGTCGTCGAGTTGAGGGTGCCCGTCGGCTCGATGCCCACCCACCGCTGGTAGTTGCCGACGTGCTCGGCGACGGTCGCGCTGTACTTCCTGGCCTTCGACCCCTTCTGGAGGAAGTGGTCGACGCCTTCCTGCGCGAAGCCTTCGAGCTTCACCATGTCGCTGGGCTCGTACGACTTGTTGTACGCCCACCAGTAGGCCGCCTCGAACTGGGTGACCTCCCAGTTCGTCGCGTTGCGCTTGGCGACGCTGGAGGTGACGCCCTGCATCCACAGCGAGGTGAGCGTGTGGCGGCCGAGCTTGCCGCGCTCGGTGTCCGGGATGTCGGCGCCGTAGTCCTTGCGGTTGACGGCGTCCTGGTAGCAGACGAGCGCCCGGCGCGTCTCCGCGTCGATCACGCCGACGGAGAACTTGTTCGTCTTGATCTGGCAGGGGTTCTTGGAGTCCATGTAGTACAGCCGCAGCTGCGCGAAGTACACGACGACGCTCGGCTGGTAGTTCATGTCCCAGTCCGGGCCCACGGGCCGGGGCGCGGGCTTCTTGGCCGCGGGCGGCTGGGCCGCGCCGCCGCCCTTCTTGGCGCCGCCGCCGCTGTTGTTGTCGCTGCCGCCGCCGTCGTCGTTGTCGCCGCCGCCGTTGTTGTCGGCCGGGGGCGGGGGCGCGGGCGGCAGCTCGCCCGGCGGGGGCGGCAGCTCGCCGGGCGGCGGCGCGTCGCCGTCGCCGCCCTTGTCGCCGGGCGGCGGCGGCAGGGACCCGTCGGGCAGCGGCCCGTCGTTGCCCTGCGGCAGCGGCTGCGCGGAGCCCGACGGCTTGGTCGTCTTGAGGGCGCTGGTGACCTTGGGCTGGAAGCCGAACCACAGCACGGCGAAGGCGATCGCCGCGGTCACCAGGAGCCCGCCGACCACCACGAGCCAGCGGCCCAGCACGGGCTTCTGCTCGAAGGTGGCTTCCAGGTCGAGGCTGGTGTCGTCGCCCGAGCGGCGCACGGCGACGGTGAACCGGTGCGTCTCCTGGTTGCCCGTCCAGCGCACGTCCTGCGGCCGCACCGCCAGCTCGCCGAAGGCGGCGCGGCCCGGGGCGACCTGCACGGCGTTGGGCTGGAGGTCGAAGGTGAGCCGGTTGGACTCGTCGCGCGCCACGAGGGACGCGGTGAGCGGGGTGTTGCCGAGGTTGTCCACGGCGATGCGGGCCCGCCCGCGCATCCGCCCGATGAGCGTGGGCGGCAGGATCTCGGCGCGGACCTCGCTGAACGGGGCGACGGTGAGCTGCCCCTCGACCACGTCACGGGCCCCGGCGTTCTCCCGGGGCTCGATCCGGACACCGTAGGCGGCGGGTCCCGCCTCCGCGTCGGACGTGCGGGGTGGCGCGAAGGAGATCTCGGCGGTCCCCTCGCTCCCCGGGTAGAGCCGCAGAACGTCCGGCTCGATCCGGCCCCAGCCCGACGGCTTGCCGACGAGGGAGAGGCGGTACTCCTCCACGGTGTCCCCGGTGTTGCGCACCCGCAGGCGGGAGGAGGTCCGGGACCCCGGCTCGACGGTCACATCGGCCGGGTCCAGAGAGGTCCACATGGTCATGGCCGCAGGTTAGAGGGGTGGAGGCGGTGCCCGGCTGCCCGAAAGTCCCGGTACGGGGGCAGGCCGGGATGCCCCTACGCCCCCGGCGGCGTGGCGGCCTTGCGGCGGGTGAGCGCCAGGTGCAGCCCCTCGGGCGTCAACGCCCCTTCGGTGCCCACCCGGACGGGGTGACCCTCCAGGTCTACACCGATGTGGTGGCGCAGCGCGAGGTGTGCCGTGAAGAGGACCAGTTCGGTCATGGCCAGGGCCGTGCCCTCGCACGCGCGCGGGCCCGTGCCGAACGGGAGGTAGCCCCCGTCGACCGCCCCCGCGTTTGGCCGGATCTCGCCGTCGTCGCCGATCCACCGGTCCGGCCGGAAGTCGTCCGGGGCCGGGTGGACCCCGGGGTCGCGGTGCACGGGGTAGGGCGTGACCATCACGCGGGTGCCGCGCGGCACGGGGCAGCCGCCGACGCGGGTGTCGACGGTCGCGGTGCGGGTGGCGAAGAGCCAGTTGGGCGGGTGCAGCCGCAGCGCCTCGCGCACCACGGCCTCGGTGCGGACCAGGCCGCGCACGTCCTCGGCGACGGTCTCCTCGGGCGCGCGGGGCAGCGCGGCGGCCTCGGCGGCGACGGCGTCGGCGGCCTCGGGGTGGCGGGCGAGGAGCAGCAGGATCCAGGCGAGGGCGCGGGTGGGCATCTCCTGGGCGCCGAGCAGGACGAGCACGCAGGCGTGCACGACGACCTCGTCGCGCAGGGTGCCGTACTGCTGGGAGGGGCGCAGCAGCGCGCCGAGCACGTCGTCCTCGTCGCGGCCGTGCGCGCGGCGGGCGGCGACGGCGGCGCCGATGCGCGACGCGGCGGCGTCCATGGCGCGGCGGACCCGGCGGCGGGGCGCGCCTTGGGCCCTCAGGCGGGAGAGCTCCTGCTCGACGTGGCGCAGGGGTTCGGCGTCCGCGCCGAAGACGAAGCGGGCGGCGACGCCGGAGAAGGCGGTGCGGGCGGTGGCCAGGACGTCCACGGGGGTGGTGTCGGGCCACTCGTGGGCGAAGGTCATGGCCTCTTCGGCGACCATGCCGGTCGCGCGGCGCACCGCGGAGGGACGCAGTCCGCGCATGCGCGCGGCGTGCGCGTGCCGCCCCTCGTGCTCGTGGCCCGCGGCGCCGTCGGGCGGCGGCAGGAAGCCGCCGGACAGCTCGAACTCGCGGGTGGTGCGGTGCAGGACGTCCGCGCAGGTCTCGGGGCCGGCGGCGACGTACACGGAACGGTCGAACGACCACAGGGGCCCGTGGGTCCTCGTCGCGTCGAGCACGAACCCGAGGCGGTCGGCGTCGTAGGCGGGCCCGTTGCCGGTGAACCGGCCGCCGACGGGTCCTGGCGGACGGTGCATGTCGAACTCCTGGGGGAAGGGGGCGCGTTGCGGGACGCGGACCGGGCCGGGGGGGCGGGGCCCGCCCCCCCCCCCCCCCCGGGGGGGGCGGCGGGGGGGGGGCCGGGGGCGGCGCCGCCCCCCCCGCGCCCCGCCCCCCCGGGGGCCAGTGGGGCGCCGGCCAGCGGAG